>CP107217.1:600000-1200000 GCA_025757745.1 Coriobacteriaceae bacterium
CTCCATGGTAGCTCCTTTGCAGGTTTTGCTAATTTTTGCAAGTTTTGCTAACTTTTGCAAGTTTTGCTAACGACTGACCAAAGGGCATCGAAGTAGTGACGCTGACATTTTTTACGCAGAAAAATAAGCAGAAATCAATTTATCTGCGTTAAAAAATAGTTGAGAAGAAAAACGACGAGTCCCGGGCGCAATGCCGTTGCGTTCCGGGCCTCGTCGCTTTACGAAGTATCTAACGATCTCGTTGCCGTGGTACCTAGTCAAACAAACTCGGCATGTCATTTTCCTTCATGAGGGCGCCGGCGGAGGGCAGGCTCTGCGCGGTGAACTTTTCGGCCGAGACGCCGGCGCCAAGAATCTCCTCGGTCGTGCCGACGGTGGTGACCGAGCGGCCTTTCTTGGCCGTGAAAGCCTGGACGCCCTGCGTGTTGGTGGTCGTCTTGGTCTTGAGCAGCGACGTGTTGAAGTTCATCAGGCGGTAGTCGCTCGAGACCAGCGCGAGGTCGCGGTCTTCCTTGAGCACCTGCGCATACAGCAGCTTGCTGCCGCCGTAGATGGCGTTCTTGAGGCGCTTGCGGTTGGTCTTGGTGACGTATCCAGAAAGCGCGACGCGCACCACGCGGCCGTTCTCAAAGACGAACAGCACATCGGCCTTGTAATCCTCGGGGTCGATGACCCAGATGACACTCTCGTCGGGTTCCATCTCAAGATCGGTCGGCAGGTACGAGCCCAGTTGGGCCGACTTGGTGTCCTCAAACGCCGAAACCTTGCACTTGTATACCTGGCTCTTATTGGTAAAGACCAGCAGCTCGTGGGTGTTGGAGGACGGGAACTCGATAAAGGGTTTGTCGCCGTCCTTGTACTTGAGCGTGGTCGCCTTCTTGAGCACGCGGTCCGTCATCTTCTTAAGATAGCCATCGCGCGAGAGCATGATGGTGACCGGGTACTCCTCGACCTCGGGCTCCAAGCTTACCTCGATAACCTCATGGGGCTCGATCCTGCCCGTGCGGCGCGGCATCACGTACTTCTTATTGACCGCGGCCAGCTCGTCGCTGATGACCTTCTTGATGTTCTCCTCGCTGGAGAGGATTTCCTCGAGCTCGGCAATCTCGCCCTCGAGCTTGGCGATGTCCTTGGTGCGGTTGAGGATGTACTCCTCGTTGATGTTGCGGAGCTTGAGCTCGGCGACAAACTCGGCCTGAGTCTCGTCGATGTCGAAGCCGCGCATGAGGTTGGGCACGACCTCGGCCTCGAGCTTGGTGCCGCGGATGATGGCGATGGCCTTGTCGATGTCGAGCAGGATCGCTTCAAGGCCGTGCAGCAGGTGCAGGCGCTCGGACTTTTTGCCCAGGTCAAAGTTGATGCGGCGACGCGTGGACTCAATACGCCACTTGACCCACTCGTGCAGGATCTGGCGCACGCCCATAACGCGAGGGTAACCATCGACCAGTACGTTGAAGTTGCACGAGAACGAATCCTGCAGCGTGGTCGAGCGATAGAGCTTCGCCATGAGTTTGTCGGGGTCGACGCCGCGCTTAAGGTCGATAGCGATGCGCAGACCCGAAAGGTCGGTCTCATCGCGAATGTCTGCGATCTCCTTGACCTTGCCCTCCTTGGAGAGCTTGACGATGCGCTCGATGATGACATCGGTCTTGGTGGTGTAGGGGATCTCGTAGACCTCGATGATGCGCTCTTCGGGAATCCAGCGCCAGCGGGAGCGGATTTGGAAGCTGCCAAGGCCGGTCTCAACGATCTTCTCCATCTCCTCGCGGCGGTAGATAATCTCGCCGCCGGTGGAGAAATCGGGCATGGGCATGTACTCGAGCAGGTCGCAGTTGGGATCCTGCAGGTAGTGCATCGTGGCGGTGCAGACCTCGTTGAGGTTGAAACCGCAGATATCGGACGCCATGGCGACGCCGATGCCCTTGTTGGCCGAGACGAGGATGTTGGGGAACGTGGTGGGCAGCAGACGCGGCTCCTTCATGGCGCCGTCGTAGCTGTCAACGAAGTCGACCGGGTCCTTGTCGATGTCCTTGAAGATTTCGGCGCTGATGGGGGAGAGCTTTGCCTCGGTGTAACGCGAGGCGGCGTAGCTCAGGTCGCCCGAATAGTATTTGCCAAAGTTGCCCTTCGACTCCACGAAGGGGGCAAGCAGCGCCTCGTTGCCCGTCGCTAGGCGCACCATCGTCTCGTAGATCGCGGCATCGCCGTGCGGGTTGAGCTTCATGGTCTGGCCCACGATGTTGGCGCTCTTCTGGCGCTCGCCCTTGAGCAGGCCCATCTTGTACATGGTGTAGAGCAGCTTGCGGTGCGAGGGCTTAAAGCCGTCGATCTCGGGGAACGCACGCGACACGTTGACGCTCATGGCGTAGGGCATATAGTTGACCTCGAGCGTTTGCGTGATCGGCTGGTCGGTGACCTCGGAGTGCAGGCCGATGACGTTCTCGGCGTTGACCTGCTTTTTCTTTGGCTGGTTCTTCGTCTTCTTCTTTGCCACGATTTCCTCTTGAACTTCTTATGGGCCGTCGTTATCGATTTGCTGCTACTGCAGGTCCAGCTGGTCCAGATATTCCTTGCCGTGCTCGGAGATATGGCGCTTGCGGCCCGCCTCGTCGTTGCCTAGCAAAAGGTTGAACATGGTTTCCATCTTGGTGACGTCCTCGGGCTCCACCTTGATCAGGCGTCGCGTCTCGGGGTTCATGGTGGTGAGCCACATCATGTCAGGGTCGTTCTCACCAAGACCCTTGGAGCGGTTGATCGAGCACTTTTGGTCGCCGATCTCCTTGAGGATGCCGTTTTTCTCGAGCTCAGTGTAGGCAAAGTAGGTCTTCTCTTTGCAGTTGATCTCGTAGAGCGGCGACTCGGCGATATACACGTAACCCTCGTCGATAAGCGTGGGCACCAAGCGGTAGAGCATGGTGAGCACGAGCGTGCGGATGTGATAACCGTCGACGTCGGCGTCCGTACAGATAATGACCTTGTTCCAGTTGAGGTTGTCCAGGTCAAAGGCACCAAGGTTCTTGATGCGCTTGTCCTTGATCTCCACACCGCAGCCCAGCACGCGCATGAGGTCCATGATGATGTCGGACTTAAAGATGCGCGGGTAGTCTTCCTTTAGGCAGTTGAGGATCTTGCCGCGGACGGGCATAACGCCCTGGAACTCGGCGTCGCGCGACGTTCGGATGGCGCCAGCTGCCGAGTCGCCCTCTACGATGTAGATCTCGCGACGGTTTTTGTCCTTGGAACGGCAGTCGATGAACTTCTGCACGCGGTTGGCCATGTCGGTCTTTTGCTGCAGGTTGGTCTTAATGCTCAGGCGCGTCTTCTCGGCGTTCTCGCGCGAGCGCTTGTTGATGAGCACCTGCTCCACGATCTTGTTGGCAGCGTCTTTGTTCTCGATCAAGTAGGTCGAGAGGCGCTCCTTAAAGAATGCCGTCATGGCCTGCTGGATAAAGCGGTTGTTGATGGCTTTCTTGGTCTGGTTCTCGTAGGACGTCTGGGTGGAGAAGCAGTTGGTCACCAGCACCAGGCAGTCCTGGACGTCTTGCCACTTAATGCCGCTCTCGTTTTTGTTGTATTTGCCCTGTTGCTTAATGTAGGCATCGATGGCGCTGGTCAGAGCGTTACGGGCCGCCTTCTCGGGTGAGCCGCCGTTCTCGAGCCACGATGAGTTGTGGTAGTACTCCTGCATCATGAAAGTGCGCGAGAAGCACATGCACGCGGTGATCTTTACGTTGTAGTCGGGCAGGTCTTCGCGGTCGCGACCGCGACGGTCGGCCTCGATAAAGAAGGGCTCGGTGAGGTAGTCGGCACCGACCTTCTCGAGCACATAGTCCTCGATGCCCTTGGGGTAGCAAAAGTCCTCTTCGGTAAACTCGCCATCATCGCCCTCGATGCGCAGGCGGAAGGTCACGTTGGCGTTAACCACGGCCTGGCGGCGCATGGTCTCGCGATACCAGTCGTGGGGAATGCTGATCGAGGTAAAGACCTCAAGATCGGGGCGCCACTTGATGGTGGTGCCGGTGCGGTCCTCGTCGCTGGGCTCGATCTCGAGCGCCTTCTTTTTGGCGCCGACGACCTTGCCTTTCTTAAAGTGCAGAGAGTACTTGTTACCGTCGCGCCAAACGGTGACGTCCATGTACTCGGAAGCGTACTGGGTCGCGCACGAGCCCAGGCCGTTGGTGCCGAGCGAGAAGTCGTAGTCGCCGCCCTGGTTGTTGTTGTACTTGCCGCCGGCGTAGAGCTCGCAAAAGACGAGCTCCCAGTTAAAGCGCTTCTCGGAAGGGTTCCAGTCGAGTGGGCAGCCGCGGCCGTTGTCCTCTACCTGAATGGAGCCATCGCGAAAGGCGGTAAGGATGATGAGCTTGCCGTAGCCCTGGCGCGCCTCGTCAACGGCGTTGGACAGGATCTCAAAGGCGGCGTGCGCGCAGCCGTCGAGTCCGTCCGAGCCAAAGATGACGGCGGGGCGCAGGCGTACGCGCTCCTCGTCCTTGAGCTGGCGGATACTGTCGTTACCATAGTTTGCGGTGTTTTTTGCCATACTCGCTCTCTCGGTGCTCCTTTGCTGCGTTTTAGTCATATAGATAGTCAAGGTAGCATAGCCCAGGCCTTGGGCGATTCCAACCAACACGAATTCCATCGAACAATAGTTCGATTAGATAATGGATGCTTGGGATGCGGGTGGGGTCTGTCCTATTCAAACATCTGCGGCAGGTCGATGAAGACGGTTCGATCGCTTTCGTCAGCTTCGAAGCCCGAACGGGAGAAGAATCCGTAGCGATGGCACTTGAGCCCCGTTGCCTCGACTTGGGCGATTTCCTCGTCGACCATTTTTTGCGTGACGGGGGATTTGCGGAACTTTGCTTCGTAGAATGCGTAGCCCTCGGGGTCTTGCGTTACCACATCGAATTCGCCGCTCGTTTTGTTTGCGGGATCGTCGTACCAGTACTTGCCTATGGCATCGAAAGCCGGTTCGATCTTGCCAGTCCTGTTTTGCCGTACGAGGTATTGACGGCAGATCTCCTCGAACATATGTGGAGTGTAGTTTTCCTCGAAGTCTTGGGAGACGTGACGATCATAGAAGACTTCCGGGTCGAGCAGCTGACGCGCAGAAGCATTGCGGAAGACGTAGCGATAGTAAAAGAGCGAAAGTGGGTCCACCACAAAGTAGCCAGACTTGCGCTTATTCGTAGGGTCGTTGATGGGTGCACGCTTTTGGACGATTTCGAGTGACATGAGCTTGTCGAGTACGTCTGCCATGGCCGGACCGCTCGAGACGTGCGACTGTGCCAGCACGTCCCCCCAACGGGAGTAACCTTGTGCGAGAGCCCCGAAAACTTCGTTGGCGTTGGTCATCTTCGAGATCTCGGCGTTGAGATAGGACGGTACTTCGCTTTCTAAGCGGGCGCCAGGTTCTGTGACGAGCTCGATGATATTGTCGCGTACGCTTTGGGACTGATCGATGAGGCGATTGTAAAAGGGGATGCCGCCAAAAACGCTATAGAGCCGCACCTTGTCCTCGGGTGAGAACGCGGGATAGAACTTTGCAGCGTCAAAGTAATCCATGGGCTTAAGCTCAAGCGCGAGATCAATTCGCCCGTAGAGGGGGCTTTCATGCTCGATGAGAGATTTCATAATCTCAACATAGGAGCCGCACAGGACAATGTTTAAACGTGAGTCTTCCCTGTGAGCGTCGATTGAGGTCTGGAGAATGCTGTCTAAGCCTTTAACCGCATCTCTCAAGTAGGGGTATTCGTCGAGAACGAGGGTAATGTTCTTGTCTTTGGCTTGGGCAAACAGAAATTCGATGAGCTCGCGGATGCCCGTGAAGGCGAGCGGAGGAAAGCTTAGCGCTTCAGCAGCAAGGGCGGACAGACTCTCGAGGTTGTCTGCCTCGGAGGTTTGGCGGCACTCGTAATAGATCGTTGCGACGTCCGATAAATCGGTTAGCGCCTGCTTGATGAGCTCACTTTTGCCGACGCGACGCCTTCCGTAAATGAGAACATTGCGCTGCTCGGGCGCATTGAGTGTTTTCTTAATACGGGCGAGTTCAAGCTCCCTGCCAATGAATTCCACTTACTCGGTTCCTTCCGACTCGGTTTTGTCCGAGTTAATTGTATCGCATGAATAAGTTTATGCTCGAGTTTACTCGGACAAAACCGAGTCGGTTTTGTCCGAGTAAGTTTGAATAGCGAATCGAAATTGTTATGTCCACATGGCGATGGCGGACATGGTTTCCATAATGACAGATATAGTTGACATCTTGTGAAGGATACAATATATTTCTGTCATGTTGCAACGGATATCTGTCCATTACTACGAAAGGAACTCCATGCCGGGCAAAAAGAACCTACGCATGAAGGCGGCACGCGCGGCGGCTGGCCTTTCGCAAGCTGACTTAGCCCAAGCCGTGGGCGTTACGCGCCAAACCATCGGCCTTATCGAGGCGGGCGGCTACAACCCCACGCTCAATTTGTGCGTGGCAATCTGTAAGGCGCTGCGCGTTACGTTGAACGACTTGTTTTGGGAAGACGAAACCGACGCCGACCCTAATGCTCTTTAGGAGTTCACTATGAAATATGAAGATCTGAAAATCGTGCAAAAGTGGCGTGAATATGCCGGCCCAAAGGATGAACGCCTGGAGGCTGAGAACGCGAAGATCTACAAGATTGGCTTCGTGCTGCTTTCGTTTGGCATGTTGATGATCTTTTTCTACCAGTTTATAGCTCGACAGGTTGCGTGGGTTCACAGCGACGCTAGTGAAATGCCGCATGGCTTTGCAACGCCGTTCGAGGCAGCCATGTATTTGTGGCTCGTTCTCGTGATGTTGATTTGCGCAGGACTGCAAACGCGGAAGGGCTATGTCGATACCAATCGTTTTGGGCAAACCGAGCATCTTCCTGTTGGATATTTCCTGCTTGTCAGCGGTCTTAGCGGCGCCGCGTTCGCGCTTGTTATTGCCGCAATGCGCTGTGTCGCTGAGGCGCAGATCGTATCGCTCGAAAGCGTCTTTTGGTTGGCGAACCTGGCCACGGGCGTGTTCTGCGGTGCGACGATTTTCGCGGCCACGTTTGCTGTCCTGTGCGCAACGTTTTTCACGGCGAAAAGACGCCGTGCCAAGCTCGAGGCAGAACTCGACTCCTCAGACGACATTTAATGTGCAATGGGCTGGCTCTGGGTATCCAGAACCAGCCCATTTTGATGTTCAATGAGCCGAGTCGACGTCTCTCACAAAAGTAACTAGGAGCTAGCGAGTCCTATCCGAATTGTCCTCATTGGCGGTGTCTTTTTCGACCGCCGTGCGGCGGGCGCTGTAGGCGACGAGGCCGGCGCCTGCCGCGGCGAGTGCTGCAGCGGCTGCCGTAAGGGGGACGTTGCTGTCTTTGCGAGAAGGTGCCCCGTGGCGGTAGTGCCGTTCAAGGGTCAAAATGTCCAAATTGATCGAGCGAAGTGCCGGGTTCCGGAACGTGTTCGATGCGCTTGGCAGCCCGGTCGCTAACGCAACATATGCGCGACCAGCTCCGCGCGCGTGCCGATGCCAAGCTTGGTGTATACGCCGGATAGGCGGTTTTTGACGGTGCCCGGCGATACTCCCATATGGCGTGCGATTTCGACGTTGGTCCACCCGCGGCAGGCGAGCATGGCCATGGTGAACTCCGTGGTCGTTAGATCGTCGGCCACGTCCTCGCCCGAATCGGGGTTGTGGATGCGCCGCCAACCGTAGCTGAATCGATACGTGATCTCGATGATGCGAGCGAAATCGTCGGGGTATTGCGATTTTAAGCATGCCTCGATAAGCCCCTGCAAAAGGCCGTGGTGCTCGCCGATGAGTTCGATAAGGCCGTCGGGACGCGCAATGTCCCAAGCGGCTCCGAAGTGCGTTTTTGCGGCGTCGATGTCCTTGAGGCTCATGCATGCCATGGAAGCTGCCAAGTGCAGGAACAGTTCCGAGATCGGATAGCTTCCCTGTTTCATGATCAGGGCATTTTCCACCATGCCCAGGCTGCGGCCGTATTCACCGCGCAGATATAAGGCATGCGCCATCACGTAGCTGGCGAACAGGCGCAGGCCTTCGGGCAGATGCGCCGCAAGTGGATAAAACTCTTCGGCAGAATACGGGGAAGGCAAGTGCAGCAGGACGCTCGCGGCCGAGGCGAACAGGATATGCGTGGCGTGGACGGCGGGCGATTCCTCGTCAGTTGGCGTATCGAGGATGCCCGCAAGGCAACGGCGGGCATCGGCGATACGGTTGAGCGACAGACTGGCATATCCGCAGATAAAGCATGCGGAATAGCGCAGTGCGGGGTCGGTGGCGTCAAGATAGGGACGTGCTGTCTCGGCAGCAAGGGTGGCCTGTCCGCGAAAGTACAGCGCTTCTGCCGTGGCGATGGTGCGCGAATCGGGGTCGGAAATGCCTGCAACCGCAGCGTCAATCTGCCCCGGCACAAAGGCGGTGCACATCAACGGCATGGGAACGCATGGGTAGCCATCGCAGTCCATCTTCCATCTCCCAACGGCTGGCAACATTAGCAGCAATTGTACTCCTGTTGCTCGGGACTGGAATTTGTGGGTATCGCCTACGAGTATGCCGAACGTATAAAGGAAGAGTCTATTGGCGATGCTCTTAAGGTGGTTGTCGAGGCATGGCTGACCTTGGCATAAGGAAAAACTGCCGCCCCTGCAAAAAGCTCTGCCGAAGCGATGGGAAACGAACCTCGCTCTGCATATAATGAGGTCATATGACAGCGCGTTTGCATATGTGCGGCGCGTTCCATCGACCCGAAAAGGAGCCCTGCATGGATCCCAACAAGCGTCCCGACGATATGGTGCGTATCACCACTCCCGAACTTGCTCAGGCGTTCATCGACGAGCAGGTCACCGCAATCCGCGAGCAGATCGGTGACAAGAAGGTTCTGCTGGCCCTTTCTGGCGGCGTCGACAGCTCTGTTGTCGCGGCGCTGCTGATCAAGGCCATCGGCAAGCAGCTTATCTGCGTGCATGTGAACCATGGACTCATGCGCAAGGGCGAGAGCGAGCAGGTCATCGACGTGTTCCAGAATCAGATGGACGCCAACCTGGTTTACGTGGACGCCACCGACCGCTTTCTCGATAAACTCGTCGACGTCGACGAGCCCGAGGCCAAGCGCAAGATTATCGGCGCCGAGTTCATCCGCGTGTTCGAGGAGGAGGCCCGCAAGGTCGGTGACGAGGTCAGTTTCCTCGCCCAGGGCACCATCTACCCCGACATTCTGGAGTCGCAGGACGGCGTGAAGGCTCACCACAACGTTGGCGGCCTGCCCGAGGACCTGCAGTTTGAGCTCTGCGAGCCCGTTAAGCTGCTGTACAAGGACGAGGTGCGCGTCGTGGGCCGCGAGCTCGGCCTGCCCGAGAACATGGTTGAGCGTCAGCCGTTCCCCGGTCCTGGCCTGGGCGTCCGCTGCCTTGGCGCCATCACCCGTGACCGTCTCGAGGCGCTGCGCGAGGCCGATGCCATCGTGCGCGAAGAGATCGACAAGGCCGGCCTGACCATCTGGCAGTACTTTGCCGTAGTGCCCGATTTCCGCGCTACCGGTGTGCGCGAGGGCAAGCGCGCCTACGACTGGCCCTGCATTATTCGCTGCATCAACACCGTCGACGTCATGACCGCCGAGGTGCCTGAGCTCGACTGGGCGCTGCTCAGGCGCATTACCGCTCGCGTGACCGCCGAGGTCCCCGGTATTTGCCGCGTTTGCTACGACCTCACGCCGAAGCCCGTTGGCACGGTCGAGTGGGAGTAAGCTAACTCAGCTGGCAGGCGACGAGAACTAGCAGATGTGACAAAGGGACAGCCCCTTTGTCACATCCTCGATATTATGTGCGGGATGGTACGCCACGCGGCGTGCCATCCCGTTCGTTATTTTAATGAGCCGAGTGCGCGAGTGGGAAGAGTTGCGAGCATGGTCGTTCCGCGCTCCGAGCTCTTTTCGACCTCGATGGAGCCGCCGTGGAGCGCGGCGATCTCCCAGACCAGCGCAAGCCCCAGCCCCACGCCGCCGTATGCCCTGCTGCGCGATTTGTCGACACGAAAGAAGGGCTGAAAGATGCTCGTCTGGTATTGCTCGGGAACGCCCGGCCCCTGGTCGCGCACGCGTAGCAGCACGTGGTCGCCTTCGGCGCAGGCGTTGATTTGCACGGTCGAGTTGGGCGCGCTGTAACGTATGGCGTTTTCGGTCAAGTTGAACAGCAACCGATAGATCAGCGTGTCGCTGCCGATCGTTTGCGCGTCGCCCTCACTTGTAAGCGTGATGTCTTTTTGCTCGGCAAGGGGTGCCAGGTCCGTGAGCACTTCTTCGATCATCGGCGCTAGGTCAATCACATCGTTGCAAGGGACACTGCGCAGCTCGCTCATCTCGAGCAGGGTCTTTGTCATGTGCGTCATTCGCTCGGTCTGCTCCTGCAGCAGCCCGAGCAGGCTCGCTGTATCGGCGTCGACGTCGGGGTGCTCGGCGCAAAACAGCTCGACCTGGGCCTGCATGAGCGCAAGTGGCGTGCGCAGCTCGTGCGCCGCATTGCCCGTAAACTGTCTTTGTGCGGAAAATCCCTCGTCAAGGCGGGCAATCATGTCGTTAAACGACGCGCTGCAGCGCCTGAGTTCAGAGGGCACGTCCTCGCTGATTTTTGTGTCGGCGAGGTTGTCGGGCCGCACGCTCTCGACTTGCGTCGCAAAGAAGCGCAACGGCCGCAGCGCATGTCCGCTTACAAAGTAGGCCAGCACGCCGCCGAGCAGCGTCACCGCCGCAGTTATATACCAGCTCGTCGCGCCAAACGATTCTTGGGCGTCGTTCACGACGATGGTCAGCGCGTCGTCGAGCTCTTTGTTTGTCGGGTCAAATGAGCTGGGCGAGGCCGCCTCCACCTTGCTGTGCGCCGACGCTTCTGCACCAATCGAGTCCATGTAGCGCATGCCGGAGTAGCCAACCAGACAATTCATAAGTACGCAGGTCGAGCATACCAGCAGGGCCGTCATCAACGTGATGCGCCACTGCAGAGACAGCCGCTTCATTTGCCGTCCTCCATAACGTAGCCTTCGCCGATTCGGTTGCGGATGGGGTCGTGCCCCAACGCACCGCGCAGCTTTTTGCGCAGCGACGAGATGTGCACGCGGGTCGCGTTGCTAAAGCTGTTGACGCTGCTGTCCCATACATGCTCGATAAGCTCTTCCTGGCTCACCGGCCGCCCCTGGTTAAGCATCAGGTATTCCAAGATGCCGGTCTCCTTGCGCGTGAGGCATAGGGTCTCGCCGCCCACGGAGGCGACGCGCGCTTTGGTGTCAAAGCTCAGCGAGCCACAGGTCAGGACAACGTCGCTTTGCGTAAAGCGTCTGAGCGTGAGGCTACGGATACGTGCTGCCAGCTCGTCAAGATGGAACGGCTTGGTGAGGTAGTCGTTGGCGCCCGCATCGAGCCCTGCTACCTTGTCGGTGACCTCGCCGCGTGCCGAGAGCACGAGCACCTTGGTCTCGCAATCGGTAATTCTGAGTTGCCTGAGCACGGTCATGCCGTCGACATGGGGGAGATTGAGGTCGAGCACGACAAGATCAAAGGTCTCGATATCGAGCAGGTCGAGGGCCTGCTGCCCGTCGTAGCAGCAGTCGACGCTATAGGCCAAGTTGCGCAGGCTGCGTGCGATCGCATCGCACAGCGCCCGCTCGTCCTCGACGACCAAGATGCGCATAACGTTCTCCTTGCATAGTCATTCACGCTTAACACGGATTTTATAGTCGGTATGGTCCAATGGGTCGCGAAACGAAAGGAGTGGTCAGATTGTTCAAAGCGATTAAGCCTGTGGCGCAGGTGGCTTTGCTGATCGTTGGGGTAGCCATGGTGTGCTTTGGCGTTATGCGCGGCGAGGCAGATGCCGTGCTGGCCAAGGCAATCAGGCTGTGCTTGGAGTGTATCGGAATTGGATAAAAGAAAAAACACTGCATCGCATCTTTTGGCGAGATTCCGCGGATTGATTCAGGCGGCGGCGACGCTTGCGACCAATATTCACCTGCCTAACTTTGCCAAGGGCGGTATCTACCAGGGAGCCGGCAAAGCCGTCTGCGTGCCGGGGCTTAACTGCTACTCGTGTCCAGCGGCCTCGGGTGCGTGCCCCATCGGGTCGTTTCAGTCGGTGGTGGGATCGTCTAAGTTCAGCTTTTCGTATTACGTCACCGGAACGCTCATTCTAATCGGCGTGCTGCTGGGACGTTTTGTATGCGGCTTTTTGTGCCCGTTTGGATGGCTGCAAGAGCTTTTGCACAAGATTCCCAGCAAAAAGCTCTCCACGAAAAAGCTCAAGCCGCTCACGTACATCAAGTATGCCGTGCTGCTGTTTGCCGTGGTGCTGCTGCCCGTCTTGGTGGTCAACGATGTGGGTATGGGCGACCCGTTCTTTTGCAAGTACATCTGCCCGCAAGGTGTGCTCGAGGGCGCGATTCCGCTGTCCATCATGAACGTGGGAATCCGCTCCGCGCTGGGAAAGCTCTTTACCTGGAAGCTCGCGATTCTCATTGTGGTTGCGGTGCTGAGCGTACTGTTCTATCGCCCCTTCTGTAAATGGATTTGCCCCCTCGGTGCATTTTATGCGCTTATGAACAAGGTGTCGTTACTGGGGATCCAGGTTGACCAGGGCAAGTGCGTCTCGTGCGGCAAGTGCGCCAGGGTGTGCCAGATGGACGTGGACGTTACGCGTACACCCGACCATGCCGAGTGCATTCGTTGCGGCAAATGCGTGGGCGCGTGCCCCGTCGATGCCATTAGCTTTCGCTACGGGCTGGGCGCGACGGGCAACAAGTCCGCGCAGCCCACGCAAGCCTGCGAAAACAAATAGGTCCCTATACAAGCTTCGATATAAACGGAGGAACCATGAAACTGTCAAAAATTGCGGCTCTGTTGATGCTGCCCGTGCTGGCGCTGACGCTCGCGGCGTGCTCTGCCCCCAAGGGCGACGCGAAGGATACCGCGAGCGGC
The DNA here is from genome assembly GCA_025757745.1 of Coriobacteriaceae bacterium. Taxonomy (NCBI): domain Bacteria; kingdom Bacillati; phylum Actinomycetota; class Coriobacteriia; order Coriobacteriales; family Coriobacteriaceae; species Coriobacteriaceae bacterium. The sequence continues at coordinate 612,990 of CP107217.1, forward strand.
GATGCGCAGATTGCCGAGCTTGTGGCGCAAAAGCCGTCGAGCGCCGAGGAGGCGGCCGAGCTGTACCAGCAGCTGCTGCAAAAGGAAAACGAGATCTTTGCGAGTGATAACGCCCTATGGGAAAAGGTGTTCCTTGCGGCCAACAAAGACACTCCCATGATTGAGGACGGCAAGAACTACGGCGACTTTTTGCTTGATACCATCGAGGGCGCCAAGGACCAGTTTACAGCTGACGAGCTCAAGACGCTTAAGGCCGGCGCGCAGCAGGTCAAGGAGATCGAGGACAAGCTCATGGCGCTGGAGAAGGAGTTCCCCGGATGTGGCAGCACGCCCGGCGAGGGGGAGAGCGTTGATGCTTCGGCCGCAGGGATGACCAACGGCGAGAGCGAGGAGACGAAGTTCCCTAGCTTTAAGGGCAAGGACTTGGACGGCAACGATGTAAACAGCGACGAGCTGTTCTCCAAGAACAAGGTCACCGTCATGAACTTCTGGTTTACCACCTGCAAGCCGTGCGTGGGAGAGCTGGGCGATCTGGAGAAGCTCAACAAGGAGCTTGCCGAGAAGGGCGGTCAGGTCGTGGGCGTTAATTCCTTTACGCTCGACGGCAACAAAGACGAGGTGGCCGATGCCAAGGACGTGCTTTCCAAGAAGGGCGTGACGTATAAAAACATCTGGTTTAAGTCGGATAGCGAGGCCGGAAAGTTCACCTCAAACCTCTACTCGTTCCCGACCACCTACGTGATCGACCAGAACGGCAACATCGTGGGAGAGCCGATCATGGGCGGTATCAACTCCGCTGAGCAGCGCGAGGCGCTCAACAAACTGATCGATCAGGCACTCGCGAAGAGCGGACAGTAGGTTCGAATGCGACAAAGGTGTGACAAAGGGGCAGTCCCTTTGTCACATCTTCGATGCTATGTGCGGGATGGTGCGCCATACGGCGTGCCGTCCCGTTTTTTGTTCGTTACATTCCTTACTGGTACCGGCAAAAAAGCTGATAGAGTAGGTCAAACGTGGCGAACGCGAACGGCGGGGGAGAGGTTGCCGTCCATGCTGGATCTCAAAGATATTTGCAAAAGGTATGTTGCGCAGTCGTTTACGCAGGTGGCGCTCGACAGCGTGAGCCTGTCTTTTCGCGATAACGAGTTTGTAGCCATCCTGGGTCCTTCGGGCTCGGGTAAAACTACGATGCTCAACGTCATTGGTGGACTCGACCATTTCGATTCCGGCGACCTGCTGATCGATGGCATCTCGACCAAGGACTTCAGCGACCGCGATTGGGATGCCTACAGAAACAATCGCATTGGCTTTGTGTTTCAGAGCTACAACCTCATTCCGCATCAGACCATTTTGGAAAACGTGGAATTGGCGCTTACACTCACGGGCGTGGGACATGCCGAGCGCCGCCAGCGTGCGCGTAAGGCGCTCGAGGCGGTTGGTCTGGGCGAGCACGTTGACAAACGCCCGAACCAGCTTTCGGGCGGGCAGATGCAGCGCGTGGCCATTGCCCGCGCCTTGATCAACGACCCCGAAATCGTGCTGGCTGACGAGCCGACCGGCGCCTTGGACTCAACGACATCCGTGCAGGTTATGGATTTGCTCAAGGACGTTGCGCGCGATCGTCTGGTCATCATGGTCACGCACAATCCCGAGCTGGCGTACAAGTACGCCACGCGCATCGTCAGCCTGGCGGACGGCAAGGTCACCGACGATTCCGACCCCTTTGATGTGGCCACGGTCGCACATCGCGAGGCAAAACCCACGCGCAAAACCTCGATGAGCTTTATGACGGCCCTGGGGCTTTCTGCCCGAAACCTCATGACCAAGAAGGGCCGCACGGCCATGACGGCCTTTGCAGGTTCGATTGGCATTATTGGCATCGCGGCGATTCTGGCGCTCTCCAACGGCGTAAACGGCTACATCAAAAAGGTCGAGGAGGACACGCTCTCAAGCTACCCGCTTACGATTTCCAAACAAGATTACGACCTGTCGTCTATGATGGGCGGACAGGGGGCCACGGATGAGGAGGCGTCCAAGGGCGAGGACTCGTCCGATGGCGCTACCGGCGGCAAGGCTCAGGGGACCGATAAGATCCCTGTGGTCACGGCCGTAAAGGACATGTTCGCAAGTGTTAAATCTAACGATATGACGAGCTTTAAGGCATGGCTCGATGCCGGTGGCGATGGCATCGATAAAGAGGTCAACGCTATCCAGTATGGTTACGGCGTGACGCCGGTCGTCTATCGTGCCGGCAAGGGCGATGAGAAGCCTGTCCGGCTGGTGCCCAACGCTATGACCGAGGCCATGAGCGGAGGCGCGAGCTCGGCGGCAACGGTGAGCATGGAATCCATGGGAACCTCGGTCTTTAACGAGATGATTGACGACCAGAACCTGCTCGACAGCCAGTACGATGTTGTGGCGGGGCATTGGCCTACGTCTGCTAACGAAGCTGTAATGGTGCTTTCGAGCCGCGGCACGGTGGGCGATTACACGCTCTACAGCATCGGTGCGCTGGATATCGACGAGCTCAACGACCTGGTCAACAGTGCCATGACGGCCGACGGTAAGGTCGAGACGCCCGAGACCGGAGCCGACTTTACCTACGACGATGCGCTGTCCACGACATTTAAGGTGTTGTCGCCGGCCGATGCCTATCGCAAAAACGAAGAGACCGGCATGTGGACTGACATGTCCGGCGATGCCGACTTTATGGCGTCCAAGGTTGCTGACGGTATCGACGTGCGCATTGTGGGCGTGGTGCGACCCAACGAGACGGCAAACGCGAGCGCATTGACTCCGGGCATTGCCTATACGCATGCGCTGACTTGCCAGCTTATGAAGCGCGCCGCCGATTCGCAGATCGTGCAGGAGCAGCTTGCCCACCCCGAGACGGATGTCTTTACGGGTAAAACCTTCGACGAGCTGCAGGGCGAGGCCAAGCAAGGTGTGGATCTGGGCAGCATGTTCAGCGTGGACGAGGCGGCGCTCAAGAGCGCGTTCTCTCTCGATTCGTCTGCGCTCTCGGGTGCGGCCGGCGGTATGGACCTTTCTGGTATCGACTTGTCCGGGCTGAACATTGACCTTTCGGGCGTTGGTAAGGACATCGACTTCAGCGACATCATGGCCAAAGCGCCAACCCCAGATTTCTCGGGCATCTTTGACGGTCTGGAGCTCACGCCCGAGCAAATGCAGCAGGTGGGAACGCTTGCCAACCAGCTGTTTGAGGGCTTTTTGCGGTCTGATCAGTTTAAGGCGCTGTCACCCGAAGACCTTAAAGACGCGTCAAAGCTCGCTGCCGCATTCTCGGCATATCTTGAGAATGATGCCGCAGCCCAGCAAATTTTGGCACAGCTCAAAGCGCTTGGCGGCGATGCCCTGGCCGAGCGTCTGCAGCAGGTGATGGGCGACTATGTGCAAAAGCAGCTGGCTCCGTATTTGCAGCAGTCTATGGATCAGGTGATGAAGGCGGTCAGCGAGCAGATTGCCACGACGGTATCAGCTCAGCTCAAGGCGGGCGCGGCAGGGCTTATGGACCAGATGGCGACGCAGATGTCTTCGAGTTTTGCCAACCTGGCGAGCGCCATGCGCGTGGATGCGAACGCCTTTGCTCGTGCCATCCACTTCAACATGGACGCCGAGGACCTGAGCTCGCTCATGATGAGCTATGCCAAGGCGTCGAAGCTCACCTACGACAACAATCTGACCACGTTGGGCTATGCGGACGAGGCGGACCCCATTTCGGTCAAGATTTTCCCGCGCGACTTTGAGGCCAAGGAGCGCGTGCTCGATTATATCGATGCGTACAACAAGCAGGTCAAAGCCGCTGGTCACGATGAGCAGGCAATCTCGTATACCGACTACATGGGCATCATCATGGGCTCGGTGACCGACATCGTGAATGCTATCAGCTTGGTGCTCATCGCATTCGTGAGTATCAGTTTGGTGGTGAGCTCCATCATGATCGGCATCATCACCTACATCAGCGTGCTGGAGCGCAAAAAGGAGATTGGCATCCTGCGCGCGATCGGCGCGTCAAAGCGCAACGTGGCAAACGTGTTCAACGCTGAGACCTTTATCGAAGGCCTCATTGCCGGCGTCTTTGCCATTGTCGTCGTGGTGGCCGTGAGCTTTCCGGTTAATGCCTGGGCGCTTGCGGCCAAGCAGGTGCCCAACCTGATGAGCCTGCCCGTTCAAGACGCGCTGATGCTCATTGTTATTTCGGTGCTGCTGACGGTCGTTGCCGGCCTGCTGCCGGCTCGCAGCGCATCCAAGAAGGATCCCGTGGAGGCCCTGCGCTCCGAATAATGCGACAAAGGGACAGTCCCTTTGTCGCATTGGGGGCCCAATTACCGTTCGGCACGTTAAGGGTCCCCGCTCCCCGCTTAACGCTTGACGAAGAATCTCCATCTTTATATACCTATCGGTAGGCATATAGGTTGCATTGCCGATAGAAACGGAGTAACCATGACTCTCATCGCACCAGCCGAAAAGGACCGCCCCCGTGAGAGCGGCGCATTTGCTTGGATTGTCGTTATTGCGCTCGGTTTAATGTCTGCGGGAACAACCGGCACCTACAGCATCATTGCCGGCTCATTCATCGCTCCTGTATGTGAAGACCTGGGCTTTGACTACACTTCTTTCTCTTTCTATTTCACCGCGATTCTTCTTGGCCTTGCGCTTGGGCTTCCGCTTTTGAGTCGTTTCATTCCAAAAGTAATCGGCAAACCGTGGCATATTTGCGTTGAACTAGTCCTTATTGCCGCCGGCGCCGCAATGGCGTTCTACACCGAAGTCTGGATGTTCATCGTCTCCGCTGCGGTGATCGGCATCTGCTTTTCGTTCACAACGGGCGTCTGCATGTCCGATGTTATTGACCAATGGTTCAGTAAATCGTCCGGTCTTGCCATCGGCCTTGCTTGGGGCGTTAATTCTCTCTGTACGCTGTTGTTGAGCCCTGTCATTACGCTGGTCATCGAGCAACAAGGCTGGCGTACGGGATACATCGTACTTGCGGCCGTTTCTGCAGCTATGATTTTACCTGCGAGTGCATTTATCATTCGCCTTAAGCCCTCTGATCGCAATATGCTTCCGTACGGAGAGACTACCTCCGAAACCCATGAGAGCTGCAGCGCCGATGAGCAGGAAGATGTCCTTTCGGGCATGGCACTCCGCGATGCCGCGAAAACGCCGTCTTTTATTCTCTGTGTCCTCCTGCTTTGCGTGGCGCAGCTCACCTGCTGCATGAACCAGTTGTTTCCAACCTATGCAAGCGAGGTCGGTTTCAATCCCATCGTAGGAAGCTTAATGGTCTCGGCAGCTTCGTTCTCCGACATCTTCCTAAATCCCTTCGTAGGCAAAACATGTGACAAGCTCGGCGCTATTAAAGCAACAGTCGCGTGGACAGGTGTCAGCATTTTTTCATTCCTACTTCTCATCATTGGCGGAAGCAATGAGACCGTTTCCATCATTGCAGCTGGCGTAAACGATGTCATGTTCGCCATTGTTGGAACCGCAATGCCGATGCTTCTCCTCTCGCTCTTTGGATCACGCGATTTTGGAAGGATCTATTCAATCGTTTGCTCAGCGGGCTATGTCGTCGGTGCTTTTGGAATGCCGGTCATGATGAAGGTTTACGGCATGGCAGGGTCATTCCAGGGAGTATTTATCTTCTGCATTGCCTGCGACCTTATGATTGCTGCGTTTGCTATTGTTTCCGGCTTTCTCAGTAAGGCTGCTGAAAAGTAATAAGCGTCGATTGCATCGGCATAGATTGCCATGCAACAGGGGTCGACTCCAGGCCAGACTGGAGTCGACCCCTGTTTTCGTTTTAAAGGTTGCCCGCAGGCACCATGGGTGCCAACATGCGCTTCAGCTTGGCTGGCCTATTTGAACATAAGCTCGACTATTCCCGCCCAAACCGCTTTTTCATCAATATCCTCACCTTGAGCGACCGTATTGCTCGCTCCCTCCAGAACGGTATAAAGAATTTGTACGTAGAGCATCACGTCGGCACTATCGGAAAACGCGCCAATCTCTGCACCATGAAGAAGGATGTCTTTAAGCGCATCCATGGTTCGTTTGGTCGCCTTCGCTTGACGTTCCTGAACTGCAGGAATTCGATTTGCTTGAACGCTAACCTCGGCCAGCACGCGCCGGCGCTTTTCATCGCTTCGATAACCACCTATAACTGAATTGCCGAGCTCGATAAGCGCGGCCTTGAACCCGTCCCTATCGACTATTAGCGAGTAGTCGCGCTGATAGTCGATGGTCGGAAACATGCTGTCCAAGAGCGTAGTGAAAATCTCCTCTTTAGAGGGAAAGTAGTAGTACACCGACGGCTTGGATATACCGACAAAGTCGCAAATCTTTCCGATAGACGCTTTGTCATAACCGACTTCTGCCACAAGATCGTACATTGCGTCCAATATTTTTTTTCTTGTGCTCACGCTGCATTTCTCCATTGCAAATCATTTCCGCACTACCAACATTATTAAGGATGGCAACGGAACATCAATTCGTGTCCAAACATGACCACTATATACGGTGAGCGGTATGTATCAGTAGGCGAGCGGCAATTATTCAAAACTATATACCGAACGGTAGGTATAGTAGTACTATAACAGGTGAAACCCCGCTATTGTCGCGGCCGGACAGCATCGCGGGAAACCCGACGGAAGGACCAACCATGTACGAGAACTATCGTATGCCGGGCGAGTTCGAGAAGCGCTCCAACGTCTATGTGACCTGGCTTCCCGATTACATCCGTGCAGAGGGTTACGATAACCGCCAGCCCTGCGTTGACGTGATCAAGGCTCTGCTCGAGTATGGCGACGTTACGGTCAACCTCAATTGCGGCACCCCCGGCTCCTATGAGGAGGCTTGCTCGCGCCTGAAGGAGGAGGGGGTTGATCTCGATCGCATCGAGATCACGCAGTTCGAAGACTCCAACTTCTATGTCCGCGACAACGGTCCCAGCATCATGGTCGACGACAAGGGCCATTCTTATATGGTCAACCCCGCTTGGACTTATTACGGTGTGTGGGACAAGAACTCCCCGGAGTGCCAGTCCGCACGTAAGGCAGCCGTTCACATGGCGGTTGCGCTCGGTTGCTTCGATATCGTCAATTCCGAAATGGTTTCGGAGGGCGGCGACCGCGAGTTTGACGGTCACGGCACTTTGATCGCCATTGAGGACACGGAATGCCGCAAGCGTAATCCCGAGTTCACGAAAGAGGAAGTAGAGGCCGAGTATAAGCGCATCTACAACCTCAACAAGGTTATCTGGCTTCCGCAGCCTATGCTCGAGGACGACGACTATCGACTGGGCATCCTCGACGAGAAGGAAGATGGAACTCCCGTCTTTGGCATGAGCTTTGCGGCTCACATTGATGAGATGTGTCGCTTTATCACTCCGAACAAGATTCTTCTTGCCGAGGTGTCCGATGAAGAGGCAGCCTCGAGCAAGGCTGGCGCAGAGTCTCGTCGCCGCATTGAGGCGGCCTACGAGATCCTGAGCAACGAAACGGACTGGGAGGGCAAGCCCTTCGAGATCGTTCGTATGCCCATCGCCGAGCCGATTGAAGTCGTTATCGCCCCTGGCGATGAGGATTACGAGCTCTATAAGGGCTTCATCGACGAAATGGGCGGCAAGTTTATGGATGGCACTCCCTGGCCCGAGGGCCCCGTTCACTTCTACGCAGCAGCGAGCTACTGCAACTTCCTCATCTGCAATGGCGTCGTTCTTGGTCAGCGTTATTACCACGAGGGAATGAACGAAGTCGTGAAGGAGAAGGACGAGCAGGCCAAAGCCGTTCTTGAGAGCTGCTTCCCCGATCGCAAAGTCATCATGATTGACTCTCTCGCGCTTAACCTGTCCGGCGGCGGCGTGCACTGCTGGACCAAGGACGTGGCAGCCAGCTGCTAGCGAGCCTTTGAGCCTGCACTGTCTGATTTAGGCGCCACACTTACTGCTCCCCGAGGGATATCCGTGTTTCCCTCGGGGACACATTCGACATTCATCTATCACTAAATGGAAAGGAAATAGGCATGAACAACAGCCTCCGCGGTCGCGACTACATCAACATCCATGATCTCTCCTCCGAGGATTTCCGCTATCTCATCGATCTTGCCTGGAACCTTAAGGCTCAGAAGAAGTCTGGTGTCGACCAGCGCTACTTCCCCGGAAAGAACGTCCTCGCCAACTTTGAGTGGGGATCGACTCGCACTCGTTGCGCATTTGAGACGTCCTGCAATGACCTGGGCATGGGCTTTACCTATCTGACCAACTCCCATATGGGCGATTGCGAAACCATCGAGGACGCCATGCGTGTCTTCAACGGCATGTACGACCTCATCGTCTATCGCGCTCAGAAGGACGAGCAGTTCCTCTATGACGTCGCCGATCTTGTTGACATTCCGGTCATCAACGCTCTCACCCTCGGCGATCACCCGACCCAGATGCTCGCAGACGCCCTCACGATGGAAGAGCAGTGGGGTGGCCTGCGCACGAGCCGCGGTAAGAAGATGGCCTTCGTTGGCAACTGCGCCGGTGCCCCGGTGTGGTATGGCCGCCTGTGCGCCATGCTCGACATGGACTTCCTCGCCATCGGCCCCGATGATCTCCGTCATCAGATGTGCAAGGAAATGATTGAGGAGGTCGAGGCCTGCTACGCCAAGTACGCCCCCAACAGGACCTTCACCATCACCTCTGATCTTGACGCCCTGGACGGCGTTGACGTCATCGTTACCGAGGAGTGGCGCTACATCAACCCCGAGTGCGGCGATGAGGTTCTGGACCCCGACGACTACAACTCTTGGCTTGGCGATGCCGAGTCCCTGTATCCCTATCGCGTCACCAGTGAGCTGTGCAAGCGCACCAACAACCCCGACATTTTCTGCATGCACGAGCTCCCCTCTGTTCACAACGCAAATCACCGCGTTGGCAAGATGCTCCTCGACCAGTGCAAGAATGACCTGCACCGCGAGATCATCACCGAGGGCTTTGAGATTGCCGACGAGTGCTTTGAGGCCAACGCTTCGGTCATCTTCCGTGAAGCAGAGAACCGTCAGCACACCATCAAGGCCGTTATGTGTGCCCTTCTGGGTCTCTAGGAGCTGTATCAATGGAAAATGCAAAGTTAAAGAGTAGCAAGGTTTACGCATGGGTTCTCGTAATCGCGCTCGGCCTCATGTCTGCCGGCACGACCGGATCCTATAGCGTCATCGCCGGCTCCTTCGTCGCACCCGTGTGCGAGGAGTTCGGGTTTGACTACTCCATCTTCTCGTATTACTTCACCGCAACGCTCATCGGTCTTGCGGCAGCTCTTCCGTTTGTCGGAAAACTCATCCCCAAGGTCGTTGGCAAGGTTTGGCTCCCCGTCGTCGAGCTTATTTTGCTCGCTGCCGGCGCAGGCATGGCCTTCTACACCGAAGTCTGGATGTTCATCGCCGCTGGCGCCCTGATTGGCGTTTGCTTCGCCTTCACTACCGGTGTCGCCATGTCCGACGTTATTGACCAGTGGTTCAAAAAATCCGGTGGCCTGGCAATTGGTCTCGCTTGGGCAGTGAACTCGATTTACATGCTCATCATGAGTCCCGTCATAACCTCTGTCATCGAGGCCGCTGGCTGGAGGACCGGTTATCTGGTGCTCGCTGGTGTCTCCGCCGTGCTCATTCTTCCCGCTTCCGTCCTGATCATCCGCTATAAGCCTCAGGACAAGGGCATGCTGCCCTATGGCTATGTCGAAGGCGAGACGGTCGCCGAGACCGAGGAGACGACCGAGGATAGTGCACGTGGCGTTAGCTACGCACGCGCTATTAAGTCGCCTGCATTCTTTTTCTGCATCGGCTTCCTCTGCCTCGTTCAGCTTACTTGCTGCATGAACCAGCTGTTCCCCACCTATGCCGCCGAGGTCGGCTTTAGCCCCATGGTGGGTGGCTTCATGGTTTCCGCCGCATCGCTGTTCGACCTGTTCCTCAACCCGATCGTCGGTACCACTTGCGATAAGTTTGGCAGCACCAAGGCCATTCTGAGCTGGCTCGCCGTCTCGATTCTCTCCTTTGTCATGCTCATGATGAGCAGCGGCAACTCGACGCTCAGCATTCTTGCTGCCGGTGTTAACGACGTCATGTACGTCATTGCCGGCACCGCTCTGACCGTTTTGGTGATGGACGTCTTTGGCTCCCGTGACTTTGGTCGCATCTTCGCGCTCATCTGCTCCGTGGGCTATATCGTCGGCGCCTTTGGCATGCCCGTCATGATGAAGGTATACGAGCTCGTTGGCTCCTTCCAGGGCGTCTTCATCTTCTGCATTGCATGCAACGTCATCATCGGTCTGTTTTTGCTGCTGGCAAAGAAGACTGGCAAGAATCTCTCCTGGGATGAATAATTCGATTCGTCTTAGACATACGCTGTAGGACTTAACATGCAGTAACCTTAGGGCATCGACTAATGTCGGTGCCCTTTTTCATCGAATGTGACAAAAGGGACTGTCCCTTTGTCCCTTTGCGCCTAACTCGTTTTGCCCATCAACGTGATACGGATGCTTGGATGGGTGTACTCGTCAAACTCGTCCTCGGGCTCCGTGTCAAATGAGTAATACGTTTTGACGGGGTCGTCGCTCGTTCTGATGGAGATTCTCTTGTAGAGCGAACCGTTCAAAAAAGCCTGCCTAAACTCTTCGGGGAGCTTTTGCGGTGCTAGGAGCTCGGGACTCACGGTCTTGACATCTACGGTTTGGACGACAGAGGAAAGCTCGTCCAAGTCGAGCTCGATGCGGGCGAGGTTGTCCTCAAGGCTCGCGTTGGGGTCGATCTCTGCTATGTAGCTCACTTCCTTGAGCGTTCCCTTGTTGTCGAAATCCAGGTACGTATAGGTTTTCTGGGAATCGGAGTCGCCTTCGTGCAGATAGCCGCGGACGTGATAGCCGTAATCTTGATATCGCTCGTAAGGGTCATCGGCGGACACGTACTCGCATGCGGGCTCTAGCGCTTTGCGGGCGATGGCAATCTGCTCGGCCGTGGCCGTGGCGTTCTCTTGCATCTCGATGTTTCCCTGTGCCAGCTGCGGGATATAGGCACCGCACACGATTGCGAGGGGCAGCGCCACAAGTGCGATGATCCATTTTTTTGCACGGGGGATAGGCACGCTATAGGTCTCCGCCATGGCCTTTGCGTTAGCGAAGCTTTCGGTAAGTACGTCCGCTGCGGTGGCGACGGCGCCTACGGCAGCGGCGACTTCTGCCGCGCCGCCCAAGTTGCGCGCGGTCTCGTTGTCGCTGTTCTTAAGCAGGCGCGCGGCGGCCTGCGTGCCAACAACACCTGCGATTTGTGCCGAGCGGTCTTTCTCGGACTGCTCGACGGCGAGTCGGCGCTGCATTTCTTTCCACTGCTTGCCGCGCATGCCAAAGCGCGGCGCGAGCGCGCAATAGCAGAAGATGACGAGCTCGACGGCGGTGAGCACCAGTGCGGCCATCATGCCCGTCTCCTGGAATCCTTCATGATGGAAGACGATGTCGTCGATCATTTCGAAGGGAATGATCAAAAATGGCAGCACGAACGCCATGGCAAGCGCCGCACCGGCAACCTTGGGACAGATGCAGTATCGCTGGATGCGCTTGCGTTCTTGTTCGGAAAGTGTAGCCATAGCTGGTCCTTGGTGTCGTGGCGGTCGTTGCGGCGCGCGGGGTGCGTCAGTTTAGGCTAGCGTTGGATAAGAAATATGTGACTCAGTATAGAGAACCCCCGCCCTCGATGGGCGCTCGTTCATACAGCAAAAGTGCGATGACAGGGGCGTATTATGTGACAAAGGGACAGTCCCTTTGTCACATTGATTTGAGAATGGATGTTGATGTATTTATCGCTGGCCCCTATGGAGGGGATTACCGGGCATGTGTTCCGTCGCGTGTATGCGGAGTGCTTCGGCGCGCTCGAATGTTATTACACGCCGTTTTTGCCGCCGCCGCGGGTGGGCAATCGCTTTGGCGGCAAGGCGTTTAAAGAGATCGACCCTGCTAATAACCAGGGACTTAATGTGGTGCCCCAGCTGATGTCCAAGAATGCGGACGAGTTTGTGTGGGCGGCACAGGTGCTTGCCGATATGGGCTACCGCGAGGTCAACCTCAACCTTGGCTGCCCCTCGGGTACGGTTGTCGCCAAAGGAAAGGGTTCGGGCTTTCTGCGCAACCTGGATGAGCTCGAGGTGTTCTTGAGCGACGTGTGCGAACGCTCGCCCTTGCCGGTGTCGGTCAAGACCAGACTGGGGCTCGAATGCGATGACGAGTACGAGCGCGTGCTCGACCTCTATTGCCGCATGCCGCTGGCAGAGCTGATCGTGCATCCGCGCGTGCAAAAGGACCGTTATACGGGCTCGCCGCGTAAAGAGTTTTACGGCGAGACGTTGGAACGGGCGCCGTTTCCCGTGGCCTATAACGGCGACATCTTTGATCTTGAGGACATGGATGCGCTGGTGGGGGCCTATCCCGGAACACGCCACGTAATGTTGGGGCGCGGCTTGCTCGCGAACCCCGCGCTGGCTCGCATGGTTAAGGGCGGCCCTGCTGCCACGGCCGCTGAGCTGCAGCGCTTCCACGACATGCTGTTTGCGGCCTATGCGGACGAGATTGGGGGCAACGCGGTCTTTCGCATGAAGGAGTGGTGGTTCTACGCCAAATGCGCCTTCGCCGATCCCGCGACCGTTCACAAGCTCGTTCGCAAGACCAAAAAGGTCGATGAATACCGCGCTGCTGTCGAGCGCGTCTTTCGCGAGCAGCCGCTTGCGCCCGTTGCCCGCTTTTGCGGCTAAATGTGGGCGTTGGGGACGTTCTTAAACGACTATGTTGCAAAAAGCTGTACGTCAGCATCCAAAGATGTCGGAAAATGTCGACTTTGGATGCTGACGTACATGTTTGGTTCGGCAGGGGACTAGGCAATCATTGCATCGAGCGTGATGAGCTCCCTGAGTCGCTCCGTGCGCGTTTGCCCATGGCGCTTTGCCTTTGCGTCAAATGCTTCAAGAACCGATTCACCCACACGTGCCGATAAAACAACGCTTGGTTCATCGGAAATCGGCGGCCTTCCCAACTTGACGGTGTGGCCCTTTGGCCACTCATCTTTTTCGTATGCCGCTGCGGCTTTTTCTAGCTCACCGGGAGCAAACCCCATCATCTTTTCGAGCTGCTTGGCGTCCATAGTGCCTCCTATCGATCGATTCCGATTTCCCTGAGCACCTTGCGCGTAGGAGGGACAAGGGCGTGGTAAATGATGTAGCCATCCCGATCGGGGCAACATCGAGCGATGAGCTCCATGAGGCGGCTTCTCTTTTTGTATACAATTTTGTAGACAAAAATACAAGTAACTAGTCATTTAAGAACGTCCCCAATGACTACCTGTGGTGGGCCCATGCAAAAAGCTGTACGTCAGCATCCAAAGATGTCGAAAAATGTCGACTTTGGATGCTGACGTACATGTTTGTGCCGTATGGGTTTGTGCGTTGGGGCCGGCCGACCGCAATAGAACGCTAGAGCAGGTTCTTCTGTATCCACGCGATGATGTCGTTCGATTCGTAGAGTGGCGCGCCGTCAATGAACAGGCAGGGAACCTGGCGTTTTCCGCCGACGGCGATGAGCGTCTGCTCGGCATCGGGGTCAGTCGAGATATTGCGTTCGGGAATGGTCACGCCGTTATCGGCCAAAAAGCGCTTGACCTTTATGCAATACGGGCAGCCGGTCATAACGTACAGCGCGAGCTCGTGATCAGTAGCCATGGGTCTCCAATCGGTTGAGGTTTCGATTGAAATACCCAAAGCCGCTGCAGTCTATGCGTGAGCCGACGACGACTCGATCGTCTGGACTAGAAACGCCGTGGCGCCGGTGCCGCAGGGCTTGTCGTAGTAGTCAACAAAGCGCTGGTCGGCAAGATAGCCGTGGGCGAGGCCCAAGTACGCCTCGTCTTGGGGCTCGCATCCCCAGTTGAGAGCAATCCAGCGACGATGCATCGCGACAAGCTTGCGAGCCTCGCTTCCATCCGGTTCGCCGTCGCTCATGGCAATCGAGAGCTGGCCCAGAATAGCGCGTTCAAGTTCCTTCATGTCGTTCCATGTCTGAGGATCCATATCCAGTAACGTTTCGTTTGCTGCATCGATAGCCTCATCGCCATAGCGCGCCCGCGCCTCGGCACCGTAGCGGTCCTCGTTTTCGTGCACGGAGCGCCAGCGCTCCAGTTGCGGCAGCACGGCGCCCATGAGCGAGACGGCTTCATCGAGCGACATGCCGGTGCTTTGTGCCAGCCGCGGGGCACAATCTTCGATCATTGCCTCCATCGTGGTCTCATAGGTGTACTTGCCGCGGTCGTAGCACCACTTGCAGTAATGATCGGTCCTGGCGCCCGCGGCATTGGTGCCGCAGTCATCGGGCGTGAGTATCATGCCGCAGCTCTGGCAATAGTGCTCGGGCATTTCGAGCAGGTGCGACAGCGGTTCTCCGGTTACGGCGGCAATGAGCTTCATCATGTCGATGCCCGGGATGACTTCGCCGCGCTCCCAGCGGCTCACGGCCTGGCGCGTGACATAGAGCTTGGCGGCGAGCTGCTCTTGGGTGAGGCTGTTGGCACGACGGACGGCGATGAGTTTTTCTGCAAAGGCCATGATAGTTCCTTTCTGCTGCTTGCGGCTTTAAGCATACGCGGCGGCCGATGCCCTTCCAAGCAACCGTTGGTTGCAAAAAGGGCGGTCGTGGTGGGGGATTGCACGCAGCGTCCATGCCCTCATGCCGTACAATGACCGGCATGGAACCTATTGCACACATACATACCGATCTGCCGCAGAAGTTCGGCATTCCGCGCAACAGCTTTTTGGCGCCCCATTTGCAGGGACGCATCGTCTTTGAACCGGAATTTGCCTCCAACGCAGCAGTTGAGGGTCTGGATTCCTTCTCTCACCTATGGCTGCTCTGGCGCTTCGAAAACGGCACGCCCGGCGGCACGGCTAAGGACATAGCCGCCGATGCCAAAAAGCAGGACAGGTCCGGAACTAATGCCAAGTGGTCGAAAACCGTGCGTCCGCCGCGTCTGGGCGGAGCCGAGCGTGTGGGCGTCTTTGCCACGCGCAGTCCGTTTCGCCCTAATCCCATCGGTCTCACCTGCGTCAAGCTTGATCGTGTCGAGCTCACCGACGATGGTCCCATCATCCATGTGTTGGGGGCCGACCTGCGCGACGGCACGCCCATCTACGACATTAAGCCCTACATTCCGTTTGCGGATTGCCACCCGGATGCGACCGGCGGCTGGATTGAGGATGCGCCGTGGCAAGAGCTCGACGTCGAGTTTCCGCAAGCGCTGCAGGATATGGTCCCGCCTACAAAGCTTCCTGGCTTGGTTGAGGTTCTTCGCCAGGATCCGCGCCGCGCGGGCAGCAAGCACGAGCCAAACCGTGTTTATCACTTGGCCTTCGCCGAGCTCGACATATCTTTTACGGTCGATGAAACCCGGCTAACCGTAGTCGCCGTCAACGACGCGCAAGACTAATCAGCCATTCGTCCGCACCCGTCAAATTAAGAGCCAAACCCCATGCCAAAACCGCCCATGCTGGTGGACAATAACGCCTACCAAAACAATCCGCTTTGCATGGGAGCTCAGCATGAAATACGACTTTACTTCGCTTATCGACCGCCACGGCATGGACGCCATCGCCGTTGACTCCTGGGGCGAGATTCCCGGCATGGCTCCGAACGCACCCGACGAGGGCTTCGACCGCATCCCCATGTGGGTAGCGGACATGAACTTTGCCACGGTGCCCACGGTCCAGGAGTACATCATTCAGCGCGCCCAGCATCCCATGTTTGGCTATTTCAATCCGCGCGACGAGTACTTCGACCGCATCATCGAATGGCAGACCCGCCGTAATGGCGTCGAAGGCCTGCTCCCTGAGCATATCGGCTACGAAAACGGCGTACTGGGCGGTGTCGTGTCGACGTTGCGCGCATATGTCCAGCCGGGCGATGCGGTGCTGGTCCACAGTCCCACCTACATCGGCTTTACCAAGTCCATCGAGGCCGCGGGCTATCGCATTGTCCACAGCCCGCTTAAACTCGACGACCAAGGCGTGTGGCGCATGGACTTTGAGGACATGGAGCGCAAACTCGCACAAAACCATATCCATGCCGCCGTGTTCTGCTCGCCGCACAATCCCTGCGGCCGCGTATGGGAGCGCGACGAGATCGAGCGCGCCATGGATATCTATCGCCAGCACGATTGCGTGGTGATCTCGGATGAGATTTGGTCCGATATCATCCTGCCGGGTCACAAGCATATCCCGACGCAGTCGGTGAGCGAGGATGCCCGCATGCGCACGGTTGCCCTCTATGCGCCCAGCAAGACGTTTAACCTGGCGGGCCTGGTCGGCAGCTACCACATCATCTATAACGAGACGCTGCGCGACCGCGTGTGCGCCGTGTCCAACAAGACGCACTACAACGAGATGAACGTCCTCTCCATGCATGCGCTTATCGGTGCCTACCAGCCGCAAGGCTACGAGTGGGTTGATGAGCTCAATGAGGTCATCGAGGGCAACGTCGACTACTTCTGCAATTACGTGGACAAGCATTTTGCGGGCGTGTCCTATTCGCGTCCGCAGGGCACCTACATGGTGTTTCTGGACTGCACCGAGTGGTGCCGCGAGCATGGCCGCGATATTCAGTGGCTGCTCGACGAGGGCGCTCGTGTGGGCGTGGGGTATCAGGACGGCCGCCCGTTCCACGGGCCCTGCCACATTCGCGTGAATCTGGCACTGCCCCTTTCGCGGGTAAAGGAGGCGTGTGAGCGCCTGGACCGCTACGTTTTTGGGGTATAGGGGGGCGCTCGATTCGAGTGCTGCCCCATGCGCCCACGCCGTCAAAATGCGTGGGCGCATGGGGCGCAGAGGGTAGCGAGCGCGTTTTTCGCATTCGCTACTTTTCCTGAATCTGCTTGCCGCAAAGATGCTCAATTGAAATCTCGTAGAGTTGGACGCCCTTGATGTCTTTGGCGATTTCTTCCTCGACTTCTTCGGCAGAAGGGTAGTACTTAAGCGCGAGCTGGCGGACTTTGTCCTCGATAAACGCAGGCGCTTCATCTACCAGGCGGCAACGGCCAAAGACCACAGTGCTCATGACGTAAGGAGCCCAGTCGCCGTCCTTGTACCACTCGTTGCCGTAAACGGTAAAGCAGACTTTATCGTCACGCCTGAGCGAATCGACCTTGTGGCCGGCCTTGGCGCCATGGAAATAAATCTTGTCGTGCTCGGCGTCAAAGAAGTAGTTGACGGGAATGGCATAGGGGTAGCCATCATCGCCGTTGACGGCAAAGACGCCGCGCTTACAGGTGGCGAGCAACTCGCGCGCTTCCTCGTCAGTGATGGCGCGTTTCTTTCGACGTAAGGGCCTAAACATCGTTGGCTTCCTTTCTGGCTGTGCATGGTGGTTGAGCACAGACTATAGCGAAACGGATCCGTATTTCTTGATGCGGGCGAGTATGTTTTTGAGCTTGTTAAAGTCGAGCGGTTTGGGCAGATGGGCGTTCATACCGGCATCGTGTGCCGCCTTGGCGTCCTCGTTGAAGGCGTTGGCAGTGAGCGCGATGATGGGGATGTCGGCTGCATCGGCCTTTTCGCTCAGACGAATCGCGCGGGTTG
This sequence comes from Coriobacteriaceae bacterium, assembly GCA_025757745.1. NCBI lineage: Bacteria > Bacillati > Actinomycetota > Coriobacteriia > Coriobacteriales > Coriobacteriaceae > Coriobacteriaceae bacterium. The sequence continues at coordinate 630,652 of CP107217.1, forward strand.
CCTCGTAGCCATCCATGCCCGGCATCATGATGTCCATCAGGATCGCATCGAAGCTGCCGGCGGGACGACTAACGTATAGGTCGACTGCTTTGTTGCCGTCGGCGGCGCGCGTTACGACGATGCCTTCGCTTTCGAGTAGAGCCTGGGCAATTTCGGCATTGAGCTCGTTGTCTTCTGCCAAAAGGACGTTCATGCCGGCAAGCGAGCAACTGTATGTCTGCTTGGACGCACGTTCTTTTGCCTGAGGGTTCTTGTCGATATCGAGCGGTATCTGGACGTTGAACGTGCTTCCCGCGCCAACCTCACTCGAAATCTCAATCGTGCCGCCCATCATATCGATGAGCGATTTGACGATAGACATGCCAATGCCGGTTCCTTGGAACTTGCTGCGCGCATCGTCGCCTTCCTGGGCAAACGGCTCGTAAATGTGCGTCAAAAACTCGGGCGTCATACCAATGCCGGTATCCGAGACGCTAAAGCAAAACACGGCGTGCTCGTCGTCGACCGGTTTGATGGTCGATGAGAACGTGACGGTGCCTCCGTGCTTGTTGTACTTGATGCTGTTGTCGAGCAGGTTGACAAGGATCTGCCGAATATGGGTGGGGCTGCCGATCATATATTGGTCGACAGCGTAGGGCTCGCTGGTGTCGAGCATGGTTATGCCGCGGTCCGATGCGCGGAGCTTGCACAGTACGAGCGCATTGTCGCACAGCTCTTTAAGGTTGAATGATTCGTGCTCGAGCGTCACTTTGCACTCCTCGATCCTGCCCATCTCGAGGATGTCGTTAATCAGTGACAGCAGGTGATTGGCGGCAACGCGCGCCTTGGCGCGGCTTTCGCGGGCGACCTGCATGTCGCCTTCTCTCAATTCCTCAATTTCGATAAGGCCTAGGATGCCGTTGAGCGGCGTGCGGATGTCGTGGCTCATGCGCGTGAGGAAAGCGGTTTTGGCGGCGTTGGCGGCATCAGCTTTCTGCCGTTCCTCCTGTGCGCGGTAAAGCGACCAGACAAGGATGGCGATGCTGGTGAGCAAGATGCAGATGATAACAGTCGCAATGGCGGTGCGGTTACGATAGAAAAACTGGAACGTGTTCGATTCTTGCGCCGAGTACGATGTGGGGAAATAGCTGTTTGCAGAGAGCGATTCACCTGCATTGACGATGCCCTTATTGATGATTCCCAGCAGCTCGGGCTTGCCGCGCGAAATTAAACACGATAGCTGCGCCGTGTTGGTGAGTTCCTGTGTTTCGAAATCCTCGATGTCGTAGGTGTCGCGGAGAGTTTCCAGGCGCGTGCTGGGGACAATGATGCAACGTGCCTTCCCCTCATTGAGGGCTTTGAGCACCTCGCCGTCATTCGAGTACTCGGTTACTGTTGCGTTCGGGAAGAGACTTTCGAGCTCAAAACGGTTAACGATTGTGTTCTTTGTACAAGCGATGTTCTTAAGGTCGCTGTTCAGGTTTTTGCCACTGTGAATGGCGGTCAGCGAAACCGTTCCCATCGAGTTTGACTGGATGACTCCTGTCTGCTCGGCGAGCCAGTAGTCGCGAAACAATGGCAGGGCGACATCGATGGTTCCGTTGGAAAGGGCTTTGATCATTTGCCTGTTGTTCGAGAGTGCGATTGTTTTGACCGTAATACCAAACTTGTCGTGCAGCGTCGTTGCAAGCGAGGCGAGCGATCCTTCCATCTCGCCGTCGTCATTTTGCGTGCAGTAGGGAAGTTGGTTTTTAAGATAGCCGAGCGTGATGGTATTGCCGTTTGCTTTGAGCCAGGTGGTCTCGGGGCCGGTGAGCGATGACGAGCCACTGTTTTGGGTCGAGTAACTCGATTTGACTTCCTCGTTATAGCGCGGGTTATCGCGGGCGATGGTCGTCATGGCGGCGTTGATGTCGTTCATCAGATCGGGGCGGCTTTTGGGAACGGCAAAATAGTAGTCGCTCGAGCCTACGTAGAACATGGGTGACGCATCGGGCGACGAAATGGTATCGTTCATGATGACGGCGTCGACCTCGCCGTCTGCAAGCGCCTCAAAGAGGGCACTGCCGGTGTCGATTTCTTTATAGGTGCAGGTGACGCCTTCGTCGGCGAGCCACTGCTGGCCGACGATAGTTTGCATAACGCCAGAGTTGCAGCCGATGGTGAGGCCTTGGAGCGCCTGGGGGTCACCCTTGGCCAGATCGTCGCGGTCGGGCCTGGCGTAGATGTAGTAGCGCTCGGTGCCCTCGGGGTTCGAGGAAAAGAGCAGCTTCTGCTCGCGCTCTGCCGAATACGAGATGTTGGGCATGAGGTCGATTTCGCCTGCTTCGAGCATGTCCATAAGCTCGGAGAAGGTGCCGCTAACGTATTCGTATTGCCAGCCCTTTGTGTAATACGAGAGGGTCTGGAGGTACTCGTAGCCCCACCCCGAGAGTCGCTCGCCCGGCATGCCTTCCTGGAAGCCTTTGTTGTTGACGAGCCAGCCAACGCGGACCGTCTTGACCTGCTGGTCGGAGTCGGCGGCAAAGGCGGGAGCGGGCATGACGGCGCTCAGTATGGCGAGCGCGGCAAGCGCGACGGCCAGGGTGCGATATAGAGCCAAGCGAAAGACAGCGGAAGGTTTCACATGAAATCCTATCGAGTTGAGACAGTTTCGCATAAGGATACCAGCTCAGCCTGCCCATTCAGCCGCCGCACCGCTAAACGGTCACTCCCGGCAGTTGGGGACAATAACGAGCGAATTTGATTGGGCGTCTGGAAAAGGGGTCGCGATGAACAAGTTGAGGACGCTTGCCGACGTGTTGCGCCAGGCTGGCTTTGCACGCATCACGGGCCTGTTTCTCGTCTTCTATCTGCTGTGCTCGACGGCCGTCTGGCTGTCCGAGCCCACGACCCTTACGTTTGGCGACGGCCTCTGGTTTAGCTTTGAGACCGTATCGACCATCGGCTTTGGCGATATCCCGGCCGAGACGCCGGTTGCCCGCGCTATCACTGTCGTTTTGAGCGTCATCAGCATCTTCTACATCGCCATGCTCACGGGCGTGGCGGTGAACTACTGCAATACGCTCATCAAGATGCGCCAAAAGGACACCATGGCGCGCTTTATGGACGATCTTGAGCATTTGGAAGAGCTCGATCGTGACGAGCTTGCCGACCTATCGCGCCGTGTGCGCGAATATCGCCGACGCCAACGCTAGAACGGGCGCCGCGCGTCACGATGAGGGGGACTAAATATGAATATCACGGTATACCTGGGCGCCAGCGTTGGTAACGACCCAGCATTTTTGCCTGCGGTGCAAGAGCTGGGCAACTGGATTGGCTCCAACGGGCACGCGCTGGTATACGGCGGGTCCAAATCGGGCCTGATGGGTGCGCTCGCCGATAGCGTACTCGATGCCGGTGGACACGTGACGGGCGTGGAGCCGAGCTTTTTTATCGAGGCCGAGTTTCAGCACGATGGCATCGACGACCTCATCGTGACGAGCGACATGGCCGAGCGCAAGGCCAAGATGATTGAGCTCGGTGACGCGTTCATCGCCTTTCCCGGTGGGACGGGTACGCTCGAGGAGATTGCCGAGGTCATGTCGGCCGTGTCGCTGGGGCATCTGAGTGCGCCGTGCATCCTGTATAACCTGGACGGTTACTACAACGACCTCAAGGCGCTGCTCGGACACATGATTGATAAGGGCTTATCGAGCCCGCAGCGCCAGCACGGCATTTACTTTGCCGACGATTTGCGCGAGATTGCCTCGATTATTACCGGATAAGTCTTGAGCCTGCCCCACTATGACTCCCAATGGTGCCGTTTGCGGCGCAGATGGTTGGCTCGTTCGGGCAACGCTCGCTCTACAATAAAACGTATCTTTGTCGATTTTGACCACGGGAGGTCCCGATGGATAACCTTGCAAAACCCAAAAACCGTGCGCTGTTTTTAGTGAGCGTGGCCGTGACCGGTGCGTTTGCGGGCGCCGCGGTCTGGCTGTTTTTCTTTGCGATGGAGCACGGTATCGACTATCTATGGACCGAGATCCCTCATATGCTGGGCGTCGCTTCGCCCGAGCTCGCGAGCGGTCCGTTCGGTTTTTTGCCGTACCCGTTTTTCGTCTGCCTGCTGGGCGGCCTGCTGATCGGTCTGTACGAAAAGATGACGGGCACCAAGACCGATGACCTCAACCAGGTGATGGCCAAGGTTAAGCAAGACGGTCGCTACCCGTACGACAACCTCGGCAAGCTTTCGCTTGCGGCATTGCTGCCGCTGCTGTTTGGCGGAAGCATTGGACCGGAGGCCGGCCTGACCGGCGTTATCGCGGGTCTGTGCAGCTGGGTCGGCGACCGCATGCGTCGCTTTGGCGCCGAGTTTAGGGAGCTTACGCTGCTGGGTACCCAGGCTGCCCTGACGGCGCTCTTTACCGCGCCCGTGTTTGGCTTTGTGGCGCCGCTCGCCGGTAGCGCCGACGGCCAGGGCGCTAATGACGATGAGTCCGCGTCCGATGAGATCACGATCAAGCTTCCCAAGGCGCAAAAGACCGTGGTCTACGGCATTGCGATTGCCGGCGGTCTGGGTACCTACCTGCTGCTTGGCCAGCTTGTGGGCGGCGGCATGGGCATGCCCAGGTTCGAGGCCGCCGAGGTGGGCAACCTGGAGCTTACCTGGCTTATTCCTCTGTCGCTGATCGGAACAATCTGCGGCTGGCTGTACTTTGTCTCTGAGCATGCAAGCGAGGCACTGTCCCATGCCATAGGGGGGCGCCCTGTCGTCAAGGCCATGCTAGCCGGTCTGGCGCTCGCCATCTGTGGCACGGTCCTGCCCTACACTATGTTTGCCGGCGAGACCCAAGCCGACGTGCTCATGGAGACCTATCTGACCATTCCCGCTGGCGTGCTTATCGCGACCGGTCTTGTTAAGGCCATGCTGACGCCCGCCCTCATCAACCTCGGTTGGCGCGGCGGTCACTTCTTCCCGGTTATCTTTTCGGGCGTGAGCCTGGGCTACGGCCTTGCCATCCTTACCGGCGCCAATCCGGTCTTTTGCGTCGCCGTCTGCACGGCATCGACGATGGGTGCGGTCATGCGTCAGCCGGTCATGGTCGTGGGCCTGCTGCTCATGTGTTTCCCGCTCAAGGGTATCGTCTGCATGATCATCGCCGCCGTCATTGCGGCAGGCATTCCGCTGCCCAAGCCGCTGCGCAAGTAGCGCGGTGGCGCACGCCGGGGACATGCCGTTTGCCACGGATTTGCGGGGAGGGGGGCGATCACTCCCTTCGTGGATCGAGACTCGCATGCTTACAGATCGCGTACTCGATAAACCTTGGTGCTGACGGCGCAGCTCAGTGCGCATAGCACGAGGGCCAGCGCGGCAATTCCTGCGCACAGACAGCCGAGGACGGCAGGATCGGGGTTCGCCCCGGCAATCGACATAAGCCAGTTGCTGATGGGGTTGGAGGAGCTCAGCGTGGCCATGGCAAGGCAACCGAGCAAGGCAAACAGACCAACGGACAGGCGCAGCGCCTCCATGTGTCCAAAACGAAAGAACAGCGGCTGCGTCAAAAACACCATCATGAGGGAGATGAGCATCGAGGCTGCCGACGCGGCTGCGATCTCAAAGACGGCCTGTCCCGTCGGGGGAATGCCCGCATTATTGAAGAGTGGGATGGTGACGATGTTCAACAGTGCAGCCGCACATGCCATGATGGCCGAGAAAGCAACGATACACAGGTAGCGTGCGCAGATGATGTCTTTGCGCGAGAGGGGCAGCATTGCCCGATAACGCTCCCATCCGTTTTGATTGTCGAAGCCGGCCAGCGAGTTCATGACCATGATGGGCGACATGGCGCTGACCGCGCAGGCGCCGGCACTCATGCCGGAATCTCCATCCGATGCGTTGGCGAGAGTCAGCACGACGAATATGAACAGGCCGACGCCCGCGATACTCGGGATAAGCGTGCGAACGATGGCGAGCTCGGACATAAAGGCGCGTTTCATTTCGAAGCCCCTTTCAGCATGAGGCGAAGATAATCATCAATGGTTGCCCGATCGCAGGGAATCTCGGGAAAGGCCTCGAGCGTATCGCGACGGTTGGGCACGAGCACGTCCACGCTGTAGGCGTGGTGGGCGGCGCGGGCGCCTTCGACGCAAGCCGTAAGCTCGGCGGCCTGTGCTTGGGTACAGTGGGCGATGCCGGCGCGGTCGGTAATGTCCTCGCGCGGCAGGTCAAACACAATCGAGCCGTTATCGATACAGATGACGCGGTCGGCAGTGCGATCGAGGTCGGACGTAATGTGGCTCGAGAGCAGCACGCTGCGCTGGCCGTCGGCGACAAAGGCAAGCAGCTCATCAAGCAGTTCCTCGCGTGCCATGGGATCGAGGCCCGCGGTGGCTTCGTCCAAAACGAGCAGCTTGGCATTGTGGCTGAGCGCACAGGCGAGCTGCAGTTTCATGCCCATGCCGCGGGAGAGGTCCTTGACCTTTGTCCTGGGATCGAGGCCAAATCGGTTGATGAATCCGGCGAACGTTTTGCGGTCCCACGTGGGGTACGCAGGGCCTACGAGCGACTCGATCTGGCCCACCCTGAGCGTGGAGGGGAAGGGGCACGTGTCCAGGACAAGACCGACGCGGGAGTGCAAGCAGCGCTGCGCTTCATCGGGCGCGTCGGCGCCACAGCGCTGCCCAAACAGGTGCACCTCGCCGACATCGAGTTTGATAAGCCCAAGCGCGGCGCGAATAGTCGTCGTCTTGCCGGCACCGTTTACGCCCACAAAGCCGACAATCTGACCGGGCTCCACGGCAAGCGTGACGTCGCGCAGCGAGAAACGGTCGCTCACGCGGCGCGATGCACCTTTGATTTCTAGCAAGTTTTGCATGGTATAGCCTTTCTTGCAGATGGCTACTGCATGGTTTCGGGGGCTACGAGGTCGAGCATCTCGTGCAGCTTGTCGCGCGTGACGCCCAAGGCTTCGGCTTGGCTTGCCGCTTTCGCAAGCAGCTCTTCGATATGACAGAGCTGGTTTTCGCGCAAAAGCTCCTGGTTGCCCTCGGCGACAAAACAGCCCTTGCCCTGCACGGTGCAGATAAACCCGAGCTGCTCCAGGTCGGCGTAGGCGCGCTTGGTGGTGATGACGCTCACGCCAAGATCGCTCGCGAGTGAGCGGATGCTGGGGAGTTTGGCTCCCGCAGCGAGCGTGCCCGAAAGGATCTGGGCTTTGACCTGCGAGGTTATTTGCTCGTAGATGGGCTTGTCGCTCGAATTGGATAGGATAATGTCCACAGCGGCTCCTTAGCTGTTGGGCTACACGTGTATATAACCGGTAAGCACAGTATATATACACTATGCACAGTTATGCAAGAGGAAATGTGGGCTCGTCTGTCCCTTCGTTCGTTTGTCTCGATCTGTAACATCTGGAGCCGATTTTGGCAGTTAGATGTTACAGATTGAGACAGCCCCGACCTTCCTGCCTGTTTGTCTCAATCTGTAACACTTAGCCCCGATTTTGGCGGCTATCTGTTACAGATTGAGACATTGGTTGCCTGCCTGCTTGTTTATCTCAATCTGTAACAGGCAGAGGCTCAAAACCCGTCTTTCTGTTACAGATTGAGACGGAGATTGAGACGGTGTTGGTCTTCCCAACCGTTTATCTCGATCTGTAACATCTGGAGTCGATTTTGGCGGCTATCTGTTACAGATCGAGATAGTCCTTGAGACGGCTGCCCGGTGCACAGCGAGCTCGGCTGATGAATTTGTCCTGATAGGTGCCCTATGGCGGGATTTCGCGGCTACAATAGTGCGGTTACAACGACGTAATGCACTCAATGCAAGAAAGGATCCGCATGGCAAGCCTGTCGGATGAAATCTCGTCGCGCCGCACATTCGCGATCATCAGCCACCCGGACGCCGGTAAGACCACGCTTACCGAGAAACTGCTGCTCTATACCGGCAGCATCCAGACTGCCGGCTCGGTCAAGGGCAAGAGCTCGGCCAAGCATGCCGTCTCGGACTGGATGGACATCGAGAAGGAGCGCGGTATTTCCGTTACCTCCTCGGTGCTGCAGTTCACCTACAACGGCGCCTGCGTCAACATCCTCGATACCCCCGGCCACCAGGACTTCTCGGAGGATACCTACCGTACCCTTATGGCCGCCGACGCCGCAGTCATGGTCATCGACGGCGCTAAGGGCGTCGAGGCCCAGACCAAAAAGCTCTTTAAGGTCTGTACGCTGCGCCATATTCCCATCTTTACCTTTGTGAACAAGCTCGACCACGAGGCTCGCGATCCGTTTGAGCTCATGGAAGAGATCGAGAACGTCCTGGGTATCAATACGTATCCCATGAACTGGCCGATCGGCAGCGGCCGCAACTTCCGCGGCGTGTTCGATCGCCAGACCCGTCGCGTTATCGCCTTTGAGGGCGACGGTCACGCCAACGCCACCAAGAAGGTCGCCGAGGTCGAGGCCGAGCTGGGCGATCCGGCCATGGATGAGCTCATCGGCGAGGAGAACCACAAGAACCTGATGGACGACATCGAGCTGCTCGATGGCGCCGGCGACGAGCTCGACCTGGATGCCGTGGCCTGCGGCAAGCTGAGCCCGGCGTTCTTCGGCTCGGCGCTCACCAACTTTGGCGTGGAGCCCTTCCTCAAGGAGTTCCTGCGTCTGGCCCCGACGCCGCGTGCCTATACCGATACGCTCACCAGCGAGCCGGTCGCGCCCGCCGAGAACGACTTTAGCGGCTTCGTGTTTAAGATCCAGGCCAACATGGACAAGAACCACCGCGACCGCATTGCCTTTGTGCGCATTTGCTCGGGCAAGTTCGAGCGCGGCATGGATGCCTTCCATGTGCAGGGCAACCGCAAGCTCAAGCTGGCTACGGGCACCTCGATGATGGCCGACGACCGCGCCATCGTGGACGAGGCGTACGCTGGCGATATCGTTGGTCTGTTCGACCCGGGCATCTTTAGCATCGGCGACACCGTGTGCTCCGGTAAGCGCCGCGTGCAGTATCCGCAGATCCCGACGTTCGCCCCCGAGATGTTCGCTCGCATTACGCAGGTCGACACGCTCAAGCGCAAGCAGTTTGTGAAGGGTATGGAGGAGCTTGCCCAGGAGGGTGCCATCCAGATCTTCCGCGAGCTGGGTGCCGGCATGGAGAGCGTCATCGTGGGCGTGGTCGGCGTGCTGCAGTTTGAGGTGCTCGAGCGCCGTCTTAAGGCCGAGTACCGTGTTGAGGTTCGTCGCCAGCCGCTGCCCTATACGGACATCCGCTGGATCCAAAACGACCCCGACACCATCGACATCCCGGGCCTTTCGCTCACGCGCGATACCCTGCGCGTCGAGGACATGCGCGGCGGTAAGCTGCTGCTGTTCACGAGCCCGTGGAACGTGGACTGGGCAACCGACCACAACCCCGACCTTATCCTGTCGGAGTTTGGCAACGTAGCGTTTTAGCGCATCGGCGCGGTGGACCTGCGGGGCTGCCGCGCCGTTTGCTTGCCTGATGCCGTGTGAGCGGCTATCATACCCACCGTCGTCTCAAGACCGGGGCGTCCGAGCAGTTCGGGTCCGATATCCTGCTCGTTAAACCTAAAACCAAAGGAGTACATAATGATCAAGAAGGTCATGGAGGACTACAAGGTCCTGTTGCGGAGCATTCCCGCGGCAACGGTTTCGCTGTTTTTCGTGAGCGTCATCATGATGAACCTGCTGGCCAACAAAGAGCTTATCAGCCTGCCGTATCTGGCACTCGATTGCGGCTTTGTGGTGAGCTGGGTTTCGTTTTTGTGCCAGGACATGATCTGCAAGCGCTTTGGCGCCAAGGCATCCATCAAAATCTCTATCCTCGCGCTGCTGGTTAATCTGGCCGTGAGCCTGTGCTTTTGGGCATGCTCGCTCACGCCCGGCATGTGGGGCGCCTACTACGACACGGGTATGATCGAGGTCAACACCGCCCTTAACGCCACCATCGGCGGCACCTGGTACGTGGTGCTTGGCTCTTCGCTGGCAATGCTCGTTTCTGCCGTGGTTAACTCCACGCTCAACCAGTCGCTCGGCCGTATGCTCAAAAAGAATAACTTTGCGAGCTTTGCCTTCCGCTCCTATGTGTCCACGGGCGTTGGCCAGTTTATCGACAACCTGGTCTTTGCCATTGTGGTGAGCCACACGTTCTTTGGCTGGACCTGGGTGCAGGTCCTTATGTGCTCGCTGACCGGCGCTGTTGCCGAGCTGCTGTGTGAGGTCTTCCTGAGCCCCGTGGGCTACAAGGTCGTGCGTGGCTGGGAGCGCGAGAATGTGGGCGCCGAGTACCTCGAGCGCCACGCAACCGCCTAAGGAGCAGATATGCGGGTTTTGATCACGGGCGCTTCGGGCGGTATCGGAGTCGCGTGCGTGCAGCGCTTTTTGGACGAGGGCCACGAGGTCGTGGGCTTTGATCTGCTGCCGGCGGCGATCGAACACGAGCGCTACCGCCATCTGATCGTTGATGTCCGCGAGCCGGACTCGTTTCCAGGCGAGCTTGAACCCCAGGTAATCGTGAACGTTGCCGGTACACAGGATTCGGCCGACGATATTGCCGCCAACCTGTGCGGCACCATCAACGTGACCGAGCGCTATGCCTTTGTAGGGGAGGGGCTTGCCGCCAAGCCGGCGCCGGCCATTACATCCGTGGTCAATGTGGGGTCGGCGAGCGGGCATACGGGATCGGAGTTTCCCGCCTATGCCGCCAGCAAGGGCGGCGTTATCGCCTACACCAAGAACCTTGCAAACCGCCTGGCGCCGCAGGCCATCGCCAACAGCGTGGACCCGGGCGGCGTTATCACGTCGCTCAACCGTTGCGTGATGGAAGACGAACACCTGTGGAACCAGATTATGGAGCTCACGCCGCTTAAACGCTGGGCCACCGCCCAAGAGATCGCCGAGTGGATCTACTTTGTGGGCGTGACCAACCGGTTTATGACCGGGCAGAGCCTGCTGATCGATGGCGGCGAGGCCGGCCGCACACAGTTTATCTGGCCCGAGTAACAAGACGCGCCCGATGGCAAGATTGCCGTCGGGCGCGTTTTTATGTCACTCATAGGTAACTTTTGCGGAGCATCATTTCTGTAACGTGCTTTTGAGCTGGTAGAATGAGCCTTTGAATAAAAAAGGGGGCATATTGGGGCTGTTCGGTTCACACGAGAAGCGCGACGCGGACCGAGCGCGTCGGCTGTTTGAAGAGGCGCTTGCGCAGCAAGGGCCCAACGTTGCTCTGGTCTTGCGCGCCAACGACTGCCTTCCGCTCTATATCACCCCAAATTTCGAACGCGTATTTGGCGTGTCGTCCGAGCGTATCGGCGACGACATCGAGACACTATACCGCTTTATCCCCAATAGCGACCGCGTTCGCATGCAGCGACAGGTGAGGGACTGGGACCATGTGACCCCGCTGAACCTCCTGTGCTCCTACCATGCGCCCCATGGAGCAAAATCGCAGCTCAGCATAAGGTTTACGATTTCGCTCATACAGAACGGCACCCAGTACCTGGTTTCTGCAGTCGATGTAACGGCCGAAAACGAGCGCATCGCCAAGGCGGAGGCCGAGCGCGATCGCGCCGTCGAGACCGCCAACGCGCGCACGGACTATATGAACCAGATGAGCCACGAGATCCGCACGCCGCTCAATGGCATCGAGGGCATGATTTCGCTTGCTCGCGAGCACCATGCGGATGAGTCTCGCCTGATGGATGACTTGTCTCGCGCCTCGCAGCTTTCGGCCTATTTGCTTTCGCTTATCAACGACATGCTTGACATGAGCCGCCTCAACAGCGGGCGCGTGCGCATTGACGATGCACCGTTTGATTTGCGTCTGTTTGCCGACGAGATTGAACGCATGTTTACCTCGCAGGCAGCCGACAAGGGGCTTGCGTACTCGGTCAATCTGGAGGACTGCGAAAACGTCTTTGTCGTGGGCGATCGCATGCGCCTATCGCAGGTCGTCATCAACTTTATCTCCAACGCGGTCAAGTTTACCGAGCGGGGCGGCAGCGTTACCGTAACCCTGCGCGAGATGTACCGGACAGACGACGGCGTGAGTTATATGCTGCGCGTGCGCGACACGGGCAAGGGCATGGACCCGCGCTACATCAGCAAGATCTTTAAGCCGTTTGAGCAGGAGGACCGCACCATTGCGCGCCGCTACGGCGGAACGGGCTTGGGTATGGCCATCACGAGCGCGCTCGTCGACCTGATGGGCGGCGAGATCGTCGTCGATACCGAGCCTGGTCGCGGTTCGACGTTTTCGGCCTACATCCCGCTGCGACTTGCCACGCCGGAGCAGGTCGAGGAGCTCAAGCTTAAGGAGCAGACGCTCGAGACGGCGCTCGATTCCATGGGGTCGTCGTTTACCTACCAGTTTGAGGACAAGCGATTCCTGCTGGCGGAGGATAACGAAATCAATGCCATGATCGTGATTGAGCTGCTGGCAAGACGAGGCGCGGCGGTTGATCGCGCCGAGAACGGCCAAGCGGTCGTTGAGCGATTCCGGAGCATGCCCGTGGGCACGTACGATGCGATCCTCATGGATATTCAGATGCCCGTGCTGAACGGCTGGGAAGCGGCGGAACGGATTCGAGGGCTCGATCGTGAGGACGCCGGCGCCATTCCCATCATTGCGCTTTCTGCCAATGACTACACCGAGGACGTTGAGCGCTCGCGCAGTGTGGGCATGAACGGACATGTGGGCAAGCCCATCGATCTGAACGTTTTGAAAGCACAGCTGGCGGCCGCGACGGCCGAGGCAGCTTACCGAGGAAATGAGTAACCGTGATTGTCGAACAGTCCAACAGCATCATCAATGAAGTGAGCCGCGCCCTGCTGGGCAAGCGCGATGTGATCGAGAAAGCTCTCATGGCCATCTATGCCGGCGGCCACATCCTGCTGGAGGATGTGCCCGGTACCGGCAAGACGACGCTGGCCCTGGCTCTTTCGCGTGCACTGGGTCTGGACTTTAAGCGCGTGCAATTTACGCCCGATACGCTGCCCTCGGACATTACGGGCTTTACGATGTTCGACCGCGACGCCGGCGTGTTTCGCTTTGTGTGGGGCGCCGTCAACTGCAACATGCTGCTGGGCGACGAGATCAACCGTACCAGCGCAAAGACGCAGTCGGCCCTGCTCGAGGTTATGGAAGAACGCGCGGTGACGATTGATGGGCAGACGCATCAGGTCCCGCGTCCCTTCGTGTGTATCGCAACCGAGAACCCGGTGGGCTCGGCGGGCACTCAGCCGCTGCCCGATAGCCAGCTCGACCGCTTTATGGTTCGCCTGTCCGTTGGCTATCCGTCGCGCCAGGACCAGATCGATATCCTCAAGGCCCGTCGCTATGCCAACCCGCTCGACGACATCAAGCCCATGGTTGCCTGCGATGACCTGCTCGATATCCAAAACTACCTGGGCAATGTACAGGTTGCCGACACGGTGCTGGATTATATCGTGCGCCTGTGCGAGGAGACCCGCAATGACGACCTTGTTGAGCTGGGCGTGAGTCCCCGTGGCATCATCGCGCTCACTCGCATGGCGCGCGCCTGCGCATTGATTCGCGAGCGCGACTATGTGGTGCCCGAGGACGTGCGCGAGGTGTTTAAGGTCGTCTGCATCCACCGTCTCGTTTTGCGCCCCCAGGCCCGTATCGAATCGATTACCGCCGAGGACGTTCTCGATCGCATCCTCGCCACCGTTCCCGCCCCGTCCATGGGCCAGGCTCGCGGCCGCTCGTAGCGGCTCGTTTGCCTTGTGCGCCCTACGCTACGTCCATGATTGCCAACAAGATTACCTATATCGTGTCCGTCGCGCTCCTGCTTGCCGCGTTCGTGTTTACCGCCAATGCGGCTGCGCTTGCTGCTGCCGCGGCGTTGATCGCCATGCCCGTGGTCACGGTGGCGGCGTGCCGCTCAAGCGTCGCCTTGCTCAAGCTTGGCTTTGAGCTTTCCCGGTCGTGTGTCGTAAACGCACCGCTTGCATTGCACATCACGCTCGACCGCCCGCTTATGTTTCGCGGTCGCATGGAGCTGTCGTTTTCGGTGTACAACCAGCTGACGGGAACGCGGACGGTCCGTTCCGTAAGCCTTGCCCCCGCGATGGGTAGGCCCGCCTTGTTTGAGCTAGAGCTCGATTCGACCGTTTGTGGCGCGCACACCATTACCCTTGATACCGCGCGCCTGGTCGATGAGATGGGCTTTACGTCGCTTGCTCTGGAGGACGCCGACTTTAACGGGTTGTTTACGGTCTATCCCGAAGTGCTCGACATCCAGGTCGATCCTCGCCAAAGTGCTTCTGCCGGTCTTGAGGGCACGAGCTATGATCCCCATCGAAGCGGCCAGGACGCCTCCGAGGTCTTTGACGTGAGGCCCTATCACGAGGGCGATGCGGTCAAGTCGATCCACTGGAAGCTGTCGACGCGCTTTGACGACGTGCTGGTGCGCGAGGCCTCACGCCCCCAAGACCACACGATCGCCGTCTTGTTCGGTGCGTTTGCGTGCGATTTTGAGCACTCAAGCCGCCCCGAGCTTCTTTCTGCGGTACTGAGCTTTACCGCGTCGATATCGCTGGCGCTTATGCGTCAGGGATACCATCATATGGTCGTAGCTGTCCCCGAAGGCCCCCTGGCTGCCTATCCCGTCGATGACCGACGTGGTTTTAATAAGATGCTCGATGCTTTGACGGCAACGCCGCTTGGCCCTGCCCATCCAACATCAAACGAGCAGTATGCCAAGCTTATGGCGGCACGGGGCATTAGCAAAACGGTGCTGGTGACGTTGGGTGTCGATGAGCAGGTCTATATCGATTTGGGCCGTCTGACCGATCTGTCGGTGCTCCATGTGTCGGATTCAGTCGAGTCGTATAGCATCGAGCGCGGCGCCAACTACTCCATCACCCATTGCCCGGTATCGAGCGATTCGGCTCGTATCAAGAGTCTGGAGCTCTAGCATGGACTTTGTGACTCTTACCTCGACGGAGCGCGTCGCTTCGAACGGCCGCGTTGTCGCCGTGTTCCTGTCGGTGGCTCCCGCGGTTTTACTGTCTGCAAGCTTCTCCTGCGCGATTGCCGGGTGCCTGAGTGCAACGTGCATGGGGGTCATGCTTACCGTCGCCGCTGGCGTGGCTGTTGTACTGGGCGCTTTGGGCACCTCAATGACTTCGAAAAAGACTCCCTTCTGGATCGCCTTGGCCGCGGCGTTCGTGGCGCTTGCATGCGCACTCTTGGTTCCTTCGGCGCGCTGGGGCTTCTATGCCTGCGTCAATGCCGTAATCGCTCGTATCAATTCAATCTGTGAGCTGTATATTCCTTTGGTGGCAGATGCTGGCACGCTGTGTGAAGCTGTGCCGCTGGCAGTGCTCGCCGGTGTGTTTGCCGGCTCATTTGGTTGGCTTTTTGCCAACTTGAGCGTCTCGTGGCCCACGCTCTTAATCGTCGTTATTTGCGGCGCTGATTCTATGATATTGCAGCTCGGTGATTGCACGATGTCTATGACGCTCGGCGTTGCGGGCTGGCTTGTCCAGTGCCGTGCTCGCGAGTTGCGGGGCTCTACGGTAGGTTTATCCCAGGTCCTTGTCGGCCTTGGCGGTCTCTGTGCCGCATGTGGCGTTCTCTTTGTGCTGACTGGCTCCCTTGTGCAGCCTCTTCCCGAGTTGTCCGCCATGTCGGCGTCTGCCGTCAAGGCAGTCCAGAGCCTCCGATTTGGGGACGATACGCTGCCCGAGGGCGACCTTTCGCAAGCGGCGGACATGAACGAAGGAGACTCCACAACGCTGTCGCTTACTGCCAACAAGACGCTTGATGACGATCTGCTCATGAAGGGTTTTGTGGGCACGACGTTTGACGGCGTGTCGTGGGGACGCGGCGACTGGATGTCCTACGAGGGCGAATGGTCCGGCATGCGTGCGTGGCTGCACCAGAACGGTTTGACGGTAGCCGAGCAACGCGCCGCGTTTGATGCCGAGGCCGAGCGTGAGGACGGCGAGCCTGTCGAGACGGTTGAGATTTCGGTCTACGCCTCGGGCGCCAACCGCCGATACGCCTATGCTCCCTATACGCTGCGCTCGCTGAGCGGTACCGCTGCGATGTTGACGAGCTCGACGATGCTCAGCACGGACCTGTTGCCGTCTAAGGCATATAGCCTGGTCGTCGATAACGTGTCGATGGACGACGTCATTGCAGATTCAAGCTGGTTGGCATCCTCCGAGAGCGATTACGCAAAAAGCGAGCGGGTGTACGCCGCCTTTGTCCGCGATAAATACCTGGACGTTCGCGAGGAGGAGCGGGATGCAGTCGATGCATACCTGTTCTCGAGCGACAGCTGGGATGCTCAGGCGAATGTTTCGGATGCAGCCGTGATCAGTCGCGTTCGCACGATGATGGCTTCGCTTGCGGGGCAGACGGATAACCCGCCAGCCTATACCGGGGCGACGTCGTTTGTCGCGTGGTTCTTAGGCTCGGCGCACGAGGGCAACTCTGCCTACTTTGCCACGGCGGCAACGCTCGCGTTTCGATCTCAGGGAATCCCCGCGCGCTATGTCGAGGGCTATCGGGCGGCTGACAATCGGCTTGCCGCTGCCGTCGACGCGGGCGTGCCGCTGGACTTGACGGCTGCCGATGCACACGCGTGGACCGAGATCTACCTCGACGGGCAGGGATGGACGCCCGTCGAGGTCACCCCTGGGTACTATAGCCAGACGCTCGATGCCGATAAAATTATCGACGTGGGCGAGGCGTGGAGCAGCGGCGCCGACGATAAGACGCTCGATGTGGGCTCGGTCGCTGGTCGGGGCGAGGATAAGCATCGCGAGGATGTGCCGGTGTCGCACAGCATCCCTGTTGCGGCCAAAGTCGGAGTCGGTTTGACCGGCGCGGTGATTGCCGTCCTGCTCGCCCTGTTCGTTCGCAGGTTCGTCTTGCGCGTTTTGCGCACGCGAGCCATCGAGAACGATGAGCAGGATATATGTGTGCCGGCACTCTACGGCTATCTTGCCCTGGTGATGAAGCAAAGCGGCGTGGACGCCTTCGACGAGACCAAGCCGCTCGATTGCCTGGATGCCTTTGCCACGGCGTTCCCCGAGATTGACCCGTGGGAATACCGCCGAGCGATTCAGCTCCATCAGGCCTATGCGTTTGGTGGCCGCCAGCTTAAACCGAACGAGTTGCGTACGCTCCGTCGTCTTACCGAGCGCCTGCATCGAAGCATGCCAGCGCCTCAAAATGTTATTGAACGCTTCCGTCGCTACATGCTGTACGCGTTGTAAAGGGAGTAGGTCTTACGTGTTTCTGAAGCATCCTCAACATATGGCTCCGCATAAAAATGCGGCATCGGCCAAGTTAAAAGGGCCGCAGAGTGCATCCGCGCGTGTTCAGCATGCCGCTAAAAATATGTATCGTGCCAAGCCTTTGGCTGCGACGCGCGTCGTGGCGGTGGCGGCTTCGGTTGCTGCAGTCGGCGTATTTGGCACGGTGGCCTTTGAGCCGGCCCAGAGTAATTTGAGCTTCGATCCTTCGGGGTATATCGCTGCATACAGCCACGGTGACACGGAGTCCGGCGAGGCGTACCAGATCAGTCCGCTTTCGACGGATGCCGAGGCGAATCGTCACGACGAGCAAAGCGACAGTCGGGAAACGAGCGCACGCGAGCAGCAGGCGCCGCTCGATACCGCGCAGGGACAGGCAAATCTGACGGGGCAAAGCGGCACGACCGCCTACAACGTCACCGGCAGCGCCGATGGTACGGGCGTGAGCGTTGCGGGCGGCTCGGGCAGCGGCACGGGCGGCTCGGGCGGCGGGCAGAACGCCCCCGTTATCAATGCGGGCGGAGCGTCTGGCGGCAATGCCGGCGGCGCGGGTGGTGCCGGTTCTGGCGGTAGTGGCGGTTCCGGCGGCTCGGCAAACTCGACGGTCAATTCCTATAAGTATCTCTTTCAGGACCCCACGCCCCAAAAGGGTGCTCCCATGGGAGACACAACGTTCTTTACGCAGTTTAACGGTGCGGCTGGATTGATCGATCCCAATAAGGTGCAGATTACACCCATGGAGGATGCAATCTACGATGGACAGATGCTCGATGCCTGGACGCTGTTCTGTGCCATGGATGTCCACTGGAGTGATGGCATCGGTCTGTACTATCTTGCCTGCACCAAGGATGAGTTCGCCACGTTTCCGTATCTGCGCATCAACTCGTGGACCAATGCCGCGGGCGAGCAGAATCCGGTACTGTGCTCGAGCCAGCCGCTCACGGTAAACGTCTCGCTGCGCTTGTCGCAGGATGCGGCGTGGACGACGCGCAGCGTTACCATCCAGCCGGCGCAGTCGTGCCTGTTTGTGGTCGGTCAGCCCGATTCGATGGGCCAGCGTAGCGTGATTTGGAGCACGCTGAGCTCCAAGGTGAACCTGCTGAATGTCAACACGCAAGAAGCCTTTATGAAACAGACGGGTCACGTCGATTCTGAGGGCTATCTCAATGCCCTGCTGCTGGGGTGGCGCGAGAACGAGGCAGTCGCTCCGTATTTCTACACGCTGACGCCCGGTCGCCATGTGGTGGTTCCCGGCGATGTCGTGTCCATCGACCCCGCCTACAAGGTTCGCTTTCAGGGTTATGCTCTCGACGAAAACTATCGCTTTGACGACGACCCGACCAGTCCCAATAGCTCACGCCTGCAGACGCTCGTCGATGTGGACGAGTCGGTCGTGTCGGTGGATGGCGGCACCGAGACGCTGCGTGTTCCGCAGGGCGTGCAGGCGGTCGACGCCTATACCGACAGCCGCCAGCGCGAAGGCTTTACGTGGCAGATCGACAATCTGGAGTTGCCGTCCTCGGTGTACTACGTCAACGTCAATGCGGGTTTTCAGGTGCTCGATGCCTACCGTGTGGCGTCGGATAACCCCGTCTACGCCGCAACGGACGAGGGAATCTTGACTTCTCGCGATGGCCGGGAGTATTTGGGCGTTCCCTACAATACGCGCGAACTCGATGTCCCTGCCGATATTGACCGTGTTGCCATTCCCGATCGCAATAAGCTCGACCGTATTGTTCTGCACGCGTCCAAAGGGGGCAAGTTGCCCCAGGTTGACGTGAGCAATCTGCGGGATTGCACCCTTGTCGTTGACGATGCCGCACTGCTCGATTTTATTACCGAGCATGCGGGCGAGCTGGAGCGCGCCTACGGCGTTTACGTATCGCCCGCGAGTAATCCCGACGTCCGGCTCATGTACTCGCAGGGGCTGGTGTACAACATGAATTCGCAGCTCGAAAGCGATTTATGCTATGTGCTCGACACGGGTTCCAATATCGCCCTGGTGCAGATTTGCAACACCATTATGAAGGGTGCCTTTACGGGCAACACATCGGTTAACACGTTGGTGCTCATGCCATGGTTTGCCGATAACGTGACACTCGAGGACGGCAGTCTCGCAGGCGGTTCCGTGCAGACCATCGTGTGCGTAACCGACGAGCAGGTTGCGTATGTCGAGCAGCACAAGGCCGCCGCCGGTGCACCCGACGCGCGCGTGATCAAGGCGAGCCTGTCCCAAGACGGTTATTTGTATTATGTCAACGCCGGTAAGACGATTTTGCTGTCTGCTGCAGGCGATGAGAACGGTAATCTGCCCGCGACCTTTGACGGCACCTTGCTGACGGATAGCGGCGAGCGGCTCGAAGTCGATTCCATTGCGCCGCACGCTTTCTCGGGCGACGCGGAGCTCATGTTTGTCAATCTGGGCGAGCAGACGAGTGCGATCGGCCGCAACGCGTTCGAGAACTGCCAGAACCTTCAGGGCGTGTTTATCGGCACGCCCGATAGCATCGAGGTGGGAGCCGATGCCTTTAAGGGCTGCACGAGCCTGGGCTTTGTGGCGTCGCGTGCTAAAAAGGGCGTTTTTGCCACGGCCGAGAATCCCAATCCGGCCGGCTGCACCTGGTATGCGCCCGATGGCGATTCGCAGGGCTACGACAGCCGCTTTGTCACTATCGAAGACATTTACGATTTTGGTTGCGATGTCCCAAGCGACGATACGGCCCTTCTCTACGGCTATCTCGATGGCGATGAGGAAGACAGGCCAAGCATCCTGCTCGGTGCGCCTTCGGTGCTCAACGGTACGATTGAGCTGCTGCCGAGTACGACTGAGATTTTTGGTGGCTATTCCTCGTCCGGCGCCAAGGACCTACCCGGTGCCTTTGAGGGGACCGGAGGCGTGTGGGATATCGATTGGGCTTCGGCTCCTCATCTGGCATATATCGATCGCTATGCCTTCAGGAATTCTGGCATTGCTGGCGACCTGAACATCGACCTTCCCGATAACGATATCCACGTCGGTGTGTCGGCGTTCGATGGCTGCACGAACCTTACGTCCGTGTCTTTGCATGCGGCGACGATGGAAATCAACGACCAGGCATTCACGAATTGCCCGAGGCTCGCGAGCGCATCGTTCGTGGCGGACACCAAGGGCGACTACGACGCAGTTACGGGCATGGGCTCTCGCAACTATCTGGCGTCATCGGTGTTTGGCGACGATGCCAACTTTACGAACCTGACGGTCGGTGCTGGTATTGCGACGCTGGGCTATCCGTCGCCGGGCGTGGGCTTCTCCTTTGACGGCGTAACCGATGCCGAGGAGGAAGCCGGCCGCATTCATCTGTCGGTGCCCCATGGCATGGAGCAGGACTACCTTAATGCGTGGGTCTACGGACTCGTCGGTTACGACAACTACGACGCGTATTACGGTGTCGTGGAGTTTGGCATGCTTTCCGATTGGTTCATGGGGGAGGGCCCGGAGCCGACGGTCGAGTCGATCGAGGCGCAGATGGCCAAGAATCTGTTGGAGCCCGAGAATCGCCTGCGAACCATGATGGGATTGCCGCTGGTCGAGGCTTCTACGGTAATACAGGCGGGTAGCGATGCGACCGAGAGCCATGAATGGAAGATCGAGGACAACGGTGACGGTACTGCCACGCTAGTCTCGGCGCCGTTCGATATCAAGCAGGCCGATCTGGCGAGCGTGTTGACGGGGCCAACCGTAATCGACTCGAACGCCTTCTCGCACTGCTCGAACCTCACCGAGATTGAGCTGTGCGATAAGGTGGTCGGCATCCAGAACGGTGCGTTTAAGGGCTGTGGCGGCGTGACGGTGACGCTACCTTCTGGCTGCCCGCTGCCGGAGTTGCTGGGCGGGATGGAGAGCGAGTCGTTTTCGTTTGGCGGCAGCGTAGTGCTCGATATTGCCGAGGCCGATCGCGAGTCGCTGCTCAAGACATGGCCTCGTCAGATGGTGGGGGTTGCCACGGACGACGAGGAAGCTGACTACGTCGTGAGCAAGTGGTTCGGCAACGTCAATATGGATACGTTTGAGTCGCCGACGTTCGATGTGCTCAATAGGGCCGTAAATGAGCCCATCATGAAGTGCGAAAATGATTTGCGCGCCCTGATGGGCATGAAGGCTATTGGCGATATCAGTGAGCTCGCCGCCGCCATTGATATCAATAAATACCCGGATTATTGGATTGCCGGCTAGGCGGGTTAGGGCGCGAGACAGCCCCAGTCGATGGGGCTGCTGCCGTTTCGCTCGAGCAATTCATTGGCAGCGGAGAAGGGGCGCGATCCCATAAAAGCGGGGAGTTCTGCCGTGGCACGGTTTGCCGAAAGCGGCGAGGGGTGTGTGGAGGCCAGGCAGAACTTGCCGCTTTCCTTGCCCGCGCCGGTAGAGGCGAGCTTGCCTTCGACCATCTGCTGGGCAAAGCGGCCCCATGCCAAAAAGACGACCGGCTGGGGCAGCTGGCAGCAGCGTTCGATAACGTAGTCGGTGAGCGTGCTCCAACCCAGCTTGGCGTGCGAGTTCGCGGCATGCTCGCGCACGGTGAGCGTCGTGTTGAGAAGCAGGACGCCCTGTTGTGCCCAGGGGGTTAGATCTCCCGTGGCGGGAATGGGGCAGCCCAGATCGGCTTTGAGTTCCTTATAGATGTTGCGCAGGCTCGGCGGCAACTTGGTTTGCGTCGCGGGGACCGAGAACGACAGCCCCATGGCTTGGTTGGGTCCGTGATAGGGGTCTTGACCCAGGATGACAACCTTGACCTGGTCGGCCGGCGTAAAGGCGAGGGCATTGAGGATGTCGTCTTGTGCCGGGTAGATGGTTTGCTCGGCACGCAAAAGGGCGATGCGCTCGAGCAGCTGGTTCGTGGTGTCACGTACCGGCTGCGGCGCACCGCCCAACCAAGTTGCTATGTTGCGGTCGCGGGTTGCGGTGTCCATGGGGCTCCTTTATGGCAGATGCTCTGTTGGCATCTATTGTAAAGGCGCACCGGTTGCCTTTATGCCGCGACTGCATGAGGAGTGGGGTCTACGAGACGTGCTCGGGCGCTCCTGCCATACGAGCGTGTCCGTGTGCGTGAAGGCGCGGAAGCTCGACGGTTGCCACCATGACGCCGGTGAGGATGAGGGCGGCGCCAAAGAAGGCGATGGGGCTCAGGACCTCGCCGACCAGGAAGAACGAGAAGACGGCGGAGCAGACCGGCTCGAGCGAGAAGGCGAAGCCGGTGGTCTCGGCAGGTACGTGGGGCTGCACGAGCGTCTGGGTGATAAAGCCGTAGGCGGAGCAGATGAGTGCGAGCGCAACGACAACGACGATCTCGTTCGGCGTGCTGGGAAGCGTAAAGCCGCCAAAGGTGCATGCGGCGATACCCGAGAACAGGCCGCCGAAGCCCAGCTGCCAAACGCCCAAGGCCAGCGGATCGACTTCCTCGACAAAGCGTTTGGCTACGATAATGTGGCCGGCATAGATAAAGGCCGAGAGCAGCATGATGATCGCGCCGGGGTTCAGGCTGGTAAAGTCGGCGCCCGAGAGCAAAAGCATGCCGCAGGTGACAATGGCGGTGCCAATGAGCACCTTGCGCTCGGGGGCGCGACGCAGCAGGGCCGCGTTGGCAAACGGTACGATCACGACCGTCAGGCTCTGCAAAAAGCCGGCGGTGGAGGCCGAGGTGAGGCTGGAGCCCAGGCACATGCAGGTGAGCTCGGTAGCCATGATGGCGCCGATGATGGCGGAACGAATCATCACGTCGCGGTTGATGCGCAGCGCGTGCTTGTGGAAGAGCAGCAGACAAGCTGCAAAGGCGATGATGCAGCGCAGCGCAACAATGCTCGTGGCGTTCATGCTGTCCATGCCGATCTTCATGAGGGGGTACGAAAAGCCCCATGCGACGGGAACGGAAAATGAGAGCGCGATTGCTTTTTTGCGATCCATGGGACTCCTTTTGTTACAGAACGGTTTCGCAAAAAGGATTCTGCTCCCAGATGTGGATGTAGTAAAGCGAATGTATCTTCAGTATGATTAAGAAAAGCTAATGTGAACAGAAAAGGCCCTGGCAAAACGTTTTACGGCTACATCGATGTGGAGGCACGATGGCATCGCGGTATCGGATTGTATGTATGGTGGTCGATTGCGGCAGCCTGAAACGTGCGGCCGACGAGCTGGGCTATACGCAAAGCGCGGTGAGCCAGGCCGTCAAGGCGCTCGAGCGCGAGCTGGGCACCACGATTATCGAGCGCGGCAAGCAGGGCGTCTCACTGACGCGCGACGGCAAACAGTACCTGCCGTATCTACGCCAGATCGTAACGGCCGAGGCCGAGCTTGAGGGCAAGCGCCAGGAGTTGCTGGGGCTTTCGTCGACCGACATTCGCATTGCGACGTTTACCAACGTGAGTCGTACCGTGCTGCCGCGCGTGATTCGTGACTTTGGAGCCCTGCATCCGGGCGTGCGCTTTACCCTCAAGCAGGGCGATTACACGCGCAACGCCCAGTGGGTGCACGATGGCGTGGTCGACTTTTGCTTTACGGCGCGCGGATTTACTACGGGGCTCGAGAAGCGCGTGGTCTATCACGACGAGTTGGTGGCGCTGCTGCCGGCCGTCCATCCGCTGGCGGCAAAGGAAAAGGTGACGCTCGCCGACTTGGCGTCCGAACCGTTTGTGCTGCTAGATGAGGGCGAACAGAGCCTGGTGCTCGATGCGTTCGCGGCGCACGGGCTGTCGCCGCACGTGACAAGTGAGGTTACCGACGACTACACCATTATGGCGATGGTGGAGGAGGGCCTGGGCGTGAGCATGCTCTACCGTCGTACGGTCGAAGGCATGCAGGCCGATATTCGTGTGCGTCCCATCGTGCACGCCCCCTCGCGCGACGTTGTGGCAGCGTGGCGCAGCTGGGATACCATGCCGATCGCTACGAGGCGCTTTATCGACTACATGAGCTCGCATATCGTGAGCTAGCTGCCGATGCGCCACCTTGTTGAATGCGTCTAGCGCGCCCCAGTTTTGGCTTGCGCCAGACGGTAGGTGCGTGCCGGGTGGCAGAGCAGTACCGCCACGACCATAAAGAACGCCGTGGTGCCCAGGCTGATGGGGTAGACCATCATGATGTTCGCAAAGGTGCGGAAGTGTGGGAACACGCAGAACACCCAATAGAAGCGGATGCCGCAGACGCAGATCATGGTGATGAGGGCGGGCATGAGCGAGATGCCAAAGCCGCGCAGATAACCGGACATGTTTTCGTAGAACATGCTAAAGGCGTACGCCGGGAAGATCGAACACACGCGGATATAGCCGATCGAGACGATGTTGGGATCACTGTTGAACAGCGACAAGATCTCACGCCCCAGGCCGACAATAACGATAATTGTGGTGAGCGCGACGATACCGCCTTCGACCAGGCAGACCTTGAGCGTTTTGGTGCAGCGGTCGATCTGGCGGGCACCGTGGTTTTGTCCCACAAAGGTGGTGCAAGCCTGGCTAAAGCTGTTGAGCAGGTTATAGCACACGTACTCCAAGCTCATAGCGGCGCTCGATGCCGCCATGACCTCGGTGCCCAGGCTGTTGATGGCGGACTGGATGATGATGTTGGCGACGGCAAAGACGGCGCTTTGGATGCCGGCGGGCAGGCCAATCTTGACGATGCGCTTGAGGGCGACGGGGTCTAAGCCTAAGTCGCGTGGGGTGACGCGGACGACGGAGTCGGTCTTGAGCAGACGGATAAAGAGCGTAGCGGCGCTGACGGTGTAGGCGATGGCGGTGGCGATGGCGACGCCCGCGACGCCCCAGTGGAGTACAGGGACAAAGATGAGGTCCAGGCCAATGTTGAGGACGGTGGACACGGCAAGCGCCTGCAGCGGCATGCGGGTGATGCCGACGGAGCGGAAGATCGCGGCCTCAAAGTTGTAGAGCAAAATCGAGGGCATGCTCAGCAAAAAGACGCGCAGGTAGAGCGAAGCGAGCGGCATGGTCTCGGCGGGAACGTTGAGCGCGGCGAGCATGGGCTCGGCAAAGATCTCGCCCAGCGCGATGACGATAAAACCCACGAGCGCCATTAAAATCGAGGTATGGACGGCGCGGTTGACCATATTCTGATCGTTGCGGCCGATAGCGTTGGCGATGACCACATTGGAGCCAAGCGACATGCCAATAAACAGGTTGAGCATAAGACTGGTAAGCGGAACATTGGAGCCGACCGCCGCCATGGCGAGGGTTCCCTGGTCGCCCGAGAAGTTACCGATAATGACCGTGGCGATGAGGTTCGACAGCTGCTCCAAGATGCTCGTGGCGGCCACGGGGAAGGCGAACAGGGGAATATTGCGCCACAACGAGCCGGTGGTCATGTCAATGTGCTTAGATGCGGTATCAGCCATACGCTCTCAATCTCTAACATGCTCTTTCGTGCTTATTTGCGCAGATGATGATACTCCTAATCGACTAGTCATTGGGTGTTCCTATCGGCACTTAGGGACGTTCCTTTTCTGTCGGCAGCTGAGGACACTCCTTATCTCTTCTAACTAGTCATTCAAGAACGTCCCCAATGACTAGGTGGGGAAGGCGTGCGACAATGGTGGGCGTTGTGTTGTTCGCGCTAAGGAGTTGCCATGTTGTTGTGTTCCGTTTGCCATGAACCGTTGGTGGACGATGAGCGTGGGGCCGCATGCGCGGGCGGACACCGGTTTGACCGTGCGCGCGAGGGTTATCTATATCTACTGCGCTCGTCCAAGAGCGGCGACTCCATGGGCGATCCCAAGTCGCAGGCGCGCAGCCGTCGTGACTTTTTGAACTGTGGATACTACGCGCCGTTGCGCGATGCGATGGTCGAGCTGGTGCGCAAGCAGGTGTCTGGGCGCGCCACGTCTGCGAACGGCCCCATGACGCTGCTCGATATTTGCTGTGGCGAGGGCTATTACACCAGTGCCATGGGCGCGGTGCCGGGCGTAGATGCTTACGGTTTTGACCTGGGCAAGGAGATGGTGCGCCTGGCCGCCAAGCGCGGCGATGCGACCTACTTCGTGGCCAACATGAAGGACATCCCCGTGGCCGATGGCGCCTTCGATATGGTGACCGAGCTCTTTGCCCCCTTTAACAAGCGCGAGTTTGCCCGCGTGCTGGCGCCGGAGGGTTCGCTCTACACCGTGGTGCCGGGTGCTCGTCACCTCTTTGGGCTCAAGGAGGTACTCTACGACACGCCGTACCTTAACGATGAGAAGCTGCCGAAG
Organism: Coriobacteriaceae bacterium; assembly: GCA_025757745.1. Lineage (NCBI taxonomy): Bacteria > Bacillati > Actinomycetota > Coriobacteriia > Coriobacteriales > Coriobacteriaceae > Coriobacteriaceae bacterium. The sequence continues at coordinate 657,156 of CP107217.1, forward strand.
ACCACCGAGCTCGAGTTGGTCGGAACGCAGCGGGTGTCTGCGAATATTACGCTTCAGACCCAGGCGGACATCGAGGCGGTGTTCCAGATGACGCCGTACTACTACCGCACGCGCCCCGCCGACAAAGAGCGCCTGGCAAATTTGGATACCCTTCAGACCGACATCGACTTCATCATCGCCGAGTACCGCCACAGCTAACAACCTGCCAAAAAGGGACAGGTTTATTTTGGTAGGTTTTATCTGGGCAAACGTAAAGGGCCGACCGCGGAGATGCGCGATCGGCCCTTTTTAGTTGCTTGGCTGTAGAGGTTATGAGAAGCGAGCGCTTATAGGCGGTCCTTGTTCTCGGCCTTAACGGCGTGTGCCTGCTGAACAAAGAACAGGTCGTACGCCACGATGACAAAGGCGCCAAAGTTGATGGCGTCGCCGCCAAACGCGGGAAGCGTGAGCACCGCTTGGGCAAGCGTGGCGACCGCGGCAACAATACCGAGCTTAAACGCGCCGTCCACCTGCGAAGGCTTGTTGGCGCCCTTGATACCGGCGACGCCTGCGGCAAGGTCGACGAGACCCTTGGCGATAAGCACGACCGCTGCGAGCGTGGCGTACGAACCGTACGTGGAATCGAGACCGCCCGTGGCGATACCGACGCCGGCGGTGACGAGGCTGGCGATGCCCAAAACAAAGTAGATGAGAGCAAGGATTTTGAGAGTCTTGCGAGTGAAGCTCATGGCTGGTCCTTTCGATACGAGTACGCCAACTTGGCGCACCCAATGTACTGCACATATGGTGAAGCACATTGTAGTTCAACGCGGCGATGCATGCGTTTGAAAGCGTCTCTTGCCCGCACGGTCCAACCTTTCAAAAAAGAAAGCTGGGCGTAAGTCAAATCGATGGCAGCGTATGCGCGGCGCTGCGATGATGGGTCCATGGTAAGAGCTGGTCTCAAGGAGGAGCCATGATGTACGGAGCAGGGCAAGTGCGTGAACCGCGGTCGTTGGGAAGGCGCATAAGTGATTCTGCGATCGCTGCCGTGTGCACGGGATTGATGGCGGTGCTTTGCATTGGGATGCTGTGGGCCATGTCGCATGTGGGACAATAGCGGACGGTTGGGTGCCGACATGAACGGCGCTCACGTATTCGTTTTGCTTGTTAAGGAGTGTCCATGGGTGTCGTCGATCCCTTTTCTGTTGCTCGGGCCGCGGGGCTTGAGCTGACCGGGAAGCCCGAGGGCCTCACGCTCACCGACGGCACGATGGAGCTGCGTGCCGATTTTGGCCGCATGCTTCCGCGGCTCAAGCGGGGCCGTCTGCAGCAAGAGCTGCTGGTAAAGGCCGCGCGCACAAAAGGCATCGAGAGCCCATGGGCGATTGACGCCACGGCAGGCTTTGGCGAGGATTCGCTGCTGCTGGCTGCCGCGGGCTTTTCCGTCGATCTATATGAACAGGATTGCGTGATCGCGGCGCTCCTCAAGGATGCCTTGGATCGCGCGGCAGATGATCCGGCGCTTGCGACAGCTGTGGCGCGCATGCGCTTACATGCCGGCGAGGACAGCATTGCCGGCCTTCGCCATACAGCTGAGCTGATCGGGCGGGGCGAGCTCGCCGCTCCCGACGTGGTGTATCTGGACCCCATGTTTCCCGAGCGCACCAAGAGCGCGGCGGTCAAAAAGAAGTTCCAACTCTTGCATCATCTGGAACAGCCGTGCGCCGATGAGGAGACGCTGGTTGAAGCTGCGCTTGCGGTGCGCCCGCGCAAGGTCGTTATCAAGCGACCGGTGAAGGGGCCACTGCTTGCCGGCGTTAAGCCGAGCTATCAACTTGCGGGCAAGGCCGTTCGCTACGACGTTTTGGTACCGCCGCGTCCATAGCTTGCGTGCGACGGTTGGCGCTCCGTCAGTGCCGTGCCGATGCGGTGCCTATTTCCAAGGGTGCGATGTCAGGTGCCAGCCGCCGCAGTATTCGCATTTGTAGCAGGCCAAACCGCGCCGCCCGCGGCTTTCGCAGTCGGCCATAACTGCCTCGGCCTCGACGCGCGTGTCGTAACGGTTTTTGCGCTCGCACGATTTGTAGCGCCAGGCCTCATTGCGCTCGGCGTCCAGGGCGTCGCGGCGCTCGTCCTCGCGTGCAAACAGGTCGCTCATATCGCCGCCGGTGGCAGTGCTCAAAAACTCGCTTTTTGCTTTTGACCAGGCGGCTCGCTTTTTGCTCCCCATCTGCATCGCGCCCCTCTCCAAACGTTGGTATCATTGCTCAATCAAAGTGATACCAATAAACGTGAGGTCGCCGCGTGATGATCAGAAAAACCCTCGATACCGACATTCCCGCTGTCATGGCTATCTATGACGCGGCCCGCGCCTTTATGCGCGCGCATGGCAACGCCACACAGTGGCCCGAGGGCACGCCTTCTGCCGAGCAACTGGCTGCCGATATCGCCGCCGGTGGCAGCTATGTGTGCGAAGTCGATGGCCGCGTGGTGGCGACGTTTGCCTTTTTGCCGGGCCCGGACGAGTGCTATGACGTAATTGAGGATGGTCAATGGCGCAGCGACACTCCGTACGCCGTGCTGCACCGTGTGGCGTCCGATGGCACCGTGCACGGTATCGCGGCTGCGATGTTTGCCTTTGCCAAGGAGCGTGCCGATCACCTGCGCATCGACACGCATCAGGACAACCTGCCCATGCAGGGCGCGAGTATTAAGGCGGGGTTCGAGCGTGCCGGCGTCGTGTATGTGTCGGACGGCACGCCGCGTGTTGCGTTCGACTGGCTGCGTGAGGCGTAAGAGTAGGGGCACGTGTCAACAATTCGCACGAACGAAAATGGTCCCGGGTGGGGCCATTTTCGTTCGCTGCGCTGATTTGCAAGCCGGCTTTCGCAAGGCGCGAACCTACGAAAATCGCCGCGCGGCAACGCAGGGCGATGAGCTTGGTCGGGGGATAGGGCCCGCTTCGCCCGCCGGCGCGTAAATTGTATCATCCAGTGTGGAACGAGGACGCCCGTTGCCGCGTGCGATGGGCTTGTAGCTTGTAATAAGAGGAGAGCCATGTCGAAGCAGGCAGTCGTTGGAATCTTGGCGCATGTCGATGCCGGCAAGACCACGTTGGCCGAGGCCATGTTGTTCAACGTGGGTCGCATTCGCAAGCGCGGCCGCGTGGACGATGGCGATTCGCATCTGGACACTAACGCGATCGAGCGCGAGCGCGGCATTACGATCTTCTCGTCGCAGGCCGTGCTCGACCACGGCGATACCCACGTCATGCTTGTGGATGCGCCCGGCCACGTCGATTTTTCGGCCGAGGCGGAGCGCACGCTGCGCGCGCTCGACTATGCGATTTTGGTTGTGGGTGCCAACGACGGCGTGCAGGGGCACACCGAAACCCTGTGGCGCCTGCTTGCGCGCTATGACATTCCGACGTTCATCTTTATCAACAAAATCGATTTGGAGAATCCCGGCCGCGATGTTTTGCTGGCACAGCTTGGGCAACGTCTTTCCGAGGGCTGCCTGGATGCCAGCGAACTGTTGGTGGGTGGTGCCGTTCAGGAGGACGCTGCTGCGTTGGACGAGGCGGCGCTCGAGGAGTTTCTCGACGCAGGGGAGCTTTCGACTGCCACGCTTTCGCGGCTGGTCGCAGAGCGAAAGTTGTTTCCCTGCTTTGCGGGCTCGGCGCTCAAGGACCAGGGTGTGGCAGAGCTACTCGACGGCATATGCGCTTTGATGCGCGAGCGAACATGGCCCCAGGAGTTCGCCGCGCGAGTCTACCGCGTGAGTCGTGGAGACCGTGGCGAGCGTCTTGACTGGGTCAAGGTGACGGGCGGTGTACTGCGTGCAAAGCAAGTTGTCGAGGGATGCTCTGGCGCCTCCACTTGGGAGCAAAAGATCGACCAGGTGCGCATCTATAACGGCGAGAAGTATGAGCTTGCCCAAGAAGTTGCTGCTGGCGGTATTTGTGCCGTGACGGGCCTTGCGCACGTTCGCCCAGGGGATGCCTTGGGGGCGGAGCCCGTGGGCGATGCGCCTGTCATCGCTCCGGTCCTCACCTATACGGTGCTTCCGGGCGAACACGATGTCCACGCGGTGTTCAAAGCACTGACAGAGTTGGCGGACGAAGATCCCATGCTCGGCGTAAGCTGGAACACTCATCTTGAGCAGATTCATTTACAGCTGATGGGCGCCGTGCAGCTCGAGGTCGTGCAGCGGGTGTTGGCCGATCGCTTTGGCCTTTCGATTGAGTTTGAGCCCGGCGGCATTCTCTATAAGGAGACGATCTCGCAGCCGGTCGAGGGCGTGGGCCACTTTGAACCGCTGCGCCATTACGCCGAGGTGCACCTGCGCCTGGAGCCGTTGCCAGCGGGTTCGGGCGTGCAGTTTGGCACCGTGACCTCGACCGACAAGCTCGATCTTAACTGGCAGCGTTTGGCACTCACCAACGCCATGGAGCGCGATCACCTGGGCGCACTGACCGGCTCGCCCATCACCGATGTGCGCATTACGCTTACGGGCGGCCGCGCGCATGCCAAACACACCGAGGGCGGCGATTTTCGCCAGGCCACGTACCGCGCGATTCGCCAGGGTTTGATGCAGGCGCGTGAGGTCGGCGCAGCCGTGCTGCTGGAGCCGTGGTATCACTTTGAGCTCGAGGTGCCGGGGGAGTGCGTGGGCCGGGCGCTCTCGGATGCCACGCGCATGGGCGCCGAGTACAAGCCGCCGACGATGGCGGGAGACCGGGCGAAGCTTGTGGGTCGCGTGCCGGCATCCGAGGTGCAGGATTATGCGCTGGAGGTGGCTGCCTACACGAGCGGTCGCGGTCATCTGTACCTGGAGTTCGCCGGCTATGCGGCTTGCCATGATGCCGAGCGCGTAATCGAGACGGCCGCCTATGAGCCCGAGGCCGATCTGCCCAACACGCCCGATTCGGTCTTTTGCTCTCACGGCGCCGGCTATACCGTCAAGTGGTACGACGTACCCGCCGCGGCGCACGTAAAGATCGATCCCGCCACCTTCCGCCCCTATCGCCCCGCCGACGCGGAATTTTTCGGCCACATGTGACAAAGGGACAGCTCCTTTGTCACATTCAGTTGGTATAACTCGGTATAAGTTGGTATAACTATTGCTAGCCTTTGCCAATCCGAGGAGGCCGACATGAATCCAAATCCCTTTAAGCCAACGGCTGGTAAGCGGCCTCCGATACTCATCGGTCGCGAGTCGGTCATCGAAGGTTTTGAGGAGGGGCTCGATAACGGTGCCGGAGCGCCGGGCAGACTCATGCTCATTACAGGAAACCGCGGCTGTGGCAAAACAGTTCTCCTGCGGGAGCTGCAACGTCTGGCCAGTGAGCGCGGATGGGCGGTTGTCTCCGATTCCGCTTCGCTTGGTTTATGCGACCGCTTGGCCGACGCACTCCGCTCGAATAAGCCCGTTGTGACGTCAATGGAGTTTGGCCCATCGTTTGGACGGATGTCGGTTGAGGCGGCGCGGGCAAAAGGCGAGACGTTGCGAGGGCTGGTCAACGAACGTCTCAAGAAACTCGGCCCAAGCAAGGGTATTCTGTTTGCGATTGACGAGGCTCAATCGGCGTCTATCGAGGAGCTGGCGGCTCTTGCCGTTCTCTATCAGCAGGTGCTCGGAGACCAGGATGCCACGGGCTTGTCCGATAGCGACCAGCGCGGTCTTGCGCTGGTCTTTGCCGGCTTACCCAGTATGGTTGACGATCTGCTCGAAGAGCCGAGCGTGACGTTTTTGCGGCGTGCCCAGCAGCGTACGCTGGGGGCGATATCTTTGCCCCAGGTGCGCGATTCATATGTCCAGACGGTCAAAGACGCCGGTCTTTACGTTGACGCGGAGACAGCGGACCTTGCGGCACACAAGAGCATGGGGCATCCCTATATGGTTCAGCTGGTGGGCTATTACATGTGGCGCTCTGCTGTCCGGCGTGGCTCGCAGGTCATTGAAGGGTGCGATGTCGAGGTTGGTCATGCGGATGCCGTCTCTGAGTTCTACGAAGCGGTTGACGCGCCTCTGTATTACGGGCTACGCACCCCACAGCGCCTCTTTATCGAGGCCATGGCTATTGACGAGGGCAAGCCGACGCGCATGGCGGATGTCATTGAGCGCTGCGATCGTACCCAGAGCTGGGCGAGTAAATATCGCGCAGGCCTGATTCGCGAGCGCGTCATCGAGGCTGCTGGATACGGCCTCGTCCGGTTTAGCGTGCCCATGCTGGGCGAGTACATCCGCGATCGTGTTTTATGGCACGAGTGATGTGACAAAGGGACTGTCCCTTTGTCACATTCCTTTGTCACATTCGATTAACAGGAAGGGGAGCGATGACGGTGTCGCAACAACCAAGTGCTATCGAGGTGCGCGGTGCGCGCGTCCATAACCTCAAGGACATCGATATCGATATTCCGCTGGGAAGGCTCGTGGGCATTGCCGGCGTGTCGGGCTCGGGCAAGAGCTCGCTGGCGTTGGGGGTGCTCTATGCCGAGGGCTCGCGTCGTTACCTGGAGGCGCTCAGCACCTATACCCGCCGTCGGCTGACGCAGGCAGAGCACGCTCAGGTGGACGAGGTGCTGCACGTGCCGGCGGCACTCGCATTGCATCAGCGCCCCAGTGTACCGGGCGTGCGCTCGACTTTTGGCACCATGACCGAGCTCAACAACAGTCTGCGTCTGCTCTTTAGCCGCTGCGCCCATCACGTGTGCCCGCATTGCGGGGCGCGTGTGGAGCCGAGCCTTAACGTGGCCGCGGGCCTGTCGCTCGCGTGCCCCGCATGCGGCCGCGAGTTCTATGCGCCGGGGGCCGAGGACCTTGCCTTTAACAGTGGCGGCGCGTGTCCTACCTGCGGAGGCACCGGCGTCATGCGCGAGGTGGACGAGGCGAGCCTGGTGCCCGACGAGTCAAAGACCATCAACGAGGGTGCGGTGCTTCCCTGGGGCACGCTGATGTGGGATCTGATGAAGCAGGTGGCCGGCGAGATGGGCGTGCGCACCGACGTGCCGTTTAGCCAGCTCACGCCTCAAGAGCGCGACATCGTGTTCCATGGTCCGGCGGTTAAGAAGCACATTCTCTACGTTCCCAAAAATGGCGAGGGCGCCACGCCGCTCGACTTTACCTATTACAACGCCGTCTATACCGTCGAGAATGCGCTCGCCAAGGTTAAGGACGATAAGGGGCTCAAGCGCGTTGCGCGCTTTTTGCGCGAGGGACCGTGCCGCGATTGCGGAGGCACGCGTCTTTCCGAGGCTGCGCGCCAGCCCCAGGTGCGCGGTATCAATCTGGCGCAGGCGGCGGCCATGACGCTGGGCGAGGCGATTGAGTGGGTGCGCGGAGTGCCCGCATCCTTGCCGACCGAGATGCAGCCCATGGCGACGGATATCTGCGATTCGTTTTTGAGCACGGCCCGCCGCCTGGTCGATCTGGGTCTCGACTACCTTTCGCTCGACCGCGCCGGCGCCACGCTCTCCACGGGTGAGCGCCAGCGCGTGCAGCTTGCTCGCGTGGTGCGCAACCGATCGACAGGCGTGCTCTATGTGCTGGACGAGCCTTCGATCGGCTTGCATCCTGCCAATGTCGACGGCTTGGTGGGTGTGATGCGCGATCTGGTGGATGACGGCAACACCGTGGTTGTTGTCGACCACGATACGCGCGTACTGGCGGAAGCCGACTATCTCGTCGAGATGGGCCCCGTTGCCGGAGCAGACGGCGGTAATGTGATTGCCACTGGTACGGTAGGCGAGGTCGAGCAATCGCGGGGCAGCCGCATCGCTCCGTTTTTGCGCGCAGAGCCCAAACGCTTGCGTCCGCAGGTGACTGACGACGAGATGTTCGACCAGGGGCATATCCACATGGCAACCGATGCTATCCATACCGTCAAGCCGCTCGAAGTCGATATCCCGCGCGGCCGTCTCGTCGCGGTTACGGGCGTTTCGGGCTCGGGTAAGACGACGTTGGTGCTCGAGACGCTCATTCCGGCACTCAAGGCGCAGGCAGCCGGCGAGCGCCTGCCGGGGCACGTGCGTTGGGTCGATGCCGAGGGCATTGCCCGCGCAAATCTGATTGACGCTACGCCCATCGGCGCCAACGTGCGCTCGACGGTGGCGACTTATGCCGACATCCATGATGAGCTGCGCCGCGCCTTCGCCCGTACGCCCGAGGCCAAGGCGGCCGGCTACAAGGCGGGCGCCTTTAGCTACAACACTGGCGCCTTGCGTTGCCCTACGTGCGATGGCACGGGTTCGATATCGCTCGACGTGCAGTTTTTGCCCGATGTCGAGATCGTCTGCCCGGCATGTCGCGGCTCGCGTTATGCGGATGCGGCTTCGCATATCCATCGCGAGGGCAAGGACGGGAGCTTGCTTACGTTGCCGCAGCTCATGGACATGAGTGTGGACGAGGCTCTCGACGCCACGGTGGGACTCAAGAAGGTTCAGGCGCGCTTGCAAACCTTGCACGACCTGGGCTTGGGTTATCTCACGCTCGGTGAGCCCACGCCGGCGCTCTCGGGCGGCGAGGCACAGCGTCTTAAGCTTGCGAGCGAGATGGGCCGCGTGCAGGATGATGCCGCGTTTGTGTTTGACGAGCCCACGATCGGCCTGCATCCGCTCGATGTTCAGGTGTTGCTGAGTGTGTTCGACGGCCTCGTTGCCAAGGGCGCCACAGTTGTCGTGATCGAGCACGACCTCGACCTTATCCGTAACGCCGATTATGTGATCGACATGGGCCCGGGCGGTGGCGATGCCGGCGGGCAAATCGTCTGCGCCGGCACGCCGGGCGACATCGCAGCCTGCTCCAAGAGCATTACCGGTCGCTACCTATAACCGAATGTGACAAAGGGACAGCCTCTTTGTCACATTCCCGGAAAGCCTGTTTGGCGCAGGGCCTCGTAGAGGACGATGGCGGCGCTGTTGGAGAGGTTGAGAGCGCTGATGCGGTAGTCGTCCGGGTCGACGAAGTTGCCGCAGATATCCTGCCGAAGGATGGCCTCGTGGCTGTCCTGGGTATGCCCCAGCGATTCCTCGTGGGCTTCCCAGGCCTCGGCGTTATCGAGTGAGTCACAATCGCGCAGCATCGGGATGCGCTCGCAGCGCTCGGACGCCGCGGCAAGCAGTGGCTCGGGAATGCCCGAGCTCTCGCTGCCAAAGACCAAGTAGTCTCCATCGCGGTAGGTACTCTGCACATAGGTGCGGCGTGCCTTTTTGGTTAGCAGATGCAGGCGCTCGTCGGCGGGGGAGAGGCCGTTGCGCGCAAGGAAATCCTCCCAGCCGGCATAGGTCGTCACGTCCAAGTTTTGCCAGTAGCCCAGACCGGCGCGACGCACCGTCTTGTCATCGAGCGAAAAGCCCAGCGGCTCCACCAGATGCAGATGGGCGCCGGTGACCACGCAGGTACGGCCGATATTGCCCGTATTGGCCGGAATCTCGGGCGCATACAGCACAATGTTGAACATGAATCTCCTTGGCTTAGAACGAAAAACCACCACGAAGGGCACCTTCGTGGTGGTTTGGCGGTTACGTAGGCGGAACAATGCCCGCTTGGATAAACCTAGGCGCGGTGCCAGTCGGTCAGGCAGGCATCGAGGGAGGCGATGAGCGCATCCTTGTCCATGTGACGGCCGATGATGCACAGGCTCGTCATGCGGTCGCCCGTCTCGTCGTCCCAAATCTGCATGATCTCGGGGTTCTCGTCGATGATCTTCTGCTTCTCGCCCTCGGGCGCGGAGTCGACAAACAGGCCGTTCTCCATCAGGCGCATTTGGTGGCCGGCCTGCTCGAACATGTAGCACATGTCCGGATCGCCGGTCTGCCACAGCGGGCCCTTGACGCGAACGACCTCGTCGGGCCACTCCTGCTCAACAAAATTGGTGAACTTCTGCAGGTCGAACGGCTTGCGGCGGGAGTACACAAAGGTCTCGATATCGTACTCGAGCACCTCGGGGTCGTCGTGCTCCTCGGGATGCTCCATGGCCTCGATCCAAGCGGCGGAGTTGTAGGCGCGCATAAAGTCGAAGCGGCCGGTGTCGAGCAGCTCCTCCATGGGGACCTCGCCGTTTTGAGCCTCGACAATCACGGCGTCCTTCTGCAGGCTGCGCACGATGGCCTTGAGCTCGGCAATCTGCTCAGGCGTGACGGTATCGGTCTTGTTGAGGATCAGCGTGGAGCAAAACTCGATCTGCTGAATAAGCAGGCTCTCGATGTCATCCTCGTCAATGTCCTCGGCCAGCAGGTCGCGACCGCCGTTGAACTCGTCGTACATGCGGGCGCAGTCGACCACGGCCACGATGTTGTCGAGCGCGAGCTTGGGCTCGCCGCCCACCTTGGCCTCGTCGCAGAAGCTCGAGATGGTGTAGGCGATGGGGATAGGCTCGCAAATACCCGAGGCCTCGATGATGATGTAGTCGAACTTGCCCGAATCGGCGATGCCCTGCAGCTGGTTGGCCAGGTCGTCCGAAAGCGTGCAGCAGATGCAGCCGTTGGTGAGCGGGATGAGGTCGTCGGTCTCGGAAAGGCCGCCGTCGGCGATAAGGCTGGCGTCGACGTTGATCTCGCCGATATCGTTGACGATCACGGCGGCGCGGATGCCGCCGTCGTTGGCGAGGATGTGGTTGAGCAGCGTGGTCTTGCCGGCACCGAGGTATCCGGTAAGCATGATGATCTTCACGGGTTTGTTGGGCATGTGCCCTCCTTTGTTAGACATGGCTTACAGTTGAATCTTATGCCAAACGCGTGCTCTTATACCCACGCGCGGGCAAATAACACAGGCTACTCCCAGGCTCCCCATACGTCGGGACAATAGCCGACGGTGGCCTTTTTGCCGTTGCGCACAATGGGCTCGGCCAGAACCTGCTGGTTCTCGAGCAGCTTGTCGAAGCGCTGGTTGGGGGTGAGGTGCTGGATGAGCGCGAGCGTCTCCTCGTCCTTGGCTTTGGGGTTGAGCAGCTTGTCGATGCCGCCGACCGCCTGCATCACGCTCGTGAGCTCGCCCTTGCTCATCTCTTTTTCCTTAAGGTCAATAAACTGCACCTTAATGCGGCGCTCCTTAAAATAGCGCTGGGCCTTCTTGGTATCGAAAGACTTTTTGGTTCCAAAAATCTGGATATTCATGCTCCGCCGCTCTATCGAATGAAGTTGGTCGTTGCTCGATCTGCCTCGGGTGCGTTGATACCGGCGGCCTGTCCTGCCTCGATACAGCGCAGGAGCCAGGCCATGTTTTTGCCGATGTTTCGCATGGTGGCCAGGCCCTCGGCGTCCTGGGTGGCCTCGCCCGGCATGGCACCAAAGACGTTGTTCCAGTACGTGGAGGCCACCACGGGCATCTGGTTGATAGTGAAGTACTTGTTGAGTACATCGAAGGTGGTCGACGTGCCGCCACGGCGGGCGACGGCGACCGCGGCACCCGGCTTGTGCGCAAAGGCCTTGCTGCCAGCATAGAATGCGCGGTCGAGAGCCGAGAGGATGCGTCCGCTGGGATGCGCATAGTAGACGGGGGAGCCAAAGACAAAGCCATCTGCCTGCTCGGCGGCAGCGATCAGCTCGTTCACCACGTCGTCGTCAAAGGTGCAGCGGCAATCGAGCTTGCCGCACTGGCCACAGCCAATGCAGTCGCGAATGGGCTTGGCGCCCAGCTGGAACACCTCGGTATCGATACCCTCGGCGTTGAGTTGCTCGGCGACTTCGGCGAGTGCGCGGGCGGTGTTGCCGTTTGCCTTGGGACTGCCATTGACCAAAAGAACCTTCATCACAAACTCCCTCTGCTGTTGGTGACTTCTGCAGAGGATTATCGCACGATGGGGGAGGCGGTGCGGGCGCGGTGCTAATCCAGTTTGGTACCTGGAACCTGCACGGCTTTACCGAGCAACGCTTTGAGCTCGTTCAAAATGGAAACGGGCTGTCGGTCAACGCTGTTCAGATGGAGCGTGGCCACGCGAATGGGCGGCTGATATTCAAGCGAGCCGATGAGCACGGGAGAACCCAGGAATCGTTCGATTTCGTTTGCGAGCTCGTCGATTGCCTCGGGGCCGAGCTCATCGAAAAGCGCCACGAACATTGGTCCCGTCGAGCGGAACAGGCGACCCTTGCCGCGCGAACAATCCATGAGGCAGGCGGCACTTTCGGCGAGCACGCGGTCGCCTGCATCGAATCCAAAGCGGGCATTGACTTCGGCGATATCGTCGACCTTAATGGCAATAAAGCCTGCCTCGCGCGCCACGCGGCGCATCTCTCCAATAGCGTTGACCAGCGCGTGGACATCGCCCAGGCCCGTTACCGAGTCGGTCGTATCTGCCAAGCTTCGGTTGATGATAGTGCCCACATACATGCTGGGCTCGGTATCGGTGCCGTCCAAGCGGTAACCTGTGCAGTCGCAAAGCACGTATTTTCCGGTGGCATCCATTACGCGATACTGCATGTAGTGGAAGTGCCACGTGCCGTTTATCACCATGTCGAGCTCGGCGCGTACGTTGTCGCGGTCCTCGGGATGAACGCGGGCGAGCCACATGTCGAGTGAGTTAAAAGGGTGCTGGGAGGGCAGGTCAAAATCGCGCACGGCGTTAACCGACCATTGCGATTCTCCCGTATCGAGGTTAAGGATGAACGGATAGCGCGTCTCGGAGCTCATGGAGATCGCTTGGAACACCCGGTCGTTGCAGGGAAGCTGATCGACGATTGGGCGTTGCGGCGCGTCATTGTCTTTCGGTTGCTGCACACGATGCATAAGCTTATAGCGATACATCTTGCGATCGGCATCCATCGTCATCTGGCGACGCGTGTCGCCGGCAAGTGGATCGACGCGCGAGCAGCCAAAGCTAAAGCTGGCGATCATGGGCGCCTTGCCACTTGAGCTCGCCTCGATCAGCCCGGCACGTACCCGCTCCAAGCGCTGCTCGAGTTCGGTCTCGTTTGCGGAGAGCGAGATGAGCACAAACTCGTCTCCACCGATGCGGAACAGCATCTCATCGTGCTCCATGGTTTCGGAGAGCGTGCTGCAGATGCTCAGAATATAGCGATTGCCTTCGGCGTGGCCAAACCTATCATTGCAATGTTTGAGATGGTCGATGTCAATATAGGCGCAGGTGAAGGGGTCACCTTTGTGCCAGAGTTGCTCGACGTGACGGTCGAGTCCGCCGCGGTTGCCCAAGTTGGTGAGCGGGTCGATATAGGCGTTGCTCTCAAGCAGCCGGCGCTCTTGTTGCAGGATGGCATGCGTCTTTTGCAGTTGCTCGCCAACGGCGCGCAGCTCAGCAGGCAGCGCGGCAACATCGAGTTCGGCGGTCGAGATGCCATTCGCAAGTCGCTGAAGATAGGCAATAATCGATTGCTCACCCAGGCGATATGACTCGTTCATGATGGATAACCTCCTTGGGCGGAACAACGGTTTGTATCATATCCCCAATTCGGTTTGAATTGGGGTAATAAGTTAGCTAATGGAGACAAATGCCCCCTTCGACGGTGGCGTTTTGCGCGGAGCGTATCAGTTGTTATTGCCACCATCGAGCAATGCCTCAAAATCCTTCGCCGGCATGGGGCGGTAGTAGAGGAAGCCCTGAGCGTAGCGGGCACCCATGTGGCGTAGCATGTTCGCCTGCTCATCTGTCTCGACGCCTTCGATTACAATGGGCAGATGGAGCGACTGCGCCATCTCGAGCATCGATGACACGATCTGCGCGCTGCGGCCTTGATCGCGGTCGGTGGGCACAAAGGTGCGGTCGAGCTTGATGACGTCGACGTTGACGTTCTTGAGCATCGCGAGCGTGGACTGACCGGTGCCAAAATCGTCCATATAGGTCGAGAAGCCGCGGGTGTGCAAGTCGGCTGTCAGTTTGTCCACGGCTTCGGACTCTCCCGTATAAGCCGTCTCGGTGATCTCGATACGCATGAGCTCGGGCGGTAGGTTGTATTGGGCGGCAAGCGCCCCCATATGCTCGGCAACGTCGCAGGCAAGGATATCCACGCGCGACACATTAAGCGAGACCGGAACCACACGAAGGCCGCGATCGAGACGCACGCGCAGCCACGAGGCGACACCCTGCCAAATGTACTTGTCGAGCGTCACCACAAAGCCGCTTTCCTCGAGTGCGGGGATAAACGTTGCGGGTGAAATGAGAGAGCCGTCCTTGTCAATCCAGCGGGTGAGTGCCTCGGCGCCAATGATCTCGCCGGTTTCCATATCGACCTGGGGCTGCAGGTAGTACGTGATGCGGCCGTTTGAGAGCGCGTACTGGAACTCGGTCAGCGTGCGGTGGAACGCAATCTCGTGTTCATATTCTTCGGGGCGGAAAATGGCAATGCGCTCCTTGAAGTCGTTTTTGGCGCGTCGATTGGTAAACATGGCCTTTGCCTGCGCATCGATGGTGATCTCCTCATTGGAGTCGATGGGGTAAATGCCCATGGACGGCCAAAAACCTACGCCGTCATCATGCCTGGCTACGACCTCGCGAACGCGGTTGTAGATTTGATGGACGGTGATGCGCTTAAAGGGGATGAGTGCGCAAAAGTCATCTTGGCCCCAGTACCCTGCGACGCCCATATCGGCATTCTCGATGTCCTTGAGGACCGTGCCCACATCGGCGAGTACGCGGTCGCCCTCGGCCTGGCCGTGCCATTCATTAAACAGGCGCATGTGGCCCATGTCGACCGTGGCGATGCACCAGGTGCCGTCGCGCCTTGCCTCGAGAAATGCGTTGGCGCGCCGCATAAACTCGCTGGGTCGATAGAGTCCCGTGAGCGAGTCGATACGTTCGGCGATGGCGCTTTTGCGCTCCGCCTCGGGTATGGGGAGGCTGTCGTTGGGAACAAGCCCGCCAGCCGTGCGAAGGCGACGGTCGAGTTCGCCTAAAACGGCGGTCGCTTGATGGGTTAAGTGCTCGTAAAAGGCCGGTACGACAAGACAGACGGGAGTAATGGCGTCGCCTGCGATTTGAACAGGAGCGAAAACGGCCTCTTTAAGGTGGCGGGTCAGTTGCTCGAATGCCTCGTGGTCCAAATCGTTGCTGAGCACGACGAACTGGACGCTTCGTGAACGGTAGACCCGGCTCCTGCCGCGGGTGATCGACAGCATACGGCCTGCGTATTCGGCAAGCATGTTGTCGACAGCCTCGGCCCCGTAGAGCTCGTTGAGCTTTGTCGTGCCACGAACGCGCACCGCTATAAGCCCCGTCTCGCAACGATCGCGGCGGCAGGCATCGATAGCGTTGATCAGCATACGCTGCGTTCCGAGGCCCGTAGCGGCGTCGACGGTTTCGGCGAGTGAGTGGTTGACAAGTTCGCCGACATAGAGCGAGGGGGCATTTCCGTCGCCGTCGATGCGAAACCCGCGAGCACGGCAGAGAACGTAGTCACCCGCGGCATTGCGCATGCGGTACTGCATGACGCGGCGGTGTTTGGAGCCGTTAAAGATCTGGTTGATGTCGTTGGCGTAGGCCTCGAGGTCATCGGGATGGACGCGCGTCTTCCAGAAATCGCGGCAGCTGTCTATGTGCTCCGAAGGAAGACCGAGATCGCGCAAGGCACCTTGCGACCAAAGGGTGCGGTCCTTGTCCAAGTTCTCGATAAAGAAATAACGGCCCTCGTTGAGCATCGAAAAGGCGTCAAAAATGCGATCGCTTATTTCGAAGTCGTCGGCGTGGACTTGCGTGATATTGCGCCGATCGAGGTGCATGGCATGACGTAGCTTGTAGTCGTACATGCGATGGTCGGCATCGAGTGTCATGCGATTGGAGGCTTCGCCCAGGGCGGGGTCGGCGTGTGCCACTCCGTAGCTAAACGAGTGGGGCATCTCGGAATCGTTGTTTTTGAGCAGGATCGTTCGGCAGTGTTCCAGACGCTCGGCGAGGTCGTCCTCGGTCGCAATCGTAGATAGGATGGCAAACTCGTCGCCGCCTATGCGAAACGCCGCCTCGTCCACTTTCATATACAGTTTGAGATAGAGGCTTACCTGCAAGATATAGCGGTTGCCCTCGTCATGCCCAAAGACGTCGTTGCAGTGCTTGAGATTGTCGATGTCGATGAACGCCATGGTAACGGGGGTGTCCTGCTCCCAGAGCTCCTCGAGGGAACGGGCAAAGCCGCCACGGTTGCCAAGCCCGGTAAGCTGGTCGGTAAAGGCGGTCCTGATCAGATCCTCCTGACGCTCGAGAAGGTCACGGACGGTCTTTTCGAGCGTTTCGGTGTAATTGCTGACAGTATCCATGTTCTAAGCGGCTTTCTGAAGTCGGAGCGGATTGCGTCGGGCGAGCTCGTTGTGTACACGCATCGTCGCTCAGCGTTTTGCGTGTATCCAGGCCCCCGCCTTGCTGCGTTGTTGGGTTACTTTGCCGGCTAATGTTCGCTGTTGATAACTGCTGAGTAGTATAAACAACAGTGCAAAATTATATAGGGGTACACATGCTGTGGGTGGCTATTATTCGACAAACGGCAGCGCGATGATGCGATGTTCGATAAAAATGCGACTGGGGCGGTATATGTTGATGGGTATACTTGTTCCGTTTAAATTTGCGGGGACGGAGATGGTCGCATGGCACAGCCAACTATGACGCGCACGGTGGGGCTGGCACTCGAGGGAGGCGGCTACCGCGGTATGTATACGGCGGGCGTGCTCGACGTTTGGATGGAGCACGGTTTGACCTGCGACCATATGGTGGGTGTCTCGGCGGGCGCGGCGTTTGGCTACAACTTTAAATCGCGTCAGATCGGCCGCGCCATTCGCTATAACAAGGCCTATTGCGCCGATAAACGCTATGCAGGTGTAGTAAGCTGGCTGCGAACTGGCGATATGTTCAATGCCGATTTTGCCTATCACGAGGTGCCTATCGAGCGCGATCCCATCGACTTGGAGGCGTATCGCGCCTGCCCCATGCGATTTACGTGCGTGTGTACCGATATCGAGACGGGCAAGGCCGTCTACCATGACCTGCCCTATGGCGACGAGCGCGATATCGAGTGGATTCGGGCGTCGTCGGCAATTCCCGTGGCGACGCGTCCTGTCGCCATTGAGGGCCGCAAGTACCTGGATGGCGGCGTGGCTGATTCTATTCCCAGTGCATGGCTGTTTGCGCAGGGGTATGACCGCAATATCGTGGTGCTCACGCAGCCGGCGGGCTTTGTGAAGCAGCCCAACAGCGTGATGCCCATGCTGCGTCGCGCGTTCCGTCACTATCCGGAGTTTGTCGCAGCGCTTGAGCATCGGCATGAGGTCTACAATGCCACGCTCGATGACTTGGCACGTCGTGAGGCTGCCGGCGAAATCTTTGTGGTGCGGCCGAGCGAATCGGTGAAAGTGCCGTCGCTGTGCCGCGAGCCCGATGAACTCGAACGCATCTATCAGATCGGCCGCCGCGATGCGGAGGCAACCTTGCCGGCACTGGAGACATATCTGGCAGGGTAGAGGCTGCTGCCGCCATCTCGGCGGGAAGCGCATCCCGGAATGGAGGTCCAAACTGGGATGCGCTTTCCATCGCTGAAGATATGAGGCTGCGAATCGGCTGCTCGGCTTGAGCCTATGCCTGCTGCCAGGTATCGACGAGCTCCTTGGCGGCGGCGTAGGGGTCGTCGGCACTGCAGACGGCGCTCACCACAAAGAAGCCATCGACGCCGGTGGCCTTGAGCTGTGGCAGGTCGGCCGTCTTGACGCCGCCGCCCACCACGATGGGCACGGGGCTTGCCGCGTGGAGTGCGGCCAAGTCCTCAAAGCTCTTGGTGATGATAGAGCCGTCGGCCGCGCGTCCGCAGTCGCGCTTGGTCTCGGTCTCGTGGAGCGGGCCGATGCCCAGGTAGTCGACCAGGCTCATGTCGGCGGTCTTGACGTACTCGAGCATCTCCTCGCAACGGGCCGAAAGGCCCACAATGGCATCGGGGCCCAAAAGTTTGCGGCAGACCTCGACGGGAATATCGCTCTGGCCAACGTGCACGCCGTCGACAGCGATGCCCTGCTCGCGCGCGGCGAGTACGCAGTCCAGGCGGTCGTCGATCAGCAGGGCGACCTGACCGGTCTTGCCGGCCTGTGCGATTGCCTGCGCGGCGTCGCCCGTCAGCGCGATGATCTCGCGGGCACTTGCCACCTTGGAGCGCACCTGGATGCAGGTAAAGCCTGCGTCGAGCGCCTGGGCCACCACATCGCCCACGGGACGCCCGAGCGTGTTTTCGGGGCCGAGTACCAGATAGGCCGAGATATCAAGGTTGTCGCGGATGCTCATCGTGCTTCCTCCTGCTTTTTGATCTGTGCTTCCATGCGCTCGAGCTTGCCGGTCATGGTGTCGGTAAATCCGGGTCGAATATCGGCTTTGAGCACGACTTCGGTGCGGATGCCCTTGCTCGCCAACACAAAGGTTGCGTCGCGCACGACCTGCATGACCTCGTCCCAGTCGCCCTCGATCTCGGTGAACATCGAGGTGGTGCGGTTGGGAAGGCCGCTCTCGCGAATGACGCGCACGACCTCGGCGACCTCGGCGGACAGTTCATCGCCGGTGCCGCACGGGGCGATGGCCACGGCGACGAGTGTGTTCATGCCGGCATTGGTTGCGGGCTCGGACATGGCTTATGCCTCCTCGAGCTCGAGTTGGTTATCGGCGATGTCCTGGGCGGTCGCGCGGTAGAGCTCGTCGATAAAGGCGACCTTAAAGCTTGCCGGGGCATCGGCGACGGCGGCGGCACGCGTGCCGGCAACGTTGTAGACGGCGGTGCCGCAGACGGCTGCCGTAAACGGGTCGGCGGCGCAGGCGTACACGGCCAGCACGCCGCCCTGCGAGCAGCCGCAGCCGGTGATCTTGGACATGAGCGGGCTGCCGCCGTGGGACTTGGCCACGGTCGTGCCGTCGGTAATCAGGTCGACTTCGCCCGAGACGACCACGGCGCCGCCGGTGTAGCGGGCGAGCGCCACGGCGGCATCGCGGGCGGCGTCGACCGTGTCGGTGGTATCGACGCCGCGTACGCGGCTCAGATCGGCCGCCTCGCCCTCAAGACCCCACAGGCCGGCGAGCGCAATGATCTCGGAGGCATTGCCGCGCACGATGGCGGGCTTGTACTGCTTGAGCTCGTTTACCAGCTGGGTGCGCAGGCTACCGATGCCCAGGCCCACCGGATCGAGCACCCAGGGCTTGCCGGCGTCGTGTGCCGCCTTGGCCGCTCGGGGAATCGTCTGCTCGTAGATGGGGAAGAGCGTGCCCATGTTGAGATAGATGGCGCCGCCGCCGGCAACGAGTGCCTCGCCTTCGTCGGGCAGATAGACCATGGCGGCCGATCCGCCCACGGCGAGCTGTGCGTTGGCGACAAAGTCGATCGTCACCGTGTTGGTGATGGAGCCGGCCATCGGATTGGTGGCGCGAATCTCCTCCACGGCCTTGACCATATGCTGCTTAAGCTGTTCCGAATCAATCACTGCACATGCCTCCTTGGCATAGAAAAGGGGCGCTGTGCATAGACAGCGCCCCTGTAAAGGCGGCATGCTCCCTACGCCAGCATTAACTGACAGGTTCAAAGGATTGGGCCCCATGCCCTCTCAGCCTTGTGGTTTGCACCGCCGGCACTCCCGCATCGAATCTGTTGTTCCCTATACTAGCGCACCTGCCAAAAAGGGACAGGTTTATTTTGGCAGGTCGTTACAATAGGTAGGACCGATACGAATGGGGGCCTTATGATTAAACTTGTGCTGACCGATATGGACGATACGCTGATTCCAGCCGGGCATGACGGCGCCAGCGACTACGCCATCGAGGGCATTCATGCCATGCAGGCGGCGGGTCTGCACTTTGGCCCGGTTTCGGGTCGCCAGCCGTCCGCGATGGGCTGGATGTTCCGCAATTGCGTCGAGTGCTTCTCGACCGGCGCGTTCTGCAACGGCCAGGTAATGTTTGTCGACGGTCAGGCGGTCGCTTCGCGCGCGACTGACAACGCCGCCCTTATGCGCTTGGCTGACTACTTGGAGCAAGAGACCGACGATACGTATCTGAAGGTCTACAGCCTGGGTGATGACTTTTGGGATAACGATGCCTATTGCGTGACGAGCGACCCCGAGCGCGTGCGCCGCGCCATGGAGTCGGGCGGCAACGCGTGGCTCAAGGGCGAAGAGGCCCCGTGCCGTCCTGTTGTCGATGACGCACCGGTGTTCAAGGCGAATATCTGGAGTGCCCGTTCGCGTGAGGAGCTCGCGGAGCTACGTGAGCGCGTTGCCGCTGAGGTACCGGAGCTCTCGCTCGTGTTTCCCAACAATCGTGTGCGCCTGTTCGACATCCTTCCAGCAGGTTGGGACAAGGGTTGCGCCGCGCTGGAGCTTGCGCGCGCTTTGGACCTGACACTCGACGAGGTGGCCGTGTTCGGTGATTCCGATAACGATCTGCCCATGATCGACGCCGTTCCCAACTCCGTTGCAGTCGCCAATGCCAACGAGGCTGTCACGGCTGCCGCGCGCTGGCATATCGGCGCTGCGGCAGACGATGCGGTTGCCGGGGCTCTGCATCAGATTGCCGACTGCGCCGCGACGGGGGAGATGCCGCCGTTTATGCGTCAGATGGATGCGACGGGTTTTGACGTCACGAACGTCTAGGGAGAAAGCTATGAAGCTTCAGCAGCTCAGGTATGTCGTCAAAGTTGCCGAATGCGGCAGCATCACCGAGGCCTCGCGCCGGCTTTTTGTGTCGCAGCCTTCGATTACCGCGTCGATCCGCGATCTCGAAAACGAGATGGGTGTGCACATCTTTGAGCGCACCAACAAGGGTGTCATTGTGTCCGAGGAGGGCGAGACCTTCTTGGGCTACGCGCGACAGGTGCTTGACCAGGCCGATCTGCTCGAAGGCAAGTACAAGGGCGAGTCCGAGCAGGTGCCGCACTTTAGTGTGAGCTGCCAGCATTATTCCTTTGCCGTCAACGCGTTTGTCGATGTGATCCGTGAGTTCGATGCCGCGCGCTACGACTTTACCCTGCGCGAGGAGCAGACTCACGAGATTATCGAGGACGTCGCGCATATGAAAAGCGAACTAGGCATCTTGTACTTGTCCGAGCACAATCGCGAGGTTATCGAGCGCATGCTGGCGGCCAACGAGCTCGTGTTCGAAGGGCTCTTCTGCGCCACGCCGCACGTTTTTGTGTGTGCTGACCATCCGCTGGCGGGCCGCTCCAGCGTGACGCTCGAAGATCTCGAAGACTATCCGTTTTTGTCCTACGAGCAGGGCAGCTACAACTCGTTCTATTATTCCGAGGAGCTGACCTCGACGTTTGAGCGCCGCAAGAATATCCGCGTGCGCGACCGTGCGACGCTGTTCAACCTGGCCATGGGCCTCAACGGCTACACGGTGTGTTCGGGCGTGATCAGCCACGAGCTCAACGGGCCGGGTATTATCTCCATTCCGCTCGATGTGGACGAGTACATGGAGATCGGCATCATCACGCGCAAAAATACGACGCTCACGCGCTACGGTCGGGTCTATATCGACGCGATCCGCCAACATATCTAGGCTGCTGCGTTCTGCACAGGTCAAATCTCTTTAAGGCAGCCCAAACTGATATAGGAAGCATCTATATCAAACTGTTATAAACATATATTATACGATGGCCATAGGAGCGCTCATACTCTGTCCCAGTAAAGCAACCAATTCAAAGGGAGATATCTATGAGCACTTCGATTCAACCGAACGCGCCGTTTCGCGCCGATATCGTCGGCAGTTTTCTTCGTCCTCAGGCCGTGAAGGACGCCCGTGCCGCCTACGCCGCGGGCACGCTTGATGACGAGGGCCTTCAGGCCGTCGAGGACGATGCCATTCGCGATTTGGTGGCAAAGCAGAAGGCCGCCGGCCTGCAGGTCATCACCGATGGTGAGTTTCGCCGCAGCTACTGGCACCTCGATTTTATGTGGGGCCTTAACGGCATTGAACGCCGTACCTCGCGTACGGGTTATATGTTCCACGACGAGGAGACCACAGCCGACACCGCCGTGGTAACCGGCCCCATTAGCGGCGAGAACCATCCGTTCGTCGAGCACTTTAAATTTGTCAAGGTGCTCGAGGGGGAGGGCCAGGTCGCGCGGCAAACCATTCCGGCGCCGATCCAGACGTTCTCCGAAGTCACGCTCGACCGCTGCGACGGCCAGCAGGAGAGCCTGCGCGCTGTCTATAAGACCGATGAGGAACTTGCCGACGCCATCGCAGCCGCTTATCGCACGGTGATCGCCGACCTGTACGCAGCAGGCTGCCGCAACATCCAGTTTGATGACTGCACCTGGGGCATCTACTGCGACACCGATTTTGTCGCCAAAACCGGCATGAGCCCGGTCGACCTGCAAAAGGTAAGCGAGCTGGGCGTGGCGATCAACAATGCCGCCATCGCGGACAAGCCCGACGATCTGGTCATCAACACGCATGTGTGCCGCGGCAACTACCACTCCACCTATGCCTTCGAGGGCGGCTATGACCCCATCGCGCCGTACCTGTTCGCAAACGAGGATGTCGATGCATTTTACCTGGAGTTCGATACGCCGCGCGCCGGCGGTTTTGAGCCGCTCAAGTACGTTGCCCCGGGCAAGAAGGTCGTGCTGGGCTTGGTAACCACCAAGGCGGCAGAGCTCGAGAACGAGGATGTTATCGTCGAGCGCATCCGTGAAGCCGCAAAGTACGTGCCGCTCGAGAACCTGTATCTGTCGCCTCAGTGCGGCTTTGCCAGCTGCGAGATTGGCAACAAGCTGACCGAGGATGAGCAATGGGCAAAGATCGCGCTGGTCAAGCGCATTGCCGAGCGCGTTTGGAAATAGCGCTAGTGTTTGCAGGTGGCGGCGCGTGCGAGGCATAGTGTATCGCGTACAATGGTTCGGATCGTATCGTTCGGGCAGGTTATCCGATATGCCTGATCGCCCTTCCATTCGAAAGGACATCCATGTCCCAGTCCTCGACGCCCGCCGTCAGCGATGCCATCTACGACGCATCGTCGCTCGGCCGCCCGCGCATGTTTCTGCTCGGCCTACAGCACCTGTTTGCCATGTTTGGCGCCACCGTGCTGGTGCCCGTGCTCACCGGCCTCTCGGTATCGGCAACGCTTTTGTTTGCCGGCTTGGGCACGCTGCTGTTCCACTTCCTGTCGCGCGGTAAGGTGCCGGCATTTTTGGGCTCATCGTTTGCCTTTATTGCCGGTTATGCCGCAATCGCGCCCAACGGCGAGACCGAGCTTTTGCCCTACGCCTGCCTGGGCGTAGCTTGTGCCGGTCTGCTCTATCCGGTGCTGGCGGCGCTCTTCCGCGCGTTTGGCGCCAAGCGTGTCATGCGTTTCTTTCCGCCGGTGGTGACTGGCCCCATCGTCATTTCCATCGGCTTGATCCTGGCAAGTTCCGCTATTGCTAACTGCCAGACCAACTGGCTTGTGGCTGTCATTGGCGTTGCCGTTATCGTCATCTGCAACATCTGGGGCCGTGGCATGGTCAAGATCGTGCCGATTTTGCTGGGCGTTGTGGTGAGCTATGCCGTTGCGGCTGCGCTCGGCGAGGTTGATTTCTCGGGCGTTGCCGCCGCTCCGTGGGTCGGTCTGCCCATCGTGTGGGACAACACCGTGTTTGCACTCTTTGGGCCGCAGTTCGATAGCGGTCTTGCCACGACGGCCATCATCACCATCATGCCGCTGGCCTTCGCGACCATGATCGAGCATATCGGCGATATCTCAGCTATCGGTTCGACTTGCGAGTGCAACTACATTGCCGATCCCGGTCTGCATCGCACGCTGCTCGGCGACGGCCTTGCCACGATTCTGGCTTCGCTCTTTGGCGCTCCGGCCAACACTACGTATGGTGAGAACACCGGCGTGCTCGCCCTGACGCGCGTGTTCGACCCGCGCGTAATTCGAATTGCCGCGTGTTGCGCCATCGTGCTTTCGTTCTGCCCCAAGTTCGCGGCTGTCATTGCGGCCATGCCGGCGTGTGTGATCGGCGGTGTGTCGCTCGTGCTCTACGGCATGATCAGCGCTGTGGGCGTCCGCAACCTCATCGAGAACCAGGTCGATTTCCAGAACAACCGCAACGTGCTGGTTGCCGCGCTGGTGCTCGTGCTTTCGCTCGGCATCGCGTACAGCACCGCCGGCGCCATCGTGTTGGAGCTCGGCGGCGTGACGATTTCGCTGTCCGGCATTGCCGTGGGCTCACTGGTGGGCATTGTGCTCAACGCCATCCTGCCGGGTAACGACTTTGAGTTTGATGTCTCCGAGCTTGAGGAGGCTGCTGAGTAGCAGCTGCGTTCAGCTAAAACAAGATATGGTGCCCATGCGTATATGCGTGTGGGCACCATTTTTAATGTGTCAGTATCCAGTGGATGCCGCGGGCCATGCGTAAGTCGGTTTGGGCAAAGTGATTGCCGGGGTTGAGCTCCAGCGTTGTTGGAATGCCGCGCTCGACGAGCAACGCTTCCATCGCGCGTGTGTCGTCGAGTACATGCCGCATCATGCGGTTGGGCGTCTTGGTTTCCGTTTTGCCGAGTGACAGGTAGACGGCTTGCGGGCTGCCGGCAAAAGGGGCCGTGCTGGCACGGTCGACAAAGTCGGGAAACCATAGCGACCCCGATGCGCTCGCGGCGCGGTCAAAGGCGTCGGTTTGCCAGAGGGACCAGAGTGCGAAGAGGCCCGCGAGCGAGTAACCGGCAATGCCGCGCCGGGTGGGCGGCTGAGGAAGCGACGACTCGACCTGGGGGATTATCTGATTCAGCAGCTCATCAAGAAAATCGGCAGCTTGGCCGCCGAAAGGCTCGGCATCGCGTACGGTCCCGTCGCATGCCCAGGGGCTCAGCTCGCGATTCCAATCGAGCCCGCCAATGGTGACGAGGGCGAATGGCGGACAGTCGAGCTCTCGGCAACACTTATAAACCTCGCTGCCGTCGCCCACGACCACAGGAAGGTAGATGACAGGCGCGCTTTCCGTATGATTCGAATAAACGGTTATCTGCTTTTGATGCGCTTCCATGACGGGCTTCTCTCAGTGTTGTGATATCGGCAGCCCCAATTGTCGCACGCCAGCGTATGCCGGTTGGGCTAGACCAAAGACAATCTCGTGCATCCCCTGCGGACGCATATGGAAAACGCCACCGCCGGAGGGGAGCTCGGCGGTGGCGTTGTTAAACGGTGCTGGGGCTCGGGGCCTTCGCGGGAGCTGCCATGTGCGCAGAGGCGTCTAAGAACGCTTACGGCTCGCCATGGTGCCTGCGGCGATAGCGGCTGTTCCCGCAAGGACGGTTGCCACGATGGCCGCACCCGAGGTGTCGCCGGTTGCCGCGAGCACGCCGGTAGTCTTGGCTTTCGTGGTTGAAGCCGCAACGGCCTTGGTCGGCTTTGAGCCCTCAGGCTTGGGGTTCTGCTTGGACTCCGCGGGCTTGCTTTCTGCGGGCTTGGTCTCGTCGGGCTTGGGGTCTTCCGGCTTGGCTACCTCGGGAGGTGCGATGGTCGTACTTTTGGCGACTGCTTTGATATAGAGGGAGTCGACCGTGGCGTCGCCCGTGCCGATGGCTTGGCCTGCCTCGTAGATGCCGTCACGGAGCTTGCGATAGTCAATGATCTTGCCGCCTTCGGGCGTCTGGATGGCGGCGTTCTCAATCTTGATGGTGCCGATTGTCTTGCCGTCAGCGCTCATGGCACGGGCAAAGATTGCCGCTGTATCTCCTTCGGCCGTTACCTTGCTGCGGATGATCGAGATGACTGCGGGTGTGACGCCCTCGCTGGTCTGGGCGATGATGCCGATGTTCTCGCCTTGGGGTTCGCGCCTCGTCTCGCCATCTTGGTTTTCGCTGTAGGGGATGGGGCCGTCGCCGTTCTCGACATAGCGGGCTATGGCCTTGACAACGGAGTCGCTGATGTAGATGTGGCCGCCCTTCTCGTTGGGTCGATCGTTTCTGGTGGAGAATGCAGCCGAAA
This sequence comes from Coriobacteriaceae bacterium, assembly GCA_025757745.1. Taxonomy (NCBI): domain Bacteria; kingdom Bacillati; phylum Actinomycetota; class Coriobacteriia; order Coriobacteriales; family Coriobacteriaceae; species Coriobacteriaceae bacterium. Next base: position 683,006 of record CP107217.1, read on the forward strand.
CCTCGCCTTCCGCAAACGCGTCCACGGTGGAGCCGTTCTTGACGACGATGTCGTCCTGGTAGGTGAAGAGGGCGTTGGCGCCACCGTATCTGCCTTTACTTGCACGGACCGTCACGTTTGCATGATCGAGGGTGATGCCCTTGTGGGCATAGACGCCATATTCAACACCGTTTACGTTGAGGGAGGCGTTTGTGGCTGCGAGGCTGCCCTTGGCCTCGACGGCAGCGTCTTTCTCGGAGCTTGCCTTGACCTGGCCGCCGTCCGAGATGTTGATATTGCCGCCGCTCCAAAGGGCCTCACCATCGGCTGAGCTTGCCTCGACCGTCCCGCCACCCTTGATGGTGAGGTTCTTGTCGGCTCCAATACCCTTGTCCTTGGTAGCCCTGGCGGTGACGGCTCCGCTGTCGTCAATCGTGATATTGCCGTTTGCCCTGATGCCATCCGATGCACCCGTGGCGTTGACGTTGCCCGAACCTTTGATAGCGAGATCACCTCCGGCATTGATGGCATCAAACCCAGTGCTCGTGGCGTTGACGGATCCGGCTCCGTCGATGTTGATATTACCCGTGGAGAGGATAGCGTCCTCAGTAGATGTCACGCTGAGCGTGCCGCCCTCGTCGCCTTGGATATTGAGCTCGGCATTCTCGTTAGTGCCATGAGAAACGTTGATGCTTTCGATCCATTCGGCAGTGACGATGTTGGTTCCCGAGTAATTCACGTTGAGCTTGCCTGCGGCCTGGATCTCGCCGCCGTTATAGTTGTTGAGCTTCAAGTCGTCGGCGCCGTCCCACGACCAGGTACCGGCCTCGTCGCTCGCCGCGGTGTTGTACTTGTTGCCGCCGACCTTGACCCATTCCGCTGCGAGCGAGACGCTCGGCATGAGCAGCGAGCTCACCGTGAGCGCGCACACGGCGCCCGCGACGATGCGGCGCGTCACGCGGCGCCAGCTGCCGTGCGCGAGTCCTATGCGATGGCGAACGTCGGGTTCGGCAACATGGGTTCCGGCGGTAGTGTCATTGCGTTTGGGGGTCGTGAACAAGGCTGCCATGGTTGCTCCCGTTCTCATAGGGCCTATACGACTAGATTCAGCGTATCTGCTGGATGTTGCCGGCGGTAGTGCCGTTTGGAGGGCAAAATGGCCAAAATTGGGGAGAAATAGGCCGCACGCCGGCGCAGGGACCGGCGCTAAAAGAAAAGCGCGGGGCCGCATGGCGACTCCGCGCTTTATTGTTCAGCTTTTGCAGCCTTGCCCTTACGCTACGAAGAAGTAGACGAGGAAGGCAAGGGCCGCGATCCACCCGTCCCGTGCGAAAAAGTGTTTACGAGCGCTTGCGGCTCACCACGGCGCCCGCGGCGATGGCGGCTGTTCCCGCAAGGGCGGCTGCCACGATGGCTGCGCTCGAGGCGTCGCCGGTTGCTGCGAGTTTGCCGGCGATCTTGGCTCCCGTGGCTGCAACTGCAACGGTCTTGGTCGTCTTCGTGCCCTCGGACTTGGAACCCTCGGGCTTGGTCTCGCCGGGCTTCTCCTCGGGTTTGATCTCCTCGGGAGGCGCGATGACCGTGCTCTTGGCGACAGCTTCGTTATAGGGGGAGTCGATCACAGCGTTGCCCGTGCCGATGGTTTGACCCACCACGTAGAAGATGCCGTCATCGAGTTCTTCCTTGTTGCGATAGCCAATGATCTTGCCGCCTGTGGGCGTCTGGATGGGAGCGCCTTCGATCTCGATGGTGCCGATTGTCTCGCCGTCCGCGCTCACGGCAAGGGCGAAGATTGCCGCCGTGTCTCCCTCAGCTGTGACCTTACTGCGGACAATCGAGATGGTCGCGGGCGTGATGCCCTCCTTGGTCCGGGCAAAGATGCCGATGTTCACGCCCCTATGCTCGGGAATGACCGCGCCGCTTTGGTCGTTGCTGTAGTGATCGGGGCCGTCGCTACCGGACTCGACATAGCGGGCTATAGCCTTGACAACGGAGTCACTAATGTAGATGTGACCACCCGCTTCGTTGGGGTAGTAGTTTCTGGTGGAGATTGCGGTCGAGAACTGGCCTTCTGCGAACGCATCCACGATCGAGCCGTTCTTGATGACGATGTCGTCCTCGTCGGTGAAGAGGGCGCTGGCTTCATCGTTCCCTGCGCTTGCACGGACCGTTACGGTTGCGCCATCGAACGTGATGCCCTTGTAGACATAGATGCCATACCCAACGCCACTTGCGTTGAGGGAAGCGTTCGTGACCGTGAGGCTGTTTTTACCGTCGATGGCGGCGTCTTCCTCGGAGCTTGCCTTGACCTGGCTGCCACCCGAGATCTCGATGTTGCCGTCGGCCCAAATCGCATTGTCTTTGATAGAGCTTGCCTCTACCTTGCCGCCGCCCTTTATGATGAGGTTCTCGTTAGCATCGATACCCTGATCCTCGGTGGCCTTGGCGGTGACGGTTCCGCTGTTGTCGATCGTGATGTTGCCGTCGGCCCTGATGCCATCCGAATCGCCCGTGGCGTTAACGTTTCCCGAGCCCTTGATGGTGACATCGCCCCCGGCATCGATGGCATCGTGCTCGGTGCTCGTGGCGTTGACAGTGCCAGCGCCGTCGATGTTGATGCTGCCGACGGAAGTGATGGCGTCACGAGAAGATGTCACGTTGAGCGTGCTGGACGCGTCGCCCTGAATATTAAGCTCGGCGTTCTCGTTCGCGCCATCCTTAACCTTGATGCCGCGGCCGTCGCCGTTAGTGACGATGTTGTCGCCCTCGTAGCTCACGTTGAGCTTGCCCGCTGCCTCGATCGCGCCGCCGTTATAGCCGTTGAGCTTCATATCGTCGGCGCCGTCCCAGGCCCAGGTGCCGGCCTCGTCGCCTGCTGCAGTGTTGTACTGAGTGCCGCCGACGTTGACCCACTCGGCCGCGAGCGAGACGCTCGGCATGAGCAGCGAGCTCACCGTAAGCGCGCATACGGCGCCTACAACGATGCGGCGCGTCACGCGGCGCCAGCTGCCGTGTGCGAGCAGCGTGCGACGGCGCACGTCGGGCTCGACAAAATGGGCTCCAGAGGTTTTGTCATTGCGCTTGGGGGTCGTGAACAAGGCGGCCATGGTTACTCCCATCCTCATAGGGCCTATGCGATTACGCCCAGCATATCTGCAGGATGAAGCCGGCGGTAGTGCCGTTTGGAGGGCAAAATGTCCAAAACTTGGGAAGCAATACATCGCGCGTCCGTGCGTTGCCTGGCTTTAAAAGAAAAGCGCGGAGCCGCTCGATGCGACTCCGCGCTTTGGTGTTCTGCTTTGGCAGCTTTGCCGCTACGCTACAAAGAAGTAGACGAGGAAGGCAAGGGCTGCGATCCACATGAGCGGCTTGATCTTGGAGGCCTCGCCCTTAAAGAGCGCGACGATCACGTAGGCGATAAAGCCCAGGCCGATTCCGGCAGAGATGGAGTAGGTGAAGGGCACGCCGGCGACAATCATGAACGCCGGGAAACCCTGCGACACGTCGGACCAGTCGATCTCGGAGGCCTCGCTCATCATGAGGTAGCCGACGTAGACCAGAGCACCGCAGGTGGCGGCACTGGAAACGATGGTGACGATGGGGGAGAAGAACGCGGCGAGAATGAACAGCACGCCGGTGGTGACGGAGGTGAGGCCCGTGCGGCCACCGTCGGCAGCGCCAGAGGTGGACTCGACGAAGGTGGTGATGGAGGAGACGCCCATAAAGCCACCGGCAGCAGCGGCCACGGAGTCGACGACCAGGATGGGGCGGATGTCCTCGACATTGCCGTCCTCGGTCAAGAACTCGCCCTGCTTGGCGACGGCCATCGCGGTGCCCATGGTGTCGAAGAAGTCGCTCATGAGCAGCGAGAAGGCAACGACGAGCAGCATCGGGTCGGTCAGAACCTTCACGATGGCCATGTTGCCATCGGCGGTGCTGGCAAACGGGGCGCCAAAGGTCGAGAAGTCGAGCGGTGCGATGAGACCCTCGGGCGCATGGGTGACGCCCAGCGGGATACCGGCGATAACGGCGACGATGATGCCGATGAGCAGCGAGCCCGGCACGTTGCGGGAAGCCAGGGCAACCGTCACGATGATGGAGATGATGCCGACGATAAAGGTGGGGGAGGCGATGTCGCCCAGGCCGACGAGCGTACCGGCGCCAGCGGTGATGATGCCGGCGTCGCACAGGCCGATCATGGCGATGAACAGGCCCAAGCCAACCGAGATGGCGTGGCGCAGGACCACGGGGATGGCGTCCATAATGGCCTCGCGCAGGCCGCACAGGACGAGCAGCAAGATGACGATACCCTCGAGGAAGATAACGCTCATGGCAACGTGCCAGTCGCCGCCGCACATGGTGGTGGCGATGCCCGCGATCATGGCGTTGATGCCCAGGCCCGACGCGCAGGCGAGCGGGCGGTTGGCGAAGATACCCATGCAGATGGTCATGATGCCGGCGCCCAGGCAGGTGGCGCAGGCGAGCGCTCCCGCATCGATGCCGGCGCCCGAGAGCACCGCGGGGTTGACGGCAATGATGTAGGCCATTGCCAGGAACGTTGTCAGTCCAGCGCGAAGTTCGGTCCCGATTGTGGACTTGCGCTCACTGACGTGAAAAAGTTCGTCCATGCATACCCTTTCCTTGTTCGGCCCCGAGTTTAGGCCGATTGACACGAACGTTCTCACTATAGCCCCTTTACGACGCTGTTGTTCCTCGCATGTTGATGTTCGGCGCTTTGTAGCAGACGGACGGTATTTTTCGCATGAAAATGTGTGGGTACCGTATACTTAAGCAGTTACAACGACCCCTATGGAGGAACGTATGATTAAAGAGCTCTGCCACGACGAGGCTATCCTGTCCCAGCGTTGCGAGGTTGCGACTGTCGAGGACGAGTCGGTCGCACAGGACCTGATCGATACCATCAAGTCGCTCGAGGACGCCGGCTGCCTTGCCGCCAACCAGATTGGCGTTACCAAGAAGGCCTGCGTCTACCTGGACGACGCCGGCGAGCCCCACGTGCTCTACAACCCCCGTCTGGTGTTTGGCCTGGGCGCCAGCAAGATGGAGGAGAGCTGCCTGACGCACGACGAGATCACCAAGTCCACGCGCTACATCAAGTGCAAGGTCGCTTATGACGTGATCGTAGACGGCAAGATGCGCGAGCGCAAGCAGGACTTCGTCGGCTTCGAGGCTCAAATGATTCAACACATGATTGATCACTGTCTAGGAAAGTTGGTCTAAGGGGACCAAAGCACCGCACCTTGCCGCTCAATCGTCGCTCGCGTACCTTAAGTACGCTTCGCTCCTCTTTCGTGGCAATCTGCGGCACTTTGACCCCTTAGACGACCTGCGGGGTTAACTTGGTTGAGTTTATCCTGCTTGAATAGTCCGGGCGTGACATTGTTGTCATGTCCGGGCTTTTGTGTTTAGCGCCTCTTTGTTTGGTGACAATAACCTTAGCAAGAACGTAAAGCTGGGAGGCGCTATGTGTACGAGCATTCGATTTACCGATAATTCTGGCCACATGTATCTGGGCCGCAACCTCGACTGGAGCTTTGACTACGGCCAACAGGTTCGCGTGATGCCGCGCGGGTTTCACATTCCGTATTCGTTTATCGACGACGCGACAGCGGCACACGCGGTGATCGGTATGTGCATCGATTACAAGAATTACCCTATGTTCTTCGACTGCGGCAACGATGCGGGCCTCGCCGTGGCGGGTCTCAATTTCCCGGGTTATGCCGAGTATGCCGAGGACCCTGTCGACGGCAAGACCAATATCGCGGCCTATGAGTTTCCCCTGTGGGTGGCAGCGACGTTCTCGACGGTCGACGAGGTCGAGGCTGCGCTGCGCGATACGGTGATTGTCGCCAAATCTGCAGGAGAGGGGCTGGGCGTGTCGCTGCTCCATTGGATTATCGGCGACAGCCAGCGTAGCATCGTGGTCGAGATGATGGCTGACGGCCTGCATGTATACGACGATCCGGTCGACACCCTTGCCAACCAGCCGACCTTCCCGTGGCACATGGAAAACCTGCGCACCTATATCACCGCCACAAGCGATTTTCCGCAGACGGCGACATGGCGTGGCGCCGAGCTTAAGCCCTATGGAGCCGGTGCCGGCATGCGCGGCATTCCGGGCGATTGCTATTCGCCGAGCCGTTTTGTAAAGGCGGCGTACCTCAATGCCAATTACCCGCAAAAGGAGAGCGAGACCGAAAACGTCGTTCGCATGTTCCGCTCGCTCGAGGGCGTGGTGATGATCGAGGGAGCGTCCAGGATGGGCGATGGCAAGTTCGAGAAGACTATCTACACCGGATGCTTTAGCGCGCGCACGGGCAATTATTACTACGCGATGTATGGGGATCCGTCGATTCGCTACGTGAGCCTGATGGATGCCGAGGGCGCGAGCCCCGATAGGCTCGTGGTTCCCGAGCCGCGCCGTTCGTAGCTCACTGGTCCGTTGCGACATAAAACGGCCTCGCACCTCTTATGAGATGCGAGGCCGTTGTCGTCAATGGCTGGTGGCGTGTTAGAAGTTGGCGTCGTTGAACTGGGTGCTCTCGAGTCCGTCGAGTTGCTGTTCGGGCGTATCTGCGACGCTCTCGAGCAGCTCAGTGGGATCGACGTTCATATTCTTACCGGCTTCGTTGCCGTTGACCAGGTCGTCCGAGAAGATGTCGACTTCCATTTCTTCGGCCTCTTCGATCTGAACCTCGAGCGGCACTTGGGTGCGCACGAGCTTAACGGCTGGGCGCATGCGGGCAAACAGCGGCACGTACTCGATGATGATGGCCGAGTTCTCGAGACCGTACCAGCGTGCCGGGCTTCCGCAGGCGCGGCGGACGGCGTACTTGATGGCCATCACGCGGTGGTCATTGCGGTTGATGTCCGTTTCGGGGGCGAGCATCTTGCGCAGCATACAAAAACGGAAGTCGCCCACGTTGCCGCGCGTCTCGTAGATGGAGTAGGTGTGATGCTGCGGCGGCAGCTCACCCGATGCCATCAAGTCGCCAACGATTTGGCGCAGGTAGGCATTAACGCGCTGGTTGACCTTAAAGCCCAAGTCCAGGCGCACGCGGAACAAAAAGTCCGTGCCAAAGGTCTCGACGGAATACTCGTGCGTATAGGGCTCGTCGGTAACGTGCACGTTGATGAACCAGTATGCCTTGGCGCGCTTGGGATGCTTATCCAAGATGGAATAGAGCACGTCGCGGTCGAGCGTGAGCGGGTCGGGGCTGTTGGTGAGGAACACCAGATTGTCGGCGAGCACGGGGTAGGTCTCGTCGTTGCGCAGGCGGTTGAGCTGGTCAATGTACTTGGAGACGGGCAGCAGGATCGTCTGCGTGCGCTCGATGGCGGTGCCGCGGCGCCACACGTACATAAGGCCAAACAGCAGCGAGGCCAAGAAGATCATTACGTAGCCGCCGTCAAAGAACATGGTGAGGCACGAGGCGAAGAAGCACAGCTCAATGGCACCGAAGAGCAGGGCGAAGACGCAGGCGCCCAGCTTGTGCTTGAGGATGCCGGCGATATAGCTCGTCAGCAGCGTGGTGGTCATAAGCATGGTCACGGTAATGGCGAGGCCATAGGCGCTCTCCATGCGCTCGGAGTTCTGGAACAGCAGCACAATGAAGATGCAGCCGACCCACATGATGTTGTTGACGAGTGGAATATAGAGCTGACCCTTGGTGTCGCTGGGGTAGTGGATGCGCAGGTGCGGCATGAGATTGAGACGGGTTGCCTCGGATACCAGCGAGAACGAGCCGGTGATGAGCGCCTGCGAGGCGATGATGGCCGCTACGGCCGAAAGCACGATGGCAAAGGGGCGCAGGGGCTCGGGGAGCATCATATAGAACGGGTTGACGATATCCATCGCAAGCATCTGGGGGTTGGAGTTATTGGCGAGCAGCCAAGCTCCCTGACCCAGATAGTTGAGGATAAGGGCCGCCTTAACAAACGGCCAGGATGCATAGATGTTTGCCTTGCCCACGTGACCCATGTCCGAATAGAGCGCCTCGGCACCGGTTGTCGATAGGAAGACAAAGCCGAGCACCATAATGCCCGAGTGGTTGATGGGCGAGAACAGAAACATGATGCCGCGGATGGGGTTGAGCGCGCGTAGGATGGACAGGTTGCCGAGCATGTTGAACAGGCCAGCGCCTGCCAAGAACAGGAACCATAGTGTCATGAGCGGGCCGAACAGCTTGCCGATCGACGAGGTGCCGGCGCGCTGCATGGCAAACAGCCCGCAGATAATGATGATGGTAATAATGATGACGTTGGTTTGCCCGTCACCCAAAAGCGCGTGACCCCACTCGATGGTGCGCAGGCCCTCAATGGCCGTGGTGACCGTGACCGCGGGGGTGAGGATGCCGTCGGCGAGCAGCGCCGCGCCGCCGATCATGGCGGGAAGGATCAGCCACGGTGCCACCTTGCGCACGAGACTGAACAGGGCGAAGATGCCGCCTTCGTTGTGGTTATCGGCCTTCATGGCGATTACCACGTATTTGACCGTGGTCACGAGCGTCATGGTCCAGATGACGAGCGAAAGTGCGCCCAGAATCATATCCTCGCTGACGGTGCCGATGCCGCCGTTGTTGGCGACGATCGATTTCATGGTGTACATAGGGCTCGTGCCGATGTCGCCATAGACGACGCCGAGCGTTACGAGCAGCATGCCAGCGGAGAGGGGGATGGCTCCGTGCCCGCCTTGCCCGCGCTGGTCTTGGAGGTTTGCCTCCAGTTTGTTGTGTGCCACGAGGACTCCCTTAGACATCCGGTTATCTGTCTAGGACAAAAAACTTTATGCCGTCTTTATACATACAAGAGCAGTTTGGCACATCGGGTTATTTTAGACAATAATCCTCAGCTGGGGATTATTTATCTACGCAGGTAGCATTTCAAAGCAGGGGCTTTTAAGCACGTGCTATCTGGGCGATGCCAGCCTTGGCGTTTGCGCGTTTGCCGGCGAGTTCGCAAAAGAGCGCGCCGCCGATGATAAGCGCGGCGCCCATCAGGCGAACCGGTGTTATGGCTTCACCCAAAAGGGCGGCCGAGAACACGACCGCCGAAAGCGGCTCGAGGTAGCCGACGACGGCGACGGTCTGGACGGGCAGCTTGGCGACGGCGCTAAAGTAGAGCAGGCAACCAATGCCGGTGTTGACGACGCCGAGCATAGCGACGGCGCGCCAATCAATACTGGCGGCGACGCCGGCGGACAGGAATGAGGGAGCGCCCTGCGTGATGAGCGTGAGGGCCAGCGCGGTCACAAAGGCGGCGCTCACCTGGAGCGTGGAGTTCTCGAGGCCTTCGATGTGTGGCGCACCCTTGCTAGCGATGACCATCAATGCGTAGCAGAAGGCCGAGACGATGCCGCAGGCAATACCCGCAATGGGCATATTGCCGCCTAGACCTTGTGCCGCAATGAGAAAAGCACCGCAGGCGACGGCGATAAAGCCGGCAATTTTGCTGCCGGTCAGCTTTTCGCCAAAAATGAGCGGGGAGAGGGCCATAACGATGATGGGGCCACAGTAATACAACAGCGAGGAGATACCAACGCCGATCGTCTGATAGGCGCGGAACAGGAAAATCCAGCTGGCGCCCAGCGCGGCGCCCGAGACGATGAGCGCTGCGGCCTCGCGGGGGCGAGACGGAGCCTGCAGGTTATGGCGCTTGGTTATGAAGAGGATGGCGGCAAGGGTGAGAGCGCCCAAAAACGTGCGCAACAGTACGATATCGGAGCTCGGCAGCGCGATGGCAGCGGCGATGATGCCGTTGGAGCCAAACAATAGCAATGCTGCTAAGTACGTAAACAATCCGTTGTTCATGTGCTGACATCCCCTCTATATCCGAGCATGTTCACTATGGGTGAACTGGCTTTAGAAGAAAAGCGAATATAATGCATGGCTGACATGACAAAATCTCATGCAAGGGTGGAGGACTGCCGTGGAAACGAATATTCAAAAGATGCAGGTGCTGCTCGAGACAGTGCGCGCCGGAAGCTTTACGCGCGCCGCCGAGCGCCTGAGCTATTCGCAATCGGGCGTGAGCCGCATGGTGGCCGATCTTGAGGCCGATTGGGGCTTTAAGGTGCTCGACCGCAGTCGCGAGGGCGTGGCTCTTTCTGCTGACGGGCGGCAGGTCATGCCGGCTGTCGAGGCGCTCTGCGAGGAATTCGTTCGCTTGCAGCGACGCGTGGATGAGATGCGTGGGCTCATGCGCGGCAAAATCTGCATCGGTACGTTTTCGAGCGTGGCGACCCACGTGCTGCCGCCGGTGATTGCTCGTTTTCGTGCCGATTATCCAGACATTGATTACGAGTTGCTGATGGGCGACTATTCAGAGATTGAACAATGGGTGGCAGAGGGCCGCTGCGATCTGGGCTTTATCCCGCATGAGCCCCGAGAAAATGGCATGACGTCGCGGTCTTTGGCGCGCGACGAGTTGATGGCGGTGGTGCCGACAGATTCGTTGCTTGCCACGGCGGAGTTCGTCTCTCTTGCCGATTTAGCCAACGAGCAGTTTATTCTGCTGGAACGGGGTACCGATGATGAGATTACGCCGCTATTCCGTCGGGCGGGGCTGGCGGTGCGCTCAAAACTGTCGACTTGGGATGACTATGCGATTATGGCTATGGTCGAGGATGGCCTGGGCGTGAGCATCCTTCCGGCGCTCATCTTGCGTCGCTGCCAGTTCGATGTTGCTGTGCGTCCGCTCGAAGGGCATCCCCATCGGCAGATCAACGCCATATATCGAACGGCCGATGTTTCGCTTGCCGCCGCTCGTTTCCTCGAATACCTCTAAATGCGTGCACGTCGTTATCGCCTTGGGATAAATCTCGAGGTCTTGCTCATTTTATTTTTGAAATTGAACTTTTCGAAATAGCACGGCGTTATACTGCTGCCTAAATTGAACTCAGGTTCAATTCGTGTTGTATAAATTGAACTTTGCCAGCAAGGAGGTTCTAGTGGCCCAAGAGACGTTTAGCGATCGTCTGCGACAGGCTATGTCCGATCGCGACGTTCGCCAGTCGGACGTGATCCGCGCATCGGAGATGCTCAGCAAAAAACTCGGCAAGAGTCAGATGAGCCAATATGTGAGCGGCAAGACGATCCCGCGGCGCGATGTGGCAGAGCTGCTCGCTCGTATTTTGGAGGTCGATGTTTCCTGGCTGCTCGCCGGTGACGCCGATCAAGGCGAGGAATCATCGCCTCGCAACGTACCCAAGCCCGAACCCCATCCCTCAGCTCAAATTCCAAGGAGCACCACCATGCGTACTTTTTCAAAATCCACCAAGCTCGATAACGTCCTGTATGACGTGCGCGGCCCCGTCGTCGACGAGGCCGCCCGTATGGAGGACGAGGGCGAGCGTATTCTCAAGCTCAACATCGGTAATCCGGCGCCCTTTGGCTTCCGCACGCCCGATGAGGTCATTAAGGACATGCGCCAGCAGCTGCCCGACTGCGAAGGCTATTCCAACTCGCGCGGCCTGTTCTCTGCGCGCAAGGCAATCATGCAGTACTCGCAGATCAAGGGCCTGCCCAACGTTCAGATGGAGCACATCTACACGGGCAACGGCGTGTCCGAACTCATTCAGCTTTCGATGAACGCGCTGCTCGACAATGGCGACGAGATTCTGATCCCCAGCCCCGACTATCCGCTCTGGACGGCGTGCGCAACCCTTGCCGGCGGTCATCCCGTTCACTATCTGTGTGATGAGCAAGCGGATTGGTATCCCGACCTGGAGGATATGGAGTCCAAGATCACGAGCGCGACCAAGGCCCTCGTCATCATCAACCCCAACAACCCCACGGGTTCGGTCTATCCGCGCGAGGTACTCGAGGGCATCGTTGAGATCGCGCGCAGGCACCAGCTCATGATTTTTGCCGATGAGATCTACGACCGCCTGTGCATGGACGGCTACGAGCACGTCTCGATTGCCTCGCTCGCTCCCGACCTGCCCTGCGTCACCTTTAGCGGCCTTTCCAAGTCGCACATGATCGCGGGCTATCGTATTGGCTGGATGGTGCTTTCGGGTAACCAGCGCTGCATGAGCGACTTTATTATGGGCATCAACATGCTCTCGAACATGCGCCTGTGCTCCAACGTGCCGGCTCAGTCAATCGTCCAGACGGCGCTCGGCGGCCATCAGTCTGTTAACAACTACATCCGCCCCGGCGGTCGTGTCTACGAGCAGCGCAACTTTGTGTATGAGGCACTCAACAAGATCGACGGCATCTCGGTGGTCAAGCCGCGTGCGGCGTTCTATATCTTCCCCAAGATGGATGTTAAAAAGTTCAACATCACCGATGACGAGCAGTTCGCTCTTGACCTGCTGCACGAGAAGAAGATCCTGATCACGCGCGGCGGCGGCTTCAACTGGGCTGAGCCTGACCACTTCCGCATCGTGTACCTGCCGCGCATGGAAGTGCTCAAAGAGTCGCTCGAAGACCTCGCCGACTTCTTCGATCACTACCGCCAGTCGTAGGGGATTAAGTATCTGGCGCCGTAAGAATCGAGGCGTCGCAGGATAGACATACGACAGCGAGCGAGCCGCATTTGCGCCAAGGTGACGTGAAATGAGAGGGCGCTGACCTTCTGGTCGCGCCCTCGAAATTGAACGTCAGATTGGCGTGAATGCGACTCGCGCAGCGTCAAGTGGTCCGCCGTTCGTTAGAACGGCGGAACGATATAACGTCACCTTGGCGCAAATGCGGCTCGCTCGCTGTCGTGTGCTCAACCTGCATCGTTGCCCTGGCTGTCTAAATAACAATCCCGTTGCAGTGGTCGATTTCGTGTTGGATGATCTCGGCGGTGTAGCCCGAGAAGTTTTTGATGCGGTGGACGAAATTCTCGTCCAAATACTCAACCTTAATGCGGCGATAGCGAGTACAGGGGCGCTCGCCGGAAAGCGAGAGACATCCTTCGCTCGTCTGATAGGAATTGACCTGCTCAAGAATTTGCGGGTTGTACATGAGCAGCGACTTGCTGCCGTCCTTTACGCAGATGATGCGTTTGCGCACGCCAATCATGTTGGCGGCAAGGCCCACGCACTCGTGCTCATGCTCATGGAGCGTATCCAGGAGGTCCTGCCCGGTCGCGGCATCGTCGGGTCCCGCGTCTTCGGAAGGCAGGCGCAAAAAGAACTCGGATTTCATGATGGGCTTAATCATGGAGGGCTCCTCATGTCTCATGCTTTCGTGGACTTTCAATAATAGCGCGGAAGGAAAGCTGCGCGTTCGCGTTACAATCTTTCGACGTTGGACCATGTTGCCAGACTCGTCGCGTGCGGCGTCTGGCGTAAGTCTAGGGCTCATCCTCGCCCTGGACTGTTCCTCTGGGGCGATACGACTGTCGTTCCAAGAGGAAGGAAATGCATGGGGAGCAAATCTCAGCAACAAGTTCAAGTAGCGCCATCGGCCACTTCGGCGTTTCTCGCCGTAATGTATATCGCGGCCTTTGTTGCCGCGTTTAACGAGAACATCATTAACGTGGCGTTGCACGACATCATGGCGGCCTTTTCGGTGAGTGCCATCACGGCGCAGTGGCTTGTTTCGGGCTACATGATCGTGACGTCGATCTTTACGGCCATCATGGCCTTTCTTTCCGGTCGCTTCTCGACGCGCAAGCTGCTGTTTTTCGCATGTGGATGCCTGGTCGCCGGAGAAGTCCTGTGCCTGGTCCCCCCAACGTTTACCGTCTTGCTGCCAAGTCGCATTTTGCAGGCTGCGGGATCGGGCATCTTGTTTCCGCTCATGATGAATGTGGTGCTATCTTGCGCTCCGCGCGAGAAGCTCGGTCTGTATCTGAGTCTGGGCGGTGCCTGCATTACGCTGGGGCCGGCGTTTGGACCTGTGGTCAGTGGTCTTATGTGCACGTTGTTTGGCTGGAGGGCGGTGTTCGTAGTGCCGCTGGTGGGCGGTGTCGTGGTTGCCGCGGCGGCAGCAAAGCTCGTTCGAAATGTTGGAGAGCGCTCGAACACTACGCTTGTTATTCTGTCGGTTGCTTTGCTTGCGGCCGGCATTACGGCGTTTGTGTATTCCGTAGGCGAGTTCTCGACCAATGTGATGACCGGTATCGTGACGCTTTTCGCCGCTGTGGTGCTGCTTGGCCTGTTTGCGGTCCGCCAGCTCAAGCTCGGACATCCGGTGCTCAACGTGCGCCCCATGGCAAGCGTTCGTTTTTGGCCTGCGTGCCTGCTTGTGGTGGTGTCGATGATGACGACGTTCTCGATGAGCGTTTTGCTGCCGCTCTATTTTGAGGGCGCATACGGCATGACCGCTCTTGTTGCGGGCTTGCTCATTTTGCCGACGATTGCCTGCAACGCCGTGACCTCGATTGTGGGCGGACGCGTGATGGACGCCCGTGGCGCATGGCCGCTGCTGCCGGTCGGCTTTGCCCTGATTGCTGTGGGGCAGACTGCCATTTCGATGACAGCGGCAAGCATGAATATCGGCGTCGTCGTGGCACTGACCATTGTGGTGTATGCTGGCGTCGGTTTGGTGCTGAGCCCCTCACAGACGGCCGGCCTGGAGACGCTGCCCGCCGCCGAGCATCCTCACGGAACGGCATTGCTCAACACGTGGAACATGATTGCCGCGTCGTTTGGTCCATCGCTGTTTATCGGCCTGCTCTCGAGTTCTGCGGCGACTGCCGGCGCCGCTGGCGTTGCGGCGGACGTTGCCCAGGCTATTGGATTTGCGGCTGCCGTGCGCGTGGCGGCTGTGATTGCCGTGGTCGGTTTCGTGGCGTCGCTGGTGTACGCTCGTCGCGAGTCGCACATGTCGCATTAATGTGTGTACATAGATTCTGCAGCTAGATTGAATGGCGACACCATAAACTAATGGACGTTTTGCCGAGAGGCATGAATGTAAAGCGCAAAGAGTGCGCGACGGGCCCCGCGAATGGGGCGATGATGCCCGAGAGGGCCAAGAAGGAGTCTCATGTCTGAGAACGAAGAGATCATGAACGAGACCGAGAACGAGACCATGGCTGCCGAGGTCGAGGCAGTCGAGACCGTGGAGACCGAAGCTGCCGAGGCTGAGGCTGCTGACGAGGTTTCCGCCGAGGAGGAGGCCGAGGTTGTCGAGGCCGCCGTTGATTACGATGACGAAGAGCTGATGGACAAGATGCAGAAGGCCGCCCGCCTGCTGCGTAGCCGTCGCTTTGCTATTTCTAAGGAGGAGGAGGCCAAGGCCGAGCGCATGGCGAACATCGAGCGCGCCATCAAGCTACTTGACCTCAAGCCCAAGATGGAGCAGAAGGAAATGTCCGACCTGCTGGGCATGCGCCTTCGTGAGCTCGATGGCCTGATGGCCGAGGCCGAGGCTGCCGATCTGGTCGGCCGCATCGACGACGCCGAGGGCGATATGCGCAAGATTGTTGTCTTCGCCGCCGAGGATGCCGCTGAGGGCCTGGTCGAGCTTGCCAACAAGAAGGAGAAGCTCCTGCCCGAGCTTTCTTACGAGGAGGCCACCGAGCTGATGGCCGCTCTCGATAAGGTCATCGCTCCGCTCGTCGCCATGGGCCTGGACGAGGACCGCGGTCCTCGCGGCGGCCGTGACGAGCGCGGTGGCCGTGGCGGCGACCGTGGCGGTCGCGGCGGCTTTGGCGATCGCGGTGGCCGTGGCGGTGACCGCGGCGGTCGCGGTGGCGATCGCGGTGGCCGTGGCGGCTTTGGTGACCGTGGCGGTGACCGTGGCGGTCGCGGCGGCTTTGGTGGCAACCGTGGTGGCTATGGCGATCGCGGTGGCAACCGTGGTGGCTTCGGCGGCAACCGTGGTAACGACCGCGGCGGTCGCGGTGGCGACCGTGGCGGCCGAAACGGTGGCGGCTTCCGCGGCAACCGTTTCTAGGGGTTACGCGGTTCTACGAACCGCGTAACTAGTTGACGCTGCAAACCCGCGAGAGCGGCAATCTGCCTTTCAACTTCGGCGGCATGACCAGAAGGTCAATGCCGCCTCGTTTCAAGGCACCTTGCTCGCTCTGGCGGGTTTTCGCTCATATGACCCAATCCACTGTCAAGAGCCACAATGGCCCCGCCGACCGCTTGCAATCGGTCGGCGGGGCCTGCCGTTAACCCGTCCCGGTCCGCCCCCGGCATGTCATCGACGCCTTCGGCTCAGTCTCATATCCGCGGATACCGTTCTGTCGGCCCGCACTCCATTCCTTCGGCGGGGTTCCCCAAGTCTGTCGGGGCGTATGCGGAGGGCTCCGCGCGCACAGCGAAATAGGGGGTGTCCCCGAAGGCCGCCCGGCTCGCCGGGACGGGGGCTATGTCTATTCCGCGCCCTCCCGGCACATCATGCCGAGGGCCCAGAGCCACCTCACGAGCTCGGCCGCGGTGGCCGCGTTGGCCTTCGCCTGGGGCATGCCGCGGGCGAGCATCTCCTCGCGCCGCCGCAGGAGCCGCTCGGACCCCTTCCTCCCGTGCATCCTTATCTCGAGGGGCACGCCCGTGTCCCTCGGCATGAGCTTCGGCTGGTGCCGCGCCGCGGCGTAGCACCATGAGCCCTCGACGGCCAGCTTCCTCACGAGCGCGTTGCCCGCACCGCTGATGCCTCCGAGCCGCACGGACTCGCCGCTCGACCTCTGGCTCGGCGCGAGGCCGAAGTAGGCCGTGACCTGCCTTCCGGAACGGAACCTCGTGAAGTCGCCGACCTCGGCCGAGAAGGCTGCGGCCAGCGCGAAGGCGCAGCCCTTGATCGACTGGAGGGCGGCCACCTCCGCGGCGATCGGGCTGGCATCCACGGCCGCCCTGTACTCGGAGAGCAGGTCCGCCCGGGCCTCCGCCGCGGCCTCGACCTCGTTCCTCAGGGCGGCGAGCGTCCGGATCCCGCCATCGTCCTCCGGCCTGACCTTGTCGAGCCACCTCAGGAAGTCGTAGGTCCAGTACTTCCTCGGGTTGCCGGCGGGCGTGGTGCCGCCGTAGGCGAACCCTCGCTTTGCGAGGAAGGCGAGCAGCCGCTGCTTGGCGGTCGCCAGGCGCGCGGTCGCCCCGTCGTAGGCGCCGGCGAGGTCCCTGATGCCCTCGACCTCGGGGGAGGGGACCCACACCGGGGAGATGTCGTGGGCGAGTATCGCCTTGGCCATCCTGGCGGCGTCGTTCCTGTCGTTCTTGGAGGCCGAGTCGGCGGCCGACCTGGGGATCTTCGAGACCGCGGCGACGACACACTCGACGCCGAGCCCGGCGAGCTCCCTTTGCGGGGCGAAGCCGAGGTAGCCGCTCTCGTAGGCGGCGAGCGACGGGCCGGGAAACCCGTCCATCCAGGCGGCGATCTCGCCCCAGGGGTTGCCGGGGAATCTCCTCGTCACGGCCTCGCCGGTGTCCGCGTCGAGGGCGCAGACGGTGGTCGACCTCAGGTGGACGTCCATCCCGAACGCGGTAGAATACTTTGGCATGGGAGCCTCCCAACCTCGTTGCGGCGCGGCTGCGCCTATGGCACTTCAACATCATTGTCGCAGCCCCGACCCGCGGTCACGAGCGGGGGCTCCTATCTATTTAGTGCCCTCGGATTGGGTCATAGTGTCTGTCGGTGCCAAAACATCGGCGTTGCCTTGATTCAAACCTGCCAAAAAGGGACAGGTTTATTTTGGTCGGTATTATCTGGGCAAACGTGGCCGTCTATCGCGATGTAGTCGTTGGGGACGTTCTTGTTTGACTAGTCGTTTAAGAACGTCCCCAACGACTACATGGCATGAGAGTGGATAATCTCCCGGTTTGAGCCTGCATTCAAGCTCAAAGTGGGAGATTATCCACTCTCATTTGTTCTGTGTCCGGAAATCCACGCTCGTTTCTACTCTGCCTACATTTGCAGGAACAGTTCGTGGAGGCGGGTGTCTTCGTCGAGTTCGGGGTGGAAGGTTACGCCGAGCTGGTTGCCCTGGCGGGCGGCGACGATGCGCCCGTCGACTTTCGCTAAGGCCTTGGCGTCGCCGTGGACCTCGACGATGCGGGGCGCGCGGATAAACGTCAGCGGCACCTCACCGTCGATACCGCCTACCTGCCCCTTGGTGCGAAAGCTGCCGAGCTGTCTGCCGTAAGCATTGCGCTCAACGAGCACATCCATGGTTGCCAAGCGCGGCGTCCCCTTATCGTCGTGGGCGGCAAGATCGCGCGCCAACAGAATCAAGCCGGCGCAGGTGCCCAGGACGGGCATGCCCTCAACAATGCGGGTGCGAAGCTCATCGAGCATACCAAGCTCGGCAAGTAACTTGCCCTGAACGGTGGACTCGCCGCCGGGGAGGACCAGGCGGTCAAAGTTCTGCTGCAAATCGGCCGCCTGCCTCAGCTCGATACAACGTGCGCCCAGCTCGGACAGTCTTGCCTCGTGCTCGGCAAAAGCGCCCTGGACCGCCAGCACGGCGACCGTTTGGTCTGCATAATCGCTCATGTGCGATCCTTTCTGCTGGACTAGCGCCCGCGCTCCTCCATGATGATCTCGATTTCGTCGGCGTTGATGCCCACCATGGCCTCGCCCAGGTCCTCCGAAAGCTCGGCGATGAGCTTGGCGTCGGTGAAGTTTGCCACGGCCTTGACGATGGCGGCGGCGCGCTTGGCGGGGTCGCCGCTCTTAAAGATACCCGAGCCAACAAAGACGCCCTCGGCGCCCAGCTGCATCATCAGCGCGGCGTCGGCGGGGGTCGCGACTCCGCCGGCGGCAAAGTTTACGACGGGGAGCTTGCCCGTGGCATGGACCTCGCGCACCAGCTCGACCGGAACCTGCAGCTGCTTGGCTGCCTCAAAGAGCTCGTCGTCGCGCAGGGCAACAACGTCGCGGATCTGCTTTTGGATCTTGCGCATATGGCGCACGGCCTGAACGACGTCGCCCGTGCCCGGCTCGCCCTTGGTGCGAATCATCGTGGCGCCCTCGGCAACACGGCGCAACGCCTCGCCCAGATCGCGGGCGCCGCAGACAAACGGCACGTCAAACTGGGTCTTGTCGATGTGGTAGACATCGTCGGCGGGGGAGAGAACCTCGGACTCGTCGATGTAATCGATCTCGATGGCCTGCAGGACCTGCGCCTCGACAATGTGGCCGATGCGGCACTTGGCCATAACGGGGATGGAGACGGCCTCCTGGATGCCCTTGATCATCTTGGGGTCGCTCATGCGCGAGACGCCGCCTGCGGCACGGATATCGGCCGGAATACGCTCGAGTGCCATGACGGCGCAGGCGCCCGCCTCCTCGGCGATGCGTGCCTGCTCGGGCGTGGTGACGTCCATGATGACGCCGCCCTTGAGCATCTGCGCGAGCTCGCGATTGAGTTTGACGCGATCGGCCTTGCTGGTCTGTTCTGCCATGGTTGCTCCCTTGGTTGGCATGTGCATTGCTTGACGGAACATCCTATCGGGGAGCTGGGTATGGCGAAATACTCAGTTTTCGAGATAATAATAAGGTCAGACTAATACCAGATTGAATGACTTAATAAGGTCAGGTGATAGGCTCATGCTTGACTACAATTTGGAAAAACGCGGCGAAGCATCGCTCTATGAGTATGTTTACCAGCAAATTCGAGATGATATCGTAGTTGGACGCATTGCGGCGGGGGAGCATCTTCCGTCTAAGCGCGCCTTTGCCAGTCATCTGGGAGTCAGTGTCATTACCATCGAGAATGCATATAGCCAGTTGCTTGCCGAGGGCTATATTTGCTCAATGCCGCGTCGTGGCTACTACGCTTGCGAACTTCCGGATGCACCGGTTTTGGCTTCGGCTGCGGAGGGCATCGACCGAGATGCCGTCTCTGTGGGCCCCAGCGCGTATGATGTCAACGGACAGGTCGAGCGATTCGATGCGCTCTCTCCTTCCGCTTTGGAGGCGGCGCGGCTTTGGCAAAGCGCGCTACGGGCGACGCTGGCATCCGAAGACGAACGCGAAATCTTTTCGACCGCGCCGGCACAGGGCACCGCTCGGCTACGACGCGCAATTGCTCACCATCTGCGCGGGACAAGGGGCATGAATGTCGACCCCGACAACATCGTTATCGGTGCGGGCGCCCAGCTGCTCGATACCATGTTGGTTCAGTTGCTTGGCGCGGACAAGGTGTATGCCGTCGAGGATCCAGGCTATTTGCGCTTGACGCGCATCTATCAGGTCATGGGTTGCGAAGTGCGGCATGTCCCGTTGGATGCTGAGGGCGTGGACTTGAGCGCGCTGCAGAAAACCGGGACCGATGTCCTTCACCTGATGCCGTCTCATCAGTATCCGACCGGTCTTGTGACGAGCATTGCGCGTCGCTATGCGCTGCTGAGCTGGGCCGCCGAGCGACCAGGTCGGTATCTCATCGAAGATGACTTTGATTGTGAGTTTCGCCTTGCCGGCAAGCCGATTCCCGCGCTCGCGTCGATCGATGCCGCCCAGTCGGTTATCTACACCAACACGTTTTCGAAGAGCCTTTCATCGGCGTTGCGTTTGGCGTACATGGTGCTGCCCGATGAGCTAATGGAGAGGTTTAAACGCAACCTTGGTTTCTACGCCTCGTCGGTAAGTTCTGTTGATCAGGTTGCCTTGGCGCGTTTGCTGGAATCGGGTGATTACGAGCGACATGTGAACCGCGTGCGCGTTCGTGCTCGCGAGGCGCGTGATGGCCTGGCGGCGCTTGTACGGAAAGCGTTTCCGGCAGGGGAAGTCTCGATCGAGTACGCGGACGCCGGCCTTTACTGCGTCGTGGCCGTGGAGCGTGACGCGGGCGGAAGCTCTTTTGCACGGGCCCTCACGCGCTCGAGCATCCCTTTTATCGATATCGGTGACTGTTTTTGGTGTGCCGATGGCGCATCTGTCCCTGAAAACTCAACTCAAATTCTTGTTCAGTATGACGATCTGAGTCCAAAAGTACTAACTACCTTGGAATTGCAGCTAATGGGGGGCATTCTGCAACCTAAGTGAGTAGACTTTTAGCACTTTGGCGACCAGGCAGTTTTGTAACAAGCTATCTACCTGCGGTTTTGAAAAGCAGGATGACCGGCCTGCTCGGGATGTTCAAAAAAGTCTACTCACTTGCCGCGCAAAGCTCCTGCATGAGAAAAAAATGGGGTTTTCAACAGGGCTTCGTCCAGCTCTCGGCAAGCTTTTGGCCAGTTGGGGAGGGCTGTTGAAAACTTGGCAGTCCGTTCGGCGCCATTTTTGGTGCGTTCGCGCCAATGCGTGACTGACTGGGTTGAAATTCGTGTTTTCCTGTGCCTATGAAGGATTTACTTTGTGACATATCAGCTTTTAGGTACTGGCGTTTGCCTCCTCAAGTCCGCGCTTTGTGTCCGCCGCTTCCACGACCGGAAGAAGACCGGCAGCGATATGATCTCGCCCGCAACCCGACGGCTGCGGTCGCGCTCGGTTTTCCGTTGTATACATTGGTTCGGTCGAGAAACAAACGGACTTGTCCTGCCAGCATTAGGCAGCGGCTGTTTCTTGGTGAGCTTCCCAGGGAATCCGTGCTGGAAACGGAGCATGGGGTTTTGATTACGTCTCCTCTACTGACGGCATTCATCATGTTGCGGCATCTGACGGATCTTCAGCTTCTTTTGGTATTGGCGGAGATGTGTGGCTTGTTTGCGGTGTGTGCCCTGCCGGCGGCACTTGAGGCGGAGCTTTCGCGTGCAATTGATTCGGGCGCGATTTCGACAACGTTCGGTTGGGTGCGCTGCCCGTCCGAGGACGGCACCGCCTCAAATTTATGGCGTCGAGACGCTTTGGTTTTGGGCGGAGACCTTGACCGTTTTTGTTCAGATGTTTGCGGGATGCGTTACGGCAATAGATTTATAGCGGTATCGCAACTCGTTCCATTGGGCGCCGCGTCGCCTTTTGAGGTCGAGGCGTATTTGCTACTTGCACTGCCGCGATCCCTGGGAGGCGAAGGTTTTTGCGGCATAGAGCTTAATGTTGAAGTGATGCTAAGCACAAGTGCTCGAGCGATTGTGGGAAAGTCCCGTGTATATATCGACCTACTTCTTTCTTCGCCGGACGGCAGGCGACAGGTGGCCATTGAATGTCAGGGAAAGGCCTCGCACGGACGCGCAGGGGATGGCTTGCGTGACGCTGACCGCATGACGGCCCTTCAGGCCATGGGCTACGATGTACTTCTCCTGACACACAGACAGATATCCGATGAGGGTAGATTCCACGCGATCGTTAAGGCCGTATGCAGGATGCTCGATGCTGAATATCGTGATAAAAGCTCAGATGAGCAAAGGGCTGAGACATTACTCCGGTCTGAACTATTCGTTGACTGGACAAAATTGGGAGTAATTGACGGAAAGATGCCCGTTAGACACAAAACAGCTCGATCGTGGACGGCTGCGGTTCTAAGTGAGTAGGCTTTTGGCACTTTGGCGACCAGGCCGTTTTGAAACAAGTCATTTACCTGCGACTTTATAAAGCAATACGGATGGTCTGCTCGGCAAGTTTCGAAAAGTCTACTCACTTAGTTTTTGACGAGAAACCGATGCCGAAGATAGCTCTATTTCAGGGCGTTAACGAGTCCTCGAGACACAAAAAGGCCCGAACCAATACGGTCCGGGCCTTCTTCGAGCTAGAGGTTATGTCTCAGGCAGTTGGCTTAGCCAAAGTAGCGCTTGAGCAGGCCAGCGAAAGCCTTGCCGTGGCGAGCCTCGTCGCGAGCCATCTCGTGCACGGTGTCGTGGATGGCATCGAGGCCAGCGGCCTTGGCGCGCTTGGCAAGATCGGTCTTGCCGGCGGTGGCGCCGTTCTCGGCCTCAACGCGCATCTCGAGGTTCTTCTTGGTGGAGTCGGTCACGACCTCGCCCAGAAGCTCGGCGAACTTGGCGGCGTGCTCGGCCTCCTCGTGGGCAGCCTTCTCCCAGTACAGGCCGATCTCGGGATAGCCCTCGCGATGGGCGACGCGAGCCATGGCCAGGTACATGCCGACCTCAGAGCACTCGCCCTCAAAGTTGGCGCGCAGGTCGGCAACGATGTCCTCGGAGACGCCCTCCATCTTGGCGACGCCCACGACGTGCTCGGCAGCCCACTCGAGCTGGCCCTCCTCCTGCTTCAGGAAGCGAGAGCCGGGAACGCCGCACTGGGGGCACTTGAAATCCTCGGGCAGCTGGTCGCCGTCGAACTCTTCCACATAACCGCAAACGGGGCAAACAAACTTCATGATTCGATCCTTTCGATCGATGGCGATGGTGCGCTCGTCCGGTCCCGTAAGGGCCCTCTCCGGACGTGCGTCTTGACGAGTTCTATTATCCATAAATGAGACCGAATGTGAAGCCTATTAGGAATGATTTTTAATAAAACAATTTAAGCATGTGTAGATGTTGATTGATTAACGATTGCTAGACCTCGTGCGACCTCCGATGAGTACAATCGGTCGAGCAAATGTTGACCAATCAACAAATGAAGGAGCTTCCTTTATGCATCTAGCCCGCCGCGCCTGGTGCCGAACGTATCAAACGGTTTTTCGCATCGCATTGCCGGTGCTGCCCTATACCGAGCCACGCATTTTAGAGCACGCTGAGGAAGTGCCCGCAGTGCTTCAAAAGCGTTCAATACACCATGTTCTTATCGTGACAGATCCCGGCATTGCCCGTCTGGGGCTCACGGCACCGCTCGAGACAGCGCTCGCGTCCAAGGGAATTAGCGCTGCGGTCTATGCCGAAACACGTGCGAACCCCACGGTCTCAAACGTGGAGGAAGCGGCATCTCTGTATCGAGAGAGCACCTGGCAGGCCATTATCGGCTTTGGCGGCGGTTCGGCCATGGACTGCGCCAAGGGCGTGGGCGCGCGCATCGCGCAGCCAAAGAAGCCCATCAACAAGATGCGCGGCCTGTTGCGTATCCATCGTCGCCTGCCGCCGCTCATCGCCGTTCCCACCACGGCGGGCACGGGAAGCGAGGTCACGCTTGCAGCGGTAATTACCGACGACGAGACGCACTACAAGTATCCCATTAACGACTTTGTGCTGATCCCGCGCTTTGCGGTGCACGACCCCGAGTTTACGCGCGGCCTGCCCGCCTCCATTACGGGGCAAACGGGCATGGACGCCCTGACGCATGCCGTCGAGGCCTTTATCGGGCGCAGCACCACGCCCTATACGCGCAAGATGGCGCGCCAGGCGGTGCAGCTCATCCACGACAATTTGCTCGAGGCCTATGAGTGCGGTGGCAACATGCGTGCGCGCCGCAATATGCTTTCGGCGGCGTATAAAGCGGGCGTTGCCTTTACGCGCTCTTATGTTGGATACGTCCATGCCATCGCGCACAGCCTGGGCGGGCGTTACGGGATTCCCCACGGCTTGGCCAACGCCATCATCCTGCCGCACATGCTTCGCGCCTATGGCGAAGCTGCTGCTCCCAAGCTCGCCGATCTCGCCCGCATGGCCGGCATTGCGCCGGCTAATGCGCTGGACAACGTGGCTGCTGAGGCCTTTATCGATTGGGTCGACCGCATGAACGCCGCCTTGGGCATACCCAAATATGTGACGGGCATTCGCCGCTCCGATATTCCACAAATGGCGGCCCATGCCGATGCCGAGGCCAATCCGCTATACCCCGTTCCGCTTCTAATGGACCGTTTGGAGCTCGAGCGTATGTACGAGGTCGTCGCGGGTGGTATGTTTGAGGGCGAGAATTAGGAGGGTCCATGAACACCGAGGAAATTGCGCGCATCGTCGGCGATCAGCGCGCCTACTTTAAGACACACGCCACGTTTGATGTCGATGCTCGACGTCGTGCGCTCGTGAGTTTACGCGATGCGGTGCGGGCCCACGAGGCCGATATTGCCCATGCGCTCAAGACCGATTTGGGAAAGTCGCATGACGAGGCGTATATGTGCGAGATCGGCACCTCGCTTTCCGAGATTCGTTATCAGATTGCGCATGTGGCTCGATGGAGTCGCTCGCGCCTGCGTCCGTGTGACCTCGCCAACGCCGTGAGTGTGTGCAAGACGCAGTCCGTGCCCTATGGCGTCACACTCATCATGGCTCCGTGGAACTACCCGTTTTTGCTAACGCTCGAGCCGCTTGCCGGCGCCCTTGCCGCGGGCAATACCGTGGTCATCAAGCCGAGTGCCTATGCTCCGGCATCGAGCGCGGTGCTCAGGCAGATTTGCGAGGAAGCATTTGATCCGCGCCTGGTGACGGTTGTAGAAGGCGGCCGTGCCGAGAACGAAGCACTGCTCGATGAGTGCTGGGACAAGATTTTCTTTACCGGTAGCGTTCCGGTCGGCAAGCTCGTCATGGAGCGCGCAAGTAAAAACCTGACGCCCGTGACGCTTGAGCTGGGCGGAAAGAGCCCCTGCATTGTGGATGCCACGGCAAACTTAAAAGTCGCGGCACGGCGCATCGCCTTTGGTAAATGGCTCAACGTGGGGCAGACCTGCGTGGCGCCCGACTACCTGCTGGTCGATACGCGCGTACACGATGAGCTGTTGGGCCTCATCAGGGAGGAGACCCGTCGCATGTTTGGCGAGCATCCGCTCGACAACGAGGATTACGGTCATATCGTCAACGCCAAGCATTTTGCGCGCGTGCGCGGGCTGATCGATCCCTATAAGGTTGTGCTTGGAGGTACCGCGCGCGAGTCGTCGCTCAAGATTGAGCCGACGATTCTAGACGGCGTGACCCCCGATGACGCCGTAATGCAGGAGGAGATTTTCGGCCCCATCTTGCCGGTGCTGACGTTTGAGAGCCTAGACGAGGCAGAGACGTTTATTGCGGATCGTCCGACGCCGCTAGCTCTGTATATCTTTAGCCAGGACCATGCGGCTCAGCAACGCTTTGTGCGTTACGTGCCCTTTGGCGGCGGCTGCGTCAACGACACGATCATGCATCTGGCTACGAGCCATATGGGCTTTGGCGGCATGGGCGCGAGCGGTATGGGGCAGTACCATGGCCGCGAGAGCTTCGATACGTTTAGTCACAAGAAGAGCATCGTGAACAAGGCAACCTGGCTCGACGTGCCATTCCGCTATGCTCCTTACGCAAGCTGGAAGCACAAGTTCGTGCGCATGTTTGTGCATTAGAATCAGATGACATAGGGATAAACAAAGTGGCCGTCCCCGCGTAAGCGAAGACGGCCATTTCTCACGATGAAAACGTGTATCGGAGTTGGCAAGACCCGCTGTCACGGGTGCCATCCGTGTTCCTATCTTATCTGCAAGCGTTCCGTTGCGCAAGCGTTGCGGCAAACGATTGAAAGACACGGACGGGGTGAATTTGTGTCCGCACGAACCCGTAGACTTCTCAACTATGTGGTGGATACTCGCTAATCGGTGATGGAGGCGGTCATGTTTGATGACGATGACCTGTTCAATCTGGTAGACGATCCGTTTGAGTGGGATTCGCTGCTCGATGACGATGAGTTGGAGCAGGACCGCAAAAAGCAAAAGGATAAGAACGCCCGGGGTAAAGGTTCGAATAAAAAGGACAAGCGCCGCCGAGGTCTGTTCGGTGGGCTCTTTGGGTAATTGTCGCATCGCTGCGTCTGTATACTAGACAGGTCTTATACGCGTTGCGAAATGAGGACAGAGACGATGATGTGGTTTACCGCCGACCTGCACCTGGGCGATACGAATATCCTGCACGACATGGATCGACCGTTTGACTCGGTCGAGGAGATGAACCGCCGTGTCATCGATGCCATCAACGAGTGCGTGGCTGTGGACGACCGCCTTTATGTCCTGGGAGACTTTACGTATCGATTGCCCATGGTGGAGGCGGTGCGCCTGCGCGAGCGCATCGAATGTCAGAACGTAACGCTCATCTGCGGTAACCATGACGGCGACTGGGAAGATCCAGACGCGCCGCACATTTGGGATGAGGTGCGCGATTATCTGGAGGTCGCCCCCGGTTACGCTAAGGGCCATCGCCTGGTAATGAGCCATTACCCCATGCTCAGCTGGAACGGCAAGGCGCGTGGCGCCATCATGTTGCACGGGCATATCCACAGCAGGGGAGACCGCACCAACGCGCGCAACCGCGATCGCGAGCGCCCCATCTTTCGCTATGATGTCGGCCTCGATGCCAACGAGTACAAGCCCGTAAGCCGTGACCAAATCCTAGGCTTCTTTGGACTGTAGCTGTAAGTGCAGGTAGAATGAACGCGCCGCGCGGATGGTCTGTGCGGCGCGTTTCAGTAGGAGCGATGAATCCATGAGGGCTATCCAGCGCATTAACCATAACGCTGCCATCTGCGAAGACGGCGCGGGGCGTCAGCTTATCGCGCTGGGTCGTGGTATCGGCTTTGGCGATATGTCGCATGAGGTCGACCTGGATGTCATCACGCGTACCTTTTACGGCATTGATTCAAAGTACCTGGCGTTTATCGATGAGGTCGATCCCGAGGTGCTGGAGTTTTCTGCTCAGCTGGCCGATATCGCGACCGGACAGCTTTCGTACGAATTGAGTCCTAACCTTCCCATTACATTGGCAGACCATATTCAGTTTGCCATTAAGCGTGCCCGCGAACACATGGTGGTGTCGTTGCCGCTTGAGCGCGATCTTGAGCAGCTGCATCCCATCGAATACCGCTTGGGCGAGCTGGCTGTTCGCGGTATCCAGAAGAGCTTTCATGTGCGCATGCCCCGAAGCGAGGCCGCGGGCATTGCCATGTCGATTGTCAACGCATCGGTTAAGCCGAGCGAGCGGCGCGTGCTTGCCGAGCAGCACGAGGAGCGACTGCTCGATATGACGGTCGCGATTATTCAAGAAGAGTTGGGTGTGACGGTCGATCGCTCGTCGTTCGCCTTTGCCCGCTTTGCCACTCATGTGCGCTATCTGCTCGACCGCGTGGCAAAGAAAGAGCCGATCGATACCGAGAACTCCGGTCTTTACGACGTGCTCGTGGAGCAGTATCCGGCGGCATCGCGTTGCGCTCACCGTGTCGACGATCTGATTCAAGAGACCTTTGGCGAGCCATTGGCCCAAGAGGAGCTCGTCTATCTGATCATGCATGTGAATCGCGTGACTTCTGTCCACTCGGATAAATAGGCTCTCTGGTATTTCCTTTCCGTCATGGCGACCGTTCGCGGGTCGTTTGCTACCGTTCGTCGGTAATCTGAGCCGCAACGAACGCATCTGCCGCATATACTCGCCGTGTGTTGGGTGTTACTCACGGCGCAGCTCCGAGAGGCACTACCGATTCTGCCGAGGCCATAATTGGGTCTCTGTCGGTTGTGCGCGGGGCTTTTTCATGTCGATCCACCCGGGAATCACATGCAAATCAATCTCTTGCCAACTGATGTCGCGCGCTGCGCAGGCGCGAGCGGAATTGTGCGTCTTGGTGCCGTGAAGTCCCACGGCCTTTAGTTGGAAGAGAAGGGATTCGACATGGCTGTCGATAACAAGAAGATTGCCGAGGACGTGCTTGCTGCCGTCGGCGGCGCCTCCAATGTGACGAACGCGACGCACTGCATGACCCGCCTGCGTCTGAACCTCAAGGATCAGTCCATTCCCAATGACGATGAAGTAAAGAAGATCAAGGGCGTGCTGGGTGCACAGTGGTCTGGCGGCCAGTATCAGGTCATCATTGGCCAGAACGTGCCGAAGGTCTATGACGCCGCCATTGCGCTGGGCGTCAAGGGCGAAGGCTCCATTGACGAGAACCTCGATGACGGCATCAAGGAGCCACTGACGGTCAAGACTGCAGGCAAGAAGGCCCTTAACTACCTGTCCAAGACAATGTGCATGACGATCCCCATTATCATGGGCGCCGCCATGTTCCGCACACTTGCCGTACTTTGCGGCGACGGCATGCTCGGTATCTGGTCTGCTGATTCCGACATCTACAACTTCTTCTACAACTGGATTTACAACGCAGGCTATTATTTCCTCCCTGTTTATCTGGGTTGGGCTGCCGCAAAGCAGCTCGGCTGCAGCCAGCCGCTCGGCATGATGCTCGGCGGCGTGCTCATTGCCCCTGAGTTCATGACGCTGGTCAACGCTGCGGCGGATTCGGGTGCTACGACCACGATGGTTTACGGCGTGCTCCCGGCTCAGCTGAACAACTATTCTGCGACCGTGCTCCCCATGCTGCTGTCTATGCCGGTGCTGATGGTCGTCGAGAAGTTCATGAAGAAGATCATCCCCGACATGCTCTCCACGGTGTTTGTGCCCGTGTGCACCATGGCTGTGATGACCCCCGTTTCCCTGTGCGCCCTAGCTCCGATTGGTTCCATTCTGGGCGACCTGGTCGGCAACTTTATGTTCGGCCTCGGAAACGCTGGCGGCATCGTCACGATCCTCTCCCTCGTCGCCATTGCTGCGCTTTGGGAGTTCCTGGTTATGACCGGTATGCACCAGGTTCTGATTGCCCTCGGCATTGTGCAGGTGCTCACCTCAGGGTCTGACTCCTGCGTTATGGTCGCGGGTGCTATCGCTCAGTTCGCCACGTGGGGCATGGCCTTCGGTGCCTTCCTGCGCCTTAAGGAGGTCGACGAAAAGGGCGCTATGCTTGGTTTCTCGCTCTCCGGCATTGTCGGTGGCGTGACGGAGCCCGCGCTGTATGGCTGCGGCTTTAAGTATACTCGCTGCCTGGGTGCCATGGTCGCGGGCGGCGCTATCGGCGGCCTGATCGCGGCTCTCACTAATGTGACCACGTATGTTTTGGGCGCAACTAATATCCTTGGTATTACAGGTTATGTTGCAGGCGGAACTGCTAATCTCGTATGGGGCTGCGTTGCATCGGGCACTGCATTTGTTGCCGCCGCTGCCATCGCCTACTTCTTTGGCTTTACCAAGGAGCAGCTCGACGAAGACGCTGCTGCCGCCAAAGCCTAAAGCATCCGTTCGGTAGGACAATTATCTGGGGCACTTGGCTGCGCTTCAAGTGTCCCTTTCCGTAGATGGGGGTCAATATGAAGCAATTGCTCATTCGTGCCGACGATATCGGTTATTCGTATGCCGTTAACCTGGGGATTGCCCGCAGTATCAATGAGGGCCTGGTGCGCTCGGCGGGACTTATGCCCAATATGCCCGAGGCCGAGCGTGGCTGGTCGCTCGTGGCGGATGTCGGCATTGCGGTGGGTCAGCACACCAACGTGTGCCTGGGCAAGCCGTGTGCCGACCCGGCGCTCATTCCGAGCATGCTCAACGAGAACGGCGAGTTCCATAGCAGCCGTACCTTCCGCGATCATTTTAAGCGCGGCGAGGAGTTGATAGACTTCGACGAGGCCTGCATCGAGATCCGCGCGCAGCATGACCGCTTTGTCGAGATCGTGGGCCGCGAGCCCGATTACTTTGAGGCCCATGCCGTCATGAGCAAAAACCTTAACCGGGCGATCTCGGCGGTTGCTCAGGAGCTGGGCCTTAAGGAGCAAAAGGCGAGCTTCGACCCCGCGGCTGTGGTGCATTGCGGAGATACTGATCTGCGCATGGTGATGCGCTCGATGGAGCCGGGCTACGAGCCCAAAGAGGCAATCATGCAGACGGTTCGCGAGATGGTGGACGGCGAGACGGTCGTCTTTGTGTGCCATCCGGGCTATCTCGATCGTTTTATCCTGGAGAACAGCTCGCTCACTACCGACCGCACCAAGGAAGTCGATGCGCTGATCGACCCCGAGCTTCGCACTTGGCTTGAGTCTCAACCTGATCTTCGCCTGATCGACTACCGCGACCTGTAAGGACCCAAGTCACCACAAAGGGGACAGTCGCCTTTGTGGTGGTTCTGGCGCCGTTGCCATTATGGCGGCGGCGTCTTTTTTGTCCGTGCGGCGCGGTAGAGTGTAGGCGGTTGAAATTTGCGTCCATCGAGGAGCTGCCATGAACGAGATCAAGTGCCCGCATTGCGGCGAAGTTTTTAAGGTCGATGCGTCCGGTTATGCGGATATCGTCAAGCAGGTGCGCGATGCCGAGTTCTCGCGCGACCTGGATGAGCGCGTGAAGGCGGTCCAGCGCGAGGGCGAGCAGGCACTGGAGCTTGAGCGCTCGCGCTCGACGGCTGCTTTGCAAAAGGCAGAGTCTCAGCGCGACGCTCAGCTTGTCGAGCAGAAGAACGCTGCAGCTCAGCAGCTGGCACAAGAGGTTGCCAAGCGCGACGCTGAGCTTGCCGAGCTGCGCGCCAAGCTCGAAGGCGCTGCCGCAGAGCGCGAGAGTGCAAGTCAGCGCGCGGCGGTTGAGGCCCGTTCCGATGCTCAAAAGGAGAATGCCGAGCTTCAGCGCGAGATCGACAATTTACGTGCGCAGTTGGAGCGCAAAGATGATGAAGCCAGGCTTGCCGAGGCGGCGGCACGCAATGCTGCTCAAAACGACCTGTCCGCGCGCGACGCTCAGATTGCCGAGCTGCAGGCCAGGATCGCCGCGGCGGACAAGGCCCAGGAGATGGCGCTTGCCGCCGCCGCGGCAGAGTCGCAGCGTGAGCTCGATGCCGCTCGCAGCGAGGCCGAGCGCGCGCTTACTGACTATCGCGCGAAGGTGCAAGAGAAGTTTTCCGCCGCAAAGGCTCAGTCCGAGCAAGAGGCCGAGGGCCTGCGTGCCCAGCTGCGCGAGCAGGAACTGATGGCAAAAATGAACCTGTCAGAGGCGGTCGCCGCGGCGGAGCGAGAGCGCGACGAGGCGCGTGCGAAACTGACGAGTGAGTTGGCAGTGCGCGATTCGCGCGAGGAGCAGGCCAAGGCGGCGCATGAGCTCGAGCTTGCTCAAGCCAAGCGCGCGAGCGATGAACTGATCCGCTACAAGGATGAAGAGATTGAGCGCCTTAAGGACATGAAGGTCCGCCTGTCCACCAAGATGGTGGGCGAGTCACTCGAGCAGCACTGCGAGACCGAGTTCAATCGCCTGCGCATGACGGCGTTTCCTAACGCGTACTTCGAGAAAGATAACGATGCGTCCGAGGGTACCAAGGGCGACTTTATCTTCCGCGAGTGCGACGCAAGCGGCAACGAGGTCATTTCGATTATGTTCGAGATGAAAAACGAGAACGACGAGACCGCGACCAAGCATAAAAACGAGGACTTCTTTAAGAAACTCGATCACGATCGTCGCCAGAAAGGCTGTGAGTACGCGGTGCTCTGCACGCTGCTCGAGCCCGAGAGCGAGCTTTACAACGCGGGAATCGTGGACGTGAGCTATCGCTACGAGAAGATGTACGTGATTCGCCCGCAGTTCTTTATTCCCATGATCACGCTGCTGCGCAACGCCGCCATGGGTTCGCTGCGCTATAAGCAGGAGCTGGCGGAGTACAAACAGCAGAATATCGACGTCACGAACTTCGAAGCCAAGATGGAAAAGTTCAAGGACGGCTTCTCGCGCAACTATAACCTGGCGAGTAAGCAATTCGAGTCGGCGATCAAGGAAATCGATGCCGCCATCAAGCAGCTCGAGAAGACCAAGGACGATTTGCGCCGCAGCACCGAGAATCTGCGCCTGGCCCACAACAAGGCCGATGAGCTTACCATTCGCAAGCTCACTTGGGGCAACAAAACCATGAAGGCAGCGTTTGATGAGGCACGCGAGACCGCGTCGGAGACAGGCGATGAGCCCGCCGAGGCGGATTCGTATGAGGTCGAGGATGCCGAGTAGAGGATAGCGTATCGCGCAAAAAGCGGGGCCGCTGGCGATGTTGCCAGCGGCCCCGTTTTATTCCGTTCCAGTTTGTTTGGCTAGTTCTCGAGCAGGTCCTCGATAAAGCCGACGCGGTAGTTTTTGAAGATGACCTCGCCGCCGTCTTGCGTGGCGTCCAGATCGACATCGCCCATGATGCCAAAATCGTGGTCGCCATCCTCGTCGGCAAAGATCTGGTGCACGTGCCACACGTGTGCAGTCTTCTCGTCGGACTCATCGATGGAAAACATTGCGGCGCTGCGGGCATCTCCGTCGGTGAGAATCTCCTCATGCTGCTCATGGTAGGCATCGAGCGCCTTTTGCCAGCGGATCTCGCTCATGCCCCAGTCGTCGTCGAGCTCGCCCAGGTCGCGCACGTGCTCGCGGGCGGCAAGGGTCACGCGGCGGAAGAGCGCGTTGCGCACCAGCAGCGTGCAGCCGCGGCGATCCGCCACGACCTCGTCGATGCCCTGCGGCGGCGCGGCGTCGAGGGCTGCCGGGTTGCCGGCGTTCTCCCACTCGTCCACCAGGCTCGAGTCGACCGAGCGCACCACAAAGCCGAGCCACGAAATGATGTCACGCAAGCGCTCATCGCGCTTCTCAATGGGCACGGTGCGATCGAGGGAACGGTAGGCCTCGGCTAGGTAGCGCAGCAGAATGCCCTCGGAGCGGGCGATGCCGAGCTTTTGGATATAGCCCTTAAAGTCACTCGCGCTTTCCAGCATGTCGCGCAGGACACTCTTGGGCGAGAGCTGGTAGTCGTTGGCCCAGGGTACTTCCTGGCAGTACTTGTCAAAGGCGGCGTCGAGCAAATCCTCGAGCGGTTTTTCGTACGTGACGTCCTGAATACGCTCCAGACGCTCCTCATACTCAATGCCGTCGGCCTTCATCTCGGCCATGGCGCGGTCGCGCGCGGCGCGCTCCTGTGCGCGCAATACCTGCTTGGGGTCCTCGAGCGTAGCCTCGACCATCGAGATGAGGTCCATGGTATAGGTCTCGCTCTCGGGATCGAGCAACTCCAGCGCGGCAAGCAAAAACGGCGAGAGCGGCTGGTCGAGCGCAAAGTCTTCGGGCAGGTCGACCGTCAGCGCGTAGTCGATGTCCGGCGCGGCGTCAGCCGGAGCGTCGGGTGCGGGCGGCACTTCGGTGCGAACGACGACGCCGGAATCGATGAGCGTGGCGAAGATCTCGTCGGCACGAACCTCGAGCTTTGCCTTTTCCTCAGGGGTCTGCAGACTCGTCTCGATGAGGTCGTGTACGCGGGCTCGGGCATCGCCGCCCTGCTCGACCACGCTAATCACCATGGAGTGTGTGATGCGCAGGCGCGGCTTGAGCGTTTCGGGCTGCGTCTCGATCAGGCGCTCAAAGGTCTGCTTGTTCCAGGTGACAAAGCCCTCGGGGGCCTTCTTCTTTTTAATCTTGCGGAGTTTTTTGGGGTCGTCGCCCGCCTTGGCCATGAGCTTGGCGTTCTCGATCTCGTGCTCGGGTGCCTCGGCAATCACCATGCCCTCGGTATCGAAGCCCGAGCGGCCGGCGCGACCGGCAATCTGATGGAACTCGCGGGCGCGCAGGCGACGCATCTTGTAGCCGTCGAACTTGGTGAGCGCGGTGAGGACCACGGTGTGGATGGGCACGTTGATGCCGACGCCGAGTGTGTCGGTGCCGCAAATGACGGGCAGTAGGCCCTGCTGCGCCAGGCGCTCGACCAGCAGGCGATAGCGCGGCAGCATACCGGCGTGGTGCACGCCGACGCCGCAGCCGAGCAGGCGTTTGAGAATCTTGCCAAAGGCCGTCGAGAAGCTCGTGCCCTTAGCCGCCTCCTTAATGGCCTCGCGCTGCTCCTTGCTGGCAATGCCAAAGTTGGCGAGCGACTGTGCCGTCGCAAGGGCGGCGTCCTGGCTAAAGTGCACGATGTAGAGCGGGGCCTCGCCGCGGCGCATCGCGAGCTCGACGGTGCCCTCGAGCGAGGTCGTCACATAGTCGTAGCTCAGCGGCACAGGGCGTGGGGCATCGACGACCAAGTCGCAGGTAGCGCCGGTGTGCTCCTCGAGTGAGGCGGCAATCGCGGTGACATCGCCGAGCGTGGCGCTCATGAGCATGAATTGCGTGTGAGGCAGGGTGAGCAGCGGCACCTGCCAGGCCCAGCCGCGGTCGGGGTCGGCAAAGTAGTGGAACTCGTCCATGGCCACGCAGCCCACATCGGCGTCCTCACCCTCGCGCAGTGCGTCGTTGGCAAGGATCTCTGCCGTGCAGCAGATGACGGGCGCCTTGGTATTGATATGCGTGTCGCCGGTAATCATACCGACGTTGTCGCGGCCGAGTACCTGCACCAGATCGAAGAACTTTTCGCTGACCAGGGCCTTGATGGGCGCCGTGTAATAACAGCGCTTGCCCTGTGCCATGCCCATAAAGAGCATGCCCAGCGCGACGAGCGATTTACCCGATCCGGTCGGTGTTCCCAAAATGACGTGATCGCCGGCAGCCAGGTCCATGAGGGCCTCTTCTTGGTGATCCCACAGCTCAATGCCGCGATCGCTTGTCCATTCAAAGAAGCGTTCGAAGGCTTGGTCGGGCGTGAGCCACGGTTCGGGCTCACTGCCGTCCTCGGGCTCCCACCAGGTGGGGGAGAGCGCACCGAGCGAACCGAACTCTGCCTCGGTTCCCGTGCCGCCCGAGAACGAGCTGGCGGCGCCGGCGCCGGAAACGGTGCTGGCGGCGGTATCTGTCGTGGTCTGTGCCATGTGTTTGCTTTCTCTCGCGATTGTCCGCCAACTATTATGGCGTAGCGGCGGCGCGGGGTGCCAGCGCGCGAGAAAATGCAGGAAATGGGCGTTCTGCCCAGCCGTTTGGTGCAGTTGCCGGCTAAGTGAGTAGACTTTTTGCAATATCGCGAGCACATGGCTTTTGCGCAAGGGATTTACCTGCGGTTTTAGTTTTCGTTATACGGGTTGTGCTTGGCTATTACAAAAAAGTCTACTCACTTTAGGTTTTGAGGGTTGTTTGTTGGCGCCTATTTGCGCTTGTTTGCTGACGCCGCGACCATCAGAAGCCCTTGGGACTCTTGCGGCAGGCGCTTCTTGCCTTTGCGGGCGCGGTTCCTAAAGTTCTCGACGGCCTCTTCCATGCCCAGAGGTACATAGGTGAGCTCATCGAGGTTATCGGGCAGGTAGCACGCAAGGCTTTGCTCCTGCGCGCGGCCCGCCGCGAGCTGCTCATCGCTGGGCTGCGCACCGGGTGTGGCGCAAATGCCATAGACGGCGGCGCCCATCTCGCGCGTGCGGCATTCATATTCGGTCTCGGGATGCTCGGGATGGACGCGGCGTACGTCGTCACTTACCCAAAGCGTGTCGTAGCCGGCCGCGGCAATCTGCCCTAGGGCGTAGTCGCGCAGTGGTTTGCTGTCAGTTCGCAGTGTGACGGTGGCGACGGCTGCAAGGAGCGGGCGGTAGAGCATCAAATGGTCGACATGGACGAGTCGTTTTTTGGCGTACTTGGCCTTGGGCTGCGGCGTGGGAAAGTTAATGGTGATGGCATCGAGCTCGCCTGCGGCAAACAGCCGCGGCAGCGATGTGGCGCCTCGGGGCAGGACGAGTGCGTTGGACAGCTCCTGCTCGCAGATTTTCTGCGCGGCATAGGCGATGCAGATGGGCTCCTGGTCTATGCCGATAAAGAGGGTGTCGGGCTCACGGCGAGCGCGCTCAACCAGATAGGTGCCTTTGCCGCAACCCAGATCCAGATGAAGGTATTCGAAGGGCTTGCTGCTAACTGGCGCACAGGCCTTGCGCCAATCTCCGGCATAGGCCTCGGGGTTCGTCTCAATCGCATCGGCGTAGCGCTCCAGGCGCTCCTCGAGCACAAAGTTCTTAGGCGTGCGAACGTGGACGGCTCCCATGAGGCTCCTTGGTCATAAGTGGGGAACGCATAGCCGCGCGTTCCGTCAATGGGTTGAAATAGGGCGGGCATAGTTTGCCCGAAAGATGTGGTGCGACTCGGCGAAGAGTCGTCGGTGCCTACAGGCGCTTGAGAATCACATAGCGGTTGAGCTCACCGCTGCGACCGTCGGCATGGAAGCGCTCAAGCTCGCGCACGGGGACCTCGCCGCTCTTGTAGAACGTACGGACGCCGCGCACCAAGTCGGTGATCTGCTGATCGTCAAAGTGATGGCAATAGCGGTAGGCGTGGCGGTCGTTTTGCCAGCCAATGAGGTGGTCACCGGCTTCAAACAGCGCGGAATCGTAACCCTCAAACGGCGGGGTGAGCTCGGCGCGGGCCTCGGCGCGAACAGCCTTGCGCGCCATGCGCTCGTCGTTCATAAACTCCCAAAAGCTGATGGCGATGATGCCGCCCGGGCGCGTCTGGCGTACCAGGGCGTCGAGCACGCGTACGCGGTACTCGCACGACGGCACGTGGTGCATAAAGCCAAAGCAGACCGAGATGTCGGCGAGCGGGGCGTCGAAAAGCACGTCGGGTGTCTCGGCGGGGTTGAGCTTCATGAGGGCGTCGAGCACATCGAGTTCCTGGAAGTGCAGGTTGGGAATGCGCAGGGCGTGTCCATGTGCATCGATAGCCAAATCTTGGCACGAGTCGACACCGTAGAACTCAAACGGGCAGCTGGCATCTGCCGAGGGGTTTGCGCCGTCGACGCCCTTGGCGGCAAGTGCGCCGCCGGCGGCAAAGTTCTCGAATCGCATGTTGCCGCAGGCAAGATCGAAGACACGGACGGGATGCTCGATCGTGGCGACGTCGAGCTGCCCGAGCGCGATATCCATGGTGCGCACCCAGCCGGGCCACGGGGCCTGGCGCGTATCGGAGAAGGAGGCGGAGTGCTCGCGATAGAACGTATTGTTGAGCTGGATGAGCGATGAGGCGAAATCGCGGTTCACGGCGCGGGGCTCCCTCCGTTGGCGGTGCGAAATAAACAGTACGACCATACTACCGTTAACGCCGCAACGGGGACAACCAAGCTACGGGTCATTGCTTTGTTTGGACACATTTCCGCAGCTCATATGCACCCGCAACCGCCGGTTGTCAAAAATCTCACTAGAATAGGTGGCATGCTTTTGGCGGTGGCGGATACATTTTTAACTGTGCAAGGCGCCTTAAGAACAAAAACGGTCCGGCGGCACGGCTGGCATCACATAGGAGGAACCATGAATGTAGAAACTGCGCAGCGGCTCGCCGACCTTCGTCGCAGCAAGGGTTTTAGCCAAGAAGGGCTTGCACGAAAGCTGGGACTGTCGCGCCAGGCGGTCAGTAAATGGGAGCGTGCGGAGAGCTCGCCCGATACCGAGAATCTGATCTCGCTTGCCAAACTCTATGGCGTGAGCCTGGACGAGCTGCTCAATCCGAGCGATGAGATCGAGGACGATATCGAGTTTGAGAACGAGGACCGCGCCCGTCAGCGCGAGGCCGAGGCGGCGGAGCGCGCCCGCACCCATGAGGCGGCGGCACGCGCCACGGAGGCAGCTACGCAGGCAAGTGATGCCGCGGCCAAGGCGGCGCAGGCGGCAAGCTGGAGTGCGCAGGCCGCCAATGCCGCTACGGCGCAGGCGACGAGTGGCACCGCGGTTGGCTCGACTCCGGTGAAGGGCCCGTTCCAGTCGTTCCCGTATTGGGCCGTGTGCTGGCTGCTGTTCTTTTTGCTGATGTTCCTGTTTGGTGCCGGCCCCTTTGCCGCGCTGATCTTCTTTACGATTCCCATCTATCACTGGGTGGCGCGTGCGCTCGATGGTGATTGGGCGCGCGGGGATATCCAGGTTGGTCCGGCGCCGGCGGTCGCTAGGACTAAGGGGGAGGACGTTTCCACAGCGGTTGACGCTGACATGGCTGCCGCGACCACCGCTGAGTCGAGCGCCAAAGAAGGTGATGAATGATGAAGCTCTCGCATGAGTCTAAGAGGCGCTTGGGCATTGGCATCGGAGCGTTTGTGCTCATCATCGGGCTTGTCGTTGGCACTTCGCGGACTTTGATTCATTTTGATGGACCGTGGAATCTCAACGATGTTGTATCCGGCTTGTCTGGTATGGACGATGCGTTTGACGAGGACGATGTTTTTGATGACGGTATTTACTCCGCTCAGTCTCAAAAGCTTTCGAGTGAAACCTTCGATGCCGACTCATTCCAGTCCCTTGACCTGGATGTGACGTCGGGTACGGTCGATATTAAGTACGTTTCCGATGGACCGGTGCGTGTCATCGAGAGTGGTCGCGTTGCAAAAGGAGTAACTGCTTACGATGCTGCCACGCAAAATCTGGCCGAGATTAGGGGCTCTACGCTCAAGATTAACCAGTTCGACTGCGATGACGAGCGTGCGCTTGACCGTACGGTCACCATCGAGCTGCCGCGCGAGCTTGCCGATAACATGATGGACATTTCGGCGAATGTGGGGTCGGGGGATCTGACGATTACGGACATTGCGTGCCACGACTTCGATTTGACGTTGGACTCGGGAGACGTCGAGTTTACGGGTACCGTGACCGATACCCTGAATGCCGAGGTCGGTTCGGGCGATGTGACGTTCGAGCTCTACCAGGCCCCCGCGAAGTCGATGGACGTGAGCGTGGGCTCGGGCGATGTGGAGATGACGGTTCCGAACTCGACGGGCTTTAAGGCGAGCCTCACCTTGGGCAGCGGCGACTTCGAGAGCGATTTCCTTCCGCTTGGCTACGACGGCGAGACCGTTTTGAATCTTGAATTCGATAACGGCGATAAGTCTGCCACGTATCGTTTTGAGGTCGGTTCGGGCGACATGTCGTTTGATTCGGAGTAGTGAGGCAGACGAAGGCCTAGGCGAAGATATAGACGCGCTGTTTGATGAAGGCGCCGGAGCCGTGACGGGCTCCGGCGCCTTTGCCTTTACAATGGGGGCATGGAACAGATTATCTTGAACATACTTGAGACCCTGCGTCGCGGCGAGACCGTGGACGACAAGGCGCTCGTCAAACTGATACATGCCGAGGCGCGCCGTGAGGGTGCCGACAAACGCGATTTGGCCAAGCGCCGTCTGCTGCCGTTCTACCAGCGGGTTAAACGTGAGGAGCCGGCTCGGTGGGCTGCGTGGAATGTCGATACCGAGCTGGAACGTCGACTGCTGCAGGTGCTGCGCATGAAGCCTCGTCGCACGGCTTCGGGCGTGGCGACCATTACCGTTATCACCAAGCCCTGGCCATGCTCGGGCGATTGCCTGTTTTGCCCCAATGACCTGCGCATGCCTAAAAGCTATCTGCACGCCGAGCCGGCATGCGCCCGTGCGGAGCAAAACTGCTTCGACCCGTATCTGCAGGTGAGCGCTCGCCTGACCGCGCTTTCGCAGATGGGTCATGTGACCGATAAGATCGAGCTCATCGTGCTCGGTGGCACCTGGAGCGACTATCCGCAAGGGTATCAAACGTGGTTTATGTCGGAGCTTTTCCGTGCGCTGAACGATGACGCCGTTGCTGGCGTGGCAGCTAACCCCATGTTGGCGCGTCCGGGCATCAGTCGTGCCGAGGCGGGGCGCCTGCTCGATGACGCGCCCGCCGATGCCCTGCCGCCGGTGGTAGCAGGGCGCCGCGAGCGCTA
This sequence comes from Coriobacteriaceae bacterium, assembly GCA_025757745.1. NCBI lineage: Bacteria > Bacillati > Actinomycetota > Coriobacteriia > Coriobacteriales > Coriobacteriaceae > Coriobacteriaceae bacterium. Next base: position 723,039 of record CP107217.1, read on the forward strand.
TCGGGCTGCCGGCATTGCGACCGACGAGGCTGAGCTTGCTGCCGGCGTTGCCGACGAGCAGGAGCGTGTGGATGCTGCCGTGGGCGGCTATAACCGCGCGGTGCGTCGTCTGTACGGCCCCGGTACGCCGTGGGGCGAGGTCACCGAGTGGCAGACGGCAACGATGGTGGAGCTCGAGCGCCAGCAGCGCATCAACGAGACGGCGAAGCATCGCGTGGTGGGGCTCGTTATCGAGACACGCCCCGATGCCGTAACGCCGCAGGCCCTCACACTTATCCGCCGCTTGGGCTGCACCAAGATTCAGATGGGTATTCAGAGTCTTGACCAGCATCTACTCGATATCAACGAGCGCCGCATTTCGGTGGCGCAGATCGAGCGGGCGTTTTCGCTCGCGCGCCTGTTTGGCTTTAAGATCCACGCGCACTTTATGCTCAACTTGCTGGGCGCCACGCCTGATGGGGACAAGCGCGACTACGAGCGCTTTATGACCGAGGGCGCCTTTATGCCCGACGAGGTCAAGGTCTACCCGTGCGCGCTCATCGAGGGCTCGCGTCTGGTGGGCTGTTACGAGCGTGGCGAGTGGCGCCCCTATACCGAGGACGAGCTGCTCGATGTGTTGGCCGACGACATCGTGGTGACGCCGGCGTTCTGCCGCATCAGCCGCATGATCCGCGACTTTAGCTCCGATGACATCATGGTGGGCAACAAGAAACCCAACCTGCGCCAGCTCGTTGAGAACCGCCTGGCTGCTCGGGGTGACGGTGCGACGGTGCGTGAGATTCGCTATCGCGAGATCAGCACGGCGGGTGCCGACCTGGACGAGTTGACCCTTGACGAGGAAGTGGCGTACGAGACGCCGGTGACGCACGAGCGCTTTTTGCAGAGGGTGACACCGCAGGGCAAAATCGCGGGCTTTTTGCGCCTGTCGCTGCCCGACCGCGCGTTTGTTGCCGCGCATGCGGACGAGTTGCCGACGGTGTCGGACGAGGCGATGATTCGCGAGGTTCACGTGTATGGCATGGCGGCGCGCGTGGGCGATCAAGGCCAGGCGGCGCAGCATCACGGGTTGGGGCGTTTGCTCGTAGAGCGTGCGTGCGAGATTGCCCGGGATGCGGGTTATGCGCGTATCAACGTGATTAGCGCGATTGGCACACGTGAGTACTATCGTCATCTTGGATTTTATGACCATGGCCTTTATCTGCAAAAGGAGCTCTAGATGAACAAGCCGAGTGTTTCTGCCGGCGTCGTTGCCGGCGTTGCTCTGGGGGCCGCGGCGCTTGGCGCGGCCGCTGTCGCTGTCCGTGCTGCCTGTCTGCAGGTTGCGCGAACCCGCAATGGGTTGGCGCGTGTGAAACGCGTGCACGATGAGGGCGGCGACGAAGTCCGTGTATTGGTGCAAGGCGGCGTTTACCAAAGCGCAAGCTACGTTGGCGAGCGTTGGGCGGAGCCCGTCTTTGCGTACTATCGCGCGTTTGACGACGTGTTTGAGGCTGAGGACGCAATGCGTGATGCTTACGGGCATGGTATCGACCGTATGCTCATGCTGGGCGGCGGCGGGTTTGCCTATCCCAAGTTTGCACTGATGTCGCACGAGAGCTTGCGCATGGACGTCGTTGAGTACGATGCCGAGATTACGCGCCTGGCGCGCCGTTGGTTCTACCTGGACGAGCTGGAGCGCACGGTGGGCGATCGCCTGCGAGTGATTACCGCTGAGGCTCGCTCGTATCTGGGTGTGACGAGCGTGGGCCATCGTCGCTACGACGTGGTCGTGAGCGATTGCTTTGGCGGTGCCGAGCCCGTACGCGAGCTGGCGACGGTTGAGGCGTTGCGTTTGGTGCGAGGTAGCCTGAACCCCGGGGGCATCTATGTTGCCAATATCGTGAGTGCGAACAGGGGGAGCGACGTGACGTTCCTGCGCGATTGCGTCGCCACGGCACTCGAGGTATTCGCCCGCGCCTGGGTGGTCCCATGTGGCGATACAGAGTTCGGCAGCGAGGAGAACTACCTGCTCATCGCCAGCGACGGCGACTATGCCTTTGCCGAAGCCGTGCCTTTTGACGTCGACTTCCTCGGCACTGCCCTTCACGACAAGTAAGTCTCCCCGTCCCAAAAAGACTGGTTTTATGCGTGGTCGCGCCAGCTGAGGACGCGCTGCTTCATGCCCTCGATGTCGAGCACGCCTTCGGCGAAGCCTTTGCGCACGAGCTCCTCGGGAACGTACTCGTCATAGCGATCAAAATAAGGCACCTCGCCGGGATAGACGAGCTCAATGGGATCAAAGTCCTTCTCGGCCTCGGCGGCGAGCACCTCAAAGAACGTCTCCTCGTCGGCCTTCATCTTGAACTGCATAAAGTATGGACGCGACGGATCGAGCCCGCGAAGGCCCAGCTCCGCGGCGCATTTAATTTTGAGCATACGTTCGAGCGCCAGAAAGGCGTAGCTGCCCAACCAGGGGAAGAGCACCCAGGTGTCGCCACCCAGGTTGATGAGCGGCTTGGTTCCCGCGCCCGAAATCTCGGCCGTATGACGAGCCTGCGCCAAGCGGGCCCGTGCGTTACCCATAAGGTACGGATATGCTGTGTGCTCGTTGAGCGCCTTGCGCATACGCTCGAGTACATGTGTGTTGATGTCACCGGGGCAGTCGCCAAAGTAGGCCGGCACACGGCCCTTGACCTGCGTGGCAAAGACGGCATGACGCTTCCAGTCCACTTCCTCGACAATCCAGCAGTGTCCGGCGATGGCGATGCGCTCACCAGGCGGTGGCGGATTGACGATCGTGCCCAACTCGGCCGACTCGCTGCGAACGGTGAACTCCTCGTTTTCCTGGAACACGGCGTAAAACTTAAAGTTGTTAATGATGCGCTCGCCCGCGAGGCCCACAATGAGCCCACCGCCCTCGGTGACCTGAATATGGTCGATCTTGATGAGGTGGCGCAGCAACGCGCGATAGTCATCGGCCGAGACTCGATGGAAATAACTGAGCGTGAGTACGCGCTGGGCAAGCTCTGCCGGCGTGAGTTCGCCGGTGCTGGCAAGCGTCGACATGGTCTGGTGATAGAGCAGACTGTAGGGGAGTCGATCGAGCTCAGGCGGCTCGACCCACTTTTCCTCGCGATAGAGCTGTACGAGCGCGATGCCCTGCAGGAGCTTCCACGGAATGGTCTCGGGCATCATCGTGCGCGGCTCGGGCTCTTCCTCGCGCATGACGAACCACATCTCGGGTGGAAGATCGCGGCGTCCCGTGCGGCCCATACGCTGCAAAAAGGAGCTGACGGTAAACGGCGCATCGATCTGAAACGCACGTTCCAGACGGCCGATATCGATGCCGAGTTCCAGCGTGGAGGTGGTGACGGTTGTCTGCGCCTGCTCCTCATCGCGCATGAGTTCCTCGGCCGTCTCGCGCAGCGATGCCGAAAGATTGCCGTGGTGGATGAGAAAGCGGTCGGGCTCGTGTCGGCTCTCACAGTAGCTGCGCAGCATGGAGCATACGGCCTCTGCCTCCTCGCGCGAGTTGGCAAAGACCAGGCACTTGCGCCCGCGGGTGTGTTCGAAGATATAGCCCATGCCGGGATCGGCGTTTTCGGGCGCGATGTCGGTGGGGTTGAGGAGCGCCTGCTCAGCGGCCTGGGGAATATCGACTTCGCCCTCGGGGGCCGAGGAAGTTTGGCGGTCCTTGGGAGCGGCCTTGCCCCGTGCCCGCTCACGACGTTGACGGCGCTCCTCTTGTGTGAGTTGTCCGCTGTGGCGCATGTCTTGGGTGTCGGCCGGCAGTGCCGCGGATGCCGCCGCCTCGATGCGCTCGCACGCAAGCACTTCGGCCTCTTGAGGACCCATGCTCTCGAATCCTCGCTGCTGTGCCTGGGGGCCCGAGTTGTAGAAGTGCTCCATGGAGATGCGCCACACGCGGCGCGGTTCTTCAAAGCGGGGGATAACGCAGTCGCGCCCCGTTCCCTGTGAGAGAAAAGCGCCCGTGCGCTCGGGGTCGCCGATGGTAGCCGAAAGGCCAATGCGGCGAGGCCGCACGCCGGCCATGCGCGAGAGTCGCTCGATAAGGCAGAGCGTTTGCCCGCCACGGTCGCCGCGCATGAGCGAGTGGACCTCATCGATGACCACATAGCGCAGGTCGCAAAACATGCGCGGGATCGCCATGTGCTTATGGATTAAGAGCGCTTCGAGTGACTCGGGCGTAATCTGCAAGATGCCGCTCGGTTTTTTGATGAGCTTGGCCTTGTGCGACTGCGAGACATCGCCATGCCAGTGCCAGACGGGGATGTCGGCTTCTTCGCAGAGGTCGTTGAGGCGGACGAACTGATCATTGATGAGCGCCTTGAGGGGGCCAATATAGAGGGCGCCCACGCTTGCGGGCGGGTTCTCCCAAAACTCGGTCAGGATGGGAAAGAAGGCCGCTTCGGTTTTGCCCGAAGCCGTTGATGCCGTTAGGAGCACATTGTCTTGCGTGTTAAAGATGGCATCTGCCGCCGCAACCTGAATGGAGCGCAGACTCTCCCAATCGTGGGAGTAGATGAAGTCTTGGATAAACGGGGCGTAGCGGTCAAAGGCGTTCACGGGACCTCCTTTCAAAAACGAATCTCTCAACGCGGTGGTCAGTGGCTTGCTGCATGGCTGCTTCAACGTTTGCCCAGATAAAACCTGCCAAAATAAACCCGTCTCTTTTTGGCAGGTTAGATGGTGAATTCGGCGAAGTTGCGGTCGCCGTCTGCGGTGCCGGTGTCGCCTGTTGCGGCTGCCGGCGCCAGCGCGTCACCGCCGACGCTTTGCAGCAACTCAGCCACGTTTGCATCGGGATTCTGACACAGGATATCGAGCAGCTCGATAAAGTCACGGATGACCTCACGCGGCGTCAAGTGCGTATCGGCTCCCACGCGGCCAAACTCAATCTTGAGGAAGTCTACCAAGTCGTTCTCGGTAAGCGTGGGCGTCCAGCCAAAGTAGCCAGCATGGATCTGCATGAGTTTTTCGATCAGCACCAGCAACTCCTCATAGGTGAGTGGCTGCAGGCGGATGATGGGCGCGAGCATGTCCTTAAGATCCTCGCGTGCAAAGCGGCCTTGAGCGAGTCGGCTACGCAGGGCCTCGTAGGAGAACACGCCACGGCGGCGGTCTTCGATGGAGGTTGGCGTGCCACCCATGATCACGCCCAGGTACTGCGCCTTGCCCTGGAGCGTGTCGTTGTACATGGTCAGGATCTTCTCGTAGTTGTATTGGCGTGTGATGGCGTTGGGAATCTTATATAGATTCACGAGCTCGTCGATGAGCACCAGCATGCCCTTGTAGCCGCTGCAGACCAAAAAGCGCGCAATGAGCTTAACGTAGTCGTACCAGTCGTCATCGCTGATGATGGTCGAGGAGCCCAGCTCGGCGCGTGCCTCACTCTTGGTGCGGTACTCGCCACGAATCCATTTGGTCACGCGGCTCATAGCTTCTTCGTCGCCCTCGGATACGGCCGCGCGGTAGCGGCGGAGCATACGGGCGAAGTCGAAGCCGTGGACCATTTCCTCGAGCGGGGCCAGTTGGGCATTGACGGCAGACTCATCGGCATCGGCACACGAGGCGACCCAGCGATCCAGGATAAGGTTGAGCGCGCCGCCCTCGGGGCGCGTTTTAGTCGATATGTTGCGGATGAGCTCACGGTAGGTGGCAAGGCCCTGTCCCTGCCCGCCCTGCAAGCGGCGCTCAGGGGATAGGTCGGCATCGGCCACGACGAATCCCTCGCCCATGGCGTGCGTGCGGATGGTCTGGAGCAAAAAGCTCTTGCCGGCGCCGTAGCGACCGACTAGGAAACGGAAGCTTGCGCCGCCATCGGCGATGAGGCTCAGGTCGGTGAGCAGAGCACGGATCTCGACCTCGCGCCCCACGGTGATATAGGGAAGGCCGATGCGCGGGACCACGCCGCCCTTGAGCGAGTTGAGAATGACGGCGGCGACGCGCTTGGGCACGCGGGGTGCTGCGGATGCGGTATCACTCATGGTCTAGGTATCCTCTCACGTCTGCTTCGTAGTCCTCGATAATCTGCGGTCCTGCCGCTCCAAACTCGATAACGGTGTCACCCACCAGGTCAAAGAGCGCCTCGTTGATGCTGTCGACGAGCATATCCTCGCTCTGGCCCGACTGTGCCACCGCCAATGTGGCCTGCGCCGTGTTCCGCTCGAGGAGCGCGCGAAGGAAGGCATCTGCGGCGGGCGCGAGTTTGTTCGCAGCTTCGGCAGACGCGGGCGTTACGGGCGCGGGCACAGACACGAGGAGCGGTGCCACGACGCCAAACTCTTCGGTGGAGACAGTCGGCTCGTCGGGTTCGTCTTGCCGTGTGGCCATCTCGCCAGGTCCGGCGGTCATGCTGGGCGCAGACTCGGTGTTCGGTTGCTCGACAAGCGTCGCCTCGGCTTCCATAGGCACATCATCCTCGCGCTCCTCATCAATCAAAAGCGCTTCACGCGTTTGCGCGGCGGCGCTCCGAATGTGCCCCAGCTGACTCAAATCGATATCGATCTTGACAGGCTGGTGCGCGGCGTCCCACGAAAGCCATGCCACGATCTCGTCATCGATGATCTTGGCCAGATATTTGGGGACCTTCTCCTCCTTTAGGGGATGGGTGGGGTCTAGGGCCAGGCGCAGGCGTTGGTCGCAGGCGCGCATCATCTCACCGAGCTTGCTACTTTTTTGTCTGCTGCCGTGGATGCGCATGCATTCCCAAAAGCCATTTTGGCAGCGGTAGATGTGAATGGGGTCCAGGCGATATTCGCAGTCCTCGTGGCGCTCGGGCGCAAAGAACACGGCCGAGGCAAACATGGTGTAGGGCATGGCCGTCTCCTCCCCAAACAAGCTCGCTACGATGCCGGTCTTTCGGTGCGTGTCATAGTAGCGCGCCATACGGACATACACGGCGCATGCCACGTGGCGCAGGTCGCGATGGTGGGAACGGTCGAGCCGTGAGTTATTCAGGTTGTACGTGGAGAGGGCGTTGATGGCGGTCATGAGTCGCTCCTCGCCTGCCTCGTCGGGCGGAAGGGGGAGCGTGGGCTCGGAGGTCTTGCGACGCGCAGGCGCCAGGTCTGGCGGCGTTGGCGCGGGCGCAAGGTCTCGCGCCGCACGCCGCAGCTCGATAAGGGCGTTATCGAACATGACGGTTTTAGAGTCGCGAAGCAGCTTGGGGTCGAGTCTGTGGAACACGGCGTAGTCCTGCAGCCACACGCGTGCGAACCGGTCGATGCCGGGTTCAAAGGCGCGATAGGCATCCCAAAAGGCCTTGATTTTGTTAAAACCATCGAGTGGGTCATCTACGCCAATGCCGCAGATCAGCTCATAGAGATACAGAAAGGCAAAGGACGTAGACGTTTCCTCGACGGTTCCGCGGCGCACTTGGGTGCGCCAGGTAAAATAGCCACGCAGCTGCCGATCGCTCATGGCGTTATAGGTGGGAAAGTACGACTTGAATGTGCCGTTGTAGGGGCAGTCGTCCTCAAAGTCGGCCATCAGCAGGCCTTGGCGGTAGAAAAGCTCGGCTTCCGAAAGCCAACGTCCCGCGCCACCCTTGGGGTCTTCTTGCCAACGCGATATCTCACGCATTTTGCGGTACTGGTCGGGAAGGAAGTTCTGCATCTGACGACCGGTTTTGAGAATCGGCTCGTCAGCATAGACTTCGTTTGAGAAGCGAGCAGACTGATGGGTCCGGGCCTCGGCCATAATGCGCTCGATGAGCATCTTGACGTCCTGGTCGGCCACCGTTTCTCCTCTCCTAACGCAGCTTCGGTGACCTCATATCATAGCACAGCATCAAACAGGTGTTCGAGATACCGCTACGTAGATAGATTTAGAACAGGAGGGCGTAGATGACGGCTATGACAACGGAGGGGAGCATATTGGCCGTGCGGAAGGTCTGAGGACGGATGAGGTTGACGCCGACGCAGAAGATGAGTATAGAGCCCACGAGCGATAGACTGTCGAGGGCGGCGGCGGTCATGATGGGGGAGAGCGCGCCGGCAAACAGCGTAATCGTTCCCTGGAATACGGCAACGGGCAGGGCGGAGAAGATGCAGCCGCGGCCGAGCGAAGCCGTCATGGTGCAGACGATGATGCAGTCCAACGCGCCCTTGAGGGCAAGCGTGGACCAGTCGCCGAGCAAGCCGTCTTGGATTGATCCCACGATAGCCATGGCACCGATGCAGACGGTCAGCGATGTCGAGACAAAGGCATTGGTGAACTCGTTGTCTCCCTCGCTGCCGGTTTTGCGCTTGAGCCATTCGCCCAGGTTTTCGATGCCGGCTTCCAGGTTAACGGCCTCGCCGATGAGCGAGCCGAGGGCAAACGAGACGATGAGCATGGTGGTGCCGGTGGTCTCCAGCGCTTTCCCGTCAATGACGAGCATCTTTTGCATGGTGCCGCCCAGTCCGATAAACAAAACGCACAGCCCCGACGCCTTCATGAGCGTGTCTTGGATGCGGGGTGTGATAAAGCGTCCGCCTATAAGGCCCAGCAGTCCGCCCGCAATCAAAAGTGCGACGTTGATGACCGTTCCCAAACCCGGCATGAACCCTCCCATATTGATGCCAACCTGGCAATCGTAGCAGAACGGGCTGCAGGGTGCGTCATGCCTCATCCTATACGTTATATAAGTGGTATTAATGACGGCATTTGATGCCCGAGCCTCAGCCTCCCATCACGACATAGGGGCTGTAATCGAAGCACAGCGTCATGAGTCGCTGCGGGGACTCAATGGCCGCGGCGATGATATCGGCATCTCGAGCTCGGTCAAATCCCACGAGCTCAATTTGATACGAGACGTCTTCCATTTTATGGAGTATCCGGTTATTCAGGAGATTCTCACCGTCGAATTCCTCGGTTTTGCCTCCGTCCGAGGTTACGGCATACAGGTGCAGTTTTGCGGTGGTCGCAGGGTCGGCTACCGTGAGGTTGTCGATTTGGTTGGCCGTGCCCTTTGCCCCAAGCAAGGTGAGCAAGGTGGGGGCTACGACCTCGCCCGATGGCAGAAAAACAACTTCGACGGTTTTAGGGAATGCGATAATGGCTGCTTTGCGGACGGGCTTATCGGCAGCGGTGACCTCAATGCTCGCGGCGTCGACGGTTTCCGTGCGGTCGAGCGCGACCATCATGCAACAATTGCCCTCGTCGATGTCTGCCGGCATGGGACACCCCAAGTTTTCGCCAGCTTGCGTGCCGCCCACTGCGGTGGCTGTTTCGCTTGGCTCGCTGAAAGTGGCTGAAGGACCGCTCGATGGCGGTGTTATGCCGCCTGGTGCGCCATTGTCCCCAGGCGCTATTTCACCGCTGCTCTCGCTGGAGTCGCTTGCGATGTCACCTGTCGAGGGGGCGAGTCCGACCGCTCCTACTCCGCTCCATTCCATCTCGAGGAGCGCCGGATCGACAAGGACGTGATGCACATCTTGCGTTTCGGTACTGATATCGACAGGACCGGGATCTGCCCCTCGCGTCAGGCTGAGCGATCCGGTCCGCTGTTTGCCCCGAATCTCCTGGCTTTCTGTGCCGCTCGCGTAGAACATTAGAGCGATCTCGCCATTTGCCGTGGCGTCGGTGCCCGCCTTGGTCATTTTCAGCGATGCGGTGAATGAGATAGCGGGCTGCGTGCCATCGGCGCTCGAGGGGACGCAGCCCAGGCATACACCCCCTCCGTTTTCGAAAAACGTGCTGTCGAAGGCGACTGTTGCCCCGTCCGCCGAGTCATCGGACAGGGTGATGTCGAGGCACAGCTCCACGTCGCAGGAATCGCCATCGGCATCAGTTGCAGCTGCGCGCCATGTGCAGATAACGCATCCCGTTAGGGGGCCGTCCGCTGTGCTCGAGTGCTCGGTATCCACGACTATCGAGCTGTTCGTGCAGCGACGGAGGCACCCCGAGGCCGAAATGCTTGCCTGCGCAAGCGAGAAGCGTTGGCGCGCGATGGTGCTCATCTGGTTTGTGGCGAGACAGTTGACGGCAGGTAAGGGGGCGTCCACGGCGGGTGTCGCTAGAGCGGCAACGGGCATGCCGGTGGCAAGCGCACTACAGAGCGCGGCAACGGGCAAAAGGTTCTTTGATGCCATGGGTTCTCCTTACCTATGCTGGACGGTCTCGATTCGTGTGGCTACCGGCTGCGTTTGATGTGCAGGCCAAGGCCGATGGCGCTAGCGCCTGCCGTGGCGATTCCTGCTGCCAGGAGCTGTCGCGTGTCGCTCGTTTGCGCGAGGGGTTCATGTTGGCCACTGCGTTCGAGTTCCGATAGATCGACAGTTACCTGCGTGGCAGCCTGCGCCTGCTCTTGTTGGGCAAAGGCGGCGATCGGGGCAAACGTTGCAACGCCGATGATGACGGCAAGGACAATTGCCTTAGGCCGTGTGCGCACCGGGCTCGACCGTCCACGTAATGGTTGCGACCTGGTCGCCCGTGCCGGTCACATGGAAGATGTCTCGCGTGACGCGGGCGACAGCGCCGCTCGTCTTAAGCTTAATCTTGTCCGTACCATCGGCGATGCCCTGGTAGCCCATGTCGAAGGATGCATTTTTGGAAAGGTCGAGGCCCGCTTCCTGCGTCGCGGCGTGGGCGTCTTGGAGTGCCTTGTCTGGGCCGACCTTAAAATCGATGGAGTTCTGGGCGGTCCCCGTCTTGGCGTCGGCGACGATGCTCCAGGACTTCTGGGCGGCAATCTTCATGTTGGTAACGTGGATGCCATAGGCCGAAAGATTGTCGATGGTGGTTGTATTCTCGGAAGGGCCCTGGAGCGTGCCGTCTGCCTTAGCGACGAACGGAATGACGGTCGGGGCTTTGAACTTGATGTTGTCGATTTCGGTCCTGATGGTCACGTTGGTGGTTCCAGTGCGTCCCTCCGCCAGGGCGGTGGTCGGCGCGGCGCCCATTGCGAGTGCGAGCGCCAGCCCTGCGCCCACGACGAGCACCCTGGCCCCATTCAAGTTCCTGGTGATGTCCATAATCGTTCCTTTCTATTCGTCACGGACCGTTTCCGTGAGGGTTAGACGAAAGCGGCACGGGTGCGCATTTTCATAACAGGTGGCAGGTCTAGTCTTCTGTCTGCGCAACTCGCACCTTGACGCGCGTGGGATTGCCATGGACGTCGTAGGTCTTGGCGTCGAGCGCTTGAATCTCGATATACGCCTCGCCTTCTTTGATGTCGCCTGCAGGGCAGGTCTCAACGGTCTTGCCGGTCTCGACCACGCCCGATTCATAGATGGTCTCGTCGTTTTGGATCACGCGGAAACGCTGGGGAAACTTGTTATCCTGGACGTTTTGCACGTTGACGCGCAGCTTGCCGCCTTTTTGTAGCTGGGCGACCGGTGCGACCGAGATCGTCATCATGTTGTCGCGGACGATGGCATCGAGCTCGTCCTGGATTTCCTGACGCGACTTACCCTCTGCCGCTGTGACCGAGGCACCCGTCTCGGCGACAGGCTTTGACTGCCAAGCGTAAAGGCCGACGGCGATAAGGGCGCAGGCGATGGCCAAACAGACGGCGCCGAGCCTTTTTCGATGTTTTGACCCTAGGGGGCTCGACTGCTTCCTTACGCTCATGCGGCATCCTTAGTGGTATAGACGCGCGCGAACGTGGACGGATCGGCGCCAAAGAGCATGTGGAGCATGAGGCGTCGCGAGTAGATGAGCTCGTCGAAGTTTGGGTCGAGTTTGATGTCGTGGATGTGGGCGATGTGGTGGGCGAGTGCCGAAAACGATTCGGGATCGCAAATCACGTCGGTGGTGACGTGATAGACAGCCGCATCGGGAAATGCCTCCTCATCGAAGGGCAGAAGATATGGGTCATCGTCAACTTCGATGGCGATGCCGTACTGGGGCCAGTAATATGCCATGGGAACCTCCCTGTTTTTGGGCCAAACCTTCTATTGGTTTTGGCTGTCGATGCCGACCGTATCAGCCACAACTTGACCAATTTCTGACCAAATGCTTGACGGGTTTACATCGCCGCAGGTGAGAGACGCTAAAAAATATCTCAAGTTTTTTCGAGCGCCAATTGTGTGCGTGGCTGCGATGGAAAGGAGCGCGTTAAATAGAGCGCCTGCCGAGAAAACGCCGCCGCTCGCCGAATTGCGCAAACGTAAAATTCGCCAATTATGGAGACGGTCTCAGTCACGTCGACGAAACGATGCGGTAACATCTCCCTGCAAACACTGTAGTTAACTAAAGGGGGAGTTCGCGTGTCTGCAGCCATCAAACCCTTCGGCGACGAGTTCGAAGAATATGGTCGCGATGAATCTCGCACATCGGGCGAGGCGTCGAGCATCTCGTTTCCGACAACGGAGGACGAAGTCCGCGCCATTCTGCGAAAGCTCCATGCCGAGCATGTTCCGATAACGGTCCAGGGTGCTCGGACCGGTCTGGCTGCCGGTGCCGTGCCTCACGGCGGGCATATCCTCAACACTTCTCGTATGAATCGCTACCTGGGTCTCCGCCGCGACGAGCGAGGCCGTTTTCTGCTGCGCGTGGAGCCGGGCGTCGTGCTTTCGGAGTTGCGCAAGCAACTGGGTAAGAAGGCATTGCCGACCGCTGACTGGGATCAGGTATCGCTTGAGGCCTATGAGGAGTTCCAGGCAGCTCCTGAGCAGTTCTTTCCCACCGATCCCACCGAGGCATCTGCCTGCCTGGGCGGCATGGCGGCGTGCAATGCCTCCGGTGCCCGCAGTTACGCCTACGGCCCCATGCGCCCGCACGTTACGGGGCTTCACGTGGCACTGGCGGACGGCGACCTGCTTGAGCTTCATCGAGGTCAGGCGCACGCTGACGCACGCCACTTGTCGCTCGTGACAGCGGAAGGCCGCGCGCTCGAGCTGGATCTTCCTGGCTATACCATGCCCAAGACCAAAAACGCGTCGGGTTATTTCGTTTCGGACGATATGGACGCCGTCGACCTCTTTATCGGTGCGTGTGGCACACTCGGCGTCATTACCGAGCTCGAGATCGCCTTGCAGGCGGCACCTTCGGTCGTATGGGGTGTGAGCTGCTTTTTCGACAGCGAGGACAAGGCGGTGTCCTTTACCGATTCCGTGCGCCCCGTGCTGTCCCATGCCGCCGCTATTGAGTATTTCGATGCCGGCGCCTTGGATATCCTTCGCCGCCAGCGCGAGCAGTCGACCGCGTTTGCCTCGCTGCCGGCACTCGACGATGAGGCAAAGGTCTGTGTTTACGTGGAACTCGACTGCGACGACGAGGCGCAAGCGACCGAGGAGCTGTACCACCTGGGATGGGTTTTGGAGCTTGCGGGCGGCCACGACGACGCGACCTGGGTTGCACGCACCGAGGTCGATCGCGAATGCCAGCGGTTCTTCCGCCACGCCGTTCCCGAGAGCGTCAACATGCTCATCGACGAGCGCCGCCGCACCGACCCCACCATTACCAAGCTGGGGTCGGATATGTCGGTGCCCAACACGCGCCTGGCCGATGTCGTTGCCCTCTATCGCCGCACGCTGGCCGAAAGCGGGCTTGAGTCTGCCGCCTGGGGACATATCGGCAACAACCATCTGCATGTGAATATCCTGCCTCGCGATGCGCAAGACTACCGTCGCGGTGGCGAGCTGTTTGCCCAGTGGGCTGCGGAGGTAACGGCTATGGGCGGCGCCGTCTCTGCCGAGCACGGCGTCGGCAAGATCAAAGCGGGCTTTTTGGAGACGATGTACGGCCACGAGGCCATGGTTGAATCGGCTCGACTCAAGCTGCAGCTCGATCCTGCCGGGCAGCTGGGCCGTGGCAACCTATTTTCGGAGAAGCTCTTGGATGAACTCGTCCAGAAAGGGGGCGCGTGAAGATGAGTGATTTCCATATGGTGGTGTGCGTCAAGGCGGTGCCGGGAAGCACCGAGGTCAAGATGGACCCCAAAACCAATACCATCGTGCGCGATGGCAAGCAGGCGGTCATTAATCCCTTCGATGCAAGTGCCCTCGAATGTGCGTTGGCGCTCAAGGACGACTTTATCGGCTTTGGCATGGATGTGCGCGTGACGGTGGTATCGATGGGTATCCCTGCAACCGAATCGCTACTGCGCGACTGCATCGCCCGCGGCGCCGACGATGCATTGCTGCTCACCGACCGTGCTTTTGCGGGTGCGGACACGTTGGCGACCACCTATGCTCTCAAATGCGGCATCGAGGCGCTCGACGAGCACTTCGACCTGCTCATCTGCGGCAAGATGGCGGTGGATGGCGATACTGCCCAGATTGGCCCCGAACTGGCCGGCGCCTTCGAGATTCCCTGCGTGACCGATGTGAGCTGCGTACAGAGCGCGGGCTTTACGACGTGCGGCTCGCTGGCGCTTGTCCACGGCTGTGACGCCGGCGAGGAGACGGTCTATCTGGAGATGCCGTGCGCGATGACGACCGCCAAGGAGATCGGCCAGCTGCGCATGCCGAGCATCGCCGGCATTCGCGCGGCCGAAGATGCGGATGTGCGGGTGGTCTGTGCTGCCGATGTGCATGCCGACCCTTTGCGCTGCGGCCTTACCGGATCGCCGACGCAGGTCGTGCGCTCGTTTGTGCCCGACCGTGACCAAACGTGCGAGGCCATCGAGGGCACGCCGGTCGAACAGGCGGCAAAGCTTGCCAAGATTATCGAGGGGATGGCATAGATGAGCGGACTGATAATCGATAGCGAGGCATGCGTTGGCTGTGGCCGCTGCGTTCGCGCCTGTGCCTCGGGTGGCATTGTGGTGGAGGGCGAGCGCCCCAACCGCTGCGCCCATGTGACCGACGGCTGCATCTTGTGCGGCGGGTGCGTCGACGCCTGTCCCGTCAACGCCATTTCGATCGAGCGCGACGAGGCCGCCGGCGCGGTTGACCTCGATGCGTATCGAGACATTTGGGTATTCGTTCAGACCGACGAGCACGATGACGTGGCCCCGGTGGCCTACGAGCTCATGGGCAAGGGCCGCGAGCTTGCCGATGCACGCGGCTGTCGCCTGGTGGCGCTGGTCGGCATGGGCCCCGAGGGCTCGCTCGGGGACCTGGAGCATCTGGTTTGCGCCGGTGCGGACGAGGTCGCGGTTTGCCGCGACGAGCGACTGCGCCAAAACGATGCGGAGGTCTATGCTCGCTTGATTTGCGATTTGGTGGCCGAGCGCAGGCCCGAGGCCATTCTGTACGGCGCGACCGCCTTTGGCCGTGAGCTGGCGCCAGGTGTGGCCGTTCGCTTGCGGACGGGCCTTACGGCCGACTGCACCGTGCTTTCGATGGATACGGAGACGGGCCTGCTGCAGCAGACGCGTCCGGCGTTTGGCGGCAACTTGATGGCCACCATTATCTGCCCCAACCACCGTCCCCAGATGGCAACGGTGCGCCCCGGCATCTTTAAGGCGCCCGACTTTGACTATAGCCGCTCCGGAACGATTACCCAGGTATTACTTGCGGAAGACGCCAAGGCTCGTGTCGAGATTTCGATTCCCGCCGAGGAATGGGGCCAGCAGGCTTCGATTGCCGATGCCGAGCGTCTAGTTGTTGTGGGTCGCGGTATTGGCTCCAAGAAAAACCTACCCTTGATGCGAAAGCTCGCCGAAGCCCTGGGTGCCGAGCTCGGCTGCACGCGACCCGTCGTGGAGGCGGGCTGGCTGGAGTATCGCCACCAGATTGGCCAGACGGGCGTGTCGGTTTCACCCAAGCTCCTCGTGAGCATTGGTGTCTCGGGTGCCATCCAGCATCTTGCCGGCATCGGTGGGGCGGAGTGCATCATCGCCGTCAACGAGGACCCGGATGCTCCCATCTTTGGCGTCGCCCAGTACAAGGTCGTCGGCGACGCCGTCGAGGTCGTTGAGGAGCTGCTGGCCCAGCTTGAGTGCTAGGCACTTGCCAGCCAGCTGCGCAGCTCGTCCTTTAGGCGCTCCCAGGTCGCTTGCGTGGCGGGATCGGTGAAGGGGCGCGTGATACCAAAGGGTGCGTCGAGCAGGCGGTAGATATCGCCCTGCCCGCGCGCCAGCGCGCGGCTTGCCGGATAGACGAGCTCAAACATAAAGCAGATAAGCCCCACCAAGTAGTCCGCGGGCTCATTGCGCTCATCGCGCGTGACGCAGCGGTGCTCGTCAAAGGCGGCCAGCGTCGGTGCCGAGAAGTGGCTGGCAAGAAACGCGTCCTCATTCACTTTGAGGATGGTGTCGACGGTACTGTCGGCGATGGTGCGCATGATGTCGATCTTGTCGCCATCGCGCACGATATCGCAGAAGCGCCGCGTGCGCTCGCCGAGCTGCGCGGGCAGACGGAAATTGCTGTGATAGGCAATGCTCGCTCGAATGAGTTCGTCTTCTACCGGATCGTCGATAAAGTCGCGGATACTTGTTACCGCGGGCGCATCTGCAGGTGTTTTGCCAAAGAGGACCTCGACGCCCAACGCCGCATGGCTCACGCTTTCGGCATCCTTAAACGTATCCCAGCGTCGCAGCTGTTCAAAGCGACCCATATCGTGCAGCAGGCCGCAAAGCCACGCTAGGTCAATGTCCTGAGGTGACCAGCCCTGTTCGCGCGCCACGGCATCGCATGCCTCGGCAACGTGGTACGTATGCTCGATTTTAAGCGCGATACGCGGATTGGCGGCATCGTAGGCATCGGTGTAGGTCTTGAAGGCCGCGGCAGCCCGCGTTCGATCGATAGCTGTCATAATGACTTCCTAAAAAGTTGTGTCTTTCTGTGTCTTTCGATCCGGTGGCAATTGTAGGTGAACTCGGTTGCCATCGGGCGATGGTTCTGCCGCGTCGTTGAATGCGGCTCGGAAATCTTGTCGGGACGAGGAACGTTATGGTGCTCAAAATCGTTAAAACCGTCTGGCCGGTGATGCTTACCTATGTTGCGATAGCCGCGCCGTGCGGAATGATTATGGCGCAGACGGGAATGGAACCCTGGATGGTTTTTGCCCTGAGCAGCACGTTCGTGACGGGCAGCGGGCAGTTTATGGTCTGCAACCTGTGGCTGGCAGGTGTGCCTGCGGCATCGATTGTCGCAAGTGTGGCCGCAATCTCCTCGCGCTTTGCGCTTTACTCGGCATCGATCGCACCGCATTTGAGGGGTGCTTCGAAGCGTCAGACGCTGGCTGTTGCCGCGACACTTACCGAGGAGGCATACGGCATTTCGCTTGCCAAGTTGGTTAAAGGGGAGGATTGGGGTCCGCTCGAGTCCTTTGTGCTCAACGTGATCCTCATCGCAACATGGGGCGTTTCGTGTACGACGGGCGCCATCGTCGGCGCCGTTGTTGATGTTCCCACCGCTATTGCGGGTTTTGTCTGCACATCGCTCTTTATCTGCCTACTCTTTTCGCAGCGACTGTCGCGCGGCAATGTCGTAGCTGCCGGTTTGGCTGCGGTGTCCGTCGCCATATGCAAGTTCTTGGGGTGGACGAATATCGCCGTGCCGGCAAGTGTGCTCGTCGGCGTTGTCACGGCACTCGCGTGCGATGTCCTCGCCGAGGGAAGGGGCGCTCGCGATGCCCGTTAATGAGTTTTTGGTTCTATGGCTGTCGTCATGGGCGGCCATCGCGTTTTTCCGCATTGCCCCGGCGTTTGCCTTGCGCGGGAGAACGCTGTCGCCCCGCGTTACCGAGGCCTTGGGTTATATTCCGCCTGCCGCCTTTGCGGCGCTGGTCGCCAACGATTTGATAAGCCCTGGCGCTTTCGACGCCGGCTTGTGGCAGGGCTTGATTCCCTGGATTGCGGCCGCCGGCGTCGTGGCGGTGGCAATCAAGACAAAGTCGATGTTGTGGTGCTGCGTCTCGGGCATCGTGTTCTATATCGTTTTGAGCTTCATATAAGAGCGGAGCACGTTTAGCGTCCCGGCACACGTATCGAATTTCTCACCGAGCCGGTCTGCTTCTTCTGGTACCATGGTCAAACTTTACTGTAGCAAAGTATGACGTGGGCTTTTGTTCTGCGTCAGCGGAAATGGGGGTTTCATGGCACAGGAAGCGACCGCCAACGAGCAAAAGAAATTCAAAGTCCCGCGTATCCCGGGTGACATCATGATCTACCCGATGATCGTTGGCCTTTTGCTCAATACCTTCTGCCCGCAGGTCTTTGAGATCGGCGGCTTCTTTACCGCCGCCTGCCGCGGTGGTTCCAACACCATCGTTGCCGCGATCCTGCTGTTTGTGGGTGCCGGCATCAGCTTTAAGTCCACGCCGGGCGCCATCAAGACCGGCATCGTCGTGCTGATTCCTAAGCTTGTGGTGGCGGCTGCGCTGGGTCTGGGCGTTGCGTATTTCTTTAACGACAACCTTCTGGGCCTGAGCTCGGTTTCCATCATCGGCGGCATTACGTTTTGCAACATGGCGCTCTACACGGGCATCATGGGCGAGTTCGGCGACGAGTCCGAGCAGGGTGCCGTGGGCATCCTGTTTTTTACGGCCGGTCCCGCCGTCACCATGATCATCCTGGGCGTTTCGGGTCTTGCCAACATCCCGTTGGGCACCATCGTCGGCTCCATCCTGCCCCTTGTCATCGGTATGGTTCTGGGCAACCTCTTCCCGTTCATCAAGAACCTGCTGGTTCCCGGCGCCAATCCTGCGATTGCCGTTATCGGTTTTCAGCTCGGTGCGTCCATGAGTCTTTCGAGCTTTATCACCGGCGGCATTTCGGGCATCCTGCTGGGCCTCATCACGCTCTTTATCGTCGGTCCCATTACCTTTGCCTTCGAGCGCCTGTGCGGTGGTAACGGCAAGGCGGCCGTTGCCTGCTCCACTATCGCCGGCACGGCTATGACCACGCCGGTCGCCCTCGCCGAGGTCGCTCCGCGCTACGCCGAGCTTGCGCCCACCGCGTATGCGCAGATCGCCACCGCCGTCATCATCACGGCAATCATGGCCCCGATTCTGACCGGCTGGGTCGACAAGAAGTTTTGCCAGGGCAAGGAGGATCTGTCGCCTGCCGGTGTCGAGGCCATCGAGGAGGCCGTCGCGACCGACATCGATGGCGAATAGCAATCGCTACCCATCAATGATGCCGGAGTGCAATTCGCGCCGTTTGAGCGCCCGAACGATGACTGTTTTGCAGTGACGTTCGGGCGCTCTGCTATGATTCCCCTTACCCCTGCGGGTAGGGGGTGTTTGTTGCCCAGACCAGAATCGGGCGATTCTGACCACTTGAATATTGAATGGATGGCGTCTAGTGGTTAAGGCACTCAAAATTGAGATATTCCTGCTATGCATGATTGTTCTTATCGGGCTTGCCGCACGAAGCCGCCGCTCCTTGTTCTCGAGCACCCAGCAGCTTCTGTTTAGCATGCTGGGCTACACGTCTGCAGCCTACATTTTCTTCGATATGATCTGGACGCTCTCGGACGGCGTGAGCACTCCTGTAGGCATCACGGCCAACTGGATTTCCAACGCGGTCTCGTTTTCGCTGTTCGTCATCGCGTGCCTCATTTGGTTTTTCTATTCCGAGACAGTGCAGGGCTCACGCCTTTTGACCGCGCGCTATAGGGTGGCGCTCGTGACGTTGCCAACCGTATTGGTGGTCGTGCTGGCATTTACCAGCTACTGGACGCACACTATGTTCTATATCGATGCACAGGGCGTATATCGTCGCGGAGCGCTTTATATGATTCAGCCTATCGTTAGCTACTGCTACATCATATATACGTCTTTGCATGCCTTTATTCAGACTCGAAAAGTCGAAAGTCTGCAAAAGAAGGCCATTTATCGCACCCTCGCCTTTTTTGCGGTTCCCGCTCTGGTGGGCGGTACCTTCCAGGTTTTGTTTTCGGTACCGGGCCTTTGTGTCGGTATAACGCTGAGCATCCTGCTGCTCTACATCATCTACCAGGAGCAGCTGATCTCGACCGACCCGTTGACTGGCCTCAACAATCGCAACCGTTTTGAGACCTATATGCTGTCGCTCTTTTCAAATGTGGATCAGGCCGAAGATGTATATCTGCTTATGATGGACGCTGACGGCTTTAAGCAGATTAACGACCGGTATGGACATGTTGAGGGCGATCATGCCCTCCAGGTCATATCTGCTACGCTCAAAGAGGTCTGCTCGGCGTCTGGTGGCTTTATCGCACGTTATGGCGGCGATGAGTTTGTGGTGCTTCAAAAGGCGACGGCGGAGCAGGACATCATGTGTCTGTGCGCG
This sequence comes from Coriobacteriaceae bacterium, assembly GCA_025757745.1. Taxonomy (NCBI): domain Bacteria; kingdom Bacillati; phylum Actinomycetota; class Coriobacteriia; order Coriobacteriales; family Coriobacteriaceae; species Coriobacteriaceae bacterium. The sequence continues at coordinate 743,131 of CP107217.1, forward strand.
GCAATCAGCGACGAGCTCGCGCGCGCCGAGGTCCCGTATCTGTTGCGGATGTCCATCGGCTACGCACGGGTTGGTGATGGCGTCGATACCTGGCAAGACTTGCTTCGCGCTGCCGACGCGGAGCTTTACCGCGTAAAGCGCGAGAAGAAGAAAGCCGGCGTCCAGATACGCTAGAAAAAAAGGGCGAACGCTGGCGTGCGTTGCGGCCCTCAGCTCACCGATGTACTCCATTAAGCTAAAGCATGTGAATCTCCTCTACTAAATAAGGGCGGTTCGCTAGGCTTTTTTGGGTTTGTTGACGATGATGATGCCGCCGCAGACCAACAGCAGGGCAACAAGTACGGTAACGGGGCTCGTGCCAGCGCCCTCGCCGAGCAGCAGTGCGCTCAACAGCACGCCAAAGACCGGGTTCATAAAGCCAAAGACCGAAACGCGGCTGACGGGGTTGACGGCGAGCAGGCGGGACCACAGCGAGTACGCGACGGCGGAAATGAGCGCCATATAAATGATGAGCGCGATGGCGGGGGCGATTTTGGTGGGGGAAAACGTGCCGCCCATCAAAAACCCGATTGCGGTAAGGACCACGCCACCGACTAAAAACTGCCAGCCGGCGAGCAAGACGCCGTCATGCTCGCGCGAGAAGATGCCAATGAGGCAGGTCGACAGGGCGCCCGCAACAGTGGAAGCCAAGATAAATCCCTCGCCGTCGAGCGTAAAGCCAAAGGTGCCATCCGCGCCCGAAAGGTTGACGAGCGCGACGCCTGCAAAGCCCAGCACACAGCCAAGCACCTTGGGCGTATTGAGCCTCTCGGTGTGAAATGCCAAGGCGGCAAAGAGAATTGCGAGGAAGTTGGCGCTGGCCTCGATGATGGAACTCGACATGGCGCTGGCGCGCGAGAGTCCTAGGTAGAAAAAGAAGTACTGCCCGATAGTCTGGAAGAGTGACAAGACAAAGATGGGCTTGATGTCACGAGCCTGCGGAATGAGGGGGCGGCGTTGGGCCGCACTCATCCCAACGATAACCAGGGCGCCGGCAAGCGTGAAGCGCAAGCCCGCAAAGAGCAGCTGTGAGGCGCTATCGTGCGCGGGGATGCCAAAGAGCCCGTAACCGATCTTGATGCAGGGGAAAGCCGACCCCCAGAGCGCACAGCAGACGAGGCAGCCCAGGATGAGCCCGGGTAGGGTGGCGAGATACGGCTTGCGGCTTTCCATGATGTCCTTCCTGTATGCGCGAAGCAAAAAAGAACCCGCCACCGGGTGTGCCGGTGGCGGGTGTTGTTACCCGAGGGGATTGTACCCGATGGGACGCATTAAGCGAAGTAGGCCACGCCGCTCTCAAAGATCGGCATGAACTTATCGCTGGGGACATGCTCGGGCACGTTGCGGTACAGGTTGTCGCCACGACGCTCGGCATGGCCCATCTTGCCCAGGACGCGGCCGTCGGGGCTCGTGATGCCCTCAATGGCGAGTGCGGAGCCGTTGGGGTTGACGGAAAGGTCCATGCTGGGCTTGCCGTCCTCGCCCACGTACTGCGTGGCGACCTGGCCGTTGGCGATGAGCTGGGCGAGCACCTCGTCGCTGGCGACAAAGCGGCCCTCGCCGTGGCTGATGGCGACGGTGTAGGGGTCGTCCAGGCTGCACTGCGATAGCCACGGGGACAGGTTGGACGAGATGCGGGTGCGCACCAGACGGCTCTGATGGCGACCGATGGTGTTGAACGTCAGCGTGGGCGCATCGGGCGTGGCGTCGACGATGTCGCCGTAGGGCACCAGACCGAGCTTGATCAGGGCCTGGAAGCCGTTGCAGATGCCCAGCATCAGGCCGTCGCGGGCCTTGAGCAGGTCGCGGACTGCCTCGGTGACCTCGGGAGCGCGGAAGAACGCCGTGATGAACTTGGCGGAGCCATCGGGCTCGTCGCCGCCCGAGAAGCCGCCGGGGATCATGACGATCTGGCTTGCACGGATGCGGCGGGCAAGCTCGTGGGTGCTTTCGGCGACGGCCTCGGGCGTGAGGTTGTTGATCACGAAGGTGTCGGCCTCGGCGCCGGCGGCGCGGAAAGCGCGGGCGCTATCGTACTCGCAGTTGTTGCCGGGGAACACGGGGATTACCACGCGCGGGCGGGCGATCTTGGCGCCGCTGTACACGTGGATATCCTTGGCACGGAAGTCGATGGTCTCGACCTTGGCAGTCTCGCCGGCGCTGCGGTAGGCAAAGACGCCCTCGATGCCGCTCTCCCAGGCCTCCTGGAGCTCGGAGAGCTCGATGACCTCGGAGCCGGTATCGATGACATAGCCCTCGACGGTGGTGCCCAGGGGCTCGACGACAACGCCGTCGGCGACCTCGGGCAGCTCGGCATCCTCGGCGAGCTCGACGATAAAGCTGCCGTAGAGCGGGGTGAAGAGGCTCTCCACGTCCACATCTTCGGCAAGCTCGATACCGATCTGGTTGCCGACGCACATCTTAAAGAGGCTCTCGGCGCCGCAGCCGTAGCCGGGCGTGGAGACGGCCAGGGCGTCGCCGGCGGCGGTGAGCGCCTCGACGGCGTCAAATGCGGCGAGCAGCTGCTGGGCGTCGGGGCGGTAGTCCTGGCCATAGGTGGCGGGGGCGATGCGGACGACGCGGTGCGTGAGGCCCTTGAACTCGGGGGAGACAGCGCGGGCCGCCTTGCCCACGGCCACGGCGAAGCTGATGAGGGTCGGCGGAACGTTGAGCTCGCCGGCCTCGTCCTCAAACGAGCCACTCATGGAATCCTTACCGCCGATGGCGCCGGCACCCAGGTCGACCTGGGCCATAAGGGCGCCCAAGACGGCTGCCATGGGCTTGCCCCAGCGCTCGGCCTCGGTGCGCAGACGCTCGAAGTACTCCTGGAAGGAGAGGTAGGCGCGCTTGTGCTCAAAGCCTGCGGCCACGAGCTTGGCGATGGACTCGACCACGGACAGGTAGGCGCCCGCAAACTGGTCGGCCTCCATCAGATAGGGGTTAAAGCCCCATGCCATAGCGCTCGCCGTGGTGGTCTCACCGTCCACGGGGAACTTGGCGACCATGGCAGAGCTCGGGGTGAGCTGCGTCTTGCCGCCAAAGGGCATGAGCACGGTCGCGGCGCCGATGGTGGAGTCGAAGCGCTCGGAAAGGCCCTTGTTGGAGGCGACGTTAAGATCGGTGACGAGCGAGGTCATGCGCTCGGCAAGCGTGGTGCCGGCCCAGCTGGGCTGCCACACGCTGCGGGCGCAGACGTGGGCGACCTGGTGCTTGGGCGCACCGTTGGAGTTGAGGAACTCGCGGGACAGATCGACGATGGCGACGCCATTCCATGCCATGCGCATGCGCGGCTCGGCGGTAACCTCGGCGATGACGGTTGCCTCCAGGTTCTCCTCGGCGGCGTAGCCCATGAACTCCTCGACGTCACCGTCGGCGACGGCGCAGGCCATGCGCTCCTGGGACTCAGAGATAGCGAGCTCGGTGCCGTCCAAGCCGTCGTACTTCTTGGTCACGGTATCAAGGTCGACATACAGGCCATCGGCAAGCTCGCCCACGGCGACCGAGACGCCGCCGGCGCCAAAGTCGTTGCAGCGCTTGATCAGACGGCAGGCATCGCCGCGGCGGAACAGACGCTGCAGCTTGCGCTCGACCGGGGCGTTGCCCTTCTGGACTTCGGCACCCGAGGTCTCGATTGACTCGGTGTTCTGGGTCTTGGAGGAGCCGGTGGCACCACCGATGCCGTCACGGCCGGTGCGGCCGCCCAGCAGGATGATCTTGTCGGTGGGGGCGGGGCACTCGCGGCGCACGTGGTTTGCCGGGGTAGCGCCCACAACGGCGCCGACTTCCATGCGCTTGGCCACGTAGCCGGGGTGATAGAGCTCGTTGACCTGGCCGGTGGCAAGGCCGATCTGGTTGCCGTAGCTGGAGTAGCCGGCGGCAGCGGTGGTTACGAGCTTGCGCTGCGGCAGCTTGCCCTCGAGCGTCTTGGACACGGGGACGGTGGGGTCTCCGGCGCCGGTGACGCGCATGGCCTGGTACACGTAGCTGCGGCCCGAGAGCGGGTCGCGGATGGCGCCGCCCACGCAGGTGGCGGCACCGCCGAAGGGCTCGATCTCGGTCGGGTGGTTGTGGGTCTCGTTCTTAAACAGGAACAACCAGTCCTGGTCCTCGCCGTCGACATCGACCTTCACCTTGACAGTGCAGGCGTTGATCTCCTCGGACTCGTCGACATCGGTCATGACGCCGGTCTTCTTAAGGTACTTGGCGCCGATGGTGCCCATGTCCATGAGGCAGACGGGCTTGGCGTCGCGACCGAGCTCATGGCGCATCTCCATGTAGCGGTCGAAGGCCTGCTGCACCACGGCGTCGTCGATCGTCACGTCATCTAGGACGGTGCCGAAGGTGGTGTGGCGGCAGTGGTCGGACCAGTAGGTGTCGATCACGCGGATCTCGGTGATGGTGGGGTCGCGGTCCTCATCGCGGAAGTACTGCTGGCAGAAGGCGATGTCCGCCTCGTCCATAGCAAGACCGCGATCGGCGATGAAGGCGGCAAGGCCGGCCTCATCGAGCTCGCGGAAGCCGTCGAGCACTTCGACGGGCTGGGGCTCGGGGGTCTCCATGTACAGCGTCTCGGGCAAGTCGAGCGAGGCGATGCGCGCCTCGACGGGGTTCACCACGTAGTGCTTGATGGCCTCGATGGCGGCTTCGTCCAGAGCGCCCGAGATCATATAGACCTTGGCGGAGCGCACGGCGGGGCGCTCGCCCTGGCTGATGAGCTGCACGCACTCGCTGGCGGAGTCGGCGCGCTGGTCAAACTGGCCAGGCAGGAATTCGACGGCAAAGACGGCGCCATCGCTTGCGGGGAGCTCGTCGTAGGTCACATCGACCTGGGGCTCGCTAAAGACGGTCGGCACGCAGGAGCGGAAAAGCTCCTCGTCGATGCCCTCGACGTCGTAGCGGTTGATGATCCTCAGGGCCTCGATGCCCTTGATGCCGAGAATCTCGGTCAGCTCGCCCTTGAGCTGCTGAGCCTCGACGTCGAACCCGGGTTTCTTCTCCACGTAGATACGAGAGACCATTGGTTCCTGCCTTCCTGATCGGTTGGGCGTACGGTACGGTATGCGGCAGCGGTCGGTTTGCGGGGTCTGCCCTGCGGTCGCCTTGAGCCACATGTTTGTAAACCTCACTATGATACGACAGCTCGCGGCGCGTTGAGGACGGCGAGGGTGCTACAGTGATGCGCAAACAAGAGAAAGGCATCACATGGCATTCGTTTCACTCGCCATCATCGCGCTCGTGGCCTTTGCAAGCCCCTTCATCGCCTCGGCGATTCCCGGAAAGCCCGTTCCCGAAACGGTCTTTTTGCTCGTGTTCGGCGCGGTGCTGGGACCCCATATGCTCGGCGTCATCCATGTAGATGCCGAGGTCTCGCTCGTGTCAGAGCTCGGTCTGGCATTTTTGTTCCTGCTTGCCGGCTTTGAGATCGATCCCAAGAACATCACGGGCGTCGAAGGCCGCTACGGTATGGCCACGTGGGCTGTCACATTTTGTATCGCCTGGCTTGCCGTGCGCTTTACCCCGTGGTTCTCGGTCAGCCATTTCGACGGTATCGCCGTGACGCTCACCTTGACCTCGACGGCGCTTGGGGCGCTCATGCCCATCTTGCGCGAGCGGTTGCTTGCCGGAACGCGCGTCGGTGATTCGATTCTTGCCTATGGTACGTGGGGCGAGCTCGGCCCCGTGCTCGCCATGTCGGTACTGCTGTCTGCCCGTACGGGCATCGAGACGCTGCTGATCTTGGGCTTATTTGCCGCCGTGTGCGTGCTGCTTGCCGTGGTCCCCAGCCGCTCCAAACGCGTCGGCAGCCGCTTCTTTGCGTTTGTCGAGGAGCGCGCCGATACCACGTCGCAGACGTTCGTACGCCTGACAGTGCTTATTTTGGTCACGCTCGTGGCGTTCTCGGCCATCTTTAGCCTCGATATCGTATTGGGCGCTTTTGCCGCCGGCTTTGTCCTGCGCTATATCATCCCCGAGGGCAACCATACGCTTGAGACCAAGCTCGACGGCCTGGCCTACGGCTTTTTGATCCCGGTGTTCTTTACCGTGTCGGGCGCTAAGATCGACCTGACGGCCGTGGTGTCGCGCCCCGGGCTGCTCGTGGGCTTTATCTTGGCGCTGCTGATCATTCGTGCCGTGCCCATTCTCATCTCTATGAGCATTTGTCCCGTGACGCGCGATGTGTCGGCGTATGGCCGCATTACCGTGGCGCTCTACTGCACCACGGCGCTGCCGATCATCGTTGCCGTAACGAGCGTGGCCGTCAACGCGGGCGCGCTGTCGCAAGATATTGCGTCGGTCATGGTTGCCGCCGGTGCCATCACGGTGTTCTTGATGCCATTGCTCGCGCAGCTCTTCTACCGCGTGGTCGACGCCGCGCCGGTCGCCGCCGTGGCAGAAGTCGCCGAGCATCCATCCGATGCGCTCGACATCCTGCGTGCCCATCATGATTTGGCGAGCCTGCTCGCACGCGAGCACGAGCTACTGACCTCGCATGGTCATGGTCGCGTATTCGAGGGCCTGCCTACGCTCGATACGATTGCCGAGCGTCTTTCCGCCGAGGCGGCGAGCGGCCACATCGATGCCCGCATCGTGGACGCGGCGCGTCTTCTTGCCGATAAGACCTATGGTGATGAGGTTGACCCGTCCGAGCTGACTCCGCGTGAGCGCCGCCGCCTTGAGCGCGCCAAGCTCGCCGTACACGAATACCGCCGCCGCATGCTGGAGCTCTATGCGCGCGATGAAGCCCAGGACGACGACGGTAAGTAGTAAGGAATACCGGGATACGGGTTCCGTCCAAATAATAGAAGGCGCGCTGCCTGCGGTTGATGCAGACAGCGCGCCTTTTGCGTTGGGCCTCGTTGAGGTTCGAAGTCGTGGCTTGCGACCTTTAGGAGCGGGCGGCTCCGTCGACGGGGAGCACGGCGCCCGTGACATAGGATGACATGTCGCTCGCTAGGAAAACAAAGGCGTTGGCGACGTCCTCGGGCTCGCCCATGCGGCCGAGCGGAATAGTGGCGATGATGGGCTTAATAACCTCTTCGGGCAGGTTGGCGACCATGTCGGTCTTAGTCACGCCAGGGGCAACGGCGTTGACGCGGATGCCCATGGGGGCGAGCTCGCGCGAGAGCGACTGGACCATGCCGTTGACGGCAAACTTGGACGTGGGGTAACCGACGCCGGAGGGCTGGCCGTACTTGGCGACCATCGAGCTCGTGGTAGTGATGGTGCCGCCGTGACCGGCCTCGGTCATAATCTTGGCGGCCGCCTGGTGACCGTTAAAGACAGCGACGACGTTGAGGTCCATGACTTTGGCGAACTCCTCGGCCGTGTAGTTCAAAAGGGGTGAGCGCTGGGAGATTCCGGCATTGTTGACGACCGTATCGAGACCGCCCATATCGGCTGCAGCCTGGGTAAAGGCCTCGGTCACGGCTTCGAGTGAGGTGAGGTCGCAGGAGCGACCCCAGACCTTGGCGTCGGGATAGACGGCTGTCAGCTTCTCAACGGCCGCATCGGCGGTCTCCTGACGCGAGCCAAAGACGGTGACGGTGGCACCCTCCTCGATAAAGCGGCAGGCGATGGCATAGCCGATACCGCGCGTGCCTCCGGTGATGATTGCTTTCTTGCCCTCGAGCAACATGGTGCCTCCATTCTTCGGGGGTGGACGTACGCAGCACAGGATAGCGGCGGACAAAAGCAAACATGTCTGCTTATCGGTGAGCGGTATCCCTGGTTCACACCGAACGGTCAAATTGTTCAAACGCGGATCGCGTCAATGCGCCCCGAGCGTGCAAATAAAAGGGCTCCCGTCCAAGACCAGACGGGAGCCCTTCGAGCAAATGCGTTGTGGGGTGTAAACCGAACTAGTTGGCCATGACGCCTTCGGTCCAGGCCCCGACGTCCTCGATGCGCAGGACGTTGGCGACCTCGGCCACGCAGTCGACGCTGGCAAGCTCCGCGGCGGCAGCCTGGACGTCCTTCTCGAGTGCGCGGTGCGTCAGGAAGATGACCGAGCAGGCATCGCTGACGCCCGACTTGCCGTCCTCGACCTGGTTGATGAGCGAAATCGAGATGTTGTGCTTGGCAAAGATGTCGACCGTCTCGGACAGGGCACCCACGCGGTCGGCGACCTTCAGGCGCACATAGTACTTGGTCTGGAGCTCGTCCATGGGCTTAAAGGCGAGGTTGTGGCCATAGGGCTCAATCTCGGGCAGCGGAGCCACGCCGCGGCTAATCTGCTCGGAGAGCGACAAGATATCGCCCACGACGGCGCTCGCGGTGGGGAAGGAGCCTGCGCCGGCACCGTAGAACATGGTCTCGCCTACGGCGTCGCCTACCACGTAGACAGCGTTCATGGCGCCGTTGACCTTGGCAAGCATGTGGTCGGCGGGGATCAGCGTGGGATGCACGCGGACGTCGACGCCGGCGTCGGTGTTGCGGGCGATGCCGAGCAGCTTAATGGTGTAGCCGAGCTCGCGGGCCTGGGCGATGTCCTCGGCGCCGATGGTACGGATACCCTGCTGGTACACATCGTCGGTGGTAACGCGGGTGCCAAAACCGATGGAGGCGAGGATTGCCGTCTTGCTGGCGGCATCGAAGCCGTCGACGTCGGCGGACGGGTCGGCCTCGGCATAGCCCTTGGCCTGCGCGTCGGCGAGCACGTCGGCGTAATCGGCGCCCTCGGCGTCCATGCGCGACAGGATATAGTTGGTGGTACCGTTGAGAATGCCTGCGATGGTCAGGATCTTGTTGCCCACCAGGTCGTGCTCGAGCGTGCTGACAATGGGGATGCCACCGCCGCAGCTGGCCTCGCACTTAATCTGCACGCCGCACGCGCGTGCCTTCTCGGCGAGCGTCTCGACATGACGGCCCAACAGGGCCTTGTTGGCAGAGACGACGTGCTTGCCGTTCTCGAAGGCGGTGGTGAAGATCTCGGTCGCGGGGTGCTCGCCGCCGATCAGCTCGACGACGATGTCGACGGCGGGGTCGGTGACGACGTCGTGCCAGTCACTCGTAAAGGCCTCACGCTCAATACCGGCTGCCTCGGCCTGCTCCCAGGCAAGCGCGCAGGCGCGGGTTAGCTTAAGGTCGATGCCGTAGGCGGCCAGGTACTCATCGTGGTGGCTCTTAATCAGACGGGCCACGCCGCCGCCGACGGTTCCCAGACCGATGAGGCCGACGTTCACGGTGCGCAGGGGTTCGCTCATAGATAGCTCCTTCGTGCATCTTATAGATTGATTGGTCAAGTAATGTTGAGTGCATTCTAGCGTGAACCGAGGGCGCGTGCTCGCCAGGCAACAGGAGTCGCACAAAACGGCACCCCCGAAACGCTGCGGAAACATTGGAAACATGCTCGCTACAAACGGAACTCCGTAACAAACTGTCAACGTTTGCACCATAAGGTTTGCTTTACCGACCCCACCATGGGCACGAGCGCCGCTAAGTATTTGGCCGAGAAGTACGCGGATGCCAAGACCGCCCTGTTCTACAACTCCGGCGATACGTATGGCTCGGGCGTTGCCGATGCCTTTGCCGGGCAGGCCAAGGCATCCAAGCTCGACATCGTCGATACCGAGACCTTTAAGGACGATTCCGCCACGTGCTTTACCAATCAGCTCACCAAGGCTATGCGCAAGATCAAGATCGAGGGCCTGACGGGCGAGCTCACGTGGAACGACGAGGGCCAGGTCGAAAAGCCCGCTACGGCCTATGTGATTCAGGACGGCAAGTACATCTCCGCCTAAGTGCATATAACGAGACCGGTGGGGTCGTTATATTCAGGGCAAGGGCGCTTGTAACAGAACAGAAACATTACTTTCACATAATAAAGTGGCTAAACTGCATAAATCGATAGGAATACGCACAAAGATGGATAAATGGACAAAACAAAAGAAAAGTTGAAATAATCGCCACTTTTCTCAACTAAAGCGTCTACTATTTTGCGAACGCCGAACACGGCGAAGGATGGCCTGTCGGGTAACCGAAACCCGACGAGATTTGAGAGGAGAGCCGCATGTCGAGCCTCACCGGTAAGTCATTGAACCCTGTTATGAATCGCAGGAGCGTTATCGCGAGCGCAGCAGGTCTAGGGGCGATGTCCATTCTAGCTGGCTGCTCCTCCAACGGCGGCGACAGCGGTTCCGCGTCGGCCGACGGTTCCTTTAAGATCGGCACCATCGGACCGCTGACCGGCGCCAACGCGTCCTACGGCAAGTCCGTTACCCAGGGCGTCGAGCTTGGCTGCAAGGATTTCTCGACCAAGGAGCTGCCGCTTGCCAGCAAGGCCGAAGATGACCAGGCCGATGGCGAGAAGGCCGTCAACGCCTTCAACACCCTGCTCGACTGGGGCATGCAGGCCCTCGTCGGCCCGACCACCACGGGTGCGTCGGTTGCCGTTGCCGCAGAGTGCGGTAACGACCCCAAGACGTTCATGATCACCCCGTCCGCGTCCTCCGAGGACGTCACCGACGGCAAGGATTGCGTCTTCCAGGTTTGCTTCACCGACCCCAACCAGGGTGTCAACGCTGCCAAGTTCCTGGCGCAGAAGTATGCGGACGAGAAGTTCGTGCTGTTCTATAACTCCGGCGACGCCTATTCTTCGGGCATCGCAGATTCCTTTAAGGCCCAGGCCGCTGAGTCCAAGCTCGAGATTGTCGACGAGGAGACCTTTAAGGACGACTCCGCCACGAGCTTTACCAACCAGCTGACCAAAGCCAAGCAGGCCGGCGCCACCATGATCTTTGCGCCGATCTACTACACGCCGGCGTCCGTCCTGCTCAAGAACGCCAAGGACATGGGCTACGACGTCAAGATGATGGGCTGCGACGGCATGGACGGCATCTTGGGCGTTGAGGGCTTCGACACCTCTCTTGCCGAGGGTCTGCTGCTCATGACCCCGTTCTCCGCCGACGACGAGAAGAACGCCGACTTCGTCAACGCCTACAAGGATAAGTACGGCGATACTCCCGACCAGTTTGCCGCCGACGCCTACGACGGCGTGCACGCGGTGGCCGAGGCCGTCAAGGAGGCCGGTCTTGGTGCCGACGCCGACCCGACCGAGGTCGCCGAGAAGCTGTCCAAGGCTATGCTCAAGATTACCGTTGACGGTCTGACCGGCAAGCTCACCTGGAACGATAAGGGCCAGGTCCAGAAGGAGCCCACGGCGTACGTCATCACCGACGGCAAGTACGTACAGGCCTAATAGGCCGCCTTACATAGAGCGGTTTTGATCCCAAGCAGGGGAGGTTTTGGCCTTCCCTGCTTGCTTGGTATCTAGGGACGATGTAACGTCCCTGTTTCATACATCAACTGGAAACCTATTCGAAAGGGGGATGTGGAACATGACGGTCTTTATCCAATACCTGGTCAACGGCCTGTCCATGGGCAGTGTCTACGCCATCATCGCGTTGGGCTACACCATGGTCTACGGTATCGCCAAGATGCTCAACTTCGCTCACGGCGATGTCATCATGGTCGGTGCCTATGTCTCGTTCTGCGCCACGTCGTATCTCGGCCTCCCGGGCTGGGCATCTGTAGTTCTCTCTTGTGTGGTCTGCACGGTTCTCGGTGTTCTCATCGAGGGCCTGGCATACAAGCCGCTGCGCCAGGCGGGTCCGCTGGCCGTTCTGATTACGGCTATCGGTGTGTCCTACTTCCTGCAGAATGCCGCACAGCTTCTGTGGGGCGCCACGCCCAAGAACTTCACTTCGCTCGTCACCTTCCAGGTGCCGGAGTTCTTGGCCAAGTTCAACGTAAGCGCCGTCTCGCTCGTTACCATCGTCGCCTGCTTGGTTATCATGGCCGGCTTGATGTTCTTTACAGGTAAGACCAAGATGGGCAAGGCCATGCGCGCCGTGTCCGAGGACAAGGCCGCCGCTCAGCTCATGGGCATCAACGTCAACCGCACCATCTCGATGACGTTCGCCATCGGCTCCGCCCTTGCCGCCATCGCCGGTGTGCTCCTGTGCTCCTACTCGCCGGTGCTGCAGCCTACGACGGGCGCCATGCCTGGCATCAAGGCCTTCGACGCCGCCGTCTTCGGTGGCATCGGCTCCATCCCCGGCGCCTTTGTCGGCGGCATTCTCATCGGCATCATCGAGGCGATGGCGCAGGCTTACATTTCCACGAGCCTTGCCAACTCCATCGTCTTTGGTGTTTTGATCATCGTCCTGCTCGTCAAGCCTGCCGGCCTCTTGGGCAAGTACGTCCCCGAGAAGGTGTAGGTGAGCGCTATGAAGTTTCTTAAAGACAAGCAGACGCGTCACGATTTTGTCACGTACGCCATGTGCCTTGTGGCGTTCGCCATTGTGTTCTTTATGCAGTCTAACCACATGATTCCGCGCATGATCGCCGGTCAGCTGGTTCCCATCACGGCCTATATCGTCATGGCCATTTCCCTTAACCTTGTCGTCGGCATCGCGGGCGACTTGTCGCTGGGCCACGCGGGCTTTATGAGCGTCGGTGCCTATACGGGCATCGTTACCGCGGTCGCCCTCGAGAGCGCCGTTCCCTCCGACCCGATGCGTCTTGTCATCAGCATTGTGGTCGGCGCTATCGCCGCTGCCATTCTGGGCTTCCTGATTGGTATCCCGGTCCTGCGCCTGAGCGGCGACTACCTGGCCATCGTGACCTTGGCCTTTGGCGAGATTATCAAAGAGATCGTCACCTGCCTCATTGTGGGCGTCGACTCCCGTGGCCTGCATGTGATCTTTAACATCACGGGTAACTCCACGATCGACGACCTGCACCTGCTCGAGGACGGCACCGCCATCATCAAGGGGGCCCAGGGCGCCTCGGGCGTGTCGACGTACTCGACCTTCCTTGCCGGTGCCATCTTGGTCATGGTCGCACTCGTGATCGTGCTTAACCTGGTTCGCAGCCGTACCGGCCGTGCCATTATGGCCGTGCGCGATAACAAGATTGCAGCCGAGTCCGTAGGCATCTCCGTCACCGAGTACCGCATGATCGCCTTCGTGGTTTCCGCGGCCCTCGCCGGTGCTGCCGGAGCTCTCTTCGGCGGCAACTTCTCGCAGCTCTCCGCCACCAAGTTCGACTTCAACACGTCCATCCTCATCCTGGTGTTCGTGGTCCTGGGTGGTCTGGGCAATATGCGCGGCTCCGTCATCGCGGCGGCGTTGCTCACGGTGCTTCCCGAGCTGCTCCGTCAGTTCTCGGACTACCGCATGCTCATCTACGCCATCGTGCTGATCCTGGTCATGATCTTTACCAACAACCCGCAGCTCAAGGCTTTCTTCGGTCGCGTCAAGGATCGCTTTGCTTCCAAGAAGGAGGTGGCAGCTGATGCCCAGTAAATTTGAGTTCAACAAGGGCAAGATGGTTCCGTATCCTTCTGGCGCCATCGTTCCCGACCGCGACCTGGGCGAGCGCCCGGCGCTCGAGTGCATCCACCTGGGTATTGAGTTCGGTGGCCTTAAGGCAGTCGATGACTTTAGCCTGACTATCGGCAAGACCGAGATCGCCGGTCTGATCGGCCCCAACGGTGCCGGCAAGACCACGGTCTTCAACCTGCTCACCAAGGTGTATCAGCCCACGCACGGTACCATCCTGCTCGACGGTGAGGACACCTCGGGCAAGTCGGTCTATCAGGTCAACCGCATGGGTATTGCCCGTACCTTCCAGAACATTCGCCTGTTCAACACCATGACGGTGGAGGACAACGTTAAGGTCGGTCTGCACAACCAGGAGCGCTACTCCGGTTTTGAGGGCGTGCTACGCCTGCCGACGTACTGGAAGCACGAGAAGGCCGCCCACGAGCGCGCCATGGAGTTGCTGTCCATCTTTGATATGGAGCACCTGGCAAACGAGCAGGCTGGCTCGCTGCCTTATGGCGCCCAGCGTCGTCTGGAGATCGTCCGCGCGCTTGCCACTAACCCCAAGCTGCTACTGCTCGACGAGCCTGCCGCCGGTATGAACCCGTCCGAGACCGCGGAGCTCATGGAGAACATCGTCAAGATTCGCGACACCTTTGGCATTGCCATCATGCTTATCGAGCATGACATGTCGCTCGTCATGAACATCTGCGAGGGCATCTGCGTGCTCAACTTTGGTAAGGTCATCGCCAAGGGCACGGCCGAGGAGATCCAGAACAACGACGCCGTTATCGAGGCGTATCTGGGCAAGCAGGATAAGGGGGAGAACTAAATGGCAGAGCCGATGCTTTCCGTCTACAACATCAACGTCTGGTACGGCGCCATCCACGCCATCAAGGACATCTCCTTTAACGTCAACGAGGGTGAGATCGTTGCCTTGATCGGTGCCAACGGCGCCGGTAAGTCCACGACGCTTAAAACCGTCTCGGGCCTGCTGCGTTCCAAGACCGGCTCCATCAAGTTTATGGGCGAGGACATTACCCATACGCCCGCCGACAAGCTGGTGGGCAAGGGCTTGGCCCAGGTGCCCGAGGGCCGTCGCGCCTTTTTGCAAATGACGGTCGAGGAGAACCTGGAGATGGGCGCCTATACACAGCCCAAGTCTACGGTGGCTCCGGGCCTCGAGCGCGTCTACGAGCAGTTCCCGCGCCTTAAGGAGCGCCGTCGCCAGGTCGCTGGCACCCTTTCGGGCGGCGAGCAGCAGATGCTCGTTATGGGTCGTGCCCTTATGAGCAACCCCAAGCTGCTCATGCTCGACGAGCCTTCCATGGGCCTGGCGCCGATTCTGATTGAGCAGATCTTCCAGATCGTCGAGGACCTGCACAAGGCCGGTACTACGGTGCTCCTGGTCGAGCAGAACGCGCAGATGGCGCTTTCGATTGCTACGCGCGGCTACGTGCTCGAGACCGGCAAGATCACCATGACCGGCACGGGCCAAGAACTCCTGCACGACGATAACGTCCGCAAGGCATATCTGGGCGGCTAGGAGGTTCCGCCGTTCTACCGAACGGCGGACCAGTCGACGCTGCGCGGGCACCAGAACGACAACTTATCATTCAAAGAGGACGGCATGACCAGAAGGTCTATGCCGTCCTCTTTTCATGCCAATTTATTCGCTCTGGTGCCGCTGTCCGTCCTCTGCCTGCGGCGTTGGGGTAGTCGTTGGGGACGTTCTTGAATGACTAGTCGTCTAAGAACGTCCCCAATGACTAGGTCAAAAGGCCCCGAGCGCGGCGTGCTCACGCCCGTCGTGGTGTGCCCGAAGGGGGATGGCTGCTACGAGCTCGATCATTTGCGAGGAGAAGACGAACCAGTCGTTGCAGATCCAATATGGATCTCGCCAACCTCGGCAAGCTGCTCGATGAGTGGAAGCCCTGCCGGGTCGTCTATTTCAACACCACCCAGAATGATGGTGTCATCGCGCAGGTCGATCTGTGTGTTGAACACAGCGAGGTTAAAGCCGGAGGCTACAAATCCGATAGCAGCCAGGACGAGCCCCGTGGCAACAAGCCCACCCGCTACGGCAAGGTAAATCTTTTTTACGCTGGACATGTCTGCACTCCTTCCTATGCCGTAAGCGGCGCCGCTTCAGCGCCCCTGCGGCTCTTATTGCCTCGATCTTTCCAGAAGGGCGAAACGGCTTTCTTCGCCCAAAGGGCAGAGAGGCGCGCGATCTGCTTGGACGCCGTCCAGGCACCGGCTCCCGCGAGGAGCGCCACACCGATGGAAGCGAATCCCATTCCCATCGAGGTTAAAACGTACGGAACATGCCCGATAATGATGCCGTCCACGGTGAACAGGAGCCCCACCACGCCCGCGCCCCCGAATGCCGCGGCCACGATCCACACGCAGAGCGCAAGAACCCAAATGCAGATGTAGACTGTAGCGGCAACGGCGACGAACGCGAGCAGCAGCGGAATCCATACCGGAGAACCCACGATGGCGAGCGCCCATAGAAGCGCCGTGCTCTTGCGCTTGGTCCTCGCAATTGCGCGCGGCACGGCGGGCAGTTCGTCGAGCGTTGCCTCGGCGACCTCATCGAGCGTGCCCATGGCGGCCACAGCCTCGGCCTCCGTCATGCCGTCCTCCATACGGTCGGCGATGACCTCCGCGTAGAACTCCTGCGTTTCCTTTACCTGATCTGCCGGCAGGCAGGCCAGAAGCTCGCCCAGCCGGTTCAAGAACTCATCGCGCGTCATGGTGCGCCCCCTTCACGTAACGGTAGATCTCCTGCACGGATGGCCATTCGGCTAGGAACTCGGCGATACGCTCATGCCCGGTGTCCGTGATGCGGTAGTACCTTCGCAGCCGCCCGTTGTGCTCGGCGGAGCGCGCCGTGATGCACCCCGCCTTCTCCAGGCGCTTGAGCAACGGATAGAGCGTGGACTCCGTGAGCCCCATGCTCGCGGGCACGTCCTTCACGATCTGATAGCCGTAGGATTCCTCGCCCGAGACGGCCGCGAGCACGCAGGCCTCGAGGAAGCCGCGCTTCATCTGTGCCTCCATCCGCACACCTCCTTTCGTAGTATACTGTGCAACACCTACTATATGACACATAGTATATGATGTCAACAGTTGTCGTAGTCGTTGGGGACGTTCTTGAATGACTAGTCGTTTAAGAACGTCCCCAACGACTACTTCTATACAGCAAAAAGGGGTGCTGACCATTTCGGTCGGCACCCCTTTAAGTTGCGGTGAAATAGGGACTAAATGAGGGCATCGGAGGTCAAAAGAGTCCCTATTCCACCGCAACTTCATGGGGGCATGCGACAATGCCATCGGAAAACGTTTGCCATCCTTGGGGGCCTATCTATGCTGTACGAGTTTTGTGCCGAGAACTTTGAGCGGGTGCCGGCGGCCATTGCGGCCGGTGCGGGACGCATTGAGCTGTGCGACAACCTTGCCGTCGGTGGTACCACGCCCTCGGCCGGCGCTATCAGCGCTACGACCAACTATGCCCACGAGCACGATGCACGGGTGATGTGCATGATCCGTCCGCGTGGCGGCGATTTTCACTACAACCAGGACGAGCTGCGCATGATGGAGATGGACTTGGGCCTTGCCGTAAGCGCCGGCGTTGACGGCTTGGTCTTTGGCTGCTGCAAACCCTGTGCTGGCGGATGGGCACTCGACGAGCTCATGCTTGGCGCCCTCGTGATGGCTGCGGGCTGCGCGACCGAGGAGTGCAAGCGCGAGCCTGTCGACATTACCTTCCATATGGCATTTGACCAGCTTTCGCCCGAGGCTCAGCTCGATGCCATCGACACGCTTGTCGAGTGCGGCGTTACGCGCATCCTGACGCACGGTGGTGCGGCCGGCACGCCGATTGAGGACAACCTGGAGCACCTGTCGCGTCTTGTCGAGTATGCGGGCGACCGCCTGACCATCCTTCCCGGCGGCGGCATTTCTACGGACAACCGCGATACCGTGGCGGCGGCATTGAGCGTCTCCGAGCTCCATGGCACCAAGATCGTGCCGCTGGAGGCGTAACCCGTGGCGCTGGTATTTGACGTTCAGCAGGCGAACGGTAAGCCCGACGACAACCGGCGCCCTGGCACCGCGTGCCCCTTTTGCGATACCGAGGAACTTGCCGATATCATCCAGCGCGACGGCGACTGCATCTGGCTCGAGAATAAGTTCAAAACCCTGCGCGCCACCCGTCAAACCGTGCTGATCGAGTCGGCCGACCACGACGCAGACCTGGCGACCTATGAGCCGGATGAACTCCACCATGTGATGCGGTTTGCCCTGGGTTGCTGGCAGCAAATGATCGATTCACAGCAGTATCGAAGCGTGCTCATGTACAAGAACAAGGGCCGGCTCTCGGGCGGTAGTCTCGTTCATCCTCACATGCAGATTGTGGGTTTGGAGCAGGAAGACGGCTATGCTTCGCTGACTTCTGCCAATTTTGAAGGCATCAATGTCTGGCAACAGGGGAGAATCTCGGTCAACATCTCAACCGAGCCAATCATGGGATTCTTCGAGGTCAACGTCTCGGCTCCGCAGGGAATCGCCGCCAGCGATGACACGAGAGACCAAGCCGAGACGGACCTCTTCGCCGATGCGATTCAGGTGGCCCTGCGCTATATCCTGAACGAGCACCATGGTGGTCGCGCAGAGTCGTACAACTTGTTTTTCTATCACTTGGGCGGTCGGACCATTGCCAAGGCGCTTCCGCGTTGGGTGGTTTCGCCTTACTTTGTCGGCTATCGTTTGGCCCAGGTCAATGCCGAGACCACGCTCGATATCGATGCCGAGCGCCTGCGCGCGCATCTGGAAACGCTCGTATAGCAAGACTAGCCCCGCGTAATGCGGACAGTCTAGCGCGCCATGGCGTCGCGGCCGGCCTCGACCCGCTTGCGCTGGGCGGCGCGCTCCTCGCCGGTCAGACGTTCAAAGAGATGTCCGATAACCGAGGCGAGCACCTGCTGAAACAGCGTGCCGCACATGACGGGGAACACGACCTCGCCGGGAAAATACTGTGTGGCGATGACGGCGCCCGAAGAGATATTGCGCATGCCGCAGGTAAAGCACATGGTGGTCGTCTCGCTATACGGCAGGTGCAACGCGCGGGCGACCAGAATGCCCACGACAAAACCGCTGATGGCGAACACCAGAATAAAGAGGGCGACTTCAAGGCGCACCGCGTTCATGTGTAGCACGTACTCGCTCATGGCGGTGGAGTTGGACGCGATGACGCCCATCATCATAAATTTGCAGGCGGGCGAGAGCGCGGGGGAGAGCTTATCGTGCCCCCATCCGCGCGTAAGTTCGTTGATTACAATGCCGAGGATGGCGGGGATGGCGATCATAAAGGCCATGTTCTGCATCATGCTCGGAACATCGATTACGACGGTGGCGCCCAGCAGGAGCTTGAGCGTGAGCGGAATCGTCACAGGCGAGATAACCGAAGACGTCAGGATGATGGTAAGTGCGAGCGGGCCGTTGCCGCCGAACATGCCAATCCACATAAAGGCAGTGACTGCCACGGGTACGCTGTACTCGAGCACGATGCCGCAGACAAGGTTGGGGTTGGAGCCAAAGAACAGCGAGCCCATGACATACGCCGCGATGGGGATGAGCACGGCCGAGACAAATAACGCCAACATCAGATGCAGGGGACGGCGGAACACCTCAGCTACCTGGTGGAAGGTGTTACTGAGCGCGCCTTGGAACGTCATAAAGGCAAACAGGGTGGGAACGATGGGCTTGAGGACGCCGATCTGCTGAGGAAAGAACACGCCGAGCGCCACGCAAATCGGAACGATGACCTGCATGTGCCCCGCGAGAAACTTGCCCAGTCCAACCCATTGCTTCATATGCTCTTGTGACTCCCTTTGCCCGTGAATCCGTTATGAATGGATATGCTAGACGCTCGCATGCGTCCGTGCGCCAGAAACGTTCGATTATTTCGAGGCTATTACTGCCCTCGTTTATCGAAACCACGGCGTGCTGGACGTTGTGCGTCCGCGCTGCACGGTATAATAAATCCGTTCAACAGATCTGCCTGCCGAAGCGGGCATACACAGAGGACTCATCGCTATGAACCGTGAGAGGTATCGCGGCGACCTGCCCCTATCGGGGGTGGGCGCCTATGTCATCGCTTAAGACGACGCATCGCTGGGCGGTCGCTCAGCAAAACCCCGAGCTCGAAAAGGAGCTTTCGACTGGCCTGGGCATACCCGGGCTGGTGGCGCGCATTATGGTTGCGCACGGCATTGCATCCATCGAAGAAGGCCAGCTGTTTTTGACGCCTTCGCTCAATCGCGACTGGGCCGACCCACTCATTATCCCGGGCATGGCGGTCGTTGCCGACCGCGTCGAGCGCGCTATTCGCAACCACGAGCACATCGCGGTCTTTGGCGATTTTGACGTCGACGGCATTACGTCGACTTGTCTGTTGACCGAGGCGCTACGTTCGTTTGGCGCCAACGTCACGCCGTTTATTCCGCATCGCTTTGACGAGGGCTACGGCCTGTCGCGTGCGGCGCTCGACCGCGTCAACGAGCTCGCCCAACCCAACCTGATCGTGACCGTCGATAACGGCATTGCCGCCAAGGAGGAGGTCTCCTATCTGGAGAGCCTGGGGATCGATTTGGTGGTCACGGACCATCACGAGCCGTCCGACCAGGTGCCGCAGGGCGTGCCCCTGACCGACCCCAAGCTCGAGGACGAGGGTCCCTCGCGCGAGCTTGCCGGTGCCGGTGTGGCGCTCAAGCTGGTGCAGGTCCTGGGCGAGCGTTTGGGCAAGCCGTCGTATTGGCGTTCGCTGATCGAGGTCGCGGCGCTGGGCACCGTGTCCGACATGATGCCGCTCACGCCCGAGAATCGCGCACTGGTCGCCGAGGGCATCCAACAGATGCGCGTGACGGCCCGTCCCGGCTATATCGCGCTTGCCGCACTTGCCAAGGCCGACCTTTCTACCATTACGGCCGACGGCCTGTCGTTTTCGCTCATCCCTCGTCTGAATGCTGCCGGCCGCATGGCTGATCCCAAGCTGGCGCTCGACCTGCTGCTTGCCCGCGATCCTATCGAGGCAAGTGCACTGGCAGCCGAGCTCGAGGAAATCAACCGTCAGCGCCGCGAGATCGAGGCGGAGCTCACACGCGACGCCATGGCAAAGGTCGAGGAGACCTATGACGGCGGTCGCGCAATCGTCGTGGGTGGCGAGGGCTGGCACGAGGGCGTCAAGGGTATCGTAGCGAGCCGCCTGACCAACCGTTATCACGTGCCGGCGCTGCTCTTCTCGATTGAGGACGGCGTTGCGCGCGGATCGGGTCGCTCGGTGGGCAAGGTCAACCTGTTCGACGCCGTCGAGCGTTGTTCCGACCTGCTGATTCGTCGCGGCGGACATGCCGGTGCGGTGGGTGTGACCATCGAGGCATCCAAGCTCGATGAGTTCCGCCGCCGCCTTTCCGCCGTGCTATCGGAGCTTCCCGCCGAGGACTTTGAAGACACCGACGAGGTCGCCGCCACCGTCGACCTTTCCGAGCTGAATATCGAGACCATCGAGCAGATCTCCCGTCTTGAGCCGTTTGGCCAGGGCAACAAGGTGCCGCTGCTGGCTGCCGAGGGCGTGACGATGTGCGACCGCGCCGTGGTGGGCAAAACCGGCGAGCACATGCGCTTTGTGGCGACCGATGGCGCCGCGAGTGTGCCGGCCATTATGTTCCGCGTGCCGCAAATCGATAAGCTCATCAACTGCGATAGCGCTGTCGACTTGGTGTTCGAGGCCGTTGCCGAGCATTGGCAGGGGCGTGTGAAGCCCAAGCTCATGATCAAGGATGTTCTGGTCCGCGATACCGCGCTGCCCAGCGTCGACGATCCGGCATGCGAGCTTCGTCGTGGCGTGCAGCCGGCGGATTCCGGCCTGCGCCTGGAGTCGCGTAAGCGCGAGACGCTCGCCCAGCTTTCCTATACCGAGCTCACGCGCTCGCTTATCCATAGCTTTATCGGATCGAACCAGCCGCACCGCGCGCAGGTTGAGGCGCTCGATGCCTTGGCCGACCACCAGAGCGTCTTGGCCGTTATGGGAACGGGCCGCGGCAAGTCTCTCATCTTCCATGTACATGCTGCGCGCGAGGCTGTCCTTCGCGGACGTGCGAGCATCTTTGTCTATCCGCTGCGTGCGCTTGTTGCCGACCAGGCCTATCACCTCTCGTCGACGATGGCAGCGCTTGGCATTGGCGTTGGCGTGCTGACCGGCGAGACCGTGGAGGCCGCACGCGATGATGTGTTCGCCGGCCTAGCTTCGGGCCGCACCGGTATCGTGCTCACGACGCCCGAGTTCCTATCTATCCACCGTGACCGCTTCGCGCGTTCGGGCCGCATCGGCTTTGTCGTTATCGATGAGGCGCACCACGCCGGCCTTGCCAAGGGCGGCGACCGCAGCGCCTATCTCGACATGCCCGATATCCTCAAAGCCCTGGGCGACCCGGTTGTTATGGCTGCGACGGCCACCGCGACGGCTCCGGTCGTGGCCGAGCTTGCCCGCATGCTGCCGATTACTCGCACGGTGGTCGACGAGACGGTGCGCGAGAACCTGCAGCTCGAGGACGACCGCGACCTTGCGAGCCGCGAGAACCGTTTGGTGTCGATCGTGGCGACGGGGGAGAAGACCGTCATTTACGTCAATTCGCGCGACCAGTCCGTGGCGCTCGCCAAGACGTTGCGCAAGCGTGTGCCCGATTGCGCAACCCATATCGCGTTCTATAACGCGGGGCTTGCGCGCTCCGATCGCCGCCGCGTGGAGGAAGCATTCCGAGACGGAAGCCTCAGCTGCATCGTCTCGACCTCTGCCTTTGGCGAGGGCGTCAACCTTCCCGATATTCGCCATGTCGTGCTCTATCACATGCCGTTTGGCGCGATTGAGTTTAACCAGATGAGTGGCCGCGCCGGTCGCGATGGACAGCCCGCCGTGATTCACCTGCTCTATTCGTCGCGCGACGCCCGCATTAACGAGCGCCTACTCGACTGCTATGCGCCCGAGCGCGACGAGCTCGTCACGCTCTATCGCGCGCTGCAAACCATGTGGCGCTCCAACCGCGGCAAGACCGGGGACGATTCCTTTAGCGCGAGCGATATCGACATCGCGCAGATGTGCCTTGCCATCGATGCCCGCACGCCGGTCGACGAGCGCTCGGTGGAAAGTGGCCTGGGAATCTTCGAAGAGCTTGGCTTCTGTCGCGTTTCGGGGTTTGACGACACCCGTCGCATCGCGATGGCCGAAAACCCCGGCCGTGTGCAATTGAGCAGGTCAATTCGCTATTTGGAGGGCTTGCGTTCGCGCATGGAGTTCTCGGCTTTCCGGAGTTGGGCGCTCGATTCGTGCGCTTCTGATATGCTAGCCAAAGTTAACCGCCCGATCGTACCGCGGGCCTAGGGGAAGGGGACCTCGATGGATGCCGCAGCCCGTACCGCCCATGATTCCGCCCTCCAGCCGTTCTCGGAGATGGAGCACTATAAGCATGCCGATGAGCTGCCGCCCGAGATTATGGCGGACAGCTACGACAAGCTGGAGCGCCTGTGCCTCAAATATATGAATGAGGACGACTTTTCTAAGGTGGAGCAGGCCTATTGCTTTGCTGCCGAGAAGCACTGCAACCAAAAGCGCCGCTCGGGTGAGATGTACATCAACCATCCCGTCGAGGTGGCCATCATTTTGGCCGATCTCAAGATGGACTGTGACGTGGTGTGCGCCGCGCTGCTACACGATACCGTCGAGGATACCGAGACCTCGCTTGCCGATGTTTCCGACCTGTTTGGCGATACGGTGGCCGAGCTCGTCGATGGCGTGACCAAGCTCACCAACATCGAAGTCGACAGCATGGACGAGAAACAGGCCCTCACGCTGCGCAAGATGTTCCTCGCCATGTCCAAGGACATCCGCGTCATCATCGTTAAGCTTGCCGACCGTCTGCACAACATGCGAACGCTGGCAGCCCTGCGCGAGGATCGTCGCCTGTTTAAGGCGCGCGAGACCATGGACGTGTACGCGCCCTTGGCCGACCGCCTGGGCATGAGCTCTATTAAGTGGGAACTCGAGGACCTGTCCTTCTTCTACCTGGAGCCCGATGCCTACCAGCGCATCGCGCGCATGGTGGCTGAGTCGCGCGAGGTCCGCGAGCGCTACCTTGCCGAGACCATCAAGACGCTTACCGATGAGCTCAACCGCATTGGTCTAGAGGACTTCCAGATCAACGGCCGTTCCAAGCACTATTGGTCCATCTACCAAAAGATGAAGCGCAAGGGCAAGGAATTCTCCGAGATCTACGACCTGGTGGCACTGCGCGTCATCACGCATTCGGTGCGCGATTGCTACTCCACGCTCGGTGCGGTGCATACGCTGTGGCACCCCATGCCCGGGCGCTTTAAAGACTATATCGCCATGCCCAAGGTCAATAACTACCAGTCGCTCCACACGACGGTTATCGGCCCCACGGCTCGTCCGCTCGAGATTCAGATTCGTACCTACGAGATGCACGAGCAGGCCGAGTACGGTATTGCCGCCCACTGGCTCTATAAGAAGTCGGGCGGATCGTCTGCGTCTAAGACCAATGATGCCCAGCGTCTGGACGACCAGATTAACTGGCTCAAACATTCGCTCGATTGGGCTGCGTCTGATGAGATCACCGACGCCAAGGAATACCTGCATTCGCTGAAGGTCGATCTGTTCGATCAGGAGATCTTCGTCTTTACGCCCAAGGGCGAGGTCATGGCGCTTCGTGCCGGCTCCACGCCGCTCGACTTTGCCTATGCCGTTCACACCGAGGTGGGCAACCACTGCGTCGGCGCTAAGATCAACGGTGCGGTGGCCCCGCTCACGCACGAGATCAAGACGGGCGATCGCGTTGAAATCCTGACCAACAAGAGTTCCAAGCCGTCGCGCGATTGGCTCAAGATCGTTAAGACACCTTCCGCCAAGTCAAAGATCCGCCGCTATTTTGCCGCTGCGACCAAGGACGACGACGCTGCTGCTGGTCGCGATATGCTGGCCAAGGACCTGCGTAAGCGCGGGTATGGCATTTCTACGCCGCGTTCGACGCGTGCGCTCAACGCCGTGGCGGAGCAGTTTAACTTCAAGCAGCTCGAGGACCTGTTTGCCGCCGTCGGCGCCGGCAAGGTTGCCCCGCGCGCTGTGGGCAATAAGGTCGAGCAAATCTTGGACCCCAAGCCCGAGGAAAAGCTCACCAAGGCCGAGGCTATCGCCGAGGTCGTGAAGCAGCCTGCTCGCGGCTCCAACCGCAAGCCGCAAAAGCGCGGCAAGAGCGCCAGTAACGGCATTATCGTCAAGGGCGAGAGCAACAGCGGCCTACTGGTCCGTCTGGCTCATTGCTGCAACCCCGTGACGGGCGACGACATCGTCGGCTTCATCACGCGCGGTCGTGGCGTTTCGGTGCATCGCGCCAACTGTCCCAACGTCAAGGGTCTTATGGAGCATCCCGAGCGCATGATCGACGTGGAGTGGGACGGCGCTGCCGACACCCTCTTCCAGGTCGAGATCGTGGTCGAGTGCCTGGACCGCATGGGCCTTCTCAAGGATGTCACCATTGCCATTGGCGATGCGGGCGGCAATATCCTTTCTGCCGCCACGTCGACCAACCGCGAGGGTATTGCGACCCTGCGCTTTATGGTCGAGATCTCGGACGCGAGTGGTCTGGATCCGCTGCTGGCCTCCATCAGCAGCGTTGACTCGGTCTACGACGCGCGCCGCCTGATGCCCGGTGAGGGTGGAGCCCAGCTTAAGCGCCGCGTTTAGTCGCGACGAACGTGCCACATTATCGATATTCGCTACGCTCGAGGCATCGTTTGATGCCTCGAGTTCTATAGAGAGGAGAGGGACATGAGTGCTGTGTCCTTGGATTTAACTCCCAAGGGATCGGTCGAGATTGAGACGCTCGTAAACGGTCCCATTCAGACCAATAGCTATGCTGTTATTTCGGACAATGAGTGCGTGATTATCGACCCCGCATGGGAAGGCGAGCGTTTGGTGGAACATATTCGAGCCGAGCATCCCGATGTGCAGGTGCTCGGCGCCATTTGCACGCACGGTCACGCCGACCATGTTGGCGGTGTCGCTGAAGTTCGGGCCGCCGTTGGCGCCGACGCCCTGTACGAGCTGTGTGGCAAGGACGCAGCAGTGCCGCATGCGAATATCGAGGAGCAGCGAGCGATGTGGGGCATCGAGACGCCCGATCCAGGTGAGCCGACGCGGCTGCTTGCCGAGGGCGACACCATTGAGCTGGGCGACATTTGCCTGCAGGTAATTGAGGTGCCCGGGCATACGCCGGGCGGGATCGTCTTGTTCGCCGCCACCGAGCAGGGGAACATTGCCTTTGTGGGCGACACCCTATTCCCGGGCAGCCACGGCCGCACCGATCTTGCCGGTGGCGACGAGGCAGCGATTCTGCGCTCGCTCTCCAAGCTCGCCCACATGCTTCCACCCGATACCGTTTGTTTGACTGGCCACGGTCCCTCGACCACTATGGCGCGTGAACTCATGTGCAACCCGTTCATGCGCTAGACAGTTTCCGTTTCCACCCAAGAGACTTCCGACTTCTGGGGAAATCGAGATTGTGGAACACCTTTCATAAACCTTGTATCTTTCTAATTGTCGGATAGATACGGGGAGGTGAAACGCTGGTGTTAGATTCACAGGTTCAAAAAGTACTTGACTACATAGAGGCTAATCACGATGTTTCGCCCGCTCGTCTTTGCGAAGAGTTTGGCGTGAGCGATCGCACGATTCGTACTTATGTCAAGAAGCTCAACGCTGTCCTCGAGCCTCAGGCCCATATCCATAAACACCGTGGCGGGGGTTATACCCTCAATATCAGCGATTGCGACGCATACCGCTCGATCAAGGACGATGCATCCAATGGGGGTCTCAAGTCAATTCCCTCTACGAGCGAGGGACGCGTTGAGTACTTGCTGAACGACCTGTTGAGTCGCGTCGACTGGATCACCCTGGACGATCTTTCGGAGATCCTCTATGTATCCCGCAATGCTATTTCAGGCGATCTCAAGCGGGTTGAGGCACAGCTGGCCAAGTTCGATCTCAAGCTTGAACGGCGTCCTCATTACGGGATTCGCGTGAGCGGCTCGGAGATGTCGCGTCGCCTCTGCTTGGCAAGCATTACGCTCGACAAGCTTGCAGAGCATCGTGAGAGCGATTCTCAGAACCAGGTGACCCTCGACACGATTGCCACCTGTGTGAATGAGGTCATTGCCGAGGAAGGCTTCCAAATCAACTCAGCGGCCTA
Source organism: Coriobacteriaceae bacterium (assembly GCA_025757745.1). NCBI lineage: Bacteria > Bacillati > Actinomycetota > Coriobacteriia > Coriobacteriales > Coriobacteriaceae > Coriobacteriaceae bacterium. The sequence continues at coordinate 769,817 of CP107217.1, forward strand.
TCAAAACTTGCTGGTTCATATCGCGGTCGCCATTTGGCGAATCCGCGAGCAGTGCTACGTCCCGCTCGAAGCCGAACATATTGAGAAGCTGCGTACAGCGCGCGAGTTTGCGGTGGCCGGTTGTGTGGCTTTGCGTATCGAGAAAGCTTTCGACATTCGGCTCCCAGAGGAGGAGGTTGCCTACATCGCCATTCACCTTGCGGGAAAGCAATCTCTGTATGCTAGTTCCGACGGTGCAGATGAAGGTCTCGTAATTTCCGACGAGGTTTGGGATGTGGTCACTGAGATGCTCGAGTGCATCTGGGATTCCTATCACTTTGATTTTCGCGGCGATCTTGAGCTCCGCATGAACCTCGCGCGTCATATCGTTCCGCTTGCCGTGCGTCTCAAATATCGCATGCATATCGATAATCCGCTGCTTGCCGATATCAAGGAGAGATTCGCGCTCGCGTATTCGATGGCACTCGATTCGTCGGTCATCCTTGCCGAGCACTACGGTAGTCGTCTTTCGGATGACGAGATCGGCTATATCGCACTCGCCTTCGCCTTGGCGCTTGAGCGCCAGAAGAGCGAGGTCCCGCGTAAGAATATCCTCGTAGTGTGCGCGAGCGGACAGGGAAGCGCCAAGCTCCTTGAGTACCGATACCGCCAAGAGTTCGGTGCTCTCGTGGACAAGATTGTGACCTGCGATGCCTCCCATGTCGACAGTATTGATATGACGGGTATCGATTACGTTTTTACCACGGTGCCCCTGCATCGAGCGCTTCCGGTGCCCGTGCGCGAGGTGAGCTTCTTTCTCGATGCCGATGATATGCACGATGTTCGTGAGATTCTTGCCGGTGCAAATGTTACCGGTGACCTTGCACCTTATTTTTCGGCTGACCTTTTTGTCTCCGATATGGTCGCTGCAGACAAGAACGAGGTCATCTCAATTCTATGCGAGCAGGTCGCCGCCATGCGTAACGTGCCTGACGAGTTTAAGCAGCTGGTCATGCGTCGCGAGGAACTCGCGCAGACGAGTTTTGGCAATCAGGTCGCCATGCCCCATTCGGTCAAGGCCGTGACGGACGAGACGTTTGTTTGCGTTGGACTGCTGCGCGAGCCGGTCGAATGGAACGGGCAAGCGGTGCGGGCGGTCTTTCTAGTATCAGTCTCAAAGGCTAAGGACAAGAAGCTTGACCGTTTCTACCGCAGTATGGCCAAGATGCTTACCAGCAAAGAGGCTATCCAGGAGCTTGTCGACAACCAACGATGGGAGACCGTCGTCAAGCTTTTGAATATGTATGGAAAAACAGACAACAACGAGTAGAAGGAGACACCGATGGACGAGAGCAAATATGAAAATGCCCTTCAAATCATCCTGCATGCGGGCAACGCCAAGTCCGCCGCGCTCATGGCAATCGACGCCGCCCATGATGGCGATTTCGAAGAGGCCGAGAAACAGCTCGCCGAGGCGCAGTCCGAGATGAGCGCTGCCCACAAGATGCAGTTCGAGCTCACTCAGGCTGAAGCGAACGGCAATACCGTCGATATCAACATCATCTTGATCCATGCCGAAGACCATCTGACGATGGCCATCATGGCGAGTGATTTTGCCGAGCGCTTTATCGAGCTTTATCGCGATAAGTACGAGGGCAAGTAGCCCTAAAATACCGAGTTTGGTCAATCGGGCGCCCAAGATGAGCGCTTTTGAAAGGAGTCCGTTATGAACATCATGTTGGCTTGCTGTGCTGGTATGAGCACCTCGCTCGTTGTGAGCAAGATGGAGGAGGCCGCTAAGGCCCAGGGCAAGGATGATTACAAGATTTGGGCCGTCGAGCAAGGCCAGGTTGCCGAGGAACTCGGAAACTTTGACGTTTTGCTGCTTGGCCCGCAGGTCCGCCATCTTCAGCGCAAGCTCACCAAAGTCGTTGACGGCAAAGCTCCCGTTGCCGTAATCGATCCGGTTGCCTACGGCAGCTGCGATGGCGCCAAGGTCCTCAAGCAGGCGGAGGACCTGGTCGCCAAGGCATAAGGGCTCAATAGCCCAAAATCGCCGCTGTGCGACTAGCACTCGACAGCGGTCTACATCCGAAAGCACATCATTAACTTTCGAAAGCAGGTACATCATATGGCTTTCTCCGAGAAATTCGAAGATGTGATGATGGTTGTCGCAGAAAAAGTAGGCGACAACGTATATCTCTCCGCAATTAAGGATGCCTTTACCGCGTTTATGCCCTTCGTTATCGTGGGTTCTATGGGCACGCTGCTCAAGACGTTGGTCTCTTCCACCACGACGGGGCTTGCACAATGGGTGCCCGCGCTCGCGGGGCTTGAGCCGGCATTTTCCGCTATCAACTACTGCACCATGTCCTTCATGACGGTGCCCATCACCTTCCTGATTGGCCTTTACCTGGCCCGTGCCAAGAAGGCTCCGGAGTATCCGACGGCGCTCGTCTCCGTGGCGGCCTACATCTCCATGATTTGCACCTCCATCAAGGTCGACGGTGCCGGCACGGCTCTCGAGGCTCCGGTGTCTGGTCTTCTTACCACTCAGATGGGCGCTCAGGGTCTTTTTGTCGGCATGATCACGGCCGTTGTGTTCGGTTCGCTTTTCTGCTGGCTCTCTAAGATCGACCAGATCAAGATCAAGATGCCTCCTTCGGTTCCCTCTGGTATCTCCCAGTCCTTCAACGTTATGATCCCGGTCTTTATTGTCCTCGTCGTGAGCGCTATCTTCGGCCTTGGCTTCCAGGCCCTTACCGGCTCCTATATCAACGATTGGATCTACGGCCTTATGCAGGCTCCGCTCGAGGCGGCCTTCAAGACTCCGGCTGGCGTTGTCATCATCGTTGTCGTGTCCCAGCTCTTCTGGGTTCTCGGTATCCATGGCGGTCTCATTGTTTCCCCGGTGCGCAACCCCATGTTCAATGCTGCAATCGCCGCCAACACCGCCGCCCTTGCCGCTGGCACCATGCCCGATTCTCCGTTCACCATGGGTTTTTGGAACTGCTTCGTTGCTCCCGGTGGCGCCGGTATGACCCTCTGCCTCATCATCGCTATTTTCCTGTGCTCCAAGCGCGATGAGGAAAAGGCTATCGCCAAGCTCGGTTTCCTGCCTGGCATCTGCGGCATCTCCGAGCCCGTCGTCTTCGGTATCCCTCTGGTCTTGAACCCGATCTACGCGATTCCGTTTGCCTTTGGTTCCGGTATCTGCGTCGCCATCGCCATGTTCGCCACCTCTATCGGCTTCCTTCCCTGCAACACCGTTGACGTGCCCTTTGGTGTGCCCATCCTGCTTAATGCCTTTGTTGGCCATGGCTGGCAGGGTGTTGTGGTCCAGGTCGTCGAGCTCGTCGTGGGCGTCCTTATCTGGATCCCCTTCGTCCTCGCCAACAGCAAGCTGGCCAAGAAGGAGCAGGAAGAGGCTGCTCAGGCCTAATGGCTACACCTATCGGCTGTCCGATAATATGCCTGTAACTTCGAGGGGCGCGGTGCACGGGAGCGCCGTGCCCCTCTTTTTAACTAAGGAGATAACTATGAGCTACGTGTTCCCCGAAGGCTTTTTGTGGGGCGGTGCCACTGCCGCCAACCAGTGCGAGGGTGCTTGGGATGTGGATGGCAAGGGCCTTTCGGTCGCCGACTGCACCACCTATAAGCCCAAGGTCGACAAAAAGGACTACGCGGCCCTTCACGGCATCACTGACGAACAGATCAAGGAGGCCGAGGCTTCGACCGATATCCACGTGTACCCCAAGCGTCACGGCATCGACTTCTTTCATCGCTACAAGGAGGACATTGCGCTTTTCCAGGAGATGGGCTTCAAGACGCTGCGCGTATCCATCCAGTGGACTCGCCTGTTCCCCACGGGTACAGAGGAAGAGCCGCTCCAGGCCGGCATCGACTACTACCGCGACCTGTTCCGCACCATGAAGGATGCGGGCATTGAGCCACTTGTGACGCTTCACCACTACGAGATGCCGCTCTATTTGGCAAACCACTACGATGGTTGGGGCAAGCGCGAAGTCATCGACTTCTTCTTGCGCTTCTGCGAAGTCTGCTTCCGCGAGTTTGGAAAGTACGTTACCTATTGGCTCACATTCAATGAGATCGACTCTGTGTTCCGCCACCCCTGGACCACGATCGGCGTTTGCACCGAGCGTTATCCCGAGGATAAGCGCGAGGAGCTTATCTACCAGTGCGTGCACAATCAGTTTGTGGCGAGCGCCCTTGCCACCAAGATGCTGCACGAGATGGTTCCCGGTGCTCAGATGGGCTGCATGGTCACGCGCACCCTCACCTATCCCGAGAACTGCAATCCCAAAAACATGCTGCTTGCGCAGAAGGACAACCGCGATAACTACTTCTATAGCGATGTCCAGGTACTTGGCGAGTATCCGCAGCATGTGCTCAACTATTGGAAGCGCAAGGGCATCCACGTCGAGTTCGGCATGGGTGACGAGGCCATTCTCAAGCAGTATCCGGTCGACTTCGTCTCGTTTTCTTATTACATGTCGATGGTTGACTCCATTGATGCGGACAAGCGCGAGAAAGTCGGAGGAAACCTTGCTACCGGCGTCAAGAACCCCTTCCTGCCCATTTCTGACTGGGGTTGGCAGGTCGACCCCGATGGCCTCACCTACGCGTTGATCGATATGCAGGACCGCTACCATAAGCCGCTCTTTATCGTCGAGAACGGTCTTGGCGCCTACGATAAGGTCAACGAAGACGGCACGATTGACGATGACTATCGCATCGACTACTTCCGTGAGCACATTAAGGCCATCGGCGCTGCTATCGAGGAAGGTGTCGACGTGATGGGCTATACCCCGTGGGGGTGCATCGACCTGGTCTCGATGTCGACGTGCGAAATGGACAAACGGTACGGCTTTATCTATGTTGACCTCGACAATGAGGGCAACGGTACCTATGCACGCTCTAAGAAGAAGAGCTTCGATTGGTACCAGAAGGTTATCGCCACCAACGGTGCTGACCTCGACTAGCTTTCATTCAACAAGTGTGAGGGCCGTCGCGATGACGGCCCGTTTCCTATAGAAAAGAGGACGACCATGGGTGTTTTTCCAAAAGACTTTCTTTGGGGCGGCGCGACTGCTGCCAATCAGTTCGAGGGAGCCTGGGACGTAGACGGCAAGGGTCCGAGTTGCATGGATATGGCCACTAACGGCAACCATCACCACCCGCGCGAGATCACGCCCGAGCTCGACCCCAACAAGCTCTATCCCTGTCACGATGGTGTCGATTTCTACCATCACTACAAAGAGGACATCGCCTTGCTCGCCGAGATGGGATTCAAGGTCTTTCGTTTCTCGATGAACTGGCCTCGCGTCTTCCCAACGGGATTCGAAGATGAGCCCAACGCGGCTGGCCTTGCGTTTTACGATTGCGTGATGGACGAGTGCCATAAGTACGGCATCGAACCGCTCGTGACGCTGAGTCATTACGAGATGCCTTTTGCCATGTGCCAGAAAGTCGATGGCTGGGCTTCGCGCGAGGCTATTGACTGCTACGTGAAGTATGCCAAGACCGTCATGGAGCATTTCAAGGGCAAGTGTCGCTACTGGCTCACGTTCAACGAGATCAATTGCGGCATGATGTCCCTTGGCAACTACATGAGTCTCGGCATTCTGAATCCGGGCTCCTTTGACCTTCGCCATCAGAAAGATGACCCGCAGAAGCGTTTGCAGGCGCTGCACCATCAGTTTGTCGCAAGTGCTCTTGCGGTCAAGGCGGGGCACGAGATCGACCCCGACAACAAGATGGGTTGTATGATTGCCTACATGCTGGCCTATCCGCTCACGCCCAATCCTGCGGACGTCGAGCTTGCCCGCGAGCGTAACCAGTATCGCAACTACTACTGTTCAGATGTCCAAGTGCGCGGCGAGTACCCCTACTTTGCCCAGCGCATCTGGGACGAGGAGGGCGTGACGCTCGATATCACCGACGAGGACCGTAAGATTCTCAAAGAGGGTACGGTCGATTTCTATACGCACAGCTACTATCAGAGCCAGTGCGCAAGCACTGACCCTGCCGAGGAGACGAGCGGTAACCTTCTCGGGGGCGCCAAGAATCCTTACCTCAAGGAGACTGCATGGGAGTGGCCAATCGACCCTATGGGTCTGCGTATCATGCTCAACCAGGTGTACGAGCGCTATCAAATTCCCATTATGGTGGTTGAGAACGGCCTCGGCTGCTGCGACGAGGTCAATCCGGATGGATCCATCGACGACGACTATCGTATCGAGTACTTGCGCGATCACATCAAGGCCATGGCCGAGGCCATCAAGGATGGTGTTGAGGTCTGGGGCTACACGCCTTGGGGCTGCATCGACCTGGTGAGCAATGCCGATGGAGAGATGGCCAAGCGCTACGGGTTTGTTTATGTCGATAAGCACGATGACGGCACCGGTACTATGGAGCGCTCGCGTAAAAAGAGCTTCTACTGGTACAAGAAGGTTATTGAGACCAACGGCGAGGAGCTGTAATGGGAGGAGCGGTTGCCGCGCTTATCAGTCAGATCGTCATCATGTTTATCCTGATGGCGATCGGCTATTTTCTCTACCGCATGAAGATTATCGACCGCAAGGGCACGAGCCAGATGGCCAATGTGGTCATCTATGTGGCGTATCCCTGCATTACGCTGAGAACCCTTATGGTCGACTTCGAACCCAACATGATCCGCGACGCGGGATTTTGCTTTGTGCTTACCGTTGTGGTCACACTAATTTCGATTCCGCTCACGCGTCTGTTTTTTAAAAAGGAGGATGGTGTCGCCCGTTACGGTGCCATCTTCTCCAACAGCGGCTTTATCGGGGTTCCCATTGTTATGGGCGTGTTCGGGTCCGAGTACGTCTTCTACCTCTCCATCGGAGTCTCATGCCTCACGTTTTTCATTTGGACGTATGGCGTATGGTTGGTTTCGGGTGATAAGAGCCAGATGTCCTTTAAGAACTGCATTACTAACCCCAATCTCATCATGATCTTGATTGGTCTTGTTTGCTTTTTCTTTTCAATCCATCCGCCCGCGTTGATGGCGACGATTCTCGATGACCTGGGTGCGCTCAATACGGGCCTTGTGATGCTTGTGCTTGGTGCCTATTTGGCGCAGAGCGATATGCGCGCTGTCGTTACGAGCAAAAAGGCCTATCTCGTTAGCTTGGTGAGACTCGTCATCATCCCGGCGATCGTTGTTGGCATATTGGCGCTCTTCCCGTGGATTGATGCCAAGGTTCGCCTCACGATGCTTATCGCTCTCGGTGCACCTGTCGCATCGTTCGCGGCCATCTTGTCCGAGAAATACGGCGGCAACTATAAGTTTGGAATCGGTTTGGTGACGCTGTCCACGATTCTGTCGCTCGTCGCCATGCCCATCATGCTTGAGCTCGCGTCTTTGGTGATCGTATAGCTGGTTGGTATTTGGGGGGTTGACAATAACGTCAACCCCCCAAACTCGTCAACGGCCGTTCTGAGGCGGCAGGCGGTATAAAAAATCGCTAAAGTACCCATATTCGTGAACAAACGAACGTTTATCTTGGGTATGCCGTGGTAAAATCTCAGGCGTTATCGGAGCAACCTTACAGGAGGTTTCTTTTATGCTCGTCAACGCAGCAGACATGCTCAAGAAGGCCGAGGCCGGCAAGTACGCTCTCGGTGCCTTCAACACCAACAACCTCGAGTGGACCCTGGCTATTCTCCAGGCCGCCGAGGAGGCCAAGTCTCCGCTGATCCTTCAGTGCACCGCTGGTGCCGCTAAGTGGATGGGCGGTTTCAAGGTCTGCGCCGACATGGTCAAGGCTGCCGTCGAGGCCACGGGCGTTACCGTTCCCGTCGCCCTTCACCTCGATCACGGTTCTTACGAGGACTGCTTCAAGTGCATCGAGGCCGGCTTCACGTCCATCATGTATGACGGCTCTCACGAGGAGACCTTCCAGCTTAACCTCGACCGCACCAAGGAGCTCGTTGAGCTTGCCCACTCCAAGGGCATGTCCATCGAGGCCGAGGTTGGCGGCATCGGCGGCACCGAGGACGGCGTGACCTCCAGCGGCGAGCTCGCTGATCCTGCTGAGTGCAAGCAGATCGCTGACCTGGGCGTCGACTTCCTCGCCTGCGGCATCGGCAACATCCACGGCGTGTATCCCGCCGACTGGGCTGGCCTTTCCTTCGAGCGTCTGGGCGAGATCAAGGCTCAGACCGGCGACCTGCCCCTCGTCCTGCACGGTGGCACCGGCATCCCCGAGGATCAGATCAAGAAGGCCATTTCCCTGGGCATCTCCAAGATCAACGTCAACACCGACCTGCAGCTCGTCTTCGCCAAGGGCGTCCGCGAGTACATCGAGGCTGGCAAGGATCAGCAGGGCAAGGGCTTTGACCCCCGCAAGCTCCTCAAGCCTGGTCGCGACAACATCGTTGCCCGCACCAAGGAGCTCATGGAGGAGTTTGGCTCCGTCAACAAGGCGTAAGTAGCGGTTTAACGTTCCCGCCGGAGGCCCCGTTTCCCCTACGCTGTTTCCCTCGCGCTCACCTGGCTTCGCCAGAAGTCGCGCGACGGAATCAGCTCCGGGGAAACGGGGCCTCCTTTGTTAACTCGCTACAGGGTTACTGGGCTGAATTAAAATGGCTACTGGCTTCGCCAGAAGTCGCGCCAAGGAAACAGCTCCGGGGGACGGGGCTTCCTTCGTTTAACGCCGCAGGGTTACTGGGCTGAATTCATTTTTTATAGGCACCGTTTATCAGTGTTGGGGGCTCCTTAATTGGGGCTTTCTTTTTTATCTCGCTACAATGGGCTTCAAGCGTTCTAGTGACTTGGAGTTTTGGTATGGCTGTTATTAATGTGCTGCCTTCGGATGGGAAGGTTATTGACGAGGGTCCTGTTGGCTGCTCTGTTGATGTTTGCAGTGATGATTTTCGCCATCTCGATATTGGACTGCCACCCGAGATTCTTCGTCTTAAGGATGCCGGGTATTTGACGCAGGCTGTTGCTGCCTGCGATCGCCTTTTGGAGCAGAACCCTGAGCCTTCGCTGGCTGCTTGTGTTCGTGCAGAGCGGTATCGCATGCTCGAGACGCCGCTTCATTTTTCGGTGTCGCGTGATCGGGCCATTGCGATGATTCGCGAGGAGTGGCCTGAGTTTACCGAAGAGCAGTTTGATGACCTGATTAATCGTAAGCGAATTGACTGGCGCTTTATCGATGGCGAGCTGTTTGTTCTCGATAACTTCCTCGATTCGCTTCGCGTGTACCCCAGGGAGGTTCCGGGTCTGCGTCCCGATTCTACGGACGGAATTGCGCTTCGCAACCAGATGCTCAAGGAGATGGAGTCGCAAAACGGGTTGAGTCGCCTCATCACGCTTAAGGCGTCCGTGTCTGTCCCTGGGGCTCTGGAGGGAGAGACTGTTCGCGCGTGGCTGCCCGTTGCCGCCGCCTGTCGCCAACAGTCTCATGTCGAGGTTCTCGATATGACGTCGGAGGGCACTGTTGCCTCTGAGAACGTTTCGGCTCGTACTGTCTCCTGGACATCTTCGACTGAACATTCATTTTCGGTGACCTATCGTTATCACATCGATGCCGCCTATTGCGATATCTATGGTGGCGCGCTCCCATCGCATCCCTGTATGGACGCGCCCCTGCCCGAGGACACCTCCGAGGACCGTCCGCACATTGCGTTTACGCCGTATCTGCGACAGGTGACGGAGCGTGTTATTGACGGACTCGAGGATCCGCTCGATCGCGCCCGTGCTATCTATGATTACCTGACGCAGCATATCGACTATCGCTATCAGCCGCCGTACTTGCTTTTGGGATCTATTGCCGATGACTGCGCGCATTCGCTCCGCGGCGATTGCGGCGTTATGGCGCTCACGTTTATCACCATGTGCCGTATCGCGGGCGTGCCCGCCCGTTGGCAGAGCGGCCTGTACGTTGCGCCCGATTCGGTGGGGTCGCACGACTGGGCAGAGTTCTATACGCCGCAGACCGGTTGGCTCAACGCCGATGTGTCATTTGGATCTTCTGCTCGCAGGATGGGGGAGGAGTGGCGCCGCCGTCACTACTTTGGCAATCTCGACCCGTGGCGTATGGTGGCCAACAATCGATTCCAGGCAGAGTTTGAGCCCTCTTTCGACGGCATGCGCGAGGACCCTTACGATAACCAGATGGGTGAGGCTTCGGTCGGCGGTCGCGGATGCCGTCAGCGTGAGATGCTCCGCACGGTCGAACTCATCGAAATGCTCGAAGTTCCATTTTCGGACTAATCGGTAGAAAGCTGTGATAAACTAACTCACGCATTACGTGCCCGAGTGGCGGAATTGGCAGACGCAGTGGACTCAAAATCCACCGTTGGCAACAACGTGCGAGTTCGAGTCTCGCCTCGGGCACCATACATGCAAGTGAGCGTTCGAGGGGGTCAAGGCCCCCTTTTTCGTGCCGAACTCGCGTGAGCGCGCGGAGCGTTAGGCAAACAGGCCTGTGGCCTGTTTGTAGCGGAGCGTGGCGAGGGCGCCGTGCGCCCGAAGCCCGGGGCTTCGCGAAGCGAAGGCCCTTCGAGTCTCGCCTCGGGCACCATACATGCAAGTGAGCGTTCAAGGGGGTTGCGGCCCCCTTTTTCGTGTACGTAATGTGATAACGCGCTGCGCGTGTTATTATCCACAAGGCGTTGTTACCGCAATGCCCTAAAGAGGAACCCGAGGGTTCCCACCTTTTGGCGCCAATGAGCAGCTGACTGGTCATACAACTTAGATTCACTTCCTCAAATCGAGGATGTCTATGTGTACGACCTGGTTGCTGAGAAGCGCCGGGTTATTTTTTTATGAATGGAGGTAGGGAAAATAGCTAAGTCTGATGACACCCGCATCAACGACGAGATCACTGCATCTTCGTGCCGTTTGATTGGCGTCGATGGCTCTCAGCTCGGCCTGTTCGCCATCCGCGATGCCCAGCGCGTCGCCGACGATCAGGGTCTCGACCTGGTCGAGATCGCTCCCAACGCGGAGCCGCCGGTCTGCAAGGTCATGGACTACGGTAAGTTCAAGTACCAGCAGGCCATGAAGGCCAAGGCTGCTCGTAAGAACCAGTCCAAGGTCGAGGTCAAGGAAATGAAGTTCCGACCCAAGATCGACGTTGGCGATTACGAGACCAAGAAGGGCCACGTTCTGCGTTTCCTCAAGAAGGGCGCACGCGTTAAGATCACCATCATGTTCCGCGGCCGTGAGATGGCTCACCCGGAGCAGGGTCTTAACGTTCTCGAGCGTCTCGCCGAGGATCTCAAGCCTTACGCTACGGTCGAGTCCAAGCCTAAGATGGAAGGCCGTAACATGCTTATGCTGCTCGCCCCGATTAAGGGCGCCTTCGATGAGGATAAAGCGGCAAGCGATACCAAGTAACTAGTGTTCTGTAACCGATTAAGGAGTATTTCATGCCTAAGATGAAGTCCCACAGCGGCACCAAGAAGCGTTTCCGCAAGACTGGTACCGGCAAGCTTATGCGCGCCAAGGCTTTCAAGAGCCACATCCTGAGCAAGAAGTCCACCAAGCGTAAGCGTGGCTTCCGTCAGGAGACCGAGATCGCCGCTGCCGACCGCAAGGTCATCAAGTCGCGTCTCGCCTAAGTTCGCGTTCCCGTTTTTCGTTTTACCGTCTAGGAGTTGATAGAACATGGCACGTATTAAGCGCGCTGTTGCCGCCAAGAAGAAGCGCCGTACCGTTATGCACCGTGCGAAGGGTTACTACGGTGCCGCTTCGCGTACTTACAAGCATGCTAAAGAGCAGGTCCAGCACTCCCTGCAGTATCAGTATCGTGATCGCCGCAACAAGAAGCGCGAGATCCGCTCTCTCTGGATCACCCGCATCAACGCTGCCGCTCGCCTGAACGACATCTCTTACTCTCAGTTCATGCACGGCCTGAAGGTTGCCGGCATCGAGCTCGACCGCAAGGTCCTGGCTCAGATGGCCTACGAGGACATCGAGTCCTTCAACGAGCTGGCTGCCATTGCCAAGAAGGCTCTCGAGGCTTAATTGCTTCTTGCATCTTAAAGGGGCGCTTCCAATCCGGAAGCGCCCCTTTTTGATTGATTAGGGATGTGATCGATTTGGGACGTAGCCAAACCGATCAATTCGATAGCGTCCGAGTTGCAAGAAAGAGCAGGTAGCGTATGTGTCAAAGATTTTTGACACTCTAATCTGCGCGCAGCCATCCGTATGGGTTTGATTTTGGGATTACGCTTTGCTTGCCGGCTTCCGTTGTGTAGCCGCCCAATAAGAGTTGAGATGCATTCGAAGGGAACGCCATGCAGCTGCCAAAACACCTTAAACAGTATCGACTCGATGCTGGTTTGTCCCAGGAGGATCTTGCAAGGCGCATTTTTGTAACACGTCAGACCATCAGTAATTGGGAGCGCGGTAAAACGTACCCCGACATCCAGAGTCTCCTACTGCTGTCTGAACAACTGGATGTAACGATTGACGAGCTTGTTAAAGGCGACATTTCAATAATTAGAGAAAGGGTTGAACGCGATAGGGGCACGCTCTATCGCTTGGGTGCGGGGATGTTGGCTGGGCTTCTTGCGTTTACCGTCTCTATGGCCTGGCTCATGTGGCAACAAAACCACGGGTGGGGGATGGTCCAGTGCGTTCCGACGATGGTGTTGGCAGGCGTCTTTGGTGCTGGCACAATGTGCTGCGCGCTTGCAGCGGAACATATCAAGAAGAAGAATGATTTGGTGACGTATCAAGAGATATCCGACTTCTTGGACGGAAAGAAGGCGGACAGCGAAGAGACGAGGACGGGCTGGGCTTATGAGCATCCACAGCTTGCGAATGCCATCAAGTTTGCCGCAGCGGCTCTTATTGGACTAATCGTTTTTGAACTCGTTAACGCTGCTATGTCCCATTTCTAATGGGTATACAGCCATTAATGCGGCCGAAGCTTAACCGTTGGAAAACCGAAAGGCCGCTCTAATAGGGGGCCGCGGCCCTGTTCTTTCTAGGCTCTCACAGAGAGGGCCCCATCCTCATTTGTGTAGGAACCGTGGAGTCCCAGATTCCCGCCCCCGGGGCCCCCTCCGGTCTGGCAATATATCTCCTTGCCGCGCGGCCCGGTGAGACCGGATCAGCCGCGGGGCGTGCACCTTGAGAACCGGATACTGCGAGGATGGACACACCAGATGTGTCGCATCCGGGCAGACATCGAACCATTTGAAATGGTCTAACTTGGATTTGTTTTTCGCAAGGCCGCCGAGAGGCGGCCCCGAGAAATTCCTTTTCCTATACTAAAACCATATGAATCGAACGGAACCGATCAGCGAATGACTGAGAGGACCGGACGGGCTCGAAGCCCAACATATTTGGACGGAGAGTTCGATCCTGGCTCAGGATGAACGCTGGCGGCGCGCCTAACACATGCAAGTCGAACGGCACCTGCCTTCGGGCAGAAGCGAGTGGCGAACGGCTGAGTAACACGTGGAGAACCTGCCCCCTCCCCCGGGATAGCCGCCCGAAAGGACGGGTAATACCGGATACCCCGGGGTGCCGCATGGCACCCCGGCTAAAGCCCCGACGGGAGGGGATGGCTCCGCGGCCCATCAGGTAGACGGCGGGGTGACGGCCCACCGTGCCGACAACGGGTAGCCGGGTTGAGAGACCGACCGGCCAGATTGGGACTGAGACACGGCCCAGACTCCTACGGGAGGCAGCAGTGGGGAATCTTGCGCAATGGGGGGAACCCTGACGCAGCGACGCCGCGTGCGGGACGGAGGCCTTCGGGTCGTAAACCGCTTTCAGCAGGGAAGAGTCAAGACTGTACCTGCAGAAGAAGCCCCGGCTAACTACGTGCCAGCAGCCGCGGTAATACGTAGGGGGCGAGCGTTATCCGGATTCATTGGGCGTAAAGCGCGCGTAGGCGGCCCGGCAGGCCGGGGGTCGAAGCGGGGGGCTCAACCCCCCGAAGCCCCCGGAACCTCCGCGGCTTGGGTCCGGTAGGGGAGGGTGGAACACCCGGTGTAGCGGTGGAATGCGCAGATATCGGGTGGAACACCGGTGGCGAAGGCGGCCCTCTGGGCCGAGACCGACGCTGAGGCGCGAAAGCTGGGGGAGCGAACAGGATTAGATACCCTGGTAGTCCCAGCCGTAAACGATGGACGCTAGGTGTGGGGGGACGATCCCCCCGTGCCGCAGCCAACGCATTAAGCGTCCCGCCTGGGGAGTACGGCCGCAAGGCTAAAACTCAAAGGAATTGACGGGGGCCCGCACAAGCAGCGGAGCATGTGGCTTAATTCGAAGCAACGCGAAGAACCTTACCAGGGCTTGACATATGGGTGAAGCGGGGGAGACCCCGTGGCCGAGAGGAGCCCATACAGGTGGTGCATGGCTGTCGTCAGCTCGTGTCGTGAGATGTTGGGTTAAGTCCCGCAACGAGCGCAACCCCCGCCGCGTGTTGCCATCGGGTGATGCCGGGAACCCACGCGGGACCGCCGCCGTCAAGGCGGAGGAGGGCGGGGACGACGTCAAGTCATCATGCCCCTTATGCCCTGGGCTGCACACGTGCTACAATGGCCGGTACAGAGGGATGCCACCCCGCGAGGGGGAGCGGATCCCGGAAAGCCGGCCCCAGTTCGGATTGGGGGCTGCAACCCGCCCCCATGAAGTCGGAGTTGCTAGTAATCGCGGATCAGCATGCCGCGGTGAATGCGTTCCCGGGCCTTGTACACACCGCCCGTCACACCACCCGAGTCGTCTGCACCCGAAGTCGCCGGCCCAACCGCAAGGGGGGAGGCGCCGAAGGTGTGGAGGGTGAGGGGGGTGAAGTCGTAACAAGGTAGCCGTACCGGAAGGTGCGGCTGGATCACCTCCTTTCTAGGGAGATAAATCTTCTAGAGAGATCAACTTAACTCGAATAGAGGGCAGGAGCCCGTCCGGCAGATGTCTTCCCGGTACGTCCCCGCAGCACCCGGTCCCCGGGGTCGCACCCGCGTACCTTGAGAGCCGCATAGCGATAGGAGAGAGATGGAAGATCCAATTCTTCCAGACTCGATTCTTTTCTGCGATTTAAACAGAGAATGATAGCAATCATTCATCCGATCCAAACAAGAAGAATTCACTTATATATGAGTGAGGAGCATCTGATCGCGAGCACAGTACATACACTGTGCCGCGGTATGAGATACCCGAATTGCGACATACGAGCGCTATTCATGATATCGATTAATTAATTTTAGCGACACGTGGATATCCCGCGGGCCCGATGCGGTCCCGCAAGATACCACGGGCGCACGGCGGATGCCTTGGCACAGGGAGCCGATGAAGGACGCGGCAAGCTGCGATAATCCCCGGCGAGGAGCACACATCCTTCGACCCGGGGGTCTCCGAATGGGCGAACCCATCCACAGCAGTGTGGATATCCCCGCCCCGAACACATAGGGGCGGGGAGGACGACCCGGGGAACTGAAACATCTAAGTACCCGGAGGAGAGGAAATCAATCTCGAGACTCCCCGAGTAGCGGCGAGCGAAAGGGGACCGATGGCCAAACCGTCGAGCGGGCATACCCGGCAGGGGTTCCGCCGACGGGGTTGCAGGGCCGCGCATCCGGGGGCTGCCGCCCCCGGGCGCAGGTCCGGCTGGGGAGCGGAACGGCATGGGAGGGCCGGCCGCAGCGGGTGACAGCCCCGTACGCGAACCCAGACCGGACGGCGCGACGCGGTCCCTGAGTAGGGCCGGGCACGTGAAACCCGGTCCGAACCTGGGTGGACCACCATCCAAGCCTGAGTACTACCCTGTGACCGATAGCGCACCAGTACCGTGAGGGAAAGGTGAAAAGCACCCCGGGAGGGGAGTGAAACAGTACCTGAAACCGTGCGCCCACGAGCAGTCGGAGCACCCTTTTAGGGTGTGACGGCGTGCCTTTTGTAGAATGAGCCAGCGAGTCGCTGGCGCGGGGCGAGGTTAACCGAAAGGGAGCCGGAGCGAAAGCGAGCCTTAACAGGGCGACTTGAGTCCCGCGCCGCGGACGCGAAGCCGGGTGAGCTATCCGTGGGCAGGCTGAAGCGGGGGTAAGACCCCGTGGAGGGCCGAACGCACGTCGGTTGAAAACGGCGGCGATGACCTGCGGATAGGGGTGAAAGGCCAATCAAACCCGGAGATATCTCGTTCTCCCCGAAATAGCTTTAGGGCTAGCGTCGCGCGTTCACCGCCGGAGGTAGAGCACCGGATGGACGAGGGGGCTTCGCCGCCTACCGAATCCAACCGAACTCCGAATGCCGGCGGCCCAGAGCGCGGCAGTCAGAGCATGTGGGCTAAGCTGTGTGCTCGAGAGGGAAACAGCCCGGACCGCCCGCTAAGGTCCCCAAGTTCCAGCCGAGTGGCAAAGGATGTGCGTCCGCCCAGACAACCAGGATGTTGGCTTAGAAGCAGCCATGCATTCAAAGAGTGCGTAACAGCTCACTGGTCGAGTGGACATGCGCCGACAATACACGGGGCTAAGCTGGACACCGAAGCGGCGGGATTTTATTCATTAGAATCGGTAGGGGAGCTTCCCATGGGCGGAGAAGCCGTCAGGGCGACCGACGGTGGAGCGCATGGGAGTGAGAATGCTGGCATGAGTAGCGAGAGACGAGAGAGTAACTCGTCCGCCGTGAACCCGAGGTTTCCTGGGCAAGGCTAATCCTCCCAGGGTCAGTCGGGGGCTAAGGCGAGGCCGGGAGGCGTAGCCGACGCGCAGCAGGCAGACATTCCTGCACCGCGCACGCGGCGCTACGACCGACGGGGCGACGGATGGGGGTGGCTCGGCGGGGTTCTGGACGTCCCCGTGATGGAGCGCGGCCCGCGGACCAGGGAAATCCGGTCCGCACGAGGGCGAGGCTCCGGACGAAGCGACTGAGCGAAGCGAGTGAGCCCGAGGTCCCTAGAAAAACCCCTAGGCAGGCGCGTGCGCGCCCGTACCGCAAACCGACACAGGTGGGTGGGTAGAACATACCGAGGCGATCGGGTCAACCATGGTCAAGGAACTCGGCACAATGGCCCCGTAACTTCGGGAGAAGGGGTGCCCGCGCGTACGTGAACGGACTTGCTCCGGGAGCGGAGGCGGGCCGCAGTGGAGAGGCCCAAGCGACTGTTTACCAAAAACACAGGACTCTGCAGAAGCCGCAAGGCGACGTATAGGGTCTGACGCCTGCCCGGTGCCGGAAGGTCACGCGGAGGGGTTAGCCGTTAAGGCGAGGCCCCGAAGCCAAGCCCCGGTAAACGGCGGCCGTAACTATAACGGTCCTAAGGTAGCGAAATTCCTTGTCGGGTAAGTTCCGACCTGCACGAAAGGCGCAACGACTTGGGCGCTGTCTCGACCATGGACCCGGTGAAATTGCACTGGTCGTGAAGATGCGACTTACCCGCGGAAGGACGGAAAGACCCCGTGAACCTTCACTGCAGCTTGGCATTGGCCGCTGGTCCCGCGTGTAGAGGATAGGCAGG
Source organism: Coriobacteriaceae bacterium (assembly GCA_025757745.1). Classification (NCBI taxonomy): domain Bacteria; kingdom Bacillati; phylum Actinomycetota; class Coriobacteriia; order Coriobacteriales; family Coriobacteriaceae; species Coriobacteriaceae bacterium. The sequence continues at coordinate 787,264 of CP107217.1, forward strand.
AGGCATCGATCCGGAGGCGCCAGCCCCCGGGGAGCCGCCCTTGGAATACTGCCCTCGCGCGACCGGCGTCCTAACCCGAGGCCGTCAACCGGCTCGGGGACCGTGCCAGGCGGGCAGTTTGACTGGGGCGGTCGCCTCCTAAAGGGTAACGGAGGCGCGCGAAGGTCCGCTCGGGACGGTCGGCAACCGTCCTTTTGAATGCAAGAGTACAAGCGGGCTTGACTGCGAGGCCCACAAGCCGAGCAGGTGCGAAAGCAGGCTCTAGTGATCCGGCGGCCCCGAGTGGGTGGGCCGTCGCTCAACGGATAAAAGGTACTCCGGGGATAACAGGCTGATCTTGCCCAAGAGTCCACATCGACGGCAAGGTTTGGCACCTCGATGTCGGCTCATCGCATCCTGGGGCTGGAGCAGGTCCCAAGGGTACGGCTGTTCGCCGTTTAAAGCGGTACGCGAGCTGGGTTCAGAACGTCGTGAGACAGTTCGGTCCCTATCCTCCGTGGGCGCAGGAGAATCGATGGAGGCTGCCCCCAGTACGAGAGGACCGGGGTGGACGCACCTCCGGTGAACCGGTTGTCGACCAACGGCACGGCCGGGTAGCCGCGTGCGGCGCGGATAACCGCTGAAGGCATCTAAGCGGGAAGCCGTTCCAGGGATTAGTTCTCCTTCCGGTAAGGGCCCAGGTAGACTACCTGGTCGATAGACGGCAGGTGCAAGGACGGCGACGTCCTCAGCCGAGCCGCACTAATCGCCCGAGCTCTTCCGGAACCGCACCTCGCGGCCCGCGGGACAAGCGCCCATGCGCGGTCCGGGCACGAGGATGCCCCCGAGTCACCTTTCCTATACGCCATGCGGCCCCCAGGGCACGTGAGTGGACACCGGACACCGTAACGGTGGGCGCCGCCCACCGGTCAGCGGCCAGAGCATGGGGGGCACGCCCGGTCCCGTTCCGAACCCGGAAGCTAAGCCCCATCGCGCCGAGAGTACTGCGGGGTCAGCCCGTGGGAGGCCAGGGCGCCGCTGACCGGTGGACGGCACCGAGCCGCCATTGGGAATGTAGAAGGGGGAGGCCTCGCGGCCTCCCCCTTTTTTCGTTTGATAGAGAGCTGTAATACAAGAACTCGCCTTCGTTTAGCTTGTCTTACTGTTTGGCTGTATTTTGAGTCCTTCTTTTGTATTTGCGCGATAATAACTCCCATTGGCGTTAGGGAGGACTTGATGTTTACCGTTTTTGTCTTGGGCAATATTGCTTCGGGTAAGTCGACCGCCTGTCGCTATCTTGAGTCTCGCGGCGCCATGCTCATTGATTTGGATGATCTCGCAAAATCGTTATATGTTCCGGGTTCTGATCTCGTTGGCGCACTCGCTGAGGAATTTGGCTGGGACATTCTTGACGAGGAGGGCGGCGTTCGTCGCAGCGTTTTAGCCTCTCGAGCTTTTGTTTCTCCTGATTCCGTCGCTCGGCTCAACGGTATTGTCCATCCGGTCCTTATCGATCAGTTGTCGCTGAGGATTCTTGATCCGGTTTGCTGCACGGTTTCGTCCCCCCGTTATCCCTTTGCGGTTGTCGAGGTTTCTGCCCCGACTGGTTTTGAGGATGCTTTTGGCCTGGCTGATGAAATTCTGGTTATCAGCGCTCCTTTAGCAGTTCGTCGCGAGCGTGCCATTCATCGTGGTATGGGGTCCTCTGATTTTGATGCTCGCTCTGCATGCCAACCTGATGAGGCTTCGCTTTGCAATCTCGCTACGACGGTAATCGATAATGCGGCAGGCGATAATTCGCTCTATGAACAACTGGACGCATGGCTTGCGCGCCATGGCTTCGGGGATGTAGCGGATAAGGAGGATGCCGATGCCTAAGACACGTTTCTTTGCGTGGTATCGCGTGGCGCCACTTGCCGTTGTGTTCGTCTTCGGCCTTATTTCGCTCGTCTACTCGTATGCTCCTGCCGCCTTCTTTAAGCCTTTGTATCCGATTGACTACGAGGCGTATGTAAAGCAATCGAGCATTTCGCACAATCTTGATCCGTATCTGGTGTGTGCTGTTATAAAGTCTGAATCGAATTGGGATCCCGAGGCTGAGTCGACTCAAGGCGCTCGGGGATTGATGCAGCTGATGCCTGAGACTGCCCAGGATATGATTGCCTTGGGTCTTGTCGATGGTAGTGAGTATTCAGCCGACAACCTTAACGATCCCGCTACGAACATCGAGTTTGGCTGTGCGTATTTTTCGTATCTTCTAACGTATTTTAACGGGTCGACGGACAGCGCTATTGCTGCATATAACGCCGGCATGGGTAATGTGGACGGTTGGGCGCAGCAGGACACATCGCTTCACAACGCGATCACCTTTCCCGAGACGCAGGCTTATCTGATTCGCGTCAATAATGCCTGGGTTCGCTATAAGACTCTCTATCCTGATCGGTTCGTATAGGACTAAGCCCACCGCCTGCATATACTGCAGATGTATGAGTTAGGAGTATCCATGGCGGAATTTGAAGTAGAACGCGTTGGCGGTGAACTTAAGCGCTTTGGCGTTGAGGGCGCTGAGGTGCCGTTTGAAGTCGTTTCTCCCTATGAGCCTGCCGGTTCCCAGCCCAAGGCCATTGAGTCGCTTGTGCAGGGTGTGAGGGACGGAGACCGCTATCAGGTTCTGCTGGGTGTGACTGGTTCGGGCAAGACCTTCACGATGGCAAAGACTATTGAGGCCCTGGGAAAGCCGACGCTGGTCATGGCTCCGAATAAAACGCTCGCCGCTCAGCTTGCAAGCGAGCTCAAAGAGTTCTTTCCCAATAATGCTGTGGTCTACTTCGTCTCGTATTACGACTACTATCAGCCCGAGGCGTATGTGCCGCAAAGCGATACATATATCGAGAAAGACTCCTCGATTAACGAAGAGGTCGAGATGCTGCGCCATCAGGCGACCGCGTCACTGCTCTCTCGACGCGATGTAATCGTTGTCGCATCGGTCTCGTGTATCTATGGCATTGGCTCTCCTGAGGACTATGCGGGTCTGGCTCCAAACGTCGACAAGAAGGTGCCGCTCGAGCGCGATGACTTTATCCATGCACTTATCGACATTCAATATGACCGCAATGACTATGACCTGGCACGCGGCACGTTCCGCGTGCGCGGCGATGTTGTCGACGTGTATCCGCCTTATGCCGAGCATCCGTTGCGGTTTGAGTTCTTTGGCGACGAGGTCGAGCTGATTGCCGAGATCGATGAGGTCACCGGTGAGATGCTTCGTGAGTACGAGGCCATCCCCGTATGGCCGGCATCGCACTACGTGACCGAGAAGCCGAAGGTCAAGGCGGCTCTGAAATCGATCAGCGAAGAGTGCGAGAAGCGCGTGGCGGAGCTCAAGGCGACCGACAAGTTGCTCGAGGCGCAGCGTCTGCAGCAGCGCACCGATTATGATCTTGAGATGCTCGAGACGATGGGCTTTTGCAACGGCATCGAGAACTACTCGCGTCATCTGGACGGTCGCAAGCCGGGTGAGCCGCCGTTTACCCTAATCGATTACTTTCCCAAGGATATGCTCTGCATCATCGACGAGAGTCATGTGACGGTGCCGCAGATCCGCGGCATGCACGAAGGCGACCGCTCGCGTAAGGTGACGCTGGTGGAGCATGGTTTTCGTCTGCCTTCGGCACTCGATAACCGCCCGCTTCGTTTTGATGAGTTTGAGGCGAGGATTCCCCAGTTCATCTACGTTTCGGCCACGCCGGGCGACTATGAGCTGCGGGTTAGCCAGAACGACGTTGAGCAGATTATTCGTCCGACCGGTCTGCTCGACCCCAAGATCGACGTTCGTCCGGTTCGTGGGCAGATTGACGATCTTGAGGACGAGATTCGCGAGCGCGTGGCGCGCAAGGAGCGCGTGCTGGTGACCACGCTCACCAAGCGCATGGCCGAGGACCTGACCGACCATCTGCTTGATGCCGGCATTAAGGTCAATTACATGCACTCCGATACGGCGACGATGGACCGTGTCGAGATCCTGCGAACGCTGCGCGAGGGAAAGATCGATGTTCTCGTTGGCATCAACCTGCTCCGCGAGGGACTAGACCTTCCTGAGGTCTCGCTGGTGGCAATTCTCGACGCTGACAAGGAAGGCTTCTTGCGCAATCGCCGTTCGTTGATTCAGACGATTGGCCGTGCGGCCCGTAATGCCGACGGCGAGGTCATCATGTATGCAGACGTTGTGACCGATTCGATGAAAGAAGCCATCGAGGAGACGCAGCGCCGTCGCGAGATTCAGATGGCATATAACGAAGAGCATGGCATTGTTCCCAAGACGGTCCGCAAGGCCATTAACGACATTTCGAGCTTTATTGCCGAGGCCGAAAAGACTGTGGGCTCGAAGGGACGCTCGAGAGGCGATTCGCTGGGTCACGGTGCGTTCTATACGCCTGACGAAAACGGCGAGGGCGCCGCGCCGGAGACGGTGGCGCCCGAGCAGACACTTGCGGAGCAGTTGGAAGAACTGCCGCATGACGAGCTTGTGCGGATCGTCGAAACCATGGAAGAGGATATGCGCAACGCTTCTGCCGCCATGGACTTTGAGGAGGCGGCGCGCCTGCGCGATGCTGTCGTTCAGATTCGGGCGATGCTCGAGGGTGCGTCTGAGGACGAGACGATCGAGCGCTTACGTTCGCAGGCCCGCAAGGGTTCCACGTTCGCATCGGGCAGAAAACGCCAGGGTGCACGGTTTAAGAAATAGCGAACAGGCCCCGAGTTCCCTGTGGAGCTCGGGGCCTGTGTCTTTTGCGTGCTGGAATTCGTGCGCTAGAGGTCTGCGATCAGGGCTTCGGCGCAACGGATGCCATCGGTAGCGGCGCTCATGATTCCTCCGGCATATCCGGCTCCCTCGCCGCAAGGGTAGAGCCCCGGGGTCGATACAGCATGGCATTGCCGGTCTCGAGTAACGGTGACCGGAGAGCTCGAGCGTGTTTCAACACCGGTGAGGACGGCATCGGGATGGTCGTAGCCACGCAGTTTTTTGCCGAGCAAGGGAATTCCCAGACGAAGCGACTCGATGATATGTTGCGGCAATGACTCATCGATTGCTGTCCAAGTCACGCCGAGCGGATAGGTGGGCTTTACCTTGCCGCATGTCGTGCTGGCGCGTTCTGCAAGGAAATCGCCGACGAGCTGTGCCGGTGCGTTCCAGTTGGAGCCGCCAAGGCGATAGGCAGCCCGCTCGCAAATGCGCTGGAGTTCTACGCCTGCAAGAGGATCATCGCTGGGGAGATCATCGGGCGTGACGTTAACGAGGAGAGCGGCGTTTGCGTTGCGGCCGGCGCGGGCGTTGAGACTGGCGCCGTTGACGCACAGATGGCCGGGCTCTGAAGAGGCGGCGACAACCTGTCCGCCGGGACACATGCAGAATGAGAACACACTGCGGCCGTTGGGAAGATGGGCAACGAGCTTATAGGGGGCTGCTCCGAGCGCGGGATGACCCGCTGCGGGGCCATATTGCGCCCGATCGATATCACGCTGCGGGTGTTCGATGCGAACGCCCATGGCAAACGTCTTTTGAGCGAGGGCGACATGATGGGTTTTGAGAACCTCGAATACGTCGCGGGCAGAATGACCGCAAGCAAGGATGAGATGCTTTGTGTTGATTGACTCGCTTGTCGCGTCGTGGGACGACTGGATGTCGATACCGACAATGGTGCCAGACGCGTCGATGCGAATGTCGACGAGCTTCGTTCGATAACGGACGACACCTCCGAGCTGCTCGATGCGCTGGGATATAGCGGTGACAACTGTGGGAAGGATGTCGGAGCCAATGTGCGGCTTGGCATCCCACAGAATATCGCGGGGCGCACCCGCCTCGACGAAGGTTTCGAGGATAAGGCGATGGGCGGGATTTTTTGTTCCCGTATTGAGCTTGCCGTCCGAGAAGGTCCCCGCGCCGCCCAGACCAAACTGGATATTACTCTCGGGGTCGAGGATGCGCTCCTTTAGAAAGAGGTCGATCGCATGCGAGCGGCGAAATGCCGGGTCGCCGCGCTCGATGAGCAAGGGCTTAAGACCTGCTTCGGCGAGCGTAAGCGCAGCGAAAAGGCCGGCGCATCCGGCGCCGACAACGACAGGGCGTTCTTGAGGTGCGTCGGAGACGGGGGTGGGGAATGAAGACCCATCGTCTTCTATCGCGCGTACGCGCGAGCGGTCACGCTCGGCAACGCTGTCGACCGCTTCTCGCTCGAGGTGGGGACTAGTCAGCTCAACACGAAAGCTTAGGATAAAATGGACGTCTCGTTTTTTGCGGGCGTCGATTGACTTGCGGTGGAGCTCGATGGACTTGATCTCGGAGTCCTTGCAACGTAGGACGCGCTTGGCGACTCGCTTGCCAACAATGAGGCAGGCATTTTCATCGCCGGCTTCATCGAGCGACGCGTTGACTTGGGTGATTTCGATCATCGAGGTCTCCTTAGAGGCAAGAAAGAGGCCGTCCGGTATCCCAGACGGCCCGAATGCGTTTTTGATTATAGACTGCGCGGCTACAGGCTGCTTGCAGCGCGAATGCCCGAGAGCCAGGCCCACGCAAGGTTAAAGCCTCCGCAATCGGCGTCGATGTCGAGCGCTTCTCCGCAGACGTAAAGCGGGGCGCCTGTGGTGCTGTTCACGTAAAGATTGGGTGTCGAGACGCACTCGATAGATATGCCGCCACGCGTGACCTGTGCTGAGCGCTCCTCTGCCGTCCCTTCGACGGACAGTTTAAAGTGCTTGAGGATTGAGACCAGGTGGATGACATCGCGCGAGCCGGGATGGCACCGCTCGAATGCCGTACAGACGACGTGTGAGAGCTGCGGGGCGAGCATGCCGTCAAGCCAGTGGGAGTTTCGGGGCGAAAAATCGCCGAGCACGTTGACACGCTGCTCGAGCGTATCGAGCAGCTCATCTTTGGAGAAATCTGGAAAGAAGTCGATCAGAACAGTGTCGCCCTGGTTGATACGGCGAGAGAGATTGAAGGCGGCGACGCCTGAGATGCCGAAGGCACGGAACAGCACTTCGCCATCTTCTCGCCAGAGCTCTTCGTGGCTGCGCGAGAGCGTTAAGCGGGCTCGGACGCGCAGACCATCCAGAGTTCCGAGTGCCGTCCGGTCGCCGACGACTGATGCCGATACGGGGCACAGGACGGGGCGCAGGGGCGTCAAGGGAAGGCTAAACACCTCGGCGATGCCGGTGGGGTTGCCGCCCGTAGCGATAACCACGGCCCTTGCCTGCAGGGCATCGCTCGTGCGAGGAGTATCGGCTAACGCCTTTCGAAGCGAACGGAGCTCCGTCTTTCGGTCGCCGTGCTTTTTGGGTTTGAGTACATGAGCGGGACGGTCGATCTGAAGCGTCCAGCCTTCGGAAGCCTTATGAGCCGCAATGACGTTAGTCCCGCAGCGTAGGGTGATGCCCAAACGCTCGCATGCATTGAGGAGTGCATCGCGAACCGACTCGGCGCGAAGGGAGCGCGGGTATAGGCGGCCTTCCTCACGGATCGTCATGATGCCCAGCGAGGAGAAAAAACTCTCGAGATCTTGCTCGGGTTGGGGGCCCATGATGGATTCGACAAAGGCGGGGTGGTTATATCGCCGAATGTCGATGGATTCGTTTGAGAGGTTGCAGCGGCCGTTTCCGGTTGCAAGCAGCTTGAGACCGCAGGCGACGTCGCGCTCGACGACGCAGACGCTTTTGTCGACACGCGCCGCCGTAATGGCGGCGGCGAGGCCCGAGGCCCCGCCGCCGATCACCAAGACGTCATAGAAGGCGCTTGCGTTCACTTAGGCCTCGTCTGTCTTGTGCGGGGCGATGGCCTCAACGGCGGAGACGGCTTGGGGCAGCATGCCGGCGGGCAGCGCGGTTTCGACTTCTCCCTTGTCGCAGGCTTCGGCGAGCGCGGGATCGATGGGCAGCTGACCAAGGATGTCGAGATGATAGGTCTCGGCGACCTCGGGAAGATTGCTCTTGCCGAAGACCTCGATCTTCTTACCGCAGTCGGGGCATTCGATATAGCTCATGTTCTCGACAATGCCCAGAATCGGAACGTTCATCTTCTCGGCCATGTTGACCGCCTTGGCGACAATCATCGAGACTAAGTCTTGCGGGCTCGTGACGATGACGATGCCATCGACGGGCAGTGACTGGAAGACGGTGAGTGCGACATCCCCCGTTCCCGGAGGCATATCGACCAGCAGATAGTCGATGGGGCCCCAAGAGGTTTCGCTCCAGAATTGCCTGATGGCGCCGGCGATGACCGGACCACGCCAGAGGACGGGATCGGTCTCGTTTTGAAGCAGCAGGTTGGAGCTCATGACCTTGACGCCGTGCTCGGAGATCTCGGGCAGCATGAGGTTGCCGAGGGCATGGACATGGCGTCCGCTCATGCCGAACATTTTGGGGATGGAGGGGCCGGTGATGTCGGCGTCGAGAATGCCAACCTTGTTGCCACGGCGGGCGAGCTCGGTTGCGATGGCGCCCGTCACAAACGACTTGCCGACGCCTCCCTTGCCGGAAAGCACAGCGATAACGCGCTTGACCTCCGACAGCGTATTCTCTTCAAATTGCGACGGCGTTGATTGTCCGCCGGCTGCTTGTGCGTGCTCGCAACCCATGTATGACTCCTTTGTATATGTTGGGGCCGGGGCCCCGCGATGTGACACGAGCGTCATTGTACCCTCGTTTGCGAGCGGGAGTCATTTGCGATGCATTTGGGCCGAGCGTGCTTGCAATACGATGGGTCCAAGCGAATGGGCGGGCTTATTGAACTTTGCTGGCGAACTCGAGGTATTGCATGCGCTGCAGCTTGTCGATCGTCGAGGCGTATGGGCTGTCTTCAGATTCCAAGTCGTAGCGCAGCCCGTCGGCACCAAGATAGCCGGCGACATTGATGGTGGGCACATCTGACCTTGTTGCAAGCAGGGCCTTTTGATAGTCAGTGAGCGGGGCGCCGATCTTATTAAGGGTAATAGCTGCAATCTCGTTTGCCCCGACGGTGTCGTAGACGTTGAGCTCGGTATTGCCGGCGATTTCATAGTTAGCCCAGACGAAATAGGTCGACTGATAGATACGGAAAGCGTGGCTTGCCGTATCTTCCTGAGGGTACAGCTCGTCGTTGAGAGTCGTTGCGGCGCTCGGCTGATGGTCGCCAAAAAAGACAAGAACAACCGGTCTGCCGATATTGCGGAGCTCGTTGATAAAGTACTCGAGGTCCCGGTCGGATGCATTGATGCAGGTGAGATAGGTATTGAGCGCGCTATTGGCGCCCTCGCTGGCTCCCTCGACCCAATAGTTTGTCAGCTCTTCGACGGGAACGGTGCCATAGTCGTAGCCGCCGTGATTTTGCATCGTGACGTCAAAGATGAACTGCGGGGCTTCGTCGGTTCTGAGCAGGTCGAGTATCTTGTCGTAGGTGGCGTAGTCGCATACGCCGGCATGGTAATAGGGCGCACCTTCGAAATCGCCGATTGATAGAAAGTCTCCAAAACCCAGCTGCTGATAGATTTTATCTCGATGGTAGTTGACGGGGTTTTGCGGGTGCATAGCGGTAGTGGTATACCCGAGCTCTTTAAGGTCCTTTGCCAGGCTGTTGACGCCATTCATCTGATACAGCTGATAGGGGATTTTGCCTAATCCGACAAAGGCCGTTGTCGCTCCGGTCAAAAATTCGAATTCGGAGTTCGCCGTTCCGCCACCGGTGACCGAAGCGAGCATGGTGCCGCGAACAAGTGTGTCGGGAAGCGAGTTGTAGAATGCGGGACCGGTGTACCCGGCCGCCTGGAGCTGCTCAAAGCACGAAAGGTCGCTAAAACTCTCGTTCATGACGGCAACAATCGTCGGCTTGATTTCATTGAACTGGGCAACGGCCGCCGCGCGCTGCTCGCTCGAGCCATACGTGCTGTCGTAGGCGGCGGCGAGCTCCTGCTCGATGCTCTGCGCCTCATCGGGCGTATAGTCTTCGGGCTTTTCAATGGGCAACTCGTTGACCATTTCGGTGAACGAAGTGATAAAACCCTGAGACGCATACGTGGTGATGGGCTGCCAACGGTCAAATCCAAAATCCAGCGACTGCTCCAAGTCGATGTTGGAAAAGCCCAAGAGCCCCACAACGGTCACTAGCAGAAAAGCGCAGAGGTTAGCGGCGATTGCGGGGAAGACATGGGCGGGCGTACGGAGCTTTCGCGGTCGGATAAGCGAAAGAAGCCCCAGGGAAATCTCCAGCAGGGCGAGTGAGGTTACGATTCCTGCAGTGAAGGTGAACTCATATCCCTCACTTACTTCCATTGCGGTGCCCAATGCCAAAATGTCGCTCGGCAGGATGGCCTCGCCTTTAAACGTTATGACGAAGTGCTCGGCAATGCCAAGGGTACAACAGACGACGGGCACGAGGGCCATGACTCCTCCATGACGCTGTCCCAGCAAATAAAGGGAGAGCAGAACCGTCGCGAGCAGCCCAACGGAAAACCCGAATGAGTTGGCGGGAATGCGATAGAACGTTTCGTTGCAGGCAATTTCGAGTGAAACGAACGAGAGCGCTGAAACAGCGGCGACGACAAGGATGTCGCGGCAAATACAGGCAACCGTTCCCGTCGCAAGATCGGTTTGGTCGATAAGTCCCGAAACCAAGGGCTCGACAAGAAGTATGACGGCGGCAGCACCGAGCGCCGAATAAGAAAGGACCCATAGGGAACAGTCCTCATTTACGAGCAATTGATTCGTAATCCATGCAGCTACCATGCCGAGCGGGATGAGGAGCATCGCGCACCAAAAGACGCGGGCAATGGGCGGTTTTTCGTTGTGTTTGATTGAAAAATACACGCGCACGACGACGGCGGCCACGATAAGGACGGCGATGAATATGGGCAGATTGGCCATGCCACTCGAAGTGATTTCAAGGGGGATATCTTCGGTCATGGACGTTCCTCTGTTACAGCAAATTAAGTTCAGTTTTAGATTACTCTAACCTTTCCACGGCATTTCGAGAAACAAAGCACCCGACACGCAAAGCAAAAGGTCTGCGAATCTTGTATTACGAACATCTGTGCGCGTTGAGTGCGTTAAACTCATCGACAGTGTGATTTGAGGTTATAGGAGGCAAGGAGCTTCCATGTCTGATTCTTCTATCGTTATCCGTGGTGCGCGCGAACACAACCTGCGCAATATCGATGTTTCCATCCCGCGCGACGAGCTCGTGGTCATTACCGGTCTTTCGGGCTCGGGCAAGAGCTCGCTGGCGTTTGACACGATCTATGCCGAGGGTCAGCGTCGCTACGTGGAGAGCCTGTCGAGTTATGCGCGCCAGTTTTTAGGCCAGATGGACAAGCCCGATCTAGACTCGATCGACGGCCTTTCGCCGGCCGTCTCGATCGATCAGAAGACGACGTCCAAGAATCCGCGCTCGACGGTGGGTACTGTAACTGAGATTTATGACTACCTTCGCTTGCTTTTTGCACGCGTGGGCACGCCGCACTGTCCCGAGTGCGGTCGCGTTATCGAGCGCCAGACCACCGACCAGGTCGCCGATAAGGTCCTGGCAGCGGGAGAGGGTCGTCGTGCGTTTGTGCTGGCACCGGTGGTGCGCGGGCGCAAAGGCGAGTACGCAAAATTGTTCGAGGATCTTCGGGCTGAGGGCTTTAGCCGCGTGCGTGTCGACGGCGAAGTACGCTCGCTCGACGACCCCATCGATCTGGACAAAAAGTTCAAGCACGATATCGAGGTCGTAGTCGACCGCATCGTGATTCGGGAAAACTCTCTGGGCCGTATCGCCGAGTCGGTTGAACAGGCGACTGCCTTGGCACACGGCAATGTGAACGTGTACATGCTGCCCGATCGCGATGCTCCCGAGGGAACCGAGGGCGAGCTGCTGGAGTATTCGTTGGCTCTGGCGTGCCCGGAGCACGGGCACTCCATCGACGACCTACAACCCCGCGACTTTTCGTTCAACGCGCCCTATGGTGCGTGTCCCGAGTGCGATGGTCTGGGCTTTAAGAAAACGGTCGATGCCGAGGCGCTGATTGAGGACCCGTCGAAGTCGATTGCCGATGGGGTCTTTGGAAGCCTGTTCGGCAATTCGAACTACTACCCCCAGATCTTCGCCGCGGTCTGTAAGCACTTTAAGGTGAGCGCGGATACACCGTGGGAAGACCTACCTCCGCGAGTGCGCCGTGCATTTTTGGATGGCATGGGCGACAAGAAGATTTCGGTGGACTATCAAAAGCTCGACGGTCGTCGCAGCCAGTGGGACACCAAGTTTTCGGGCGTGCGCAATATCCTGTACGAGCGCTATACCGAGACGACCAACGAGAACACTAAGGCGCGCCTGGAGAAGTACATTCGCGAGGAGCCGTGTTCGAGCTGCCATGGTGCTCGCCTGCGCCCCGAGATGCTCGCCGTCACCGTGGGCGGCAAGTCCATTTATGAGGTTTGTTGCCTGTCGTGCCGCGAGTCGCTCGAGTTTTTTGAGGACCTTGAGCTCACCGAGCGTCAACAATTCATCGGCGGTCGTATCGTCAAGGAAATCCTGGAACGCTTGCGTTTTCTGGTTGATGTCGGCCTTGATTATCTGACGCTCGATCGTGCTTCGGCGACGCTTTCCGGCGGTGAGGCGCAGCGCATTCGCCTGGCTACGCAGATCGGTGCGGGCCTCATGGGCGTTCTCTATATTCTGGACGAGCCTTCGATTGGTCTTCACCAGCGCGACAACGAGCGGCTGATTAAGACACTCGAGCGCCTGCGCGATATCGGCAACACCGTTATCGTCGTTGAACACGATGAGGACACGATTCGCGCTGCCGACTATGTGATCGATATGGGGCCAGGCGCGGGCGTCAACGGCGGGCACGTGGTCGCCGCGGGAACGCCTGCCGATATCATGGCGTGCCCCGATTCCATGACGGGTGCTTATTTGACCGGCAAGCGGATGATCCGCGTGCCAGACGAGCGCCGCAAGCCCGGCCGCGGCTGCCTTAAGATCACGGGCGCCCGCGCCAACAACCTCAAAAACGTTACCGCCAAGATTGAGTTCGGTACGCTCACAGTCGTTACCGGTGTTTCGGGATCGGGCAAGAGCTCCCTGGTCACCGATACGATTGCGCCCGCGCTTACGAATGCCATCCACCGTTCGACGCGTCCCGTGGGTCCGTACAAGAAGATTGAGGGCATCGAGTGCATCGATAAGGTGATCGACATTGACCAGTCGCCGATCGGTCGCACGCCGCGTTCGAACCCTGCGACCTATATTGGCCTGTGGGATGATCTGCGCGCGCTGTTTGCGAGCACGCCGGAGTCGAAGGCGCGTGGCTACTCGCCGGGACGCTTCTCCTTTAATGTGAGCGGCGGACGCTGCGAGGCGTGCAAGGGCGACGGCCAGATCAAGATTGAGATGCACTTTCTTCCCGATATTTATGTTCCCTGCGAGGCTTGTGGCGGCAAGCGCTATAACCGCGAGACGCTCGAGGTTACCTATCGTGGCAAGACTATCTCGGACGTACTTGACATGAGCGTGGCCGAGGCACTGGCTTTCTTTGGGAATATTCCGCAGATCAAGCGAAAGCTTCAAACCCTGTATGACGTCGGCCTAGGTTATGTGAGCTTGGGCCAGCCCGCCACGACGCTCTCGGGTGGTGAGGCGCAGCGCGTAAAGCTCGCCAAGGAGCTTCATCGCCGTCAGACGGGTAAGACGTTCTATATTTTGGACGAGCCTACGACCGGTCTTCATTTTGAGGACGTTCGCCAGTTACTTGATGTGTTGCAGCGTCTAGTCGATGCGGGCAATACGGTGTTGGTGATCGAGCACAACCTCGATGTCATCAAGGTCGCCGACCGTCTGATCGATATGGGTCCCGAGGGTGGCAACGGTGGCGGAACTGTCGTGGTCTCGGGTACGCCAGAGCAGGTTGCGGCATGCCCGCAGAGCTATACCGGCAAGTTCTTGGCGCCGTTGCTCAAACGCGATAAGGAGCGTCAAGCGCAACTCGATGCCTAATACATAGGTGTTTTTGAAACATGAGCGCCGCCGATTCCTTGCGATTCGGTGGCGCTCTCTTTGTCGAGATAGCGTATGCCGCGCAAATGGACATATACTTAAAAATTGCGTTCTTATATGAGGGAAAGGATATGCCATGCCGAAGGCCGTGAAGACGCCAAAGACCAACGCCATGCGCGAGCTGGAAAGCGCCGGCATCTCCTATGTTCTCCATACGTACGAAGACGATGGCGACGAATCGTCGGGGCTGGGCGTCGCGATTTCCGAGCAGCTTGGCGAGGAGCCCGGTCAGGGATTTAAGACCCTGGTCTGCACGACGCCGTCCAACGACCATGTCGTGTGCTGCATTCCCGTTGCCGACGAGCTCGACCTCAAGGCCGCCGCGCGCGCCGCAGGCGAAAAGTCGCTGACCATGATGCATGTCAAAGATTTGCTTGCCGCGACGGGGTATGTCCGCGGCGGTTGCAGTCCGGTCGGTATGAAAAAACGATTCCGGACGCTGATCGATGAGACATGCGTCCTTTGGGATACCATTTTTATCTCGGGTGGCAAGCGCGGCTATCAGCTTGAGCTTGCTCCCGATGACTTAGTTGCATTTTGCGGGGCGACGGTTGCCCCGATCACGAGAGAGGACTGAGCGATGCCGCAGGAAGAATCAAAGCGCGGAGCTCACTTTGCAAAAGGGTCGGCTCCTCAGACGCCCGCGCCCGAGGCCGCTTCGTTCGATAACGAGATTCGAAACGCCTGGTCCGCTGCCGCTGACCCGGGCGAGACGGCCGTGTACTTGCGTGCCGCCGGTGCCGGCACGGCACTTCCCCGTACGGTTCTTTCTTCGGCTCGTCCCGATGAGACGGCTGTCTTTTTGGCCGCCGCTCAATCGAGCGCCAGCGTGATGCCGATCGCCTCCGAGGCTCCTCGTGCGCCGCGTCCCGATGAGACGGCGGTGTTTTTGATGGCAGCCCAGGGAAAGAGCACACCGCAGAGCGCTCCTGCCGCTCGTTCCGCCAAGCCCACGGCTCATGATGATGGCGAACCGCTTCTTTCGGATGACGAATGGTCGCCGCTTGGTTCGACCGATCCCGTCGAGGGCGTGGCCATCGACGGTGATGACGACTGGGACCCTCTGTCGTTTTCTGCCCGAACCGTCGCCGCCAATGAAGTTGACACGGTGTTTGGCGACCATGCCATATTCGATGATGATGCCGTATCCGGTAACAACATGCCGAACAGCGATGACGCCGCACCTGCTGATGACGCCGTTTTGGTTGACGATCCCTTTGCGATGACCGGCTCCTTTGCCGTCGTGGACGATTTGCCGCCACAAGATGAGGTTTATGAGGACTCTCAGGACGACGTAGACGATATGGGTTCGTCGGACTACTCCACGGTTGGTCGTTCTGCTGGCCTTATGACCGTGCTGACCATCGTGTCGCGTGTCACCGGGTTTATCCGCACGTGGGCCATGGCGGCCGCCATCGGTATGTCGCTGCTCTCGTCCTCCTATCAGGTTGCCAACAACCTGCCCAACATGCTCTACGAGCTCGTGATGGGCGGCATGCTCGTTACGGCGTTTTTGCCGGTGTATATGGGTGTGAGGCGCGAGCAGGGTCGCGAGGCATCGAACGAGTATGTCGGCAACCTGCTTGGTATTCTGCTTCTGCTGCTGGGCGGTATCTCGCTGCTGGGCACCGTGTTTGCTCCCGGCTTTATTTGGACGCAGTCGTTCCTTTCGGGCGATGGCGGCAGCATGGATACCGCTGCGTTCATGTTCCGCTTCTTTGCTATTCAAATTCTGTTTTATGGCTTGGGCTCGGTGTTCTCGGGCGTTCTCAACGCACATCGCGACTATTTCTGGTCGACGTTTGCCCCGGTTCTCAACAATGTCATCGTCATCGCCAGCTTTATGGGCTTTGCTTCCGTGTCTGCACAATTTGGCGAGCAGGCCGGTATTATCTTGATCGCAGTTGGTACGACCCTCGGCGTCTTTGTCCAGATGGCCTGCCAGATTCCCGCGCTTGGCAAGCATGGCGTGCATCCTCATATCCATATCGACTTTAAGGATCCCGCGCTGCGACAGACGATCGCGCTTGGTATCCCGACGCTGCTCGCCACGGTGTGCATGTTTGTCTCGACCTCCATTACCAATGCCGCCGCGCTGGTGGTGCAGCCCGAGACCGGCCCTTCCGTCATCGCATATGCGCGCTTGTGGTACACATTGCCCTATGCGCTGATCGCCGCCTCGCTTTCGACGGCACTTTATACCGAACTCTCTCACGATGCGCAGGAGAAGGATTACGACAGCGTCCGCACGGGCATTTCGCGCGGTGTCGCCCAGATGCTCTTCTTCCTGATTCCGTTTGCGATGTATCTGATCGTCTTCGCCCGTCCGCTCAACATGATCTACTGCGCCGGCAAGTTCGATGAATCCGGTGTGGCGCTGGTGTCGGAGTTCCTTATCTATCTGGCACTTTCCCTGCCGCTCTACGGCGTGGTCGTGCTCATGCAGAAGAGCTTCTCGGCCTTGCTCGACATGAAGCCCTACGGTCGTTATTGCCTTTACTCTGCCATTGGACAGGCCGGTTCGGTGCTGCTGTTTGGCGTGGTGCTGGGCTACGGTATGCCGGCAATTGCGCTTTCGTACGTCGTTGACTACGTAGTCTTGGTCGGATGCTCACTGTGGTGGCTGCGCCGTCGTCTGCATGGCCTTCAGGTCAAGTCTATCCTGCATGGCGGTTTCTTCGGCCTACTGTTCGGTGGCTTGGGCGCTGCCGCGGGTGCCGGCGTCATGTGGGCACTTGAGCACTTTGTCGGAGCGCTTGGCAGTTCGATCCTAATTACCCTGGGCTACGTTTGTGTTGCAGGCGTCGTCTCGCTCGCTGTAACTTTTGGTCTCGCCTTCGTCTTTAAGATGCCCGAGGTCTCGGCGCTGCTTCGTCGCAAGTAGGTGCGCGTGGCAGGTCACGACAACATTCCAACACTTGCCGAGCAGGTTTCGCGCGTTCCCACGCAACCCGGCTGCTACCTTTGGAAAGATGCCAAGGGTGATGTCATCTATGTGGGCAAGGCAAAAAACCTGCGTGCCCGTATGCGTCAATACGTGACACTGCAGGACGAGCGTCAAAAGATCCCGCTCATGATGCAGCTGGTGGCGAGTTTCGACTATATCGTGGTGGAGACCGAGCACGAGGCATTGGTGCTCGAGCGCAATCTGATTGGCCAGTACCATCCGTACTTTAACGTCGATCTCAAAGACGATAAAAGCTATCCCTTTATCGCCATTACCAAGAGCGACTTGTTTCCGGCTATTAAATACACGCGAGAGCGTCATAAACCGGGAACGCGCTATTTTGGCCCCTATACCGATAGCCGTGCGGCGCGTGAGACCATCGATACGCTACGCAAGGTTATTCCTATTTGCTCGGCATCCTGTGCGGAATGGCGCCGCTGCCGCCGCATCGTCGAATCTCATAAGGGCGAAGAAGACATCGTCAATATGATTTGCGCGCAAAACGGGCGTCCCTGCTTTGACTACCATGTCGGGCGCGGGCCGGGCGCATGCGTCGGCGCGATTTCCCCTGCCGACTATGCCAAGAACGTCAAACGTGTCGAACGTTTCTTGTCGGGCCATCGCAAGGATGTCGTTGACGAGCTTACGTCCGAGATGACGGAGGCAGCCGAGACGCTCGATTTTGAGCGTGCGGCGCGCGTCAAGCGTCGCCTGGAAGTCATTAGGGGCCTGGACGATCGCCAACAGGTCGTTTTTCCATCGAGCGTCGATATCGACGTCATCGGCTTCTATCGCGAAGAGACTATCTCTGCCGCCTGTGTCTTTGTCGTTCGCGAGGGCCGAACGGTTCGAACTTGTGAGTTCATCCTCGATAAAGGCCTGGATGTCGACGAGGAAGAGCTTCAATCGGGCTTTCTTAAGCGCTATTACGACGAGACGGCTGATATTCCAGCCGAGATCAATCTCTCTGTCGAGCTTGAGGATGCCGAAGCGTTGGGGGAGTGGCTTGCGGGCAAGCGCGAACGCTCTTGCCATCTCCATAGGCCGCAGCGCGGCGAAAAGCACCGCCTGCTCGATATGGCTTCCAAAAATGCGCGCCATGCCCTCATGCGCTACATGATGCGCACGGGGTATGCTGACGATCGCACCAATCAAGCGCTCCTGGAGCTCGAAAGCGCGCTGGCGCTGCCTGCGCCGCCGTTGCGCATCGAGTGCTTCGATATCTCGACGTTGCACGGCACCTTTACCGTCGCTTCGATGGTGGTATTTACCAACGGCCGTGCCGACAAGGGCCAGTATCGTCGCTTTAAAATTCAGGCCGAATTGGACGAGGCGAACGACTTCGTATCGATGTCCGAGGTTCTGGGGCGTCGCTATGCTCCCGAGCGCATGGCGGACGAGCGCTTTGGCTCGCGCCCCGATTTGCTCGTTGTCGATGGCGGCAAACCGCAATTGACCGCTGCAATTAAGCAACTTGAGGCGCTTGGCCTCGATATACCAGTTTGTGGCTTGGCAAAGGCCGATGAGGAAGTTTTCGTGCCGTGGGACGAGACCCCCGTCGTGCTGCCGACCGGCTCCGCTTCGCTTTATCTGATCAAGCAGGTTCGCGATGAATCCCACCGATTTGCGATTACGTTCCATCGCGAGTTGCGCGATAAGGCTATGACGGTTTCGGTGCTTGACGACGTTCCGGGCGTGGGACCCGCCAGAAAACGTGCCATTATGCGCCATTTTGGCTCGATGAAGCGTTTGCGCGCGGCAAGCGAGCAGGAGATTGCGGAAGTTCGAGGCGTTCCGGCCGATGTCGCCAAAGCGGTCCACGAGGCACTTGTTGCATGGAATGCCGAGCGCGCCCAAGCATCGGCCAGCCGTTCCGAAAACTAAACGCGCTTCTAAACAACTGATATACATGATTGGCTGATTTTCAATCATTTATTTCGCGGCGATTACCTGCTGATTTCGGGTTTTATTAACGCTAAAACGTTTGACTAGCCATGGCGAATAACCCTGCTATCCTGCGGGTTGACGAAGACTGATATCTCACCTCGTCGATACATACTGTCTGTCGAATCGTTTGTCAATGAATTCGGTGAACGGTAGTAAATACCGTTCAAGCGTATGTATGTATCGGTCGCCGAGCGCGGCACCCAAGTTGGGTTTGTCGGTAAGTAAGGTATATATCGTCCGCAAGTTGCGCGGGGGCAAGTCTAGGTGCTCCCGGGTAAGATTCTCTATTGATAGGAGAAGACATGGCCATCATCAACAAGGGTATGTCCAGGCGTTCGTTCCTCGGCCTCACCGGCAGCGTCGCTGCTGTCGCAGGGCTTGGTCTCACCGGCTGCGGTGGCAGCTCTAGCGACGAGGGTTCCGCTTCCGGTTCCACCGATTCCGCCAACCGTGGCGGCGGCGTGATCACCGCTGGTTCCGCTTACGCTCCGTCCAGCTTCGACCCCGCCAGCACCGGCTCCGCTGTGGGCCTGGGTGCTAACTGGCACGTCGTCGAGGGCCTCTACGGCATCGATTACCACGACTACAGCACCTTCAACGAGCTCGCCACCGACGACCCCAAGTCTGTGGACGACACCACTTTCGAGGTTACCATCCGCAAGGGCGCCAAGTTCTCCGATGGCACCGAGGTCACCGCTGACGATGTCGTTGCCTCCTACACCGCTTGCGCCGCTTCCGCTACCTATGCTCCGTTCTTCCAGCCCTTCGAGTCCATCGAGGCTAAGGACGCCAGCACCGTGACGGTCAAGACCAAGGTCCCCAACTTCTCTCTGCTCAAGGATCGTCTTGCCATCATCCGCGTTACCCCGGCCACCCAGACCGAGGAGGATCGCGCCAAGCAGCCGATCGGCTCCGGCCCCTGGATGTACGACTCTATCTCCGATACCGAGATCACCCTGGTTCCCAACCCCGAGTACAACGGTGAGTATGCTGCCGAGGATAAGAAGATCCAGTACAGCATCCTGACCGACCCCACCGCTCGCGTTACCGCTCAGCAGGAGGGCTCCACGCTCGTTATGGAGCTCGTTACCGCTGACGCCGTCGACCAGCTCGAGAGCGCCGGCTGCAAGATCGATAACGTTCAGGGTTTCGGCACCCGCTTCATCATGTTCAACGTCGCCAAGGAGCCTTGGAACAACGTCAAGGTCCGTCAGGCTGTCATGTATGCGCTCGACACCGAGAAGATGGTCAGCAACACCTTTGCCGGCCTTGCCACCGCTGCCAGCTGCTACCTGCCCAAGAGCTTCACCAATTATCATGAGGCTTCCACGGTGTACAAGACCGACGCCAAGAAGGCTAAGAAGCTCATCGAGGAGTCCGGCATCACCCCGGGTGCCATCACCCTGCGCACCACCGACAACGAGCAGATCAAGGGCATGGCCGCCCAGGTCAAGAACGACCTCGACGCTCTCGGCTTTGAGGTGACCATCCAGACCGATACCTCGCCGGCCACCTACGCTGCCATCGACGGCGGCGAGGCCTACGATATCCTCCTTGCCCCTGGCGATCCTTCCTGCTTCGGCGCTGACCCCGACCTGCTGCTCAACTGGTGGTATGGCGACAACGTCTGGATGCAGACCCGTTGCCCGTGGAAGGAGTCCGCTGAGTGGCAGAAGCTTCACGGTCTCATGGACGAGGCTCTTGCCGCCGAGGGCGACGAGCAGCAGAAGAAGTGGAACGAGTGCTTCGACATCATCGCCGACAACGCCGTTCTGTACCCCGTTGTCCACGTCAAGACCGTCTCCGCTTCCTGGGACGATCCGTCCACCGCGCCCAACGGCGAGGCTCTCGACGGCTTCAAGGGCATCGGCACGACGAGCATGTCCTTCAGGGGCGTTGCGACCGTCAAGGCGTAAGACTCGCTTGAGTCTGTATGCAGGATGTCGGCCGTTGGGACCGTATCCTCATAGTTGAAACAAAGACCCGGGCGGCAACGATGTCGCTCGGGTCTTGTAATGAGTATCCGTACTCATATACCAGTTGGTCCTACCGACAAAAGAAAGGGGAGAGAACGTGAACAACTTGCTACGTTTGATTGGAAGGCGTCTTGTGGCGCTGCCGATCATGGCATTGGGCGTCACCGTCCTGGTGTTCTTCCTTATGTCGTTCTCCAAGACCGACCCCGCCTACACGGCGTTGGGTGACGGTGCCTCGCCCGAGGCGGTTGCCGAGTACCATGAGAAGTATGGTCTGGACGACCCCTGGCCTGTGCGCTACGTGCGCTATATGGGCGATTTGATTCATGGCGACATGGGTACCTACGGCGCTGCCCGCAACTCCGTTGCCAAGCGCATCTCCACGGCCCTGCCCGTCACGATGCAGCTGACCTTCATCGGTCTTGCCATCGGTGCGGTCGTTTCGTTTTTGCTCGGCGTCATCGCGGCACTGTATCGCGACAAATGGCCGGACCAAGTGATCCGCGTCTTTTCCATCGCCGGCTTGGCAACCCCGTCGTTCTGGCTTGCCGTTCTGTTGATCCTGCTGTTCTCTTCCTACCTTAAGGTGCTCCCGGCATCGGGTGCTCTGCCTCACTTCACCACGAATCCGGTTGGCTATCTGGGACGTATGATCATGCCCGCTATCGCCTTGGCATTTCCGCTGACGGGCCAGATGACTCGTATCGTGCGTACCGCCATGGTCGAGGAGCTCGACAAGGACTATGTCCGTATGGCTCGTGGCGCCGGCGTTCCCGAGAAGGTCGTCGTCGGCATCAACGTTCTTCGCAATGCGCTGATCACCCCGGTCACCACCCTCGGTCTTAAGATCGGCTACCTCATGGGCGGCGCCGTCGTCATCGAGGTTATCTTCAACCTCCCCGGCATGGGCACTGCGATTCTGCAGGGCGTTCAGGGCAACGAGGCGAACCTGGTTCAGGGCGTCGTTATCGTCGTTGCTCTTGCCTTCATCATCATCAACATCGTGGTTGACATGCTCTACCTGCTCATCAACCCGCGCATCAGGACGGTGTAGATTATGGTAAAGATTCGAGAGAAGCAAACCGAGCAGCTCGAGAAGGCTGCCTCCAAGGGGCTCAAGCTCGGTGGCTGGAAGAAGATGACGCTGTCTTCTAAGATTGCCGCCGTCGTGCTGGTGCTGGTCGCCCTGACTGCGATTTTGGCGCCCCTTCTTGCCCCCTATAGCCCGGTCGAGATCTTTACGGCTCGCCAGGCTCCCGGCAACGGATTTATCTTCGGTACCGACGATAAGGGTCGCGACATTCTGTCGCGCATGCTCTACGGCGGACGTTACTCGCTGATTATCGGCTTTGGTGCTACCGCCATGGCTTTGGTCTGTGGTTCCGTTGTCGGCGCTCTTGCAGCGGTTTCGCGCAAGTCTATCTCTGAGGCGATCATGCGTATCCTGGACATCATCATGTCCATCCCGGGTATCGCCCTCGCAGCCGTTTTCGTTTCCATCCTGGGCAATTCCGTGCCGTCGATCATCTTTGCGATCGGCTTTATGTACACCCCGCAGATCGCCCGTATCGTGCGCGCCAACATCGTGTCCGAGTACGGTGAGGACTATGTCCGCGCGGTCATCGTGTCCGGCGCCAAGGCTCCGTGGATTCTGATCAAGCATGTTCTGCGTAACTGCATCGCTCCGATTATGGTCTTCACCGTTACCCTGGTCGCCGACGCCATTATCTTCGAGGCCTCGCTGACCTTCATCGGCGCCGGCATCCAGGAGCCCACCGCTACCTGGGGCAACATTCTCGCCGACGCACGCGGTGGCGTGCTCGCTGGCCGTTGGTGGCAGGCACTGTTCCCGGGCCTGGCCATCATGATCACCTGCCTGGCGCTCAACATCCTCTCCGAGGGCATTACCGACGCCATGGCCGCTGCTCCCTCCGCCGCCCTGGATCCGACCGATTCCTCCAAGCGCCGCGAGGCCGACCTGCTGGTTTCCGACCCCGTTCGTGCCTACAAGGAGCAGGCTCAGTCCCTGTCCGCCCGTCTTGGCGCACTGCGCGATGTCGAGCTCAAGCGTAACGACCGCCATGTGCCCGATGAGTCCGTTGAGCCGATCCTTTCGGTCCGCGATTTCTGCATCCAGTTTGAGCACCACGGTGATATCAACGTCGTCGACCACGTTAACTTTGACGTCCGTCCCGGCCAGACCATGGGCCTGGTAGGCGAGTCCGGCTGCGGTAAGTCCATCACCACGCTGGCCATCATGGGCCTGACCGACGATGACGAGCATCTTTCCGGCGAGGTTCTCTGGGAGGGCCGCGACCTGCTCAAGATGAGCAAGAAGGAGTGGTTCGGCCTGCGCGGTACCGATATCGCCATGGTCTATCAGGACGCCCTGTCCTCGCTCAACCCCTCCATGCTCATCTCTGCCCAGATGAAGCAGCTCACCAAGCGCGGCGGCACCCGTAGCGCCGAGGAACTCCTGGAGCTCGTGGGCCTCGACCCCAAGCGTACGCTCGAGAGCTATCCGCACGAGCTTTCCGGTGGTCAGCGTCAGCGCGTTCTGATCGCTATGGCCCTTACCCGCGACCCCAAGCTGGTTATCTGCGACGAGCCCACGACCGCTCTGGACGTTACGGTCCAGAAGCAGGTCATCAAGCTGCTCAACGACCTTCAGGCCAAGCTCGGCTTTGCCATGATCTTCGTTTCGCACGACCTGGCGCTGGTCGCCGAGGTCGCCCACAACATCACGGTTATGTACGCCGGCCAGGTTATTGAGCAGGCGCCCACCAAGGAGCTGCTCACCAACCCGATTCACGAGTACACCCGCGGCCTTCTGGGTTCCGTCCTGTCCATCGAGAGCGGTTCGGGCCGCCTGCACCAGGTGCCCGGCGCCGTTCCGAGCCCGCGCGATTTCCCCAAGGGCGATCGCTTCGCGCCCCGCTCGAGCCATCCGCGCATTGGCCTGGACACCCGTCCGGTCTTCAAGCGCGTGCCCGGCACCGAGCACTTCTATTCCGAGCTCCCCGACGAGGTGCTCAAGGCAAATGGTTTGACCCCTCACGCGGAGGTGATGTAGATGAGCGAGACCGCAGTCAACGGCGTCGAGCCGATCATCTTCCTTGATGACGTCCACGTCACCTTTAGGACCCGTACCGGCTCGATTCTGCACCCCAACCTGGTTCACGCCGTCCAGGGTGTAACGATTAAGCTCATGCCCGGACAGACCATCGGCATCGTCGGCGAGTCCGGTTGCGGAAAGTCCACCACGGCTAACGTCATGTGCGGCCTGCAGGCCCCCACGAGCGGCAAGGTCTACTTTAAGGGCAAGGACGTCACCAAGCGTACCGCCGAGGACCGTCGCCACATGGGTCGCGTCATCTCGGTCGTGTTCCAGAACCCGGCCACGGCGCTCAACCCCCGCATGGTCGTTCGCGAGCAACTGCTCGACCCCATGCGCGTCCACAACCTGGGTACCGAGGCCGAGCAGGAGAAGCGCGTCAAGGAGCTCTTGGAGCTCACCGGTCTGCCCTCCTCCGCCGCCGAGGTTCTTCCCGGCCAGCTTTCGGGCGGCCAGCGCCAGCGCGTCGCAATTGCCCGTGCCCTGTCGCTGAACCCCGATGCCATCATCGCCGACGAGCCCACCTCGGCTCTGGACGTTTCGGTCCGCGCGCAGATTCTCAACCTGCTGACCGACCTTAAGAAGGAACTCGGCCTGGCTATGGTGTTCATCAGCCATGACATCCAGACGGTCCGCTATATTTCCGACGACATCATCGTCATGAATGGCGGCAAGATCGTCGAGCAGGGCGAGGCCAAGCAGGTTTTCCAGCATCCTCGAGACCCCTACACTAAGATGCTGCTCGGCGCTGCGCCGTCGCTGCTGCATCCCAAGCTCGGCGAGTAACTTCGCTTTCCCTCCCGTGCGCCCGGTTCCCTTGCCGGGCGCACCTCCGTTGCGATTTCGAAAGGTTGGGTTCACGAGCCATGCCAAGTGCTCAGGAGCTACAACATCAATTTGGTGAATATCGAGGCGCTATGTCCCGTCCATCAGATTTCGATCTCTTTTGGAAGGATCGCATGGCCGAGGCTGACGCCGTCGGGCTTGACTATGCGATCGAGGCGGCATCGGTCACCGATGCCGTGACCTGCCAGCTTTTCGATCTCTGGTATACCGGCATGTGCGGCGCTCGCCTGCACGCCAAGTACCTTAAACCTGTCTCGGACGAGCCCGTGCCATTGGTACTTCAGTTCCATGGGTATCCGGGTGCAAGCCGCAGCTGGTTTGAGCAGGCGTCGTTTGCGGGCATGGGCATGGCACTCATCGCCCTCGACTGCCCCGGCCAAGGAGGTCCCTCCGAGGACATTGGTGGATTTGAGGGCACGACGGTCGCGGGCCATATCGTCGCCGGTATCGACGGCGACTCGGCCAACCTCTACTATGTCCGCTTGCACCAAGATATCCGCATTCTTTGCCGTATTGTTCGTGAGCTCGAGGGCATCGATCTTGCCCGTGTATTTGTGAACGGCGCATCGCAGGGCGGCGGTTTGGGCATTGCGACCTGTGCGCTTAACAGCGAGCTTATCAATCGCGCCGCCATCCTCTATCCCTTCCTGTCGGATTTCCGCCTGGTCTGGGATTTGGATGCCGACGACATTGCCTACGAGGGTCTGCGCTATTGGTCTCGCTGGTTTGACGAGGACTCGACTCGTATTGACGAGGCCTATGCCAAGCTGGCGTACTTCGATTCCAAGAACTTTGCCCCCATAGTCAAATGCCCCGTGCTGTTTGGCACGGGCACAGCCGATATCGTCTGTCCTCCGGCGACGCAGTTTGCAGTCTACAACAACCTGACCTGTGAAAAGCGTCATGAGTTCTTTGAAGGCTTCGGTCACGAGGAGATTCAGGATTTTGACGATCTGATCATTCCAT
Source organism: Coriobacteriaceae bacterium (assembly GCA_025757745.1). NCBI lineage: Bacteria > Bacillati > Actinomycetota > Coriobacteriia > Coriobacteriales > Coriobacteriaceae > Coriobacteriaceae bacterium. Next base: position 813,102 of record CP107217.1, read on the forward strand.
TTTTCTGCAAGGGAGGGGAGGCTCATGTCTAAGTGCGAGAGCAATATCGATGAGCTGATTGTCCCCGAGCTTGCGGGAATTGCTGGGACGGTTTCGTCAAGGCTCTCTGATTTCCGGGATTGGCGCGGCGATGCTTCTGCGGATGTTTCCGAGTTGGAGACAGCCGCTTCGGACCTTGAGGTTTGCGGGCTGACCGTTACGGCGATTGATTTCGCCAATCCGTGCGCGCGCTACTCCGAGGTTTCCTTTGAGCTCGGCGGGTATGTCGTGCACGGCCGTTTGATTGAGCCCTCTGGTTGCGCCCGAAGATCCGAGCTTGTTCCGCTGTGTCTGATGTTCCATGACATCGACCGACCCGTGCGGGGATGGCATCACATGACGCGGTTTGCCGCCATGGGATATGCCGTGCTTGCGCTGGACGATGAGACTATTGGATCCAGCGATCTGCAGCAGGGGATTACCTCGCCTGCTTTTGTCGAGCGTGTCCGTTGGGGCTGCGCGTTGGCGAAGGTTGCGCGCAACCTTGATGGCATGGATCCCGACCGCATCTTTGCATGGGGCGAGGGCCTTGGCGGCGGTGTCGCGCTGGCGGTTTCTGCTCTGGACGAGCGGGGCCTTGCCTGCACGGCGCTTGCCAATCCGCTTCCCAGCGGTCTCGAGACGCTTTCGCCTCGGGTTCGTGGCTCGGTGCTCATGGGCACATCGCTCATGGATACCGTGAGTGATCCCAAGGGCCAGTTTGCCGTATTCAACGGTCTTGAGTGTGACCGGAGGCATATCATCTATGCCAAATACGCTCACGAGCGCATCAATGCGTTCGAAAACGAAGTCGTCGACTTCTTTAACCAAACGTTCTATTCGTGTTCTTTGGCCTAGACGGCCTGGACACCGCCAACAAGAGTGGGCGGCATAGGGCTGCCCGCCAGACAACTAAGGAGATTCTTGTGGCAACTCAGAAATTCACCGGCGTTATCCCTCCCGTCGTTGTTCCCGATACCGAAGACCACCAGCTTGACGTTGCCTCCTTTGAGCGCAGCATCAACCGCATGATCGATGCCGGCGTCGATGGCCTGTTCTTCCTGGGCTCCTCGGGCGAGGTCGTCTTCTCCACCGACGAGCGCCGTCGCCAGATTGTCGCAGAGGCCGTCCGTATCGTCGACCACCGCGTTCCCGTTCTGGTCGGCATCATCGACACCGAGACCGAGCGCATGATCGAGCACGGCAAGGTCGCTCAGGAGCTGGGCGCCGATGCGCTCGTCGCCACCTGCCCGTTCTATGCCCTGCAGGGCATGACCGAGGTCGAGGAGCACTTCCGCATCCTTCACGAGGAACTCGACCTGCCCATCTTCGCCTACGACATCCCCGTGTGCGTCCACACCAAGCTCCCCTGGAAGCTCCTTGCTAAGCTCGGCGCCGAGGGCGTCCTGGCTGGCGTCAAGGATTCCTCGGGCGATGACATCTCGTTCCGCTACCTCATTCAGGAGAACGAGAAGAACGGCCATCCGATGAGCATCCTTACCGGCCATGAGGTCGTCGTCGACGGTGCCTATCTCGGTGGCGCCGACGGTTCCGTTCCGGGCCTCGCCAACGTTGAGCCCGAGGGCTACGTTCGTCAGTGGAAGGCCGCTCAGACTGGTGACTGGGCTACCGTCAAGGCCGAGCAGGATCGCCTCAATGAGATTTCGCACATCTGGGATGTCACCTCGGGCGTCCAGGGCTATGCCGGTGGCGTCGGCGCCTTCAAGACCGCTATGAACCTCATGGGCATCTTCGACAGCCCGACCATGCCGCGCCCGGTGAAGGCCATGACCGGTGAGAACGTCGAGGCGATTCGCAAGGTCCTCCAGGACAACGGTCTCCTTTAAAGCTTTCCCAGGCACCCGACCTCGCCGTTCAACCGTGCGGCCATGACCCATTAGGCCAATGGCCGCACGGTTTCTCGGCGATCTCGGGCACCTGGAAAACCTTTACCGCGCTGTGACGGCTAGCCTGACGGCGCATTTCCTGTAGTTGTTTTGTCTCCGAAGGAGAACGACATGGAGAACAAGTACGTCTGCTCTGTCGATATCGGCGGAACTAAGATCGCGACTGCCATCATGGAGTACCCGGCTGACGGCGGTGTGCCCCATCCCGTTTTTGAGGCTGAGGTTCCCACCGAGGCCCAGGAGGGTGGCGAAGCGGTCTTCCAGCGCATCGAGGCGTCTATCAAGGCAGCTCTTGAGGCAAATCCCGATGTCGAGGTCCTCGGAGTTGGCATCGGCGCTGCCGGTGTCGTCGACCCCAAGACGGGCGCCATCGCGTATGCCAATGAGATTATGCCCGGCTGGTCCGGCGTTCAGTTGGGGCCGCGTCTGCGCGAGGACCTCGGCCTTCCCGTTGCCGTTGTAGGCGACGTGCAGGCTCATGCTCTGGGCGAGGCCCACTGGGGCGTCGGCAAGGGCAAGTTCTCCGTCTTGTGTTTGGGCATCGGTACGGGCATCGGCGGCGCATATGTCGAGAACGGCCGCGTGATGCAGGGCTTCCATGGTGCTGCCGGCCATATGGGCCACATCGAGTGCTCGGCTGCCGCCGGCATTCCCTGCGCCTGCGGGCGTTCCGGCCATCTGGAGTCGGTTGCTTCCGGAACATCAATCGGGCGCATGTACGATGAGCGTTTTGGCCGCGTCGACCCCAGCCGTCCTTCGGTCGGCCGTGACGTGAACGACCTGTGCCGCGCAGGCGACGCAAAGGCGACCGAGGTCATTCATGACGCCGGCTTTGCGCTGGGCGCCAGCCTGGGCTCGCTCGCTAACATCCTGGACCCTGAGGTCATCGTGCTTTCGGGCGGCGTGATTCACCAAGGTCCCGATTGGCGTTCACAGACGTGGAAGGACTCGGTGCACGAGGGCTATGCCAGCCAGGCGCTCGACCCGCTTCAGGACACGCCGATTCTCATCGGCTCTCTGGAGGGCGACGCGCCGCTCATCGGTGCCGCCGAACACCTTCTTGCATCGTTGAAGTAAACATAACTACCAAGTGCGCCTTCTGAGGTGCCGCAGATTGACGTGAAAGAGGAGCGAAGCGTACTTCGGTACGCGAGCGACGGTTTGAACGTCAAGGTGCGGTGTCTCAGAAGGCTGTTTTGAGAAAGGTTGAGTCGAACATGACCGTTGATCCTTTGATCCAGTCCCTGAAGGGCAAGCTCGTCGTGAGCGTTCAGGCGTATATGGGCGAGCCGCTTCGTACGCCCGAGACCATGGCTCAAATGTCTCGCGCTTGCGAGCTTGGCGGCGCCGCCGCCATTCGCTGCCAGGGCCTTGCCGACATTGCCGCCATTAAGGGTCGCTGTGAGGTTCCCGTCATCGGTCTGTGGAAGGACGGGCACGAGGGCGTTTACATCACGCCGACGCTGCGTCACGCTCGTGCCTGCGTTGCTGCGGGTGCCGATATCGTGGCGATCGACGCCACCGATCGTCCGCGTCCCGATGGCAAGTCGGTCGAGGATACCTTCCGCCCGCTGCACGAGGAGGGTGTGCTCCTGATGGCGGATTGTGCCACCATCGAGGACATTCGCCGTGCGGTTGATATGGGCTTCGACCTGGTATCCACCACACTCTCTCACGGTGTCGCCGCCATCGACTGCACCATGGCCGATGGCCCCGACCTGCCGCTCCTGCGTCAGGCGACCGAGGAATTTCCCGGCCTTCCCATCATTTGCGAGGGTCGCGTGCATACGCCCGAGGAGGCTCGCGCTGCAATCGACGCCGGCGCGTGGGCCGTTGTCGTCGGCACCGCTATCACGCACCCCACGAGTATTACAAGTTGGTTCAAGGCTGCGCTTGAGGCGTAAGACGGGCCTTGTATCCGCTTGGGGCGGTATACTCAATAAAGGCAATTGATCGCGCGGGATCCGCTGGCCGGGTCCCGCGCTTATTTTAGGAGGCACACATGCAAAAGGGAGATGCCATGGATGCGGCGGAGCGCTCGGAGCGTATCCCCGATATCGTTATCATCACCGGAATGTCCGGCTCGGGCCGAACGCAAGCCATGCATGTGTTTGAGGACATGGGCTATTTTTGTATCGACAACCTGCCCCCACGCCTGATTGCCCAGCTTGCTGAGCTCGTTGGCATCAATACGGGCGTGGGCAGGCACCTTGCCGTTACCTGCGACCTGCGTAGCCAGGGCTTGTTCGATGAACTGCTCGATGCTGTTGCCGCACTGGAAGAGCGCGAGATGAGCTGCGACATTGTGTTTCTCGAGGCGTCTGACGAGGTGCTGATTCGCCGGTATAGCGAAAACCGTCGTCGCCATCCCATTGCAAAGCCGGGGGAGACCACGGCCGACGCTATTCAGCGTGAACGTCTGCAGCTGCAGGGCGTTCGCGATCGAGCCGATATGATTATCGACACGAGCCGCTTGCGCACTTCTGCCTTGCGCAACAAGCTGCGCATGGCTTTTTCCGAGCTGTCCGACCAGCAGCTTATGGATGTCCACGTGTTCTCGTTTGGCTTTAAGCATGGCATGCCCATCGAGGCGGATATCATGATCGATGTTCGCTTCTTGCCCAATCCTTTCTACGATCCCGAGATGCGCACCATGACCGGTCTCGATAAGAAGGTCTCCGATTTTGTCTTGGACCACCCCAAGACCCAGGAGTTCTGGAAGGCCTGGACTCAGCTGCTCGATACGGTCATGCCGGGTTATATCGCAGAGGGCAAGCCGCAGCTTTCCATTGCTATCGGCTGCACAGGCGGACAGCACCGTAGCGTCGCCATTGCCGAGGCCACGGCCCGCTACCTGGAGGGTGCTCAGTATCATGTGAGCATCTCCCACCGTGACCTGTCGCGTGCCAACACGAAGGCATAGGTTTACATGTCGTTTACCGCTGAGGTGCGTGACGAGCTTGCGCGCTGCGAACCAGAATGCGAATACTGCGATTTGTCGACGCTTGCTGCGCTAACGCGTGTGAGCGGCACGCTTTCGCTGGCGGGCTCGGGACGGTACCGCTTGACGGTCGCGACCGAGACGGGTGCTGTGGCGCGCACGATGATTGCGCTGACGCATCGTATCCTTAAGCTCAAGACCGAATTCACGGTTCGTAAGTCGGTCCTGCACAAGGTACGAAACTATCTCATCACCTTGCCCGATCAGCCCGATTTGGATAAGGCTCTGGTGCTGCTGGGCATTCTCGACCGTAGGGGAGGGCTCGTCGCGGGTGTGCCGCGCCACATCGTCGCCCGTCCTTGCTGCAGGCTCGCCTATATTCGCGGTGCGCTGATTGCCGGAGGCTTTGTTGCCGACCCGCGTGGCGATTTTCATTTGGAGATCGCGGTTCAGGGCGAGGAGTATGCAAAGGGACTTTGCGACCTTCTGGAGCAGATTGGAGTTCACGCCCGCGTCAATGCGCGTCGCGGCTCGTATGCCGTGTACATCAAGAGTGCCGAGGAGATTAAACGTCTGTTACAGCTGATTGGCGCCAAGCGCAGCGTTGCCGAGATTGAAGAGGCCCGCGCGGTTAAGCTGGTGAAGAACGACGTGAATCGTCGCGTGAACGCAGAGCTTGCCAACCAGACCAGAAGTGCCGGTGCCGCCCAACATCAGCTTGCGCTCATCGATGAGCTTGATCGGCGCGGTTTGCGCGAAACGCTGCCGGACGCTCTGGCAGTTTTTTGTGACTTACGCGAGCGTTACCCCGATCTCTCACTGCGAGATTTGGGGGAAATGGCCGACCCTCCTTTGTCGAAGTCGGCCTTGTATCACCGTGTTTTGCGCCTTGAAAAGCTCATTGAAGCAAGCGGGTAGTTTAACGCAATAGCTTTTATGGTGGTTTAACTGCTGTTTTATACGTTAAAGCGTTTTAACGCAAATTTGATTTTCAATTTCGAGCATTCTCGTGAAATTCAAGCCAAAAAAAAGGTATATTAGGCGAGTGGTTAGTTTGTGGGCCTCAACGGCAGGCGCTGTAGCTTGCGGGGGCCTTACGAAAGGAGACACAATGGCAGTAAAGGTTGCTATTAACGGCTTCGGTCGCATCGGTCGTCTGGCCTTCCGCCAGATGTTCGGTCATGAGGGCTCCGAGATCGTCGCTATCAACGACCTCACCTCTCCCGATATGCTCGCTTACCTGCTGAAGTACGACTCCACGCAGGGCAACTATGCTCGCGATCACGAGGTCGTCGCTGGCGAGGATTCCATCACCGTTGACGGCAAGGAGATCAAGATCTACAAGGAGGCCGACGCCAACAACCTGCCTTGGGGCGACCTCGACGTCGACGTCGTTCTCGAGTGCACCGGCTTCTACACCAGCAAGGCTAAGGCTCAGGCCCACATCAACGCTGGCGCCAAGAAGGTCGTCATCTCCGCTCCGGCCGGCAGCGATCTGCCCACCATCGTGTACAACGTCAACCATGAGACGCTGACCGCTGAGGACAACATCATCTCCGCTGCTTCCTGCACCACCAACTGCCTCGCCCCGATGGCCAAGGGCCTGAACGACTTCGCTCCCATCGTCTCCGGCATCATGACCACCATCCACGCCTTCACCGGCGACCAGATGCCGCTCGACGGCCCGCAGCGCAAGGGCAACTTCCGTCGCTCCCGCGCCTGCTCCGAGAACATCGTCCCGAACACCACGGGCGCTGCCAAGGCCATCGGCCTGGTTCTCCCCGAGCTCAACGGCAAGCTCATCGGTGCCGCCCAGCGCGTCCCGACGCCGACCGGCTCGCTGACCAACCTCTACGCCGTCGTTGACAAGAAGGTCACCGTCGACGAGGTCAACGCTGCCATGAAGGCCTACGCCGAGACCATCCCCGATACCTTCGCCTACAACGAGGACCAGATCGTCTCCCGCGACATCGTCGGCGAGACCCACGGCTCCATCTTCGACGCCACTCAGACCATGTGCTCTGATCTCGGCAACGGCCAGACCCTCGTTCAGGTCACCTCTTGGTACGACAACGAGAACTCCTACACCTCTCAGATGGTCCGCACCATCAAGTACTTCGAGAAGTTCGTTGCTTAATTTAGCTTTTAGCGAATAGCTCGTTGAGCGTCTAAAGAAGGGCGCGGCCTCATAGGGCTTACACCCTAGGGTCGCGCCCTTTTTATAGGAAATCGTCTGCCGTAATGGGAGGCAGACACGTACGAAAGGTAGAAGCAAACATGGCCTTTACCAAGAAGACCGTCCGCGACATCGATGTCGACGGCAAGCGCGTTCTCGTCCGCGTTGACTTCAACGTGCCTATCAAGGATGGCGTCGTTGGCGACACCACCCGTATCAAGGCTGCCCTGCCCACCATCAACTACCTCGTTGAGCACAACGCTCGCGTCATCCTCATGAGCCACCTCGGCCGTCCTGAGGGCACTGGCTTCCAGCCCGAGCTTTCCCTCGAGCCTGTCGCCAAGAAGCTCGCTGAGCTCTCTGGCCTTGACGTTGCTTTTGTTGCCGACACGTATGGCGAGAAGGCCGCCGAGGCTGTCGCCGCCGTCGAGCCGGGCAAGGTCCTCGTTCTCGAGAACGTCCGTTTTGACAAGCGTGAGAAGAAGAACGATCCCGAGATCGCCAAGAAGCTCGCTTCCTATGGTGACGTCTTCGTTCTCGATGCCTTCGGCACCGCACACCGCGCCCAGGGTTCCGTCGTGGGCCCCGCCGCTTACCTGCCTGCCGTCGCCGGCTTCCTGCTCGAGAAGGAGGTCGACACGCTGACCGGCATCTTCGCCGAGCCCGAGCGCCCCTTCGTCGCCATCGTCGGCGGTTCCAAGGTTTCCTCCAAGATCGGCGTTCTCGATCACCTCATCGACTCCGCTGATACCCTGATCATCGGTGGCGGCATGGCCTACACCTTCTTCCTGGCTCAGGGCCTGTCCGTCGGTCAGTCCCTCAAGGAAGAGGACTGGGTCGAGCGCGCCGGTGAGATGCTCAAGAAGGCCGAGGAGAAGGGCGTCAAGATCCTGCTCCCCATCGACAACCGCGTTGCTGATCACTTTGGCGAGGATGCTGTCCCCGAGGTTGTCGCTTCCGACGCTATCCCCGACGACCGTGAGGGTATGGACATCGGCCCCAAGACCGAGGAGCTCTACGCCGAGGCTGTCAAGGGTGCCAAGACTGTGTTCTGGAATGGCCCCATGGGCGTCTTCGAGTTCGATAACTTCGCTCACGGCACCCAGGCTATCGCCGAGGCTGTCGCCGAGGCTGATTGCACCTCGATCATCGGTGGTGGCGACTCTGTCGCAGCCGTCAACAAGTTCAACCTGGCCGACAAGATGAGCTGGATCTCTACCGGTGGTGGCGCTTCCATGGAGCTCGTCGAGGGTAAGGCCCTGCCCGGAGTGGAGGCGCTTCTCGATGCCTAATCGCACCCTTCTTATCGCTGGTAACTGGAAGATGAACAACGACGTCGCCGAGGCCGCCAAGCTCGCCGACGAGCTGGCTCAGGCTCTGCCCGAGGTTCCGGCTGGCGTCGAGGTGCTCGTCTGCCCTCCGACCATCGACATCACCACGGTTCATGACCGTATTCAGGCTGCCCCCATCGCCCTCGGTGCACAGAACGTGTACTGGGAGGCCAAGGGTGCCTTCACCGGTGAGTCTTCTTGCGACATGCTCAAGTCCGCTGGCTGCACCTACTGCATCATCGGTCACTCCGAGCGTCGTGATTACTTCCACGAGACCGACGAGGATCAGAACAAGAAGGCCAAGGCCCTCGTTGCCGCCGGTCTTGTTCCTGTCTTCTGCTGCGGCGAGTCCCTTGAGGTCCGCGAGGCCGGCACCTATGTCGAGCACGTCGTGAACCAGGTCAAGGCTGGTCTCGAGGGTCTCGAGATCACTTGCCCCAAGCAGGTCGTCGTCGCCTACGAGCCCATCTGGGCCATCGGCACCGGCAAGACCGCTACCGCCGAGGACGCTCAGGAGGTCTGCGGCGCTATCCGTGAGACCCTCAAGGAGATGTTCGGTGAGGAGCTCGCCGACGGCATCCGCGTTCTCTATGGTGGCTCTGCCAAGCCCGGCAACATCGCCGAGCTCGTCGCCAAGCCCGACGTCGACGGCGCCCTCGTGGGCGGCGCTTCGCTCAAGGCTGCCGACTTCGCCTCTATGGTCGTCAAGGCAGGCGAGTAGGACATATGGCACAGCGTCATCTTCCTGCACTCCTGATCATCATGGATGGTTGCGGCCTGGCTCCGGCCGATGGCGAGAACGCCGTCGCCGCTGCCAAGACGCCCTTCCTCGATAGCCTGTACGAGAAGTACCCCCACACCACGCTCGGCGCTTCGGGCGAGGACGTGGGTCTTCCCGATGGCCAGATGGGCAACTCCGAGGTGGGTCACCTCAACATCGGTGCCGGCCGCATCGTGTTCCAGGAGCTTTCGCGCATCAACAATGCCATCAAGGACGGCTCCATCGCCAAGAACGAGGTCTTCGTCAAGGCTATGGACGACGTCAAGGCTGACGGCAAGACTCTCCACCTCATGGGCCTTATGAGCCCTGGCGGTGTTCATTCTCATATGAGCCACGTCGAGGCTCTGGTCAAGATGGCTGCCGAGCACGGTGTCAAGACCGTTCGCGTCCACGCCTTCATGGATGGTCGCGACGTTGACCCGCAGTCCGGTGCCGGTTACATGAGTGAGTTCTGCGCCTTCCTGGCTAAGATCTCCGAGGAGACCGGTTGCGACGCTCGCGTTGCCACCGTCTCGGGCCGTTATTGGGCCATGGACCGCGACAACCGTTGGGAGCGCATCCAGCGCGCCTACGATGTCATGGTCAACGCATCCGATGCCGATACCGACCCTGTTGCCGGTATCAAGGCCTACTACGAGAAGGATCCGCGCGGCGACGAGTTCGTCGAGCCCTTCGCTGCCCACAACGAGGGCATCCACGAGGGCGACGCGGCCATCTTCTTCAACTTCCGTCCCGACCGCGCTCGTCAGATGACTCGCGTGTTCACGGACAAGGAGTTCGACGGCTTTGAGCGCGAGCAGATCAAGCTTTCGCACTTTGTGACGATGACCGAGTACGACCCGACGTTTGACGTCGAGGTCGCCTTCCCCAAGACGTTCCCCGAGAACGTTCTGGCCGACGTTATCGCCGCCAATGGCCTGAAGCAGCTGCACACCGCCGAGACCGAGAAGTACGCCCACGTGACGTTCTTCCTCAACGGCGGCATCGAGGAGCCCAAGGAGGGCGAGGAGCGCGTGCTCGTCGCTTCTCCCAAGGTCGCTACCTACGACCTGCAACCTGAGATGAGCGCTCCCGAGGTTACCGAGAAGCTTGTCGCCGCCATCAACGAGGATCGCGCTGATTTCTACATCGTGAACTTCGCAAACTGCGACATGGTTGGTCACACCGGTGTCTTCGACGCTGCCGTTAAGGCCGTCGAGGCTGTTGACGATGCCCTGTCCAAGGTTGTCCCGGCGATTCTCGCTAAGGGCGGCTTTGCGCTGATTACCGCCGATCACGGCAACGCCGATCACATGTTTGACGTTGCTTCCGACGGTTCCAAGCATCCGTTCACGGCTCACACCACCAACCGCGTGCCGTTCATCATCGTTGATGAGAAGGCACAGCTCACCGGTATCGAGGACGGCCGTCTTTCCGATATCGCTCCGACCATGCTCACCATGGCTGGTATTGAGCCTTCCGCCGAGATGACGGGTCGCGTACTCGCCACCGAGGCCTAATAGAAAACAAATACCGTTTTCTAGTAAGGGGGTTGTCCACAACCGGACAACCCTCTTTTTTTGCGCTATTTCTACCTCGTCACCAAATGGCTGATGGGGGAGTGCTGGGGGTTGTGGTACAGTACTGGAGTTTGAATTGTTCTATTAAGGAGCTTATCTATGGGTCCGTTTCAGATTCTTCTGTTTGTCGTTTGGGCTGTCTCTGCCGTGGCGCTGACGATTCTCGTCCTGATGCACTCTGGTAAGGGCACCGGCGTTTCGGATATGATCGCTAGCTCGCTGTATAACTCCAGCTCTGCCACGGGCGTCATGGAGCAGAACCTCGATCGCCTGACGGTAATTATGGCCGTCGTTTTTGCCGTGTGTGTCGTCCTGTGCATGTTCTTCTTCCCGCAGGGTATCGTCGGCTACTAAGCACGAGCCACATAAATACTTGAAAAGGGTTCCGCAAGTGCGGGACCCTTTTTGTTTACATATTTGTAACAGAGCCAAAATATCCCCACATACTTCGCCCAACTAAAGAAATTCTCGACCGTTGACCGGAATTAGCCCCAAATCGTGCATAAAATGCGCTACTGTATTGAGAAACGTTGGTTCGTTGTGCATAACCAGCCATAGCAACGGGCGGCGTTTTGATGGTTCGGATCGGATTGTCTCGACATGTGTCCGACTGAACATTTCTTTGTCCTATCTCATAAGGAGGATGGCATGGCTGATTCTATGTTCCACCAGCCCGTTATGGGTCGTCGCGCCTTTGTCGGCGGTACCCTTGCTGCGAGCTCCATGGCTTTTCTTGCCGCATGCGGCAAGAAGGGCGGCGACGCTTCCGGTTCTGAGTCCGGTTCGAAGCTGAACTTCTACATCAACAACCCGGTCTGCATCGACCCCTACAATGTCCAGGAGGACCAGGGCACTCAGGTCGAGTACCAGCTCTTTGATGCTCTGACCTCTTATGACGCCGAGAAGGGCGAGATCGTTCCGCTGGCTTGCGAGTCCTTCGAGGCCAACGACGACGCCACCGAGTTCACCTTCAAGATCAAGAAGGCCAAGTTCCACAACGGTGACGACGTTACCTCCAAGTCCTTCAAGCTCGGTTGGGAGCGTCTGGTCAACACCAAGTCGGCTGTCGCTACCGAGTACGGCCCTTCCGAGGTCTCCTATCACCTTTCCATGGTCGAGGGCTATGACGATCTGCTTGCCGGTAACGCTACCGAGCTCAGCGGTGTTACCTGCCCCGACGATGAGACCCTCGTCGTCAAGCTGGCTTCCGCTTACGCCGACTTCCCCTTCGTCGCCTCTCACCCGGCTCTGGCCCCGGTTCCCGAGTGCGCCGAGTCCGATGTCAAGAGCTTCTACCTCGCCCCGGTCGGTAACGGCCCGTTCATGATGGACGGCAAGTGGGAGGATGGCCAGGAGATCAACGTCAAGAAGTTCGACGATTACTATGGCGACAAGGCCAAGATCGATGGCATCCACTTCCAGGTCATCAAGGACATGGAGACCGCCTACAAGGAGTTCCAGGCCGGTAACCTCGATGTCTGCGACGTTCCCGTCGCTCAGATCGACGCCGCCAAGAAGGATCGCGGCGTGTCCAAGGACGGCTACACCATGGGTGACGGCGAGCGCATGCTGCTCGGCGCCGAGCCTTCCACGTACTATCTGACCTGCAACACCACGGCCGAGCCGTTCAGCAACGCCGACCTGCGCAGGGGTATCTCCCTGGCCATCAACCGTGAGGCCATCTGCAAGACCATCTACAAGGGTACCCGTACTCCTGCCGACGGCATTGTTCCTCCGGGCATCGATGGCTACAAGGAGGGCGCATGGGAGTTCTGCGCCTACGATGTCGACAAGGCTAACGAGTACCTCGACAAGGTTGCTCCCGCTGGCGCTAACGGGGATCGTGGCATTAGCGTGACCCTGTCCTACAACCAGGACGGCGGTCACAAGGAGATCATGGAGTCCATCATCGGTGACCTCGCCAAGGTTGGCGTTACCGCTGTCTCCGATACCCCTGAGTGGTCTGCCCTGCTCGAGCAGTATCAGAACTTTAACTATCAGTTCGGTCGTCTGGGTTGGATTGCCGACTACCCGATCATGGACAACTTCCTGTATCCGCTGTTCCACTCCGACTCCCTCGGTGGCGACAACCGCTCCGGTTACAACAACCCCGAGTTCGACGCCAAGGTCGACGAGGCTCGTACTATTGTTGACGACGAGGAGCGCGTCGCTAAGATGCAGGAGGCCGACGCAATGGTCGCTGCCGACTGCCCGGTCATCCCGATTATGTTCTACACGCACACCATCGCCGGCTCCGATCGCATTAAGCACCTCTATGTCGATCCGCAGAAGCACGCCGATCTGGGTACCGCTGAGCTCGCCTAAGAGTTTGCAGCTTCCGTGAGGGTCAAGTATTTACGTAGACCTCATGGGAAACATACAGTTCTCCCTAACCTGGGGTAAACTGGCTGATGGTAATTTTGGGATGCCGGTCTGGCGATCGGCATCCCATTTAGGTTAATCCCTAGATAGGGGAGTGGTATGGGTAAGTACATCGTTAAACGTGTGCTTCAGTTCATCCCGGTGTTTTTGGGCGTTACGCTGATTCTGTTCGCCCTCCAGAATATCGTGCCGGGAGATCCGATCAAGCTGATCGGTGGAGACAAGGCTCTGTCCCCCGAGGTGGAGCTTCAGCTTCGCGTTCGCTATCACCTGGTCCAGACGGACGATGACGGCAACGCGATCCTTGACGAGAACGGCGACCCCGTTCAAACGTCGCTCGTGGACCGTTACTTGTATTACATGAACGGCCTGCTTCATGGCGATCTGGGCAATTCGTATCAGCGCAAGCTGCCGGTTACGGAAATCTTTGCCCAGAAGTATCCGTATACGGTCAAACTTGCCGCGTGCGCCATCGTGCTCGAGGCAATTATGGGTATCGGTGCGGGTATCATTTCGGCGGTAAAGCGTTATTCCTTCTGGGATATTTTGGTAACGCTCACCACGTCGATCCTCGTTGCGGTCCCGGCCTTCTGGCTCGGTATGTTGCTGCAGCTGTTCTTTGGCGTCATCCTCAAGGACGCCACGGGCGGTGCAATCTCCATGCCGATCTCGGGTGCCGGCGGTTCCAGCTCTCAGTATCAGGATTGGATGCACTATGTGCTTCCGACCATTACGCTGGCTTCGGTTTCGACCGCTTATGCTGCGCGCATTATGCGCTCGCAGCTGCTTGACGTCATGAACCAGGATTACATCCGTACGGCAAAGGCCAAGGGTCTCTCCAATCGTGCGATCATCGTCAAGCATGCGCTTAAGAATGCACTCATCCCCGTCGTTACCTATATTGGTGTCGACTTTGGCGGCATGCTTTCGGGCGCCATCCTGACCGAGACGGTCTTCAACTGGCCCGGTATCGGCTATGAGGTCTATCGCGCCATTAGCATGCGTGACTGGCCCATCGTTATGGGCGGCGTTACGCTCATCGTTGTCGTCGTCATGGTGATCAACCTGCTCGTCGACATTAGCTATGCATTCCTCGACCCGCGCATCCGCCTTGGCGGTCCGTCGGATAAGGCCTAAGGGAGGTACGTCTCATGCAGGAAACTGATTCTCAGTCTCAGGAGCAGGCTACCGCCACCAAGGTCGCATCTGCTCCCGCCAAGTCCCGCACGCTGTGGGGCGACGCTTTTAAGCGTCTTCGTAAGAACAAGCTCGCCGTTATCGGTGTCTGCTGGATCATCATCGTCGTTGTGGTTGCCCTGACCGCAGATCTGTGGGCTAAGCCCTGGCTCGGTTCGCCGACGGCTTCCGATTCGACCACCATGGCCGAGACATCGCTACTGGCTCCGTGTGCCGAGCACCCGTTTGGCACCGATGCCCTCGGTCGCGACATTCTCGTCCGCGTTATCTACGGTGCACGCGTTTCGCTTTCTGTCGGTATCATGGCCACCGCCATCTCCACATTGATCGGCCTGGTCATGGGCGCCCTGGCCGGTTTCTACGGCGGCATTTGGGATACGATCATCATGCGCTGTGCGGACATCTTCCTGGCGTTCCCGTACGTGCTGTTCGTTGTCGCCATGATCGCCGTTATCGGCCGTGGTCTTCAGAACGTCTTTATCGCCATCGGCATTCTTGGCTGGCCTTCGATTGCGCGCGTCTTCCGCTCTGCAATCTTGACGGTCAAGGAAAACGACTATGTTGATGCAGCGCGCGCGATGGGTGCATCTGATGCTCGTATCGTCGTGCGTCACATCTTCCCGAACTCCGTCGCCTCCATCGTGGTCTACGCGACCATGAACATTGGTGGCGCCATTCTGACCGAGTCCGCTCTGTCCTTCCTCGGCATGGGCGTTATTCCGCCTACGCCTTCGTGGGGCTCCATGATTCAGGACGGTCAGCAGTATCTTCTGACCGCTCCCTGGATGATGATCATGCCCGGTCTGGCAATTCTCTCGACGGTGCTCGCCTTCACCCTGCTGGGTGACGGTCTGCGCGACGCCCTCGACGTCAAGATGAAGGACGCATAAGGATGAAGAAGAACAAGAACTATGTGGACCTGAAGGATCAGCCGGTTCCTGAGGGCCAGCATCTGCTCGAGGTCGATGACCTTAAGATGTATTTCCACACCGAGGATGGCGTTGTTCGCGCTGTCGACGGTGTCTCCTACACGCTCGATCGCGGCGAAACCCTGGGCGTCGTCGGTGAGTCCGGCTCCGGTAAGTCCGTGACCGCCATGACCATCATGGGCCTCATCTCGATGCCTCCGGGAAAGATCGAGGGCGGTGACGTTCGCTATCGCGGCCGCTCCATCCTCGAAATGACCGAGGAAGAGATGCAGCACATTCGCGGCAACGATATCGCGATGATCTTCCAGGATCCTATGACCTCCTTGAACCCGGTCTATAAGATCGGCAGGCAGGTGGGCGAGGGTCTTCGTCTGCACCGTGGCTACTCCAAGCAGGAGGCGCTCAAGCGTGCCACCGAGCTTTTGGACCTCGTGGGTATCCCCGAGCCCGAGAAGCGCGTCAATGAGTATCCGCACCAGTTCTCTGGCGGTATGCGTCAGCGAGTCATGATTGCCATGGCCCTTGCCTGCGATCCCGATATTCTGATTGCCGACGAGCCCACGACTGCCCTGGACGTTACCATCCAGGCTCAGATTATCGAGCTCATGCAGGAGATGCAGGAGAAGAACGGCAACGCCATCATCATGATTACCCATGACCTGGGTGTTGTCGCCGATATGGCCGATAAGATCATGGTTATGTACGCCGGCCGCCCCGTTGAGTTCGGTACTGCTGAGGAAATCTTCTACGAGAGCCGCCACCCCTACACCTGGGGTCTTATCCGCTCCATCCCGGAGCAGGCAATCGAAGAGAAGAAGCCGCTGACGCCGATTCACGGCAACCCGCCTTCGCTCATGAACCTGCCTGAGGGCTGCGTCTTCTCTCCTCGTTGCCCCTACGCGACGGACAAGTGCCGCAAGCAGCGCCCTGAGCGCGTTGTCACCGAGTCCGGTCACTATTCTGCGTGCCACTATTCCGGTGACCCCGAGTTCCTCAAGAACGCTCCTGAGACGTCCCGTACGCGCAAGGATTCCAAGAAGGGAGGCGAGGCGTAAATGGCAGACAATAACGAGCGCACTCCACTGCTGAAGGTCGAGCACCTCTCCAAGGAGTTTCCCGCAGAGTCCGGCATGTTCGCCAAGCGTTTTTCCAAGCGCGTCGTCTCTGCTGTAAACGACATCTCTTTTGAGATTTATCCTGGCGAGACCTTTGGTCTGGTTGGCGAGTCTGGTTGCGGTAAATCCACCACGGGCCGCACTATCATGCGTCTGACCAAGCCGACCGCCGGCAAGGTGTTCTTCCAGGGCAAAGATGTTGCCGAGATGAGCAAGCATGAGATCAAGGACATGCGTCGTGAGATGCAGTTTATCTTCCAGGATCCTTATGCTTCGCTCAACCCTCGTATGACCATCGGTGAGATTGTCTCCGAGCCCATGACCATTCATGGTGTGGGTACCAAGGAGGAGCGCATTGAGCGCGTCCGTGAGCTTCTCGACGTCGTTGGACTGAACCCCGAGCACATCAACCGCTATCCGCATGAGTTCTCGGGCGGCCAGCGTCAGCGTGTCGGTATTGCCCGCGCTTTTGCGCTGAAGCCCAAGCTGATTATCTGTGACGAGCCGGTATCCGCTCTGGATGTGTCCATTCAGGCCCAGGTTCTGAACCTGCTCAAGGAACTGCAGGACAAGTTCGGTACCGCGTATCTGTTTATCGCACACGACCTGTCCGTCGTACAGCACATCTCCGATCGCGTTGCCGTTATGTATCTGGGTAAGATGGTCGAGGTTTCGGACTGGAAGACGCTCTATAGCGAGCCTCACCATCCGTACACGCAGTCGCTGCTGTCTGCCGTGCCGGTTCCCGATCCTGATATCCAGAAGACCCGCAAGCGCATCATCCTCGCTGGCGATCCGCCGTCGCCGCTGGATCCGCCGACCGGCTGCCGTTTCCACACGCGTTGCCCGATCGCGCAGGGTATCTGCTCCGAGAAGCTCCCCGAGTTTAAGGAAGTTGCACCGGGTCACTGCTGCGCCTGTCACTTCGCGGAGCCGTTCCCGATCAAGGAATCGCACATCGACCTGTAGTTGTTTGTTCTCGTCCGGGCCCGCCCTGGTGTTACTTTTCAGAACGTCCTCGGACATGCAAGAAACCCCCGCTGCGCACTTCGTGCGGCGGGGGTTTCTTGCGTCCTGCGGAGTGTTCTGAAAAGTAACACCAGGGCGGGCCCTACGTTAACTCGGCAAGGGGAGTGCGATTCCCTGATCGCTCGCTTAATCTGATAGGGAATTGTGTGAGGCCGGAGCCTTGGCTCCGGCCTCCCCATATAAGGGCTCGGCAAAGCAGAGCCACTAAATTTGCATCAGCCCTCAAAACATGTTTGAGAACGGTGCCTGGAGTACGTGCCCCTAGGGCAGGAATGAGGTTGCTTTCCAACGCATTCCGCAGGGGGCGGCATTATTTTGTAGCGCGAAGCGCGGATCAAAATAATGCCGCATGCCCGAGGACGCGTTGGAAAGCAACCTCATTCCTGCCCGAACAGGTCAGTCTACCTGCGCATTTACAAATTCGTAAACTTTTTTCAAAAAAGTGCTTGCGCAGTTCTCGAAACATAGGTTATTATCTTCTTTGTTGAACGCGCGGGTTCAACAAAGCGAACCGCGAATCAACAACATAGCATGTCGGAGTGGCGGAATTGGCAGACGCGCTAGCTTGAGGTGCTAGTGACCGCTTTTTGGTCATGCGGGTTCAAGTCCCGCCTCCGACACCATCGCATTCGAGAAGCCTCTTCGGAGGCTTTTTTGTTACCGATAGACGGTGAGGTTCACGATGGAAACGCTTGAGCGCAATGAGTGGGCGGACGTTGCCCAATTGGTCGAGATCACGAGCGATGCTGTCATTATCTGCGAGCTCGACGGAACCATTTTGCATGTAAATAATCGCTTGCTCGACTTGATGTGCGAGGAGCGTTCCGATGTGATCAACGGGGACGTTAAAGACCTCTTGTACTCGTCGGCTTTTGAACGCGCGACAGAGCATCGGCTTCCTTTTGAGACCAATGGAACAAAGAGCGAGTTGATGCTCAAGTTAAGTGACGGATCGTTTATTCCCGTCCTGGTTTGTGCCGGCTCGGTTACGCCGCCTCGAATCTTTGGCCGCCGTGCGCCGCGCGTTCTGGTGGCACTCCATAGCATCGAAGAACAGTATTCGCACGACCGTCAGCTCAAGCGTGCGCTTTCGGAGCTTAGAGTGGCGAATAAGCGTCTCTCGGGTACATTGTCGGTCATTATGAGCACGGTGGGCTCCGATGAGCTGCCCAGTTTGTTAGATATCGTTTTGAACCAGCTTGTAGGAACGCTCGATGCTTCGGGTGCCGCTATCTATTTTTCTGAGAGCGGCGGTTTTAAGCTTCGCGGTGTCTCCAAGGAGCTGCACGACAGCTACCTGCCCGAGTTTTTGCCGTATGGCGCTGGCATTCCGACGTATGTTCTTCGCGAGTCGCGTGCCTGTCGCTTGTCGATTCAACAGGACCTTGAGGGTGATAGGGCTGCCTCCGGTATGTTCATGGACCTGGACAATCGTTCTAAGCACCTGTTGCGCGTGCAGGATATGCCTCCGTACCGCAGCGAGATCTGTCTTCCCGTTTTTTACGGTACGCAGATCCTTGGCGTGCTGGAAGTTGGTTGGAAGCGCCCTCAGGCACCGCTCGCCTATGACGTTAATGTACTCGAGGTCATTTGCGATTACCTGTCTATCCAGCTGGTCGGCATGGCATCGAGCCTTCGCTCTCGTCGCACGGCCGAGCTTGGCCGCTCGCTCAATGTCTTACGTGATGAGTTGTTTACCTTTCTAGACGATTCCGCCGCGGCTACCCAGGCTATATCGTCCGAGATTTGCAATATGCTCAACTGTCATTTTTGCCCTGTTGAGTATGACGCCAGTCTGGGCTCCTATGTCATAGATTTTGAAGGCGGCAGTCGCGTTGCTTTGCCGGACGATCCCGAGAAACTTTTCTTTTCCACGACGGCGCCAGCGGCACGTTTGGGGGTTGGCTCTGATGGCTTTGAGGCGTCTGTTTTGGGCGGCACGAGTGCCGAGGATCTTAAACACGTCCGTATAACTCGCGTTGACGAATCGATGCCTATGGGAGGCTGGCTTAGGGCGCATGGTCTGCCTTGCCAGGGTCTCTACGTCGACACCGGCATCGAGGCGGGGCGCCCGCGCTCTGAGGGTGATGGCAAACACAGCAACGACGCGATCGTTCCTGCTTCTGTTGCGAAAGGCCCGACGACGCGCGCGCTTCTGCTTCGTGACGGTAGTCAAGAGCCGATTGATGACCTTGAATATGACTACTTGGTGCACTTGGCGCATGACTTTGAACTGATCTACGAGGGCGAATCTCAAAAGCGCGAGGAGCGCCATATCGCTCAGACCCTCCAGATTGGCATGAGAAATTCGCTTGGTGACGTTCCGGGTATCGCGACCGATTCGGTATACCTTTCGGCAACGAATTCGGCGTTGGTTGGCGGCGACTTCTATACTCTTGTCCGTCTTCCCGACGATTGCGCCGTTATGATTTTGGGCGATGTATCCGGCAAAGGAATCGAGGCGGCGTCGATGTCAGCGCTCGTCAAGACGGCGCTGACGGCCTATGCCTGGGAGGGTGCTGGGCCCGCCCGTATGGCCCGCTCGCTCAATAGCATGCTCATGGGCTTTTCGAGGGTCGAGACGTTCGTGACGGCGTTTATCGCCAAGATTGATCTTAAAGCGGGTCGCGCTACCTACTGCTCTGCGGGACATCCTCCCACTATGGTCATTAGACCGTCGTCGACGCCGCTTGGCGGCGGAGAAACCCGAGGGGGAGAAGTGGAGCTCCTTGGGTGCCAATCGGGCGTGATCGGTGCCTTTGAGAGCATGGTGTACGAGACAGGCGTGTTTACGTTCGCTCCTGGTGACATGCTATTCATGTATACCGACGGAGCAATCGAAGCACGTGATCGCTCGGGTGCTTTCTTTGGCGAGCAGCGCCTTCGTGACCTTTTGCTCTCTGTCTCGGGTGAGGGTGTATCGGGAATCTGCGGTAAGGTCTTGGGAGAGCTTGACCGCTTTACCGAGTCGGCGCTGGACGATGACATTGCGCTGGTTTCCCTTGAGTTTTTACGGGGTCGATCGTAGACCGCGATACTTGACGGGCAAAATCTGCGCAGCTGCAGATATGTATGCATCGAGCGAGCTCTTTTGGGGAACCATGGTCGTATGAATGAGTGGAATGACATAGCGGTTTTGACGCCACCGGGTGATGTCGACATCGCCTCGGTGTCCGTGCTGCGCCGACGGTTGGATAATCTGATCGACCGGGGCGTGCGTCGCGTTGTCATCAATTGCCAGGCCGTGGGCTTTATCGACTCGACGGGTTTGGCGTTTTTGCTTACACGTGCCAGAGAGCTCATGAGGCGAGAGGGCCTGCTTTCGCTCGTTAACGCCTCCGATGAGGTCATTCGCTTTTTGGAGATTGCCCGACTTGTCGACATCCTTCATGTTGCGGGTCCGGCGCGTGAGTCGATTCCCGCTATTCCGGTGGGAGAGTTGCCACGATGGAGCAAGAGCGTCGAGGTCCGACAGGGTATCGAGAATCTTCCATACTATCGACATCGCATCGCCGAACTCCTTGAATCGCTTCCGTTGCGCCGCGACGAGCGCTACGATGTCGCGTTGGCGTCGGGGGAGGCGCTGGGTAATGCCTATGACCATGCGGGCGGTATCGGGTGCGTCCTGACGGTTCAGGCCTATGGCGATCGCGTCGTGGTTGAGGTGCTTGATCGGGGTGCCGGCTATTCTATCGATGGAGCGAGCGAACCGGTCGCATCTGAGGAACGCGGCCGTGGTATCAAGCTTATGCGTATGCTTGTCGATAACGTGGAGGTTGCTCGTCGCACAGACGGCACCGGCACGCGCGTGCAGATGGTGAAGCTATTTAGCGGAGCACTGGAATCGCGTGCCTAGCCAATCGCTTTAGCGCGTTTAGCCACCAAGAACACGCGGCCGGCAACTTTTTTGAAAAAAGTACTTGCGTCTTTTGGATAACTCGCGTAAATTAATAACCCGCAAGCGGACATGGCTCAGTTGGTAGAGCACAACCTTGCCAAGGTTGGGGTCGCGGGTTCGAGCCCCGTTGTCCGCTCCATTGCATTTCCGGACCGTTTAGGCGGTCCTTTTTCGGCGAAGTGGCCAAGTGGTAAGGCAGAGGCCTGCAAAGCCTTTACCCCCGGTTCGAATCCGGGCTTCGCCTCCAGGCAACATCCGGGCGCTCCGGCGCCCGTTTTGTTTTACATATGCGGACATGGCTCAGTTGGTAGAGCACAACCTTGCCAAGGTTGGGGTCGCGGGTTCGAGCCCCGTTGTCCGCTCCAACTATCTTACGCGGTTCTAACGAACCGCGTTTTTTGTTGACGCTGCGCGAGCCCCGGGCACCCCATCTTGCCCCCTCAATCGTCGGTCGCGTACATAAAGTACGCTTCCCTCCTCTTTCGCGGCAACCTGGGGCACCCGGAGCCCGCTCGCTGTTGTGGCCGGGGGAGTGAGTCTTCCGTTCTTTTCACTAATCGATCGATTCGTCCCAGGAGGCTCGAGCCCGAGAGGGAGCGAGCGTTTTGGGGTGTGGCTGTGGCGTTGTTTGCCTCGAATGACAGCTTTGGGCGTATCATCGTGGGCATCTCGCAAAACCTCGTTGCAAGGGAGGCTCACCCCATGGCTGCAGAAAAGTCCTCTTCGCGCTCATGGATGTCCGATGCCGCGATCTATCAGATCTACCCGCGTTCGTTTAAGGATTCGACCGGTTCGGGTCTGGGCGATATCGCGGGCATTACCCAGCAGATGGACTATCTTGAGCGGCTGGGCATCGAGGCCATCTGGCTGAGCCCGTTTTACCCTTCGCCTCTTGTCGATGGCGGCTATGATGTGGCGGACTACTGCGATGTCGACCCACGTCTCGGCTCGCTTGACGACTTCGATGACATGATCGCTGCGGCTCACGCGCGCGGCATCAAGGTCATCGTCGATATCGTGCCCAGCCATTCATCCAACCAGCACCCCTGGTTCAAAGCCGCTCTTGCCGCCGGCCCCGGATCGCCCGAGCGCGCCCGTTATATCTTCCGCGATGGTCGCGGCGAGCATGGCGAGCTGCCTCCCACCAATTGGAATGCCAACTTTGGCGGCCCCGCCTGGACGCGTGTTGCGGACGGTCAATGGTATCTGCACATGTTTACGCCCGAGCAGCCGGACTTTGACTGGTCATGCCCCGAGGTTCACGCGTTCTTTTGCGACGTCCTGGCGTTTTGGAGCGATCGAGGCGTCGATGGCTTTCGCATCGATGTGGCGCACGGTCTCGCCAAGGATCTCGACCGCGATGACCTCGACCGGTGGCATCTCGCCGAGGGCGATGACATGGTTGACGACGGCACCCATCCGCTGTGGGACCGCAACGAGGTCCACGAGATCTATCGCGAGTGGCGCCGCGTGTTCGACCGCTATAATCCGCCGCGCAGCGCCGTTGCCGAGGCGTGGGTGCTGCCTGAGCGCCAGTATCTCTATGCGCGTCCCAGCGAGCTTGGCCAGACATTCAACTTTGAGTTTGCCAAGGCCACTTGGACCTATGATGACATGCACGCTGCAATCGAGGAGGGCTTGAAGGCAGCTATCGAATCCGATTCCGCCTCGACCTGGGTACTCTCCAACCACGACGTGCCGCGCGTGGCGACGCGCTATGCCCTGCCGCAAATCAAGGCGACGCGCTACCACCAGATTGCGCTCGACTGGCTCTTACGCGACGGGTCGTCTTATGACGAGGACCGTGAACTCGGCGAGCGCCGCGCGCGGGCGGCCCTTTTGCTTGAACTGGCGCTTCCGGGCTCGGCATACGTGTATCAGGGTGAGGAGCTCGGTCTTTTTGAGGTGGCTGATATCCCGTGGACTGCACTCGAAGATCCCAGTGCAACCAATACGCGCGGACCGAAGCGCGAGAAGGGGCGCGACGGCTGTCGTGTGCCCCTGCCGTGGGTAGCGGCGGACGATCCCGCGCAGGGCGGATCGTTTGGGTTTTCGCCGGCGGACGCTGATGCGGCGCCCCATCTGCCGCAGCCTGCATGGTTTTCCGATTATGCTGCCGATAGGGAAGAAACGGACCCGACATCGATGCTTGCGCTCTATCGTGACGCCCTCTGGCTGCGGCGCAAGCTGCGCGGGTGCGCCAACGATCTTGCGTGGCTCGATCTTGACGGGCGCACCGGTCTTGCGGATGGTGCCGAGGGCGCTGAGGGCGGCGTCATCGCCTATCGCCGCGATAACGGCTGGGCGTGCGTGACGAACTTCGGTGCAGCACCCGTGGAGCTGCCGGCGGGCAGGGTCCTGCTCACCTCATCAGCGCTTGCAGACGGCAGACTCGCGCAGGACAGCTCTGCCTGGATCATGCTCGGTGAGATGTAAGGGCCTCTTGCGGCGAGTTTGCGTTTGCCTGCGCCTTCCGTGGTGGCTGATGTCTTCGCGAGGTTCGCGAGGGCGTCGCAAAACTTTTCAAAAAAAGTTCTTGCATAGGATGCGGGCATCACGTAAGATTAATCCTCGTAAGCGGACATGGCTCAGTTGGTAGAGCACAACCTTGCCAAGGTTGGGGTCGCGGGTTCGAGCCCCGTTGTCCGCTCCATTTGGGCGTTTAGCTCAGGGGGAGAGCGCTTCCCTGACACGGAAGAGGTCAGAAGTTCAAATCTTCTAACGCCCACCAAATGTTCGCAGCTCAGAGGCTATGTCCTCTGGGCTGTTTTGTTTTTTGCCACCAAGCGCGCCGCCAAATAAGTCATCAAATATTGATCCAAGGTCCCTACGCGATGGTCTTCGCATCCCGTAGGGGTGCCGGCAGATTGCATGTGTCCTGGCCCATCATGACCGCAACATGTTGGTCAAGCATAATCTTTTGGATTCTTTTGGCGTGAGCGGCTTGGTTTTGGTGCTATTTGGCGGCGGCACGGTTGAGGGGGTTTCAAAACTGCTGTGCAGGTAGTTGGGTTGATAACGTTTTAGCAGTCTGCCAAGAGGCTTTCATTTATAATGCGTCTGCAAATTGACCAATTGCTTTGACCTGCTGAAACACTATATGTTGTGTTTGACCTAAAAAAAGAATACAGGATATAGATGCCTCTTTGTCGTATGATAGATGGCGGACAGAGAACGAGAACCTTATTCGCCCCATTTGGATAGATCTTTGGGCCCCTTGAATGGCTGCGAGGATTGTCCGCATGAGGGCCTATGGTTATCGAGAACACAGATTGCGCGACGGCGCCGCAAGACAGGGGCAAGCCCTGCCGGGCATCGTTTGGCCCTGAAGCGCAATGAGGCTACGATGCGAAAGAGGCAAGAGGATGAAGATCATCAAGCGCAGCGGCACCGAGGTTACCTTTGACATCGATAAGATCGTCAATGCGATCCGCGCCGCAAACTTGGAGGTCGAGGAAGGCTCTCGCCTTACCGACCGCCAGGTGATCTATGCGGCACAAAACGTCGCCGAGGCATGTGAGAAGGCCGGCCACACCGTATCGGTCGAGGAGATCCAGGATCTGGTCGAGGACGAGATTATGCGTCTCGACTGCTACGAGGTCGCTCGCCACTACATCATCTACCGCTATGTTCAGAGCCTGAAGCGCCAAAAGAACACGACCGATGACAAGATCCTGTCGCTGATTGAGTGCAATAACGAAGAGGTCAAGCAGGAGAACTCCAACAAGAACCCGACCGTCAACTCCGTCCAGCGCGACTACATGGCCGGCGAGATTTCCAAGGACCTGACGCAGCGCGTGCTGCTGCCCCAGGAGATCGTGGATGCCCACAACGAGGGCCTGATTCACTTCCACGATTCGGACTACTTTGCCCAGCACATGCATAACTGTGACCTGGTGAACCTGGAGGATATGCTCCAGAACGGCACCGTTATCTCGGGCACGCTGATCGAGAAGCCGCACAGCTTCTCGACTGCTTGCAATATCGCGACGCAGATTATCGCCCAGGTCGCCTCTTCCCAGTATGGCGGCCAGTCGATTTCGCTGACCCACCTGGCTCCGTTTGTCGAGGTGAGCCGTCAGAAGATTCGCGGCGAGGTTGCCCGCGAGCTCGAGGAGCTTGGCGTCTCTGCGTCTGCCGAGAAGGTCCGTGAGGTCGTTGAGGACCGTCTGCGTGACGAGATCCGTCGCGGCGTCCAGACGATTCAGTATCAGGTCGTGACCCTTATGACCACGAATGGCCAGGCGCCGTTCGTGACGGTCTTTATGTATCTCAACGAGGCCCGTACGCCTCAGGAGAAGCACGACCTTGCCATGATCGTGGAGGAGACGCTTCGCCAGCGCTACGAGGGCGTTAAGAACGAGGCTGGCGTGTGGATTACCCCGGCATTCCCCAAGCTTATCTACGTGCTCGAGGACGATAACGTTCACGAGAATTCCCCGTACTTCTACCTGACCCAGCTGGCTGCCAAGTGCACCGCCAAGCGCATGGTGCCCGACTACATCTCTGAGAAGAAGATGCGTGAGCTCAAGCTGTCTAAGGGTGAGACCGCCGGCAATGGCGATTGCTACACCTGCATGGGTTGCCGCAGCTTCCTGACGCCCGACCGTTCGGGCAACGGCTTTAACAATGTTGCCAACGCGCTGAACTATGACCCGACCAAACCTAAGTACTATGGCCGCTTTAACCAGGGTGTTGTGACCATCAACCTGCCCGATGTCGCACTGAGCTCGCATCAGGACATGGACAAGTTCTGGAAGATCTTCGACGAGCGCCTTGAGCTGTGCCATCGTGCCCTGCTGTGCCGTCATGAGCGCCTGATAGGCACGCTTTCGGATGCCGCACCGATTCTGTGGCAGTACGGCGCCCTGGCGCGCCTTAAGAAGGGCGAGACGATCGACAAACTGCTCGTGGGCGGCTATTCCACCATCAGCCTGGGGTATGCCGGTCTGTATGAGTGCGTCAAGTACATGACGGGCCACAGCCACACCGAGAAGGAAGGCACGCCGTTTGCCATGGCCGTCATGCAGCACATGAACGACAAATGCGCCGAGTGGAAGGCCGAAAGCGATATCGACTTCTCACTGTACGGCACCCCGCTTGAGTCGACGACCTACAAGTTCGCCAAGTGCCTGCAGCGCCGTTTTGGCATTATTCCGGGTGTGACGGACAAGGGCTACATTACCAACAGCTACCACGTCCATGTGTCCGAGGAGATTGATGCTTTCGATAAGCTCAAGTTTGAGGGCATGTTCCAGCAGCTTTCGCCGGGCGGTGCCATCTCCTACGTCGAGGTTCCCAACATGCAGGACAACCTTAAGGCTGTCATTCGCGTGATGCAGTACATCTACGACAACATCATGTATGCCGAGCTCAACACCAAGAGCGATTACTGCCAGGTGTGCGGCTATGACGGCGAGATCAAGATTGTCGAGGATGACGGCAAGCTGGTGTGGGAGTGCCCCAACTGCGGCAACCGCGATCAGGAGAAGATGAATGTCGCCCGTCGTACGTGCGGCTACATCGGTACTCAATTCTGGAACCAGGGTCGAACCGAGGAGATCCGCGACCGCGTGCTGCATCTCTAATACCGCTCCGGGGCTGAACCGAGAGGGCCGCTTGGGCATTTGCTCGCTATTTCGGACAGTCCTGCGCAAGACGAAGGCCACATTAAGTGGCCTTCTTTGCGTGCGGAACTCATATCGAGCAAAAGCCCAAGCGGCCCTCTCGGTTCAGCCAAGTTGACGTAGTTGAGATGCAGCATGCGGTCTGCTCACTTCTCGAAGTTCTTAGCGGAAATGAGTTGACTTGCAACAACGTTTTGCTTGCGATGACGGTTGGGCTGCAACAAAGTTTTTATTGGACCTCGAACCCTATACTCGATGTTCGCTTCGTTCATTGAGTTACCCTTTGCATGAGGCCGGGACATATCGTC
This sequence comes from Coriobacteriaceae bacterium, assembly GCA_025757745.1. Taxonomy (NCBI): domain Bacteria; kingdom Bacillati; phylum Actinomycetota; class Coriobacteriia; order Coriobacteriales; family Coriobacteriaceae; species Coriobacteriaceae bacterium. The sequence continues at coordinate 840,300 of CP107217.1, forward strand.
CCGCCCGCAGTTTCGCAGGCCGCAGGTCGAGAATGTTTGAGGACGGGATGATATGTCCCGGCCTCCCGGGAGAGTTACCTATGAACTACGCGAACATTAAGTATTTCGACATTGCTGATGGGGAAGGTGTTCGTACTTCTCTGTTTGTGAGTGGGTGCCGTCGTGGGTGCAAGAATTGCTTTAACTCCGTCGCGTGGGACTTTGCCGCGGGTGAACCGTTCGACCGTGCCGTCGAGGACAAGATTATCGACAGTCTTGACCATCCCTTTATTGATGGCCTGACGATTCTGGGTGGCGAGCCCATGGAACCCGAGAATCAGGCGGGTCTCGTTGACTTTATCGAACGCGTGCGTGCGGCCTATCCTGTGGAGTCGGGGAAGACCATTTGGTGCTTTACCGGCGACGTGCTCGAGGAACTTATGCCGGGCGGCCGTCATCATACCGAGGTGACGGACCGTATCCTTGCCTGCCTCGATATGTTGGTGGACGGCCCGTTCGTTCAAGACCTGTACGATATCTCCTTGCGTTTTAGGGGTTCGAGTAATCAGCGGGTGATCGACATGAACGCCACGCGCACTCGTGCCGCGCGCGAGGGCGTTTCGCTTTGCGACGCTGTGGAGCTTTGGCGAGACGATCCGGTCTATTCGACCCATACTATGTAGCTTGTGGCCGATGCCGGAGGGCGTGGTACCATAGCGCGAACGCAAAATCGGAAGAGTGAGGCCTAGATGGTCGATCAGGAAAAAGTTGAGACCGCCATAAAGCTGTTGCTTGAGGGCATAGGCGAGGACCCAACTCGTGAGGGCCTGCTGGAGACGCCGGCACGCGTCGCCCGCATGTATGGCGAGATTGCCGGCGGCATGGACCAGAGCGCTGAGGAGCACCTGTCCAAAACTTTTGCCGTCGCTTCGAACGATTTAGTTATCGAGCGCGACATCACGTTTTACTCGCTGTGCGAGCACCATCTGCTGCCGTTTTATGGCAAGGCTGCGATCGGCTATATCCCTAACGGCCGCGTGGCGGGTCTGTCTAAGCTTGCTCGCACGGTTGAGGTCTATGCCCGTCGTCTGCAGCTGCAGGAGCAGCTGTGTACACAGGTTGCCGATGCCCTCATGGAATATCTTGCCCCCCAAGGGGCAATCGTGCTGATGGAAGCCGAGCATATGTGCATGACCATGCGCGGCGTGCAAAAGCCCGGTACCAAGACCGTAACGCTTGCTCGTCGCGGTGTCTTTGAGACCGATCCGTCGCTCGAGGAGCGATTCTTTAGGATGCTGGGCCGCTAACCATGAGAGTCGTCAACGACTTTGCATCGAAGACCGATGAAGGAACGTCGCGTCGCGGCTTTATGGCTTCGGGCCTGACTCCCTTTGGTGCCATGCCTTGCATTGATTACATCTGTGCCAACGGACTGTTCCGGCGGCATCTGGGAAACATTGCGCAGTTGGAATCGGGGCGCATCTTTTGCCGCCACGGTATCGACCATCTGCTGGATGTCGCCCGTATTATGTGGATCAAGAATCTCGAGGAAGAGCTCAAATTTGACCGCGAGGTCATCTATGCCACGGCACTTCTTCACGATATCGGCAAAGATGAACAGTATGAATCGGGTATATCCCATGATGTTGCAAGCGAACGCGTCGCCGATGCGATTCTCGGCGGCATGCCCGAAGACGTGGCGTTTGAGCCGGCAGATGCCGCAGCCATTAAGACGGCCATTCTGGGCCATCGAAAGCTGCGCGTGAACAGCCAGCCGCTTGAGCGTCTGCTCTATGCAGCCGACAAAGCGTCGCGCGCCTGCTTTGCATGCCCTGCGCGCAATGCCTGCAACTGGAGCGATGATAAAAAGAACCTGTCGATTCGCGTGTAGTCGGTATGCGCGGTCGGGGTTCTGAACGAAGGAGACGATCGCGATGACTAACAAAAAGCTGCCCGAGAATGCAACCAAGACCGAGGGTGCCGAGCTTGCCCGTCGTGGCAGGGGCGAGATTTCCGCCGCAACGGCGGTGCCCCATGTGAGCTATGACGACCTGCGCCATGCCGACCGCATTACTATCGATGATCTCGAGGTCTTTGCCAACCACGGCGTGTATCCCGAGGAAAACGCCCTGGGGCAGAAGTTTGTCGTGTCCTTGGTGCTCTATGCCGACCTGCGCGCGGCGGGGGAGCACGATAACCTGGATGCCTCTATTGATTACGGCTCGGTGTGCCACGATGTCGATGGCTATCTGCGCGAGCATACGTTTAAGCTCATCGAGGCTGCAGCCGAGGGTGTGGCCCAGATGCTGCTACGTCGTTATCCCTTGCTGCTTGGCGTGCGTGTTAAGCTCGATAAGCCTTGGGCGCCCGTCGGTCTTCCCCTGGCAAGCTGTGGCGTCGAGATCGAGCGCGTGCGCTAGCTGACGCTAAAGCTCGTTGGCGGGCGGTTTTTTGAGTCGCTGCGACAGAGCTCTATTGTTGGGGCAGTACGTGTCGAGCAGGGCGTGGAACCGCTGATTGTGGCTTGGCTCGAGCAAGTGGACGAGCTCGTGGGCGACAACCATGTCGAGGCATTCGACGGGGTAGGCGGCAAGTTCTCGTGCGATGCGAATGGCGCCGGTTTTGGGCGTGCACGAGCCCCAGCGCGTTTTCATGCTGCGTACGGAAACGCGGGAAACGGCGACACCCATTGCGATTTCGTATGCGTGCACAATATCGCGTAGCGCCGATGTGACCTCGGACGTATAGAGCTGGTCGATATGGACTTGGAGCTCGTCGGACGTTAGGCCGTCGAGGATTGCGCGCCGCTTGGCCTGTGGGCCTTCGTTCGATTCGTCGGTACCCATAAAACTTGCGAAGGTGACCTGTTTGGGTCGCGGTGCGGGTGATGCAAAGTTGTGATCGAGTGCGTCCTGTACCGTGATGGGCTTGCCCCAAAGCGCAATGATCGAGAGGGGACTGAGCGGTTCTCGCGCCGTCGCCTGACGTTGCTCGCGCTGGGCAAGTCGGCTGATAATCCAGCCGTTGTTGCGCTTTACAAACGCTTCGATACGCTCGCGGCTGGCGTCGAGCGTTGCGCTGGCGTGGACCTCACCGCTCGATGTGACGCGCAGGTTGAAGTTCTTGACGCGCTTTTTGGTAACGACGACGGGGATGGGCGTCCCATCCGGTCGGGGTAGGAAAATCGTAAATTGCTGCGTCAAAAGTTATCCTTTGGATTGGGGACGGGCCGGCATGTCGATCGCTCGGCATACCGGCCCGCTCAAGGGATGTGAAATTAATAACGCTCGAAGAAGGCAAGGGCGTTGTCGCTGCAGAGCTTTTGCATCACGGTCTTGCCAAAGTGCTTGGAAAGCATGTTCTGGAACTCGGGCATCTTGCTGGCATCGGAGAGGAAGTCGGGTACCTTGGCGCCGTCCCAGTCGCCGCCGAGCGCGATGACATCTTCGCCGCCCAGGTCGAGCCAGTGTTCGATATGGGCTGCCAGCTGGTCGAAGGTGACATCTGCGGCGGTCTCGTCGGTTGCTTCGTTGGAGAGGAACTCGCTGCAGTAGTTGAGGCCGACGATGCCGCCCATGTCGCGAATGGTACGGAACTGGTCGTCGGTGAGGTTGCGCTTGACGCCGCAAACCGCACGGGAGTTGGAGTGGCTGGCGACGAAGGGGCGCGTGGCGTGGGCGACAACCTCGTCAAAGCACTCATCGTTGAGGTGGGAGACGTCGAGTATCATGCCGGCGTGTTCCATCTGCGTAAGCGCCTCGATGCCGGCGGCGGTGAGGCCGGCGTGGGTGTCGTGGCCGCTCGCGAGCGGTCCCTGCGCGTTCCAGCTGAGCGATGACATGAGTACGCCCAGGCTCTTGAGCGCCTCGATCAGCGCGGGGTCCTCGGCAAAGAACGTGGCGTTTTCGATGGTGTGGATGCAGGCAACCTTGCCGTCTTTGAGTGCAGGGCGAATGTCAGCGGCGCTGCGTACGTTGACCATGCGGTCGTGGTTGAGCATTGCCTGGCCGCTCATATGCGCCATGATCTGTGCTTGGAAGCGTGCGGCGTGGGCGGTGGGAATCTCGTCGGGGACAAACGTGGCGAAGCACTGTGCCCACGGCGTGTTGCCGATCTTTGCGAGCGAGATGGCGCAGGCGTTGCCCTCGATGAGGTCGAAATCCTGCGGATGCGTTTCGTCGCCGGGGAAATAGCCGTCGGTGCCGGCGGTAAAGCGCAGGTCGAGATCGAGCGTGGCCCAGCCGATGCGGTCGGCGGTGTCGCAGTGTAGGTCAAATACGGGATATGCCATGGTTCCTCCGGTTGCAGCGTTTCTTTGCAAACTGTCTTTGAATTGTATGACTAGGGTATAGTTAGCGCCATATGTTCACGGCGGCCCGCGTTGTGCGCCGCCCTTATCACGGAGGTTACCATGTCCAACCAGGGCAAGAAGGTCAAGACCCATTATCGCGGCACGCTCGACGACGGCACGCAGTTCGATAGCTCCTACGATCGCGGCGAGCCGCTGGAGTTCACCTGCGGCGCCGGCCAGATGATCAAGGGCTTCGACGCCGCTGTTGTCGACATGCAGGTGGGCGAGAAGAAGACCGTGCACATTCCTGCTGTCGATGCCTACGGCGAGCGCAACCCCGAGATGGTTATCACCTTCCCGGCCGAGCAGGTTCCCAATATCGAGCAGATCGAGAAGGGCATGAAGCTCTTCCTGTCCACGCCGAGCGGCATGCCCGTCCCCGCCGTGGTCATCGATGTGACGGCCGAGGCCGTGACGCTCGACGCCAACCACGAGCTCGCCGGCAAGGACCTCAACTTTGATATCGAGCTCGTCGAGGTCGAGGACTAGTTGATGTCCGTGGACCTGGTAGCTACGGAGCGCTTGGGAAATCTCAACGACCCGTCCTATGAACTCCTGCTTCGTCGGGAGCTGGGTGGCGTCTTTGAGGTTGACGAGCTGCTACTCGATTGGGACCAGGCTGATGCGCGCCTGTTTGTGGGCGTGACGGAGCTGGGGCGCACGGTGAATGCCCGGCTGGATGCCACTGATGGCGAGCGTCTTGCCGACGGTGACGTGCTTGCTATTGACCGCACGGGCGCGGTGCCCGTAGCGGTTGTCGTGCGCCTGCGCAGCGCCGAGGTCTATTTGGTCGAAGTCGACCGCATGGATCCGATTGTGCTCGCACATGCGTGCTGGGAGATCGGCAACATGCATGCGCCGCTCTTCCGGGGTGACTCGGACGAGCATACCGTGCGCATGTATACGCCGGTGCAACCGGTTTTGGGTCGTATGCTCCGGGGCATTGGGGGCGTTCGGCTCTCGGTGGTCGCACGCGAGCTCGATGCCAGTCGACGCTTTGCATCGAGCGCGGCGGATGTTGTTGTGAGTATGGCTTCAGACTTTACGATCGTAAAAAAGACGCGCGGCTAAGCGCGCGTATGCGCAAGACGGGCTTTGAGGGATTGCCATTCAAAGTCCGTCTTGCTGTTGATGAGAGACTTTGGGGGAAGCATATGGGTCTTGAGGGAATCAAGCTGATCGCCTGCGATTTGGACGGCACGTTGCTGCATCCGGGGGAGCGCGAGCCGCGTTCCGAGGCCTTTGAGCTCATCGATGAGCTGCATCGTCGCGGTATCGTGTTTATGCCGGCGAGCGGCCGTCAATATGCGAGCTTGCGCTATCTGTTTGCCCCGGTGGCCGATGAGCTCGCCTATGTGTGCGAAAACGGAGCCCTGGTGATGAGCGAGGGGCATGCCGTTGTCAAGCGTTCCATGGAGCGTAGCCTTGCTATGGATATCGCGAATGCCGTGGTCGCCTTTCCCCATGCCGACGTGACCCTTTCGTGTGAGGGGCACCTCTATACCATGAGCGGCAACGATGCGTTCGTCGACCATTTGCGTTACGAGGTCCACTGCGATGTGGCGGTGGTCGACCGTCCCGAGGACATTGACGAGGATGTCATTAAGATTGCGTTTCAAACGCCCGAGACAGAGCAGCCGGCGGCGCTGGAGTATTTCGAGCGCCTCTTTAGCGACCGTGTCGACGTGATGACGTCGGGAACCGAATGGACCGATTTTATCGGCTTTGATTCGGGCAAAGGGTCCGCGCTTGCCGATTATGGTTGCGCGCTGGGGATCTCACCTAACGAAATGATGGCGTTTGGCGATAACGAAAACGATCGCGACATGCTCAACGTGGTGGGCCATCCCTATCTGATGGAGGACTGCAATCCCAGCATGCGCGGTGTCAATGACCGTGTCCGCTACGTGCGCGCGGTTGAAGAAGAGCTGCGTCGTCTACTTGCTGAGTAGGCATGTCCCAAAATCTACCTACAGTTGGGGCAGAGGCCCTCGAAGATGGTGTAGTGCGAGGTGACGTTCCAGCCGATTTGCTCGGACGCCTTGGCGTCGAGTTGGGCATCGAAGGGGAGCGGTACGTCGATGACGCGGCTGCACGAGGTGCAGATGATATGCGCATGCGGCTCGATGGTGCGATCGAAGCGGCTGCCGCCCGGTGTCTTGATGGAGAGGATCTCCCCGGCGTCGGCCAAGAGATTGAGATTGCGGTAGACCGTACCGCGGCTGATTTTGTCATCCTGCGCGCGCACGGCGTTGTAGATCTCATCGGCGGTGGGGTGGTTATAGCTTTGGCGCACGGCGTCAAGAACCAGCTTCCGCTGCTTGGTGTTTCTTCTTTGCACCGCCATGCGCCTCGCCTCTTTTCTGTCAACGGTCGTAGGTAAATGATACCGTATTTAGCACACAATACTAATAACGAGGACTGAAACCGTCTTCATTGGTAAGTGGGGCTCGGGCCTGGGCGTCTGCGAGGCGAAAACGCGTTCCCATGCGCTCGTAGGAGGCATGAAGCGCCTCGAGATGAGATAGGATGTTTGCCGGAGCCCCCTGTATCTCCATCTCGACGGAGCCGTCTTCCATGTTACGCACCCAGCCGGTGAGTGCGCGTGCCTGCGCGAGGTTGGTGTTGGTAAAGCGAAAACCAACGCCCTGGACTTGGCCCTCCCACCGCAGAAAATAGCGCTGCGGAGTGTCTTGAGTGGCCTCGTCGCTTGCGAGCACAGTAAGCCTGCGGCGCAGCTCGAGCTCGATGTTTGATGGTTTTTGAGGCTCTCGACTGCTGCCGGTGACGCTGGAGAAGAACGTATCGAAGAGGCCCATCGCTAGGCCTGCTTGACTGAATCGGCGGGGAAGGTAATGCCGGCCTGCTGACGCACGGCATCCATGATGCGGAGCGAGACGAGCGTGACATCGCGGTAGTGGCCGAGCTCGTGGCGTCCCGCTGGGGTCTCCCAGATCTCTTCCTTAACGTTATCGATGTTACCGATGGCGGTGACAAAGTCTATGAGTTCGTATTCCATAGTGTTGCTCGATTTGGGCAGATCGAGCGCACGGCCGTTGTCGTCCTGTTCGCGCGGTGCCTCGGTCGCCGAGCCGCGTACGACGTCGCCGCGATAGTCGATGCGGACGTTGCGGGGCGTGGACAGATGGTCGATCTGGATAGTGCCACGCTCGCCTTCGATCTGCGAGGGCAGCAGGTCATTCGTAATTTTGGAGTGCGCGAGCTCGACGGAGATACGGCCACCGCCATAGCTGGCGAGAATGGAACCGCAACCGTCGATGGGGCCATGGGTGAGCTCTTGCGTTGAGGAGTCGAGCAGCGTGGTCATGCTGGTGAGACCAGAGGGCATGCCGAAAATCTCGACCATGGGCTCGACGGCGTAGACGCCAATGTCCATGAGGGAACCCGATGCCATATTGCAGTCGAAGATATTGGTGGCGCGTCCAGCGAGGATTTCGTTGTAGCGTGAGGAATACTTGCCAAAGCGCAGTGAGGCGCGGCGAATGGGCGCAATCTCGCCCAGAGCGTCCTCAATGGCGTGGAAGGCGGGGTCGTGAAGCGGGCGCATGGCCTCGAGGGCCACGACGCCTGCTGCCTCGGCAGCGCGGAAGACTTCCAGTGCCTGCGCTTCGGTGGCGCAGAAGGGCTTCTCGACGATGACGTGCTTGCCACCGGCGATGCAGGCGAGCGCCTGCTCGTGATGGAGCGCGTTGGGGCTGCCGATGTAGACGGCGTCGACGTCGTCGGCGGACGCAAGCTCGTCAAGTGCGGTGAAGTTGCGTTCGCCGCCGTGTTCGGCGGTAAAGGCGGCGCCACGATCTGCGTCGCGCGAGAGCGTGCCTACGAATGTAGCCTGGTCGTTGGCATTGACGACTTGGATAAAGTCGTCGGTGATCATGGATGTGCCGATGGTTGCGATGCGCAGCATGTGTCCCCCTTGCGTTGTTTGGCCTACAGGACGAGTGTAGCGCGGGAGGACATAAAAGCGTGCGAAAACGCCGTTACAGGTCGCTCTCGCTAAAGCCGGTGTCGATATCGAGGTTGGCTCCGTCGGCCGCGGTGGTGGCGAGCTCGTCGCAGCGCTCATTGAGCTCGTGGCCGGCATGCCCCTTAACCCAGATGAACTCCACCTTATGCTTGCTCTTTGCGGCAAGCAGGCGCTCCCACAGGTCGCGGTTCTTGACGGGCTGCTTGTTGGCAGTTTTCCACCCGCGCTTTTTCCAGCCGTCGATCCAGTGTTTGTTGAAGGCGTTGACGACGTATTGCGAATCGGAATGGACCTCGACCTCGCAGGGGCGGTTAAGTGCCTCGAGCGCCACGATGACCGCCATGAGCTCCATGCGGTTGTTAGTGGTCTTGGCGTAGCCACGCGAAAGCTCGGAGGTGAAGGTCTTGCCGGCGGGGTTGGTGTACTTGAGCACGGCGCCGTAGCCGCCGCGTCCCGGATTTGATCGGGCCGAGCCGTCGGTATAGATGATGACCTTCACATGGTTCCTTTCGTTGGGTACGCTTCGTGTGAGTGACCATTGTAGCGCCATGCCTGCCGGGGGCTAGCAATTTACGATTTCTATCCCGTCTTCCGACAGTTAGTTGGCATGGATGATGCGGTTGAGCTCGTCGAGGTATTGCCGCAAGAGAGGAGAGGGCTTGCGCTCGTCGTGCATGATATATCCTACGTGCATCGTTGGGGCGTCTGCTAACGGGATCGATGCCATACCCCACTGCATTTCATTGGAAAGGACACCGGTCGACAGGGTGTAACCGTTCGACGTGATAAGTAAGTTAGTAAGTGTTCCGCGGTCCGAGATTCGTATGTTGCGGTCGCAAGGGATATAGCTAAAAGGTTCCTCGGCGTAATAGAAGGAGTTTGAGGTTCCCTGCTCAAAGCTGTAGCGCGTATAGGGCGTGAGGTCGGCAAGGGACAGCTGAGGGCGGCGTGCGAGCGGGTGGCGTTCGCTAACGAAGACGTGGACCGTCGCGTCGAAGAGGGGATGGAAGCTTGCGCGGGCATCGGCGAAGGCCTTCTGCAGAACCCGGGCGTTAAAGTCATCCAGATACAGAATGCCGATATCGCTGCGAAATGCGCGGACGTCATCGATGATCTGCGAGGTGGTGGTCTCGCGCATGATGAACTCGAACTTACTGTCGCGGCAGAGCTCGACGACGTTGACAAAGGCCTCGACCGAAAACGCGTAGTGCTGGGCCGAGACGGCAAGGCGGGCCTGAGGTGTGCCGCCGTCCTCGTAGCGGGCCTCGAGCATATCTGCCTGCTCTACGACCTGGCGCGCATAGCCCAAAAGCTCGGTACCGTCGTTGGTGAGCGTGACGCCGCGGCTGGAGCGCGTAAAGATTTCCAGATGGAGCTCCTGCTCGAGGCTTTTGACGGCGTTTGAGATGTTGGACTGAGCGGTATAGAGGCGCTGAGCTGCAGCGTTGATTGAGCCGGACTCTGCCACGGCAATCAGAAAACGAAGCTGCTGGAGGGTCATTGACGTCCATCCTCTCGATTGCTATCTATAAAACAGATAACAGATTAGCGCTTTTAAGTGATTGACCGAGGGAAACAATGCTCGTACTATTCAAAACACACAAAGGCGGTAGGTAATTAAGCCGACCACGGAACCGGGATGCGAAAGGAGGCCCGCATATGAATTGCTTACCAAGACGAATGCCGGGCTCCCGTTTGCGCCCGTCGGCGTGATCAGGAGACAGCGACTTACTTCTCTTACTCTTATTACTTTTGTTCGATCAAGGAGATCATCATGAGCCAGTTTATCAACAACCCCGAGCACACCTTTGGTTTCGATACCCTGCAGCTGCACGTTGGCCAGGAGAGCGCCGATCCTGCATCCGACTCCCGTGCTGTGCCTATCTATCAAACCACGAGCTATGTGTTCCGCAACTCCCAGCACGCCGCCGACCGCTTTGGTCTTGCCGACGCCGGTAACATCTACGGCCGTCTGACCAACTCCACCCAGGGCGTCTTCGAGGACCGTATCGCCGCGCTCGAGGGTGGCGTGGCCGGTCTTGCCGTCGCCTCCGGTGCCGCTGCCATCACCTATACCCTGCAGGCACTTGCCCAGGCTGGTGACCACGTGGTCGCCCAGAAGACCATCTACGGCGGTTCCTACAACCTGCTGGAGCACACGCTCTCCCAGTTTGGTGTCGAGACCACCTTCGTCGATGCTCATAACCTGGACGAGGTCGAGGGCGCCATCAAGGACAACACCACGGTCATCTATCTCGAGACGCTCGGTAACCCCAACTCCGACATCCCCAACATCGACGCCATCTCCGAGATCGCCAAGAAGCATGGTCTGCCGGTTGTCGTCGACAACACCTTCGGCACCCCGTATCTGTTCCGTCCGCTGGAGCATGGTGCCAACATCGTCGTCCACTCCGCAACCAAGTTTATCGGCGGCCACGGCACCTCGCTGGGCGGTGTGATCGTCGACAGCGGTAACTTCGATTGGAAGGCGAGTGGCAAGTACGCCCAGATCGCTGAGCCCAACCCCTCCTACCACGGTGTTTCTTTTGCCGAGGCTGCCGGTCCCGCCGCCTTTGCAACCTATGTCCGCGCTATCCTGCTGCGTGACGAGGGCGCCTGCATCAGCCCGTTCAACGCCTGGGTCCTGCTCCAGGGCACCGAGACTCTGTCGCTGCGCGTTGACCGTCATGTCGAGAACACCAAGAAGGTCGTTGAGTTCCTGACCGGTGACAGCCACGTCGCCAAGGTGAACCACCCGAGCCTGCCCGAGCATCCCGACCATGAGCTGTACCAGAAGTACTTCCCCAACGGCGGTGCCTCGATCTTTACCTTTGAGGTTAAGGGTGGCCAGGAGGCAGCTTGGAAGTTCATCGATCATCTGCAGGTGTTCTCGCTGCTCGCCAACGTGGCCGACGTCAAGTCGCTCGTCGTGCACCCGGCTACCACCACGCACTCCCAGCTCTCTGCCGAGGAGCTCGCCGAGCAGAACATCACGCCCTCCACGATCCGTCTTTCCATCGGTACCGAGAACGCCGAGGACATCATTTGGGATCTGAAGCAGGCCTTCGCCGCGCTGGACGAGTAAGGCGACTTGTGCAAGGACCCCTTGCGACTCGATGGTATAACTGCATTAAATGCCTGCTCAAGGCGCCTGTGCGAACAATGGTCGCACCGGCGCCTTTTTTGCATAGAGAGGGTGCAAAAACAGGGTTTTTGGCACGCTTTATGCAATCGAGATGTGGAAAACTCCTGTTGAGAGGATGTGAGTTTTACGCAAATGACGTGCGCCTTTTGAGAAAAACCGCAGGTCGCGATTTGCTCGGGGTACTATGCAGCGCGATCGAATCACACGCAGCTCAAACGCAGCAAAAACGCACTACGGAGGTTTCCAGCTACATGAGGATTGATTCACGAAAACCGAAAGCCGCCGCCCTTTCCGCCGCTCTGACCGTGGCACTTTTGACGGGCGCCGGCGCAACTGATGCCCACGCGGCAACACTATCCGATACGGTCGGATCCACGCCGTCCGAGGCGACGCTGATGCAGCCCGTCGACTATCGCGGCGACGGCTTTGGCTCCATGCAGGAGTGGAACGCCTCTATGGGGGCCAAGCGCGATTCCCTGGAGGTCCGCGCCCAGATCATCATGAACATGTACGGCGACTATGCCACCGATGACGAGCGCGCTGTACTGCAAGGTTGTATCGATGGTGCGGGCAGTCTTTTGACGATGGAGGAGGTCGACGCGAAGTCGGCCGAGCTCGACGAGCTTCGCTCCGCGCTCGAGGATGCTAAGCGCGAGGCGCTCGAGGCTGCGGCTGCCGAAGCCGAGGCCGCTGAGGCCGTTCAGGCTTCGTATTACAACGCCGGCTCCGGCTCGTCTTACGCGTCTGCTGCGTATTACGCGAACGGCTCGGGCCTGACGCGCTCGAGCGGCGTCAATAACTATAACGGTCGTCGTGAGACCTATTACAGCAGCAACGTGTTGTATCACCACCGCACGGGCGAGTGGACCCAGGATTCCGAGGGCTTTTGGCGCGATTCCGATGGTTACTACGTCGTGGCCGCGGGCGATAAGGCTCAGGGCTCCACGTTTACCGGATCCAAGGGCGAGTGCAAGGTCTATGACTCCGGCTGCGCTGCCGGAACCACCGACTACTACACTGGCTGGTAATTTTTCTGCATCACGGATATTTGGCGGACGGGCGTCTTTACCGAGCTTTAGGGCAACGTAAGGGCGCCCGTTCTATGTATGCATTTGAGTTAACAGAGCGCTTACCGTGGCAGTACGCCGCGCATATGGGCGCGGGGCACACTAAGTCACGAGAAACAAAGTCTTTCTCGTGGAGGAAGTGGTTCCATGAACGCTCGAGATGTCGCTATTGCCGTCGTTGCCCTTTTGATCGGATGCCTTGGTCCGACGGCGGCGTTAACTGCCGGCTTGCAGTCCGCTACGGGCGCCGCTCCTGTGATTGTGGGCGCCTTGATTGCAGCGGCGTTGCTGGGAAGCGCCGGCGTGCTACTTTGCCGCGATGACGAGGACGAGGTTCCGGAATCGCAAAATAAGCCTCAGTTTTAGCCTCGAGCTAAATGCAACAGGCCTTCGCGAATGACGGAATCCTCGCGAAGGCCTGTCTGCTTGTATTGCGCACGTCGCGATGCGGCCGAGGCTACCAGCTGCCTTCTATTTCGCGAATCCTCTGGTAGAGCCAATCGTTTTGCGGCACTTGGATATCGTGTTTGGCGGCCAGGCGGCAAATGGTGCCCGCGAACTCCTCGACTTCGGTCTTTCGTTGTGCGATGCGGTCCTGCGCCATCGAGGGCATACCGGTGGGGTCGATTCCCTCGATGAGGTGCACCATCTGCGTCAGGTCTGCCTCGGTCAGCTCAATGCCCTCGGCATTGGCGACCGCAAGTGTCTCTCGCATGGCGGAGACAAAGCAGCGGCGCTGCTCGGAGCCGGCCTCTGTGGCGCTTCCATACGTTCCGCCGTAGGCCATGCACGTCTGGTTGATACCATCGTTGAGCATGAGTTTGGCCCACATGCGGTGCGCAATGTCGCTCTCGACGGTATGGGCGATGCCGCAGCGTGTGTAGAGCTCGTCGATGGCGGTGACGGTTGCGGGCTCGGTGCCCGCTGCCGCGCCAAAGCGAATCTCGCCCGCATTGGTAAAGGTGAGCTCTCCGTCGAGGAACACGGCATCCATGCCCTGGCAGATGCCCAGGACGGTGTGCTTCCAGCCAAAGCGCTCGGCAATCTTTTGCTCGCTCGTAATGCCGTTGCACAGCGAGGCGATGAGCGTGTTGGGTCCCACGACGCGCTCCATAGTCTTGAGTGCTTGGTTGAGTCCCGTCGTCTTGACCGTGAGAATGACCAGATCGGCGGGCGTTGCCTCACTGACGCGCACGGACTTGAGTGCGCAGGGCTCGCCGTTGACCGTAAGGGCGTCGCCTGCGTGACGCTCGAAACGGGCGTCGTCCATGACGTATTCGACGGCATCGTCGCCGAGTGCCTGGGCGATCATGCTGCCGTAGAGTAGCCCGACGCCGCCCTTGCCGATAAAGGCAACCTTGTTGATCTGCACGTGAATCATCTCCTCACAAAAAGGCGCCCGCGTGCGGAGCGCCCGGTGGATTGTATGCCGCTGGAGCATGTAGCGTGCACCGGAGGCGGAATTTAGAAGAACAAACGCATGAGAACTTATGCCGCGGGGCAGATGGCAAAAACGCGTGCGGGATATCCAACGCCATCGCGCGCCTTGGGGAAGGTGCAGAAGATGACGGCGCCTGTGGCGGGAAGCTCGTCCAGATGGTCCATGATCTCGGTCTGGTAACAGTCGACCGAGAGGATGTATTGCTCGCCGGGATAGGGGTAGGCGTCCTCACGCGTGGCCACGCTTGCCTCCTTTCATCGGGCTTTTTGCTGATGTTAAAGCGGTGCCGTGACGGCCTGATTTCTGCTGCGTTACGATACGTTCTCGATTGCGATTCCGATGTGCTTCGATGACGTGACAGGTTTGTTTCGCCTTATCAGGGCTTCGATGGGGGAGGAGGGGCCGTGCAATATCGCGTTGACCCCAAAAGCGGTAACCGTATCTCGGCGTTGGGGCTGGGCTGCATGAGGTTTCCCGGTGCGCCGGGACGCCCGGATGCGAAGACAGCCGACGCCATCATCTCCCGTGCAGTGGAGCAGGGGATTAACTACCTGGACACGGCCTATCTCTATCCCGGCAACGAGGCTTGCGTGGGCGCTTCGCTTGAGCGCCTAGGCCTACGCGACCAGGTTTTGCTCGCGACCAAGCTGCCGCATGCTTCGTGCAAATGCGCGGAGGATTTCGACCGGTTCTTTGACGAACAGCTGCGTCGGCTGCGGACTGACCATATCGACTATTACCTTATGCACAACATCACCTCGCCCGCCCAGTGGAAACGTGTGGTGGCGTTGGGCATCGAGGACTGGATCGCGCGTCAAAAGGCGGCGGGGCGCATTCGCCAGATTGGTTTTTCGTATCACGGCAGCGCGGCGGATTTCCTGACGGTGCTTGACGCATATGACTGGGATTTTTGCCAGATCCAGTACAACTATGCCGGCGAGCGTTACCAAGCGGGAACGGCAGGACTCATGGCGGCTGCGGAGCGCGGTCTTGCGGTGTTTGTGATGGAGCCACTGCTGGGCGGTCGTCTAGCGGGCAAACTTCCGCCGCGGGCACGCGCTGTGCTCGATGGCGCCCGTGACCCGCATTTGCGCACTCCGGCCGCCTGGGGGCTTTCGTGGGTGTGGAACCATCCTCAGGTGACGATGCTGCTTTCGGGTATGACCGATATCGCGCAAGTGGATGAGAACGCGGCGTTGGCCGATCGGGCCCTGCCGGATTCGATGACGGCTGCTCAGCTCGATGCCATCGCACGCGTGCTGAGGGAGTTTGAAAAATCGAATCGCGTGCCCTGCACGGGATGCGGCTATTGCATGCCGTGTCCTAAAGGCATCAATATCCCTGGGTGTTTTGCTGCCTACAACGCAAGCTATGCGCACAGCTGGTTTACGGGGCTGTCTCAATACTTTACGGCGAGCGCGGTGCGGACGAACGAGCCCAAGCTGGTGAGCAATTGCGTCAAGTGCGGCAAATGCGCGCGGCATTGCCCGCAGCACATCGATATCCCCGGGCGCTTGGACGACGTACGCCGCCGTTTTCAGCCTGGCCCCGTGACGGCGGTGCTTAAGGCCTTCGGCAAAACGCGCTCCTCGTGACCCTTTTATAACTTGCGGTGGAATAGTTCCTGCTTGCGGCAGAATAAGGCATCGACAGGAACTATTTCACCGCAACTGAAGGGGGCTGTCGTGGGCCATCGGGATTCATGTGATGATTTACGTGAGGTTCGTTGGGGCGTTTTGGGCGCTGGACGCATTTCTCATCGATTTGCATCGTCGCTCAAGAAGGTCGACGGGGCACGGCTGGTGGCTGCGGCCGGCCGCACTCCTGCACATGTCGAGGAATTTTGCCGAGCGTTTTCGATTGATGCCGCGCACAGTTATGCCACGGCTGACGATAGCGGCGATGCGGCTTATGATGCGCTGATTGCCGACCCCGATGTCGACGCAATCTACTTGGCTCTTCCACATGGCATGCATGCGCATTGGGTCTGTCGGGCACTGCGCGCGGGAAAGGCCGTGCTGTGCGAAAAGCCGGCCGTTTTGAATGAAGAAGAGGCCCATGCGATCGCCTCCGTTTCCCGTGAGTGCGGTGTGCCGTTTATGGAGGCGATGAAAAATCGGTTTTGTCCGATGCATACTCGCGTGAAGGTCTTGCTTGCGTCGGGCGAGCTCGGCCGTATTGTCTCGATTGAAAGCGTGCAAAAACTCGATTATGGTGAGCCTCCTTCGAGTTATCTGCTCGACCCGTTGCAGGGTGGCTGTCTATATGACATGGGCTGCTATGCGGTCGGTTGGTTTGAGGATTTGCTCGCGGGCGCGTGCGAGGTTTCGTCCCGTGAAGTTCGCTGGCGTGACGTATCGGGCGGCCGCGTGGATTGGGCCGATGAGATCCATATGAGTGTCGGCGGTATACCCATTCATATGGTGGTCGACGGCAAAGCAGCATATGAAAGCCGCTTAACGATTGCCTGCGAGCGGGGCTCGTTGGAAATCGAGCGCCTTCATCGCCCCGAACTCGCCCATGTGAAGTGCTCCGACGGACGAATGCTCGAAATAAATGCCCCGTTTGAGGTCGATGATTTCTACGGCGAAATCCAGCATGCGACCCAGCTCATCCGGGCGGGGAAACTCGAGAGTCCCGTCATGCCCCTTGCCGCCACACAGCGCTGCGCGCGCATTATCGAAGCAATCCGTCTAGCCCTCTAGGACCTGGCGCTGACGCGTGAGGGATCATGACGCCGGCGCCCGTAGCCGTAGTGCTTGGTGCCCCGCATCTCTGATGCCCCTTTTATAACTTGCGGTGGAATAGTTCCTGTTTGCGGCAGAATAAGGCATCGACAGGAACTATTTCACCGCAACTGATGAGGGGGAGCTGGGGATGCTGACGATCGGGTGTCATCTATCCACGACGAAGGGCTATCGGGCGATGGGAGAGACGGCGCTGTCAATTGGCGCCAATACCTTTGCATTCTTTACGCGCAACCCGCGCGGCGGCAAGGCGAAAGATCTTGACATGGATGACGTGGCCGCCCTGCGCGAGCTTATGGCGCAAAATGATTTTGGCCCACTCGTGGCTCATGCCCCGTATACCTATAACCCCTGCTCAGCCAAAGAGCGGGCGCGCGAGTTTGCCCTGGAGGCCATGGCAGAGGACCTGCGGCGCATGGAGGCGCTGCCCGGCAACTACTACAACTTCCATCCCGGTGCGCATGTGGGGCAGGGCTCCGACGCCGGCATTCAGATGATCGTCGACACCCTGTGCCAGGTGATGTTTGAGGGGCAGCAGACGACGGTGCTGCTCGAGACCATGGCCGGCAAGGGCACCGAGGTGGGCCGCAGCTTTGAGGAGCTGGCGCTCATCATCGAGGGCGTTGCCGACAAGCGCCCCGAGCTGTCGGCCAAGTTGGGCGTTTGCCTGGACACCTGCCATGTGAATGACGCCGGCTATGACATCGTCCACGATCTTGACGGTGTGCTTGACGAGTTCGATCGTGTGGTGGGTATCGAACGCCTGCGCGCCGTGCATATCAATGACTCCAAGAATCCCTGCGGCGCCCATAAGGATCGCCACGAGTGTATCGGCAAGGGCTACCTGGGTAGTGAAGAGTTTGGCGGCGGTATGCAGGTTATGCAGAATATTGTATCGAATGGCCGCTTGCGCGCATTGCCATTCATTTTGGAGACACCGAACGAACTTGCAGGTTATGCGGCTGAAATCAAATTGTTAAGGTCATTGCAGCAGTGATGACTGTCATAAAGTGGAGTGCTCCATTCACGTTATGGGTTTGTTTCAATCAGTTTTCTAATTGCGGATTCTTCCAAGCGGGTGCATAATAACCCTCAGTTTTTGCAGACCCCTGAATCACGTGGGGTCTTTGGAAGGAGACTGATTATGAAGCTGAAGAAGCTTGGCGCATTTGCCGCCACGGGTGCTATGGCGCTCGCCCTCGCTCTGACGGGCTGCGGCTCGTCCAACGCCACCTCTGGTTCTGATGCCAGTTCCAGCAGCTCTGACGACGCTAAGGTCGAGAAGGTCGACGGTTCCAAGGAGTACGCGCTCGTCAAGGACGGCACGCTGACCGTCGGCACCTCTGCCGAGTACGCTCCGTTTGAGTACAAGGATGACAACGGCGATTATCAGGGCTTTGACCTTGAGCTCATCAAGGCTATCGGCGACAAGCTGGGCCTGGATGTCGAGTATGTCAACAATGACTTTGACACGCTGGTTCCGGGCGTCGCTTCGGGCGCCAAATATGACGTCTCCATCGCGGCTATCACCGACACGCCCGAGCGTGAGAAGGAAGTCACTTTCTCCGATTCCTACTACATGGACGATCAGGCTATCGTGACCAAGGTCGATAACACCGACATCACGGCCGACAACTACAGCGAGAAGCTCAACAATGCTGACGCCACGATCATCGTCCAGTCTGGTTCGACCGCCGAGGCCTTTGCCCAGGAGAACTTCCCCAAGGCCAAGATCGTCCCCTACAAGGACGCTACCGAGTGCTTCAGCGCCCTGCAGTCCGATAAGGGCGACGCCGTAGTCACCAACCGCTCCGTTGCCAGCCAGCTGACCGCCGAGCAGTTCAACACCTGCCAGACCATCAAGCAGATTAGCACCGGCGAGGAGTACGCCATCGCCATCAACCAGGGCAACACCAAGCTCAAGAACGACATCAACCAGGCCATCAAGGACCTGACCGACGACGGTACCGTTGACGCCCTCATGGCTAAGTACAACATCAAGTAAATAGATGCTTGATTGCGCGTAGGCCCTTTCCGTTTTGCGGAGAGGGCCTTTGCGCTTCTCTCGACGGAGAGCGTTTCCGTCTCGTTTTGCCGGCAACTCCTACGATAGGAGCCACCTTGTCTCGATTGAACGAAGGGGCCATGGGTCGGCGTTTTCCGCTGCCCTCGATGCTCCAAAAACTAGCCTGCGCCCTAGCTGTGGCGCTCGCTTTGTTGTGCGCGGGGACAGCCGCGCCTTCGACCGCCCAGGCGCTCGAGACCGCAAAGATCACCGCGCGTCCCAATACCGGTTCGGGCAGCGCTGTGGTCGGCGGCACTGAGACGCGCATTACCTGGGAGGTCCAGGCCGATGCCGACGAGGAGCTGAGCGGTCTTTCGCTGACGTTTGTCGACGGCACGACGTTTGGTACCGATGACACGCGATTGACGATGCTCTCGGGCGAGGACCTCATGGATCGTACGCCCATGAAGCCCACGTGCAAGGCTGACGGCCAGACGCTCAAGATCGACTTTGGCGAGACGGCGCCTGCCGGCGGCTTTTTCCGTGTCGAGGTTTACGGCGTGACGTTTCCCGTCGAGGGCGGCGATGAGGCCTTTAGCGGAACCTATACGCTTGCCGACGGTTCGACCAAGAAGATTTCCAAGATTCCTTCCGTCGAGATCAAAGGCGTGACGGCCTTTGACAACTTCCTGGCCGATCTTAAGGAACAGCCGTGGGTCGAGGCATGGAACTCCAATATGTTCCTGCGCCTGTTCTTGAACCCGGTCATTTTGGTCCAGAGTCTGCCGATCGTCTTTAAGGGCTTCCTTATGTCGCTCTCGATCGTGCTTGTGGCGTTTCCGCTGGCGATCCCCTTTGGCTTTGCCCTGTCGCTCATGCGCATCTCCAAATCGCGCATCTTGCGCTGCCTTGCCGGCATCTACGTGAATATCATCCGCGGCACGCCGGCATTCCTGCAGATCTATATCGCGTTCTTTGGCCTGCCGCTTGCCGGTGTCAAGGTTGACGACTACGTCTTGGGCGTTATCGTCATGGCCATGAACTCGTCTGCGTACCTGTGCGAGATCTTCCGCGCCGGTATTCAGTCGATCCCCAAGGGTCAAAACGAGGCTGCTCGCTCGCTGGGCATGAATGCCTTCCAGACGCTGCTCTACGTTATGATTCCGCAGACGTTCCGCAATGTCCTGCCTACGCTGACCAGCGAGTTTATCCTGCTCTACAAGGATACGTCGCTGCTCGCCGCCGTGGGCGTGGTCGAGATCGTCATGAACGCCCGCACCATCGTGGCAACGACGGGCTCCATTACGCCGTATGTGGTTGCCGCCCTGTTCTATCTGGTCATTACCCTGCCGCTTGCGCGCTTGGTGAGCGGTCTCGAGGCGAGGCTGCTGGGTACGGCCGAAACCAAAAAGAAGCGTCCCACCAAGAGCGCCGGACAGGTTGTCGCGACGCCCGCCGACCATATCGCTGGTCTGTAAGGAGGTTCTATCATGAGCGAAACCAATAACTCGAACGAGGTCGTCGTCAGCATCAAGAATCTCCAGAAGGCCTTTGGCGATAACGTGGTCCTGCGCGACATCGATCTAGATGTGCGCAAGGGTGAGGTCGTCGTAGTCCTGGGCCCTTCGGGTTCGGGCAAGTCGACGATGCTTCGCTGCATTAACCGTCTTGAGGAGCCCACGAGTGGTTCGATTGTCGTCGAGGGCGTGGATGTGTGCGCCAAGGGCGTTGACCTCAATAAGGTGCGTACGCACTTGGGCATGGTGTTTCAGCAGTTCAACCTGTTCCCGCACCTGTCGGTCAAAAAGAACGTCATGCTTGCGCAGCAAAAGGTGCTCAAGCGCAGCAAGGAAGAGGCCGAGAAGATTGCCATCGAGGAGCTGACCAAGGTCGGCCTGGCCGAGCGCATCGATTTTATGCCGAGTCAGCTTTCGGGCGGTCAGCAGCAGCGCGTGGCCATCGCCCGCGCCCTGTCGATGAATCCGCACGTGATGCTCTTTGACGAGGCCACGTCGGCGCTCGATCCTGAGCTTGTCCGCGATGTATTGGGCGTCATGCGCGACCTGGCACGCGACGGCATGACCATGATCGTCGTGACCCACGAGATGGGCTTTGCCCGCGATGTTGCCGACCGCGTTGTCTTTATGGACGGCGGCGTTATCGTGGAAGAGGGCACGCCGAGCGAGGTCTTCGACCACCCCAAGAGCGAGCGCACCAAGGCGTTCTTGGGCAATATCTCGTAGCCGCTTTATATGACTGACATAGCAGAAAACGGGAGCCGGATGTGATCCGGCTCCCGTTTTTGTTGGGACGCGAATGTGTTTTGGCGCAGAGCGCGTTACGGGCGGAGCTCATTGCCGCTAGGCGAGCTCGGCTCCAAGTGCGCGACAAGCCGCCTCGCCCTCATCGTCGGGGGCGTCGTAGCAAATGACGGAATCGACGACGTTGACACCTGCCTCGTCGGCATCCGCCTTCCAGTTGTCCATCCATTCGCCCTCGGCCCACGAGTAGGAGCCAAAAAGGACGACCTTCTTGTCGCCGAGGGCTTCCTTGACCTCATCCCACATGGGCTGGAACTCATCGTATTCAAGCTCCTCGGAGCCCATGGCGGGGCAGCCGAAGGCGAAGGCATCATAGTTTGTGGCCTTGCCGGCAGAGAAGTCGGCGCAGGGGATGACTTCGGCCTCGGCGCCCGCGGACGTGGTGCCTTCGGCGACAAAGTTTGCCATGGCCTCGGTGTTGCCCGTGCCGCTCCAATAGACGACGGCGATCTTGCTCATGTTGAGTCCTTTCGGTTGTGCGGCGTGCGGCCGCGGTTTGTACGTTCTATCGGGTCGCCTGGGCAAGTTGCGCCAAGCTGCAGCCCTGCTGATAGATATACGTGAGGTATTGCGTGCAGGCGCGATAGGAGTCGAAGGTCGTGAGCGCCTGCTCGACATTCGTGTAGACCTTCCAGGCGCCAAAGACCTTGTAGTTTTCGCCATGCTGGACGATAAACTGATGCACGTCTTCGTAGGGATAGCCCAAAAAGTAGCCAATTTCGTGGGGGAACTCGCAGGTGCAGCCGTTGTCGCAGTGTGCTTGATGGTCCAATGCGCATCGGGTTTGGCCGCATGCGCATTCCGCGGCGTTATTGCTTGCGAGCGTGATGCGCGATGCCAGATGCACAAGACATGCCGAGAGGTTGCCGGTGTCGTAGCCCTCCTTAGTGAGTGCCGTTTTGGCGCGCGGGTCAGCAAGATAAGTGGCGAGGCTATTGGGCCGACATGCGTATACGAGCGCCCCGCAGGGGCGCCAGACCAAAACGCTCAGATGGATGCCGAACGGATTAAGCTCGTGATTGCACTGAGCGATAACGTTGAGCAGATGTGCTCGGCGATCCTCGATCGCCGCAGTTGCACTCGAGCCGTTTTGATCGGCATAGACTCCTGGATAGGTAAAGAGCGATGCCGGCTTGATGCCCGCAAGCATGGGAGAGCAGTTGCGAACAACCGCCGCCTGAAACGTTGGAATGTCTATAGTTCGAGTCATGACGCCACTGCTGTCCTTTCCTGTTAGCCTAGGAAAACTTATACACGAAAGTAAGCCTTGGTCAACTAAAAAGTTTGAAGAGGGAAACTAATTGACTGAACTGACATGAGTTTGGAGTAAGATGGGGCACCCCACGGGGTATCTCTGAAATGGACCGTAAGGAAGGGGAGCGTATGAGTGACTTGCTCAACCCTGCGAATCTCATCGTGCTGGCCGTCATTGCCGTCGGCATGTTTTTTGGGCTGCGTCGCATTGCCGCATCGACACACGGGAAGAGTTGTTGCAGCGATGGTACGAGCGGCAAGAAGGCCAAAAAGGTTGTTGTGGTGGATACCGATGCGTCGCACTATCCCTATAGCGATGAGCTGCTCATCGGCGGCATGAGCTGTGACGGCTGCGCTCAGAACGTAGCCAATGCCCTCAATGCGCTGGACGGCGTGTGGGCAACGGTAACGTACGCGGACCACACAGCACGCGTACGCTCGAAGCGCCCGGTTGATCGCGACACACTCGAGTCGGCGGTGAGGGGCGCGGGCTATTACGTTATGAAAATGTAGGCGTTGCCCTCTCCGGTGGATACCGGCCTCCTGCCCATTGTGACTATCGGCATCCAAAAATTTGCGCAAAAAATAACCTTTAGATGCGGCAAAAGTGGAGTTTGGTGACGGTTCGCGCGGAATTCGCTACCAATCGAGCATCTATTAACCCGTCCAAAAAATTACAGGTGTATATTTATACGATGATTATCGCTGTGCTCAGATTGCAATTAGCCGTGGACAGAAATGAAGAATGCTAAAACTGGGCTTAAGGACAGGGGAGGCTATAGCCTTATGAGACGAGTGGGAACACTTGGCTTGGTGGCAGCGCTTGCCGCTATCTTGGTATCGCCGCTGCCGGCGCATGCCGAAGATGCTTCGGGTGCCGTTACCTACAATGCGGGAAATGGGTATTCCTTTGAGAAGCTCTCGCATCCTACGGTAGTAACGTCGCAGCCGGATGGTATCGTCGACTACCAGGGTAACGGTGCCGTTGCCGTTCCGGGCGCCGACGGTAACACAGCCAACAACGAAGGCGATCGCGGCCAGAGCTACACTTGGGCGGCTGCGAGCTATGGTGATTGGCTTTATGTGGGCACCTGCTATGCGGCGATGGGCAACACGCTGACGCTCATGAACGGTACGCTGGGCGATTCCTTTGATGCCGAGACCATGCGCCTGACGCTGGGGGCCATGTTTAACGGCACCTTCTTCTATGGACAGCAGAAGGAGGACGGCACGGCCGACAAGGACAGCGGCGGCATCTTGGTCAAGATCAATACCAAGACCGGTGAGACCAAGTTGCTGCTCTCTGAATCGCTCAACGGCGTCGGTCCTTTGTTCCGCAATGCCGTGAGCTATAAGGGTAAGCTTTATTTCTGCGGCAGCGTCAGGACCAATGGCGGCAAAAGCGGCCTGCCTGCTGTATATGAGATCGATCCTAAGACGGATGATTGGAAAGTTGTCTATCAGGGCCTTTCGAGCGCGGACGATTACCGCGATGCCTACAAGCAGGGCATTTCTACCGGTATCCGCGGCATGTGCGTCCATGATGGACAGCTCGTCATCAGCAATGTGGGTAAAGCGGGCAATGAGTTTGTGGCGACAATCCTGACGTCATCTGACCCCTCGAAGGGCCAGGCTAGCTTCACCGAGATTGCTAACTCGAAGACGCTGTTTGGCTATCCGGCGATTCACTATCAGGACAGCATCTACGGCGGCGCCATTTGGGATATGGTCTCGTACAATGGCCATCTCTATGCCACCATCTGCACCGGTACGCCCGAGAACGCTCCCGATGATAATTCCATGCGGTCGTTTGCCATGGTTCGTGGCGACAAGAACGCCGACGGCAGCTATGAGTGGACTTCCATTGTTGGCGATAAGGATGCGACCGATCCAAAGTGCCGTGCAAAGTACTGCTTTGGCATCGATCCTGCCCGCACCCGTTCTGGCGCTGCCAACCTCATCGTCTACAACGACTACCTCTATATCGGTGAATACAACGACGAGGAGATTGCTCTCGAGCGCATCCTGTTCAACAAATCCAACACCGAAGAGGGCGGCAAGAGCGGCATGGGCGGCGTTGACTGCTCGTTTGTGAATGCCAATCTTGAGCAGTCGGTTAACATCTATCGCATGGACAAGAACGAGAACATGGAGCTCGTCGTTGGCGATCCCACCGTCATGTTCCCCGAGGGCGGTATTTCCGGCCTGGCTTCGGGCTTTGGCCGAAACGAGAACCAGTACATTTGGCGCATGCAGAAGTTCGACGGCAAGCTGTATATCGGCACCTTTGATACCGCGAGCCTGCTTGAGCCGATCGGCCAGTTCTCCAATGGCGACATTATCGATATGACGCCCGAGGAGTGGGACTCTCAGGTTCAGCGCCTTAGGGACCTGCTCGATCACCTGCTCGACAAGAAATCGCCTGACGACCCCATCGTTCCCGTGAACACGCCTGCGGACGATGATTCAAACGAGGCCGTCGAGGTCGATGACGAGAAGGCTGAGGCCGTCGAGGCCGATGACGAGAAGACCGAGGTCGCTAAGGGCTTTGGCGACCTGAGCGATGCGCTGGAGGATGCCGCGGGCGATCTTTGCGATCAGGCCGCGACGATGTCCCAGGACGTTGAGGACGACGCCGCTTACGTCCAGAAGATCGATGGCGAGATCGCGTACTTCAAGTCCTTTGCCGACCAGTATCAGGACATGCTCGATAGCTATGAGAGCCTGAAGCAGCAGTACGAGGATGCCTATGGCACCGAGCTGCCGGGCGATATTCAGGATGCGCTCGATAAGCTGCTGAGCGAGGAGAACCTCAAGAAGCTGCAGAGCGTGCTTACGTGCATGTACTACCTGCGCGATGCCGAGCGCGGCTTTGATATGTATGTGACCGAGGACGGCGTGAACTTTACGACGCTGACGACCAATGGCTTTAACGA
This sequence comes from Coriobacteriaceae bacterium, assembly GCA_025757745.1. Lineage (NCBI taxonomy): Bacteria > Bacillati > Actinomycetota > Coriobacteriia > Coriobacteriales > Coriobacteriaceae > Coriobacteriaceae bacterium. The sequence goes on from CP107217.1 coordinate 865,534, forward strand.
TCCGTATAACCATGGTCTGCGCACCTTTGCGGTGACCAACCAGGGTCTGTGCCTTGGTACCGCCAACCCGTTCTATGGCTGCCAGGTTTGGATCCAGCGCAAGGAGAATTCGGAGAATCCGATTGATCCCGGTACTCCGGATCCGACGAAACCCACCAATCCTTCGCAGCCGGGTGGCGGCGATCAGCCTGGTGGCAGCCAGACGGGCGGCAACGACCAGTCGAGCAGCACCACGACCACCGTCACGACGGCCACTAAGAAGACTCCGAAGGACGGCTCGCTGCCTCACGCTGGCGACTCGACCCTCACGCTGGTCTTGGGATTGCTGGTTGCAGCTGCCGCGGTGCTTGGCATTGCCCTCGTCTTGCGCAAGCGTTCTTGTCGCTAGGCGCGTCCGCGCAGCTCGATGTTTTTGATATCGTCGAAGTCGATGGCGATATCCCTGAGTTTGAGCAGCTTGAATGCGGGTAACACTTCGTCGAGAATGCCCGTGCGGCTACGATAGCCGTACATATCGTAATAGGTGACGCGCACCAGGTCGCCGCGTTTGAGGCCCTCGAGCTTTTTCGAAAGCTCGAGGGCTTTTTCTTCCGTGAGTTCGCATTTGGGCTCAACAGTGATCTCTTGTTTGCGCACGAGCTCGTAGTATCCCGTGAGGGCGGCAAAGGGCATAAACTGTGCGGCACGGCCGGCGCGGACGGCGCCGTTGGCGGTGAGCTTGGGGTCGGCGGATCGACGTCTTCCCTCGGGGTCCGCTAGACGTTCAAAAGGCGTCGGTGGCCGCATCGGCTGTTGTTGGGACTTAGGCACGATGTCCTCCTACCTGATCGTTGCGTTCGCGTGCGGTGGCGCCGGCGGTGAAGCTTAATCCCTTGACGAGCGCGTTCTTGCCGTACTTGCCCTTCACGGCCAGGACGGCGCGCGCCAGGTCGCGCTCGCGCTCATCGGCCTTAACATCGCTGAACAGGTCGATAGTGGCAAATTCCTCGGGCACCAGATTGCCAAATCCCAGGTTGATGCGCTTGACCGGTCGTTTGGGATCGACAGTCTGCGCCCAGAGCTCATCGAAATAGCCCATGATCTTCTTAAACGAATTGGTGCGCTCGGGCAGCTTGCGCGAGGCGTTGGAGTGCGCAAAGAGCGCGGCATAGCCACCACGCGGCTTGCCGCCGTGTTCGCCCACAAAGATGCCGTCAATCGCCTGTGCCTCTCGCACCAAACGTCGGCGTTCGTCATCGCGCTGGACGGGCTTGGGCGCGCGGGGTGCGAGCTTGGGGCCGGCGGTTGCGGCGGGTTCGATGCTCGACGTGCTCGAACGCAAATGCCCGCATCCGTCTACATATTGCGCTGTGCCGCTGGCGTCGAGGCGGCGTATGTCGGCGCGCTCGCTCGCGTAGCCTACAAAGAGCGAGATGCTGTTGCACACCACGTGCTTATCGACTAAGTCCAGCACAGCGTTGTCGACCATCTCGCGCAACACGGTGTAGGCTTGCTCATAGGCATAACCCTTCGATAGCACTTGCCCCGTGGTTGTTGAGGTTGCCTGCGGGCGATAGGCCTGAATATCGGCGATAGTTGTCGGCTCGCGCCCAAAGGCGTGGTCGATAAGATACTCGGCATTGACGCCGAGCTCGTCGTAGAGCAGGTTTTCGTCGAGCGCCGCGACGCCCATCAGATCGTAGACGCCGTATTTTTCGAGTCGTGCTGCCACGCCGGGCCCAATGCCCCAGATGTCGGTGATGGGGCGATGGGGCCAGATCTCCTTGCGAAAGGTCTCGTCGTCGAGTTTGCCGATGCGGCTGGGTACGTGCTTGGCGGTAATGTCGAGTGCCACCTTGGCCTGGAATAGGTTGGGGCCGATGCCAACCGTTGCCGTGATGCCGGTGCGCGCCAGGACCTCGTCGCGCAACATGCAGGCGAAGCCTTCAGCGTCGGTGTGATAGAGGTCCAGATAGGGTGTCACGTCGATAAAGCATTCGTCGATGGAGTAGACGTGCACGTCTTGCGGACTCACGTATTCCAGATAGATACCGTAAATTTGCGCCGACACCTCCATGTAGTGCTGCATGCGCGGTATGGCCTTGATGTAGTCGATGCCGTCGGGAATTTCGAACAGACGGCAGCGATTGTGTATCCCCAGGTCCTTCATGGCCTGTGTGATGGCGAGACAGATGGTCGTGCGCCCGCGCGATTCGTCGGCAACGACCAGGTTGGTGGTGAGCGGGTTGAGCCCGCGGTCAACGCACTCGACGCTAGCGTAGAACGTCTTAAGGTCGATGCAGACATAGGTGTGACGCTCGTGCCCCACGCGTCCTCCCATCAAACACATGTTCTTATCGAATACATGTTCGATAATACCCGCTTGTGCGGACATCGTCAAAACCTGTCCCTTTTTGGTCGGTCGCCGTTTGAGGGCGGATTGGCAACGCTCGCTGATTGTAGTCTTGACCTGCGCTAGAATAGTGGCATCTGAATGTCCGGGCGCATGGAGACGTGCGCCCGTATGCTGAGGAGGACTTTATGGCAACTGTTGCCGCACCTATCGATGCTACGTCGACTGCCGCTTGGAAGGCGCTCGAGGCTCATCAGGAGAAGCTCGAGGCCGAAGGTATCGACCTCAAGGCCTGGTTCGCCGCCGATGCCGAGCGCGTGAACAAGCTGAGCTTTGACGCTGGTGACCTGCACCTCGATCTGTCCAAGAACCTTGTGACCGATGAGACCGTCAAGCTGCTGTGCGATCTTGCCCGCGAGGTGAAGCTCGAGGAGCGCCGCGACGCCATGTTCTCCGGCGAGCACATCAACACCACCGAGGACCGCGCCGTCCTGCACACCGCGCTGCGCCGCCCGGCAAGCGAGAAGGGCCAGCTCATCGTTGACGGCCAGGATGTCGTCGCCGACGTGCACGAGGTCCTCGACCGCATGTATGCCTTCGCCGAGCGCGTGCGCTCCGGTGAGTGGAAGGGTGTTACCGGCAAAAAGATCGAGCACCTGGTGTCCATCGGCATCGGTGGCTCCGACCTGGGCCCGGTCATGGCCTACGAGGCCCTGCGTCCCTACGCCGACGCCGGTATCGACTGCCGCTATATCTCCAACATCGATCCCAACGACCAGGCCGAGAAGCTCAAGGGTCTGGATCCCGAGACCACGCTCGTGATCATCGTCTCCAAGACCTTCACCACGCTCGAGACCCTCACCAACGCCCGCGAGGTCAAGACCTGGATGCTCGAGCAGCTCAAGGCTCAGGGCGCCATCGATGGCTCCGATGAGCAGAACGCCGAGGCCGTGGCAAAGCACTTCGTCGCCGTTTCCACCGCACTCGAGAAGGTCGAGGCCTTCGGCATCGACCCCGCTAACGCTTTTGGTTTCTGGAATTGGGTCGGCGGCCGCTACTCCGTCGACTCCGCCGTGGGCCTGTCGCTGATTGTCGTGCTCGGCCCCGAGCGCTTCCAGCAGTTCCTTGAGGGCTTCCATGCCATCGACGAGTACTTCTGCAACACGCCGCTCGAGAACAACGCCGTCGCGCTGATGGGCCTGCTCAACGTCTGGTACGTCAACTTCTTCGGTTCCAAGAGCCATGCCGTGCTTCCGTATTGCCAGTACCTGCACCGTTTCCCGGCCTACCTGCAGCAGCTCACCATGGAGTCCAACGGCAAGCATGTCCGCTGGGACGGCAGCGCCGTGACCTCCGACACCGGTGAGATCTTCTGGGGCGAGCCCGGCACCAACGGCCAGCATGCCTTCTACCAGCTGCTGCACCAGGGCACTGTGGTGGTCCCGGCCGATTTCATCGCCTTCGCCAATACCGCCAACCCTGCGACCGATAGCGGCCAGGACGTGCACGAGCTGTTCCTGGGCAACTTCCTGGCCCAGACCAAGGCGCTCGCCTTTGGCAAGACGGCCGACGAGGTTCGTGCCGAGGGCACGCTCGAGCAGATCGTCCCGGCCCGTTGCTTTGAGGGCAACCGCCCGACGACCTCGATCTTCGGCGACACGCTGACCCCGTTTGCGCTCGGCGAGCTCATCGCCCTGTACGAGCACATCACGTTTGTCGAGGGCACGGTCTGGGGCATCGACTCCTACGACCAGTGGGGCGTCGAGCTGGGCAAGCAGCTTGCCAAGCAGATTACCCCGGCCTTCCACGACGACGCCGCCAAGGCCGAGCAGGACGCTTCGACCCAGGCGCTCATCGAGTTCTACCGCGCGCATCGCAAGTAGTCGCTGCTGTTAACGCATCGCGCCTTATAGCCAGGGGCCCGTATCCTATCGGATGCGGGCCCCTTTGCTTTGCCGTGGTCCCGGGGCGCACGGCCTTTGTGGAACATTGCCGGGGCGCCGCGCGCTGCGAGAACCCTGCGCCTAGATCTCGGCCTCCGCATGGCCTCGCTGCGCCTCGGGCAGCTCCCCGTAGAGCGGATGGTCTTCGAGCCTAAAGCGCTCGACCTGTTCGGGAGTGCGACCGCGTACAAAGAGCCACGAGCGATCGATTGGCGTCGCCATGAGCGTGCTGGGCAGCGCGTCGGCGCGGTCGGAAAACACCCGGGCACTCTCGGGATCCTGGAACGCCAGCACCAGATGCGTGTCGCAGTTGCCCATGATGGAGCGTGCGCGTGCCTCGCCATAGAGCGCATCGAGCTGGTTGGTCGACTGCAGCAGCAGCGTTGCCCAGATGTTGCGGCTTCGGATAATCGAGAGCACGTTGTCGATCTGGGGGATCTGCAGATTTGCGAAGTCATCGAGCATAAAGCGCACGGGCACGGGCAGGCTGCCGTCGGGCTGCCTATCGGCCTCGCGAATGAGGCCCATAAACGCCTGCGAAATAAAGAGGCCGGTCAGCGGATCGAGATTGCGGTCAATATCGCTCACGGTTACAAACAGGGCGCAGGGGGTGTGTCCCATGGAAGCGAAGTCCACCTGATGGCACTCACGATAGAGCTGTGCCGCACCGTCGAACCCCAGACACATGACCTTTTCGGCAAGGATGCCGACGATGCTCGCGTGCATGCGCTCGGCATTTTGCGTAATGGCGTAGCGCCGCCATAGCGAGAGGGCATAGCTTTGGGGGTCGGTCGTGATCAGATCGTCAAACAATCGACCCGTGGCACCGTCCTGCAGGTGCTCGATCAGCTTGATGACCGAGCTGATCGTCTGCTCGTCGGCGGGTAGCTGTTCGGTGACGTAGGCGATAAGACACGACAGCAGGTTTGCCGCCGCATGATCCCAAAAAGGCTGGTTGTTGTCCTCGATGGGGCAGATGGCCTTTGCCACCGAGAGGATGTCCTGCTGGTTGGGCCTGCCGTCCGCCTTGCGGCGAATGTGCCTCAGGGGGTTGTAGCCGCAGCGCTCGATGCCGGGCGCAAGGGCCGGGACGGTGTTGAGGTCGGCGAAGTTGAGACATTGCACGCGGTAGCCGTGGGCTGCCAGCACGGGTCCCACTTCGCGACAGAGCGTGCCTTTGGTGTCGAGCACGATGTAGCTTGCGTTCATTTGCAGCAGGTTGGGCTTGAGGACGTTTCGGGTCTTGCCGGCTCCCGAGGGGCCGATCACAAGTGCGTTGTTGTTGAGTCCCGTTTGGCGGGTGTTGCAGGAAAGCGTTCGATCCTTGGCAAGGATGGTGGACGATGCGGACTCAGATGCGGCGAGGCGGCTGGCGAGGTTAGACATGGGCGACCTCCTTGGTGGCCGAGAGGATTTCGTTGGCAAAGCCGAGCTCGACGGCGCGCTCGGCCGAAAGGTAGGTGTCTTTTGCAGTGAGGGACTGGATGCGCTTGGGCGTGAGGCCGCTGCGGTCCGAGAGGATTTGCGTGAGGATCTTGCGGGTCTGCATGAGACGCCGGCTGGTTTCCTGCAGCGCAAGTGCCGAGCCGCCTGCCCCCTGGGGGATCAGCGGGTCGTGAATCATGAGCTCTGCATGGGGCGCCATACGGCGATCGTCGCCGCCCATAAAGATCACGGCGCCCATGGACGCGGCGAATTCCAGGCAGACGGTGCGGATGGGGCACGATGCGAGGCGCATGGCGTCATAGATCGCAAGGCCCGATCGCACGCTTCCGCCGGCGCTGGCGACAAATATGGTGATGGGGCGGCTGGGGTCGGTGGCATCGAGCAGGCGGATCTGCTGGCATAGGTCGTGGGCCATCGGGGTTTCGATGTTTCCCATGACGGAGAGCTCGCGACGGGCGAGCATCTCATCGTAAATGCTGGTGAGCGTGATACCTCGGGCGGATTCACGCATGGTGAGGGGACTGATGATGGGGGAATGATTGGTGTCCATGAGGACTCCTTTCTGTTGGTTGTGTTGTGGAATAGGATTGTTGCCCGCGGAGGGGCTGGCGGGCTACAGGGTTCGTCCGAGCCTGAGATCGAGCTCGGTTGTGGGGCAGGCTGCCTGTTCGTGCGGCTCGCAAGCGCCAAGGGCTCCAAAGCGATGGAGCGTTGCGGCGGGCGTGGTGTAGGCGAGCCGCAGCTGATGCTCGACAGGGGCACATCCGTCATTTTTGTAATGAGCCGCGTAGTACTGCGCGATGCTGGCGTTCATCTCGTTGCCATTGCGATGGCGCTCAAACTGGCGTCTGCAGGTCTCGATGATCTTTGCTACCGACTTGGGTGCCGTCGCGGGAACAAGGGCGAGATAGCCCTCAAATAGCTCGTTGATGCTCAGGAGGCACAGCAGGTCGATCAGCGTCCTTATGGCTGCTCCCTCGGCAGAAAAGTGCGCGGTCATGCGGTTATATCGGTTGCGGTCGACGATGGCCGCATGGGGTCTTGGAGTTTTCTGCCCCGTGATCCCGGGCTTTTGCCGCGCCTGTGTATTGAGCTCGACGTTGCAGCGCTTGAGGCCGTCCAACGGAAGGAACATTGCGGTGCGCAGGGTGTTCCGCTTGCTTTCGAGTTCATGACGCTCGTCGGGTTCCCATTCGAGTTTGAGTTTCGTGTCGAGCGCCGTAAGCATATGGGCTAGGCAGCCTACGGTAAGAACGTACGAATCGTTGTCGCGTTTTGGGGCATAGGGGTCTGTCAGCTTGCGAATGTCGGGGTCGCCCATGATCTTTGTGCAGCGCTTCAGCAGTTGAGGGTGGTCGGCCAAGATCGTCGCGAGCGGTAGCGACGCGTAGTTCTTGATGGTCGCGGCGGCAAAGGCGGCGTCATATTCGTTTGCATACGCTCGCTCAATGCGGGCATCCAGAATGCTTTTCTTATCGCCGTTTTCAGCGTGGTGGTTTGTCATAGCTTCTCCAATCGGTTGATGTTCGTGCTGTTTGTTGATGTGTTGGTTGTCGTGAGTGATGTGCTTGCCGTGGGTGATGTGCTGACGTTGGGGTGCTATGCGGTTTTCAATGAGCCCGTGAGGCAGTTGCTGCAGGGGCGGGATGGAACGGCCCATGCAAGGCGGAAGGCATCGTGCTCAAAATCGAGACAGCAATGCCCTGGGTGCCTCACATGTGGCAGTTACCTCATTAAGTTGTCATTGCGTTTGGGGTTGTACTTTGCCGATCTTCCTTCTCTTACACGCTGAAAACTGAAACTTCATATGCTCGATCTACTTAAAACCGCAACGGCGGTCTTTTATCAACTTATATGTCGGAACGCGTCTTTACAAGTACTTTTTTGCCTTTGTTTCAAATGGGGTGGTTTTGCAACCGTCATACGCGCGCTGTGCGAACGTGCCCGGCTCGGATAAGATAGTGCGCGATAAAAACGATGCAAGGAGGCACATATGGCAATCAAAGCCATCGCAATGGATATCGACGGTACGCTCACCAACGATCAAAAGGTCATTAGCCCGCGTACGCGCGAGAAGCTGCTCGCGGCGCAGGAGTCGGGCATTAAGCTCATCTTGGCTTCGGGTCGTCCCGCATGGGGGCTGCACGCCTTGGCGCAGGAGCTCGACCTTCAAAACCATGACGGTCTGCTGGTTGCCTTCAACGGCGCGCATGTGGTCGATGCCCAGACCGATGAGGTGCTGTTCGACCAGGCGATGCCGGTCGATGAATTGCATCGCCTGATTGATCATCTGCGCAACTTTGATGTGATCCCCATGATTTCGCTCGGGCGTGACCTGCATGTAGAGGACTCGTATCGCTGCATGATTACGCTGCCGGACGGCTCGCAGAAGAACATCGTCAAGTATGAGCGCGATGCGTGCGACCTTAAGATCCGTGAGGTCGAGAGCTTGCATGAGGTCGTGGACGCTTATCCCGTGGACAAGCTGCTGACGGCGGGCGACCCGGCCTACCTACAGGCGCATTACGAGGAAATGTATGCGCCCTTTACCCAGACGCTTTCGGGCATGTTTACGGCCGACTGGTACTTTGAGTACACGGCGCCCTGCATCGATAAGGCTCGTGCGCTCGAGGGTGCCCTGCCCAAGCTCGGTATCGATGCCAGCGAGGTCGTCTCGTTTGGCGACGGCCAGAACGACAAGTCCATGATTGAGTGGGCCGGCACCGGTGTTGCCATGGGTAACGCCGTCGATGAGGTTAAGGCTGTAGCCCAGATGGTGACCGCCGATAACAACGAAGATGGCATTGCGGTGGCGCTGGATAAGCTGCTGGGTTAGAATCGCCGATTAATGCATGGCTCGGGCGCCTGTTCGCGGGCGTCCTTTTGTTAGGGAGGGTGCCGTGTCCGCATTTCCGTTCGACGCCGTTATCTTTGACATGGACGGCGTCATTGTCGATACCGAGTATTACTACTTGGGCGAGACTGCCGCGTTTGCCAAGGAGCTTGGGCTTAATCTGACTCAAGAGGAGTTGAATGGGCAAGTCGGCACCTCGCATCAGTTCTTCCTGCATATGCTGGTCGATTGGTTTGAGCGCGCCGGTAAGGGGCATTTCACTGGCGAGGAAGCGTTGGCCCGTTGGGACGAGTGGGCGCATAAGCGTCCGCGCGACTATCAGGCTTTGATTAACCCAGGCGCCGTGGATACGATTCGAGAGCTGCCGCGCCGTGGCGTTCGCGTGGCGCTTGCCAGCTCGTCTCCCATGGATAGCATCGAGGAAGTACTCAATGCGTGCGGGCTGTCGGATGCCTTTGAGTATGTGGTGAGCGGCGAGCAGTTTAAGGAGAGCAAGCCCGAGCCCGACATCTACCTGCATGCGCTGAACCTGTTGGGGCTGCCCGCGAATCGCTGCTGCTGTGTTGAGGATTCCGTTCCGGGTATTACCGCGGGTAAGCGAGCCGGCCTGACGGTCATTGCCAAGCGCGAGGAGCGCTTTGGCTTTAGCCAGGACGCCGCGGACAAGATTATCGACCAGCTGCCGGAGCTGCTCACGCTTTCTTAGGAGCGCGGTAGTTGCGCGTTTTTCGGGTCTGATGAGTAAATAGCCGACATTTTGGTGCGACACCTAGCATACTTTAAGCTAATGCGGGCTTAAGGACTTGTTGAATGCCCTTAAGCCCGTTTTAGACGTAATTGTGCTGGGAGAGGGTATATGCCACCGACTGAAGGGCTAACTGACGGTAAAGCAGCGATACCGCTGTACCAACAGGTTATCGATATCATTAAAAACGAAATCAACTCCGGTGCCTACAAGGCGGGCGCGCGGATACCCAACGAATTTGAATTGGCTGAGAGCTATAAAGTTGGCCGCGTTACCGTGCGACGCGCTATTGAGGAGCTCGTCCAGCAGGGCTATCTAACGAAGCGACAGGGGAAAGGCACGTTTGTCAATGCCCCCAAGCTCAAGCGCAAGATTCGCCAGAAGGATGATGTCCAGAGTTTTTCGGACGCATGCCGCGTTAATGGAATGGAACCGGGGGCGCGCGTCATTTCGAGAAAGATACTGCCGGCGGATTCCACCGAAGCGCAGTTCTTTGGTGTTCCCGTTGGAACTGATTTGATTTGCGTTGAGCGTGTGCGTACTGCCGATGGAGTCCCCGTCATGCTCGAGAACAACATATACGTTTACGAGGACAACGCCTATCTATCAACAGCACCTCTATCTAACCAATCCATTTTTGAGTTCGTGCGCAACCGGACGGGGCGGACGCCTGCGTTTACCGACCCGTGCACGCTCGAGATCGCGTGCGCATCGCCCGAGGTCGCTCGGTTGCTGGCGGTTCCCGTTGGCGAACCCTTGTTTTATATGGAAGCCTTCTTTTTCGATGAGCAGCGACGGCCGTTTATCATCGGTCGTCAGCGGATCGTTGGGTCTCGCTACGTCTTTGACATCTAGGACATTGCGAATGGAGACGCCCGGTTGATCATCTCACCGGGCGTCTCCATACCGTTCACGGCGCGAACGCAACCGTTCAACCGCGTCGCGGCAATCAGTTTGAAATTATCTTGATGACGGGAAAAACTGCTGGTAATCTATGGAACGTCATAGAACGTTTGCCTTGCGCAGGCGTTGAAGCGAGATGCGATGCAGTCTCGAGTTCTTTGGAGGTATCTATGTCAGATACGAAGGCGAAGAAGACAAACAGACGTTTTAAGTTCAAATTACCGCATGTCTATACGATCATGTTCTTGCTGATCGTTGTCTTTGCGGTCCTGACTTGGATCGTTCCCTCTGGTCAGTATCAGCGCAAGACGATTTCGACAGCGGCGGGCGAGCGTGAAGTCGCCGTTGCTGGAACCTATGAACAGGTTGATAAGAACTACACCGATTCCGAGACCGGCGAGACCATCAATCTGGGCCAGGATATCTTTGCGGTCCTGCAAGCGCCTACTAAGGGCATCCAGGAGGCTGCCGACGTCGTTGCGTTCGTCTTATTGATTGGCGGATCGTTCGCAGTCATCACCAAGACCAACGCTTTGAATGCCGGCATGAGCCGTGTGATTAAAAAGCTCAAGAACAAGGACATCCTCATCATTCCCATCACGATGACGTTGCTGTCCATTTGCGGCACTACGTTTGGTATGTCTGAGGAAGCCCTGCCGTTCTATGCCATCTTCATTCCCATCATGATGGGTATCGGGTATGACTCGATGACGGCGTTTATCATCTGCTTCCTTGGTCCTAACCTGGGATATTGTGCTTCGACCATCGACCCGTTTAATGTTTTGATCGCCCAAGGCATCATTGGTATCGAGGGCAATCCTCAGCTGTGGCTGCGCGCCGTTTCTTGGGTCATCTTCACTGCCGTTGGTATCGCATGGGCCATGCGCTACGCCATGCGTGTCAAGAAAAATCCCGAGTCGTCCATTGTGTACGAGGACGATAAGCTCAAGCGTGTTGAGTTTTCCGTGACCGATGCCTCCATCGAGGAAGAGTTCACTACCCGTCAGAAGCTCGTGCTTATCGATTTTGCCTGCGGCATGGGCATTATCGTCTGGGGTCTTGTTACCCAGGGCTGGTACATGAATGAGATTTCCGCCGTGTTCCTTGGTATGGGCTTGCTTGCCGGTATCCTGGGCGGCCTTGACCAGCAGACGATCGCCGAGGAGTTCGTTAAAGGCATTGCCGACTTTGCGTATGCCGCTATCGTCATCGGCATCGCTCGCGGTATCTTGGTCATCGCAGAGGGTGGCATGATCATCGACACCATCCTCCAGGCGCTCGCTACTGCACTGGCCGGTGCACCTGCCGCCGTCTACACCACGTTTATGTATATCGTCCTTGGCCTGCTCTCTTTGCTGGTTCCCTCGAGCTCTGGACTTGCGGCGCTCACCATGCCCGTCATGGGTCCGCTGACCGAGCTTATGGGCCTCAATCCCGAAGCCGCCGTTACCGCGCTCCAGTTTGCTAATCAGACCATCAACACCATCAGTCCCGTGGCGGGCATGACGGTTGCCGGTCTTGCCGTGGCAAAGATCTCGTTTGGTCAATGGTGGAAGACCATTTGGAAGTTCTTCATTTTCATGGTCGTCTTTGGCCTGATCGTAACGGCAATCTCTGGCATGCTTCCGGCGTAGGTGGTTGTGATGTCTGATCGTTTGACGGTCCTGACGTCTAAGAGCGTCTTTACCGGTACGGGGGACCTGCCGTTTGAAGGTTTCGTAGCGGTCCGTGGCAATCGAATTGAGGCTGTTGGCACCAAGTGTGAGCTAGCTTCGTATTTGACCCAGGCGGACGAGGTAGTTGACCTGGGCGACCGCACCGTCATGCCTGGCCTGATCGATGTGCATACCTTCTATACAGGCTGGGCGCTGCGGACGTTGGGGCCTGATCTGTCCGACATCGCTGATGCCAAAGAGGCCGTGTCGCTCTTGCGTGCATGGAAAGAAGATCGTCCGGATTGCGCGGCGGCTTTTGGCCACAACCTACCCGAAACGTTGGCATCGGATGCCGAGAACGCAAATACAGCAGCTGTGTTTGACGAGTGTTTTGGCGATATCCCCGTCGTCTGCTTTACACCGGGCGCGGATACCTGTGTTCTCAATGCTGCCGCCAGTGCGCGATACGGCTTCACACCCCAGGCGTGCTATGCCGAGAAGATCTGGCGCATGATGAGCGATTTCCTCGCGCTGCCCGAGGTGCGTGCAGGGTATTCGGACTACATGAGCATGCTTAACGAACGCGGCGTTACCGCCATCAAGGAGATGGCGTTTGATGACTACTACGGCTTTGCCGACGAAATGGCTCGCCGTGAGGAATCTGGTGAGCTGACGGTTCGCGTCTCTATGATGTCGCAGCCGGTGGGTGCCGGTGCAAATCTTGCATATGCCCGCGAGGCACGAGAGCGCTTCCGGGGACCGTTCGTTCGTTTTTCTGGCTTCAACCGTATGACCGATCGCGGCGTATGGGCGGGGCTTGCCGAGATGATAGAACCCTATGAGGACTCGGCCGATGCGGGCGCTGCCGGCAAGACGGTCGTCGAGGAGCCAGAGTGGGATCTGATTGAGAACGAGCTGCGTGCAATTGATGCTGACGGATTCCGATATTCCTTGCATTGCCAGGGCGATGGCGCCGTTCGTCGCACCGTGGCGCTCTATGCCTCGCTGCCTCGAGACGAGCATGGACGGATGCTTCGCCGCCATGCGATTACCGATCTCGAGAACTCTGACCCGACCGATCTTGTCGAGTTTGGCAAGTTAGGTGGAATTTGCGAGGTCTATCCGCAGATTCTGACGCTGGACCGACGCGAGGATTGCCTGTCGATGATGCGTCGACAAATTGGCGAGACGCGACTTTTGCACAGCTGGAATCGCCGCGGCATGGAAGATTCCGGATGCACAGTGTGCTGTGGAACGGATTTGCCGCTGCTGATTCCGAGCCTGGGCGAGTCAATCTACAGCGCGTGCGGCGGATTCTTCGCCGACGGACTGCCTGTGAATGAGGTCAACACGCTGACGCTTGTCGAGCTCTTGCGCGCTTGGACTGCCGGGGGCGCGTACGATCTGATGCGCGAAGACGAGCTGGGTACGCTCGAGGTCGGCAAGCTTGCCGATATCTGCGTGCTCGATCGGGATGTGTTTGACCTCGATTATCGCGACGCACGCGATCTTGCGGTTGATATGACGATGTCGGACGGACAAATCGTGTTCGATCGAAATAAGGAGGCATAAGATGTCTGAATCCAAACCGACGCTGCGCCGCGAGCAGATTGCGGGCATGAATATCCACTACATCATGTGGTCGCTCGATTACTTCCTTGATGTGCAGCAGCGTTTGGGCTTTGAGTCCATTGAGCTGTGGTGCGCAGAGCCGCATGTGACGCTCGACCATACGGGCTACTTTGAGGCTGAGGTCCTGGCGAAAAAGGCTGCAGACCGTGGGCTTAGGTATCGTACTCTGTGCCCCGAGAACGTTGTCTATCCTTGGCAGTACTGCGCACGCAAGCCGCTGCATGAACAGCGCAGTCTGGCGTACTTTAAACACGGCATTGAGCTTGCCGAGGTACTTGGGTGCGACCGTATGTCCATCAACTCGGGCTGGGGCGACTGGGACGAGGACCGCGAGGAAGCCTGGAAGCGCAGCCGCGAGCACTTGTCCATTCTGGCGGAGTATGCCGGCGAGCACGGTCTGGTGCTCACGATGGAAAGCCTGCGTCCCGAGGAGAGCAACCTTGTGACGACGGTTTCCGATGCGAAGCGCATGATTGACGAGGTCGCGAGCCCGTACTTACAGCCCATGGTTGATACAACCGCGATGGGCGTTGCAGGCGAGACGCTCGAGGACTGGTTTGCCGCCTTTGGTGATGGGGCAATTCACGAGATGCACTTTATCGACGGTGACCCGTATGGCCATCTGGTGTGGGGCGATGGCAAGCACGATATGGACGCCTTCGTTGCCACACTCAACGCCCATGGTTTCGACGGCATGCTGGGCCAGGAAATCACGGACGGTCGTTACTACGATGACCCGGCGGCGGCTGATGCCAAGAACATGGCCGCATTCGAGAAATATCTGATTGACTAAAACAACTATCGGCCACGCAACCAACGTCATTGATTGCGGCCCAAACAAGAAAGGAACTGGATATGAACGCACACGATCTGATCAAAGAGGCAATTGCCGAGAAGGGCAAGTTCGACAGCGTCTACTGGATTGCTTGTGGTGGCTCCATGATCGATTTGATCCCGGCTCACGAGCTTCTGCAGCGCGAGGCAACCACCTTCACTTCGTATATCTATACGGCTCGCGAGTTCGATATCATGCGTCCGCGTCGTCTGGGCGAGAAGTCCCTGGTCATTGCTTGCAGCCACAGTGGCAACACCCCCGAGGTCGTTGAGGGCTGCGAGATTGCCCTTGCCGCCGGCGCTACGGTGATCGCCCAGACCGACAACGCTGGATCTAAGATCGACTCCGGCAAGTGGACCACGTGGGTCTACCCATGGGGCGAGGGCGTGCCGCAGGCTGAGGTCCCCGCTGGCATTTCGCTGTCGCTTGCGGCCGAGCTGCTCGATCAGCAGGAGGGCTACGCCGATCTTGCCGATATGTATGCCGGTATCGCCGAGATGGATAAGATTCTTCCCCCGGCACGTGAGAAGGTAAATGCCGAGCTGGGCGATCGTTTTGCCAAGCTTTGCCAGGAGCACGAGTTCTTCTATATTCTGGGCAGCGGTCCCAACTTTAGCCAGACCTACGGTTTCGCTATCTGCTCTCTTATGGAGATGCAGTGGCAGCACTGCAGCTACATCCACTCTGCCGAGTACTTCCATGGCCCCTTCGAGGCTACTCAGGATGGCGTTTTTTACTTCCTGCAGATGGGCTCCAGCGAGTGCCGTGCTATGGACGAGCGCGCCCTGGCGTTCCTTAAGACGCATACCGATACGCTGATGGTGCTCGATGCCAAGGAGTACGGTATGGAAGCCGTGCCGGCGAGCGTCCGTGCCTATCTGGACCCGGTGCTGTTCTACGCCATGAACTGCGAGCTGCGTGCTGCACGCGGCAAGGTGTTTGATCACGATCCCGATTTCCGTCGCTATATGGGTGTTGTCGAGTACTAGAAGGGACAAAGGCCATGGCATTTAACGTTAACGCGCTCGGATTTGGCGACAACGTCGTCGATCGCTACGAGCATATCCACACCATGTATCCTGGCGGCAACGCGGTGAACTTCGCCGTTTATGCCAAGAAATGCGGTGCCGCACGTTCCGCATACATGGGCATTTTTGGCAATGACGCCGCTGCCGAGCATGTCATTGCAAGCCTCGAGGATGAGGGTGTCGAGCTTGACAAGTGCGAGCAGATGATTGGCGAGAACGGAGCGGCTCGCGTGACCGTCGTTGACGGTGACCGTGTCTTCCTCGGCTCCAACGAGGGCGGTATCCGTGGCGATGCGCGCTATGTCCTCGATCGCTTTGACCTTGCGTACATGAAGCAGTTCGATGTGGTTCATTCGGGCAACTATTGCTTTACCGAGCGCGAGCTGCCCAAGCTGAAGGCTGCGGGCGTCACGGTCTCTTTTGACTTTTCGGACGACTCCACCGACGAGTACTACGAGCAGATTGCACCCTACGTCGATTTTGCCTTCTTTAGTGCGGCGGATGCCGCGAGTGAGGACGAGATTCGCGAGCGTCTGGCATGGGTGAAGGGCCTGGGTCCGCGTTTTGTGTCGGCTACGGCGGGTGCCGAGGGCTGCATTGCTTACGACGGCGAGCGTTATTACCGCCAGCTGGCTAAACCGGTAACGGACATGAAGGACACCATGGGAGCGGGCGACTCGTTCCTCACTTCGTTTTTGATGTGCTATCTCGATTCCGCCAAGCGTGGAGAGGATGGCGCCGAGGCTATCGAGCGCGCGCTCGACTTTGCTGCCGGGTTTGCCTCGACCGTGTGCGGCATGGAAGGTTCTTGGGGCCACGGAGCACCAATCGTCGAATAGCCGAGCGGTCCCGGGGAGGTGCAGGATCCTCCCCGGGACCTCGTGTGCAAAAAATGCCAAATATGAGTACTGTGACTAATTTAGTCGCAGCAAAATCAACCCCTTCAGACGTGATTTGAGCGTCTGGAGGGGTTTAAGATTTGCGAAAACGCAGGATGAATGACTGTAAAAGCTTTAATTAGCGGACAATCGAGGATTATTCTGGCGGTTGGAAAGTTAAAAGAAATGTATCCATTCCGGTAGCAGTACTCATATTTGGCATTTTTTGCACACCAGGGGTTAGCGAAGGTCAAAAAAAGAGCGCGCATTTGTTAAAACTATCGACTCGATGCGCTTTGCGTCGCAGTTTTTGAGCGAGGTGATGCGTTCTGAGGTCCTTGTGAGCGACCTGATGAGCGACTGCGCGCTTGTTTCTGTGTTTGGCTCGGCCGGCGCATCGGTCTCGAGCAGTAGGCGGTCGAGTGGAATCTGTCGTGCGTATTCGCGACCGCGCTTGGTCGCGAGCATGCGTTCGTTGACGGAAAAATAGCAGCCCGCATTACGCGCGCGGGCGAGTTCGTCCGAAGTGCCGCTAAACCAGTGGAAGATGATAGCGGGGGAGTCGGGGTTTGGGATGAGTAGTCCATGCGATTCGAGGACGTCCAGTACGGCTCCTGCCGAACGAACGGCGTGAATTGATATCACGCGCCCGGTAAGAGGATGCTGCACGAGCGCATCGCAGAGCCGGTTAAGTGCCTGTATTTGTAGCGGCTCACTTCCAGCAAAGCGCGCGGAAAAGTCGAGTCCGACTTCGCCGATGTAGCGTTCTTGGGCAGCAACTTCGCAAAGCAGATTGACTTCGGCAAAACCGCAGTGGCCATCGGCGAGCCACCAGGGGTGAAGCCCAACGCCGGCGATGATGCCCGGGTGGCGACGAGCGCGCTCGTTTGCGGCCGAAAAGTCGCGTGGATCGACGCCGCAATCAAATAGACCCAAGCCCAGCGCCGTTGCCTCATCGGCAACGGCGTCCGGGTGAGCCATTAAATCAAGATGGCAGTGTGCATCAAATAACCGGGGCTCCATCTCGGCGCGCTCCGCTAGTCCAAGCGCTGGCCATCGGCGCGCACGCGCTCGGTGCCGCGGCCACTGATCTGGCGGATAACCTCGCCGGCAATCATCTGGCCCATGATGGGCGGCATAAAGCTGGCGGTTCCGAGCTCGGTGCGCTCGTGGATATTGGAAGGGTCGCGGGGCTGTGTCTTAACCGATTCCTCGCAGCTAAACAGTACATGCAGACTCTTGATTCCGCGCTTCTTGCATTCTTTGCGCATGATGCGGCTCATGGGGTCACGTACCGTATCGAAAATGTCGGCAAAGCGGAGGCACTCGGGATGGAGCTTGTTGGCCCCGCCCATGGAGCTAACCAAACGAATGTCGTGGTCCTGAGCATATTTGGCAATGGTGAGCTTGGCCGAGATGGTGTCGATGGCGTCGACGACGTAGTCGAGCTTGCCGTCCGTCTGCTCCAAAACGCTCGCGAAGAACTCGTCGATATTGTCGCTCAACAGGTATTCGGTGCGCTTGATGACGGTAGCGGCTGGATTGATGTCGTGGATCATGGCTTCCATAACATCGACCTTGCGCTTGCCGATGGTGCTTTGAAAGGCGATGGCCTGGCGATTGATATTGCTGGGCGCGATGATGTCCTTATCCAGAATGACGAAATGACCAATGCCGCCGCGGGCAAGTGCCTCGCAGCAATTGGAGCCCACACCTCCGCAGCCGAGCACCAGCACCGTGGCGGCGGCGAGTTTGTCGAGTGCCTCGCGGCCCATGATGATCTCGAGCTTGGTGTCGCGTGTCTCGTTGGGGGTTGCGGCTGTGGTTTCGGTCATAGACATCCTCCGATGGGGAAGCGAATCGTGTTTTAGCTATCGTCATTATAGGTATTATCGCGATTCCATTTGAGCCCTAGGGGCTTGTTGAAATGAGGCAGTGATTCGCATAAGATGAAGCAGATGGCACCCGTTGCCGCGGGTTGGCCAACTCCCAAACACGTTTGTAGCGTGAGAAGTGGCCGTCTTCGCATTACGCGGGGGCGGCTATTTCATTCGACCTCCAATGTGGATGCCGAGCTCCACAGCCGCGATTACAAGCAATAACAACGTCAGGACATCGTCAATACTCATAGTCCATCTCCTTCTCGGGTAGAGGGAGCTGGCCCATCTGCTTCAACTTCCATTGTAGCTAAATACGAACGAATGTTCTATAGATGTTCCTGTATTAGATAGTTAGACAAACATCTAAATATCGAGTATAGTGTGCGCGTCATGAGAGATGATGAAAGGGGGTCTTATGCCGGGAGAGGGTTTTAAGGCGCTTGCCGATCCAACGCGACGGCGCATTTTGGAGTTGCTGCGCGAGGGCAATTGCACGGCGGGGGAGCTTGCCGAGCATTTCGATATCAGTAAGCCGTCGCTGAGCCATCACTTGGCGACGCTCAAAAACGCCGGGTTGGTAACCGACGAACGTCATGGTCAAAACATCGTATACAGCTTAAACACTACCGTCATGCAGGACTTGATCGGTTGGTTTATGGGCTTTACAAACACGGAAGGTGATAAGGATGAATAACGAAAACAAGGGCATTCACCCCACGGGGGTATCGTCGCGCGTGTGGATTGCGCTGGTCGCTCTGTGCGTCGCCAATGTCGTAGCGCATCTCATGGTGATGCCGAGCTTGCCTGGGCAGATTCCCACGCACTGGGGCGCGAACGGCGCCGTCGACGGTTGGGGTCCTAGCTGGATGGCCTCCGCGCTCGGCGCGCTGCCTCTGGCGCTTCTCGCAATGTTCTGCGTGGTGCCGCGCATCGACCCCAAAGGCGAGGCATATCGAACCTCGGGCAAGTTCTATCAGGGCTTCGTAATCGCCTTCACCTTGTTCATGTGCGCCATAAGCTGGCTGGGAGAGCTTACGGTCTGGGGCGTGGTGCCGGCGGTCGGTTCGGTTAACGTGCTGATTTCCGGTGTTGTCGGTTTGCTGTTCATCGGCGTAGGCAACTACTTGCCGCGTGTGAAGCAGAACTATACGCTCGGTATCAAGACACCTTGGGCGCTTGCCGATCCCGAGAACTGGCGCCGTACGCAGCGTTTTGGCGGCGCCTGCTTTATGGTGCTGGGTATTGGCCTGATTGTGATGGGCGTGGCAGGCAGCGTGCTTTCGAGTGAAGTCGTCGCCGCGGTGATTGCGGTTCTGGCGTTTGGTTCAGCTGGAGCCGTCTACGTCTACTCGTATCTGTTGTGGCGCAAATCGCAGCGAGCCGCTCGTTAAGGTTGCGGAAAACTAGCGTACGCAGTTCATAGTATATTCCGGGGGACTTTTCCCAGGTAGTATTAGGGGGTGTGGGCAACCATGCCCCTTTTTCGTTACGTTTCAGAGCTGGTTTCCTCATTTCGTTTCTACTAAAGCGAATCAAGAATAGGGAAACAGCAGGTAGAAAGGATAGAACAGGCAAATGGCAGAGTTTATCTACCAGATGTATCAGGCTCGCAAGGCCCATGGCGACAAGGTAATCCTTGACGACGTGACCCTGAGCTTCTACCCCGGTGCCAAGATCGGCGTCGTGGGTCCCAACGGCATGGGCAAGTCGACCCTGCTCAAGATCATGGCCGGCATCGAGGAGGTCTCCAACGGCGATGCCAGGCTCACCCCCGGCTACACCGTGGGCATCCTGCAGCAGGAGCCGCCGCTCGACGACGACAAGACCGTTATCGAGAACGTGCGCATGGCGTTTGGCGATATGATCGCCAAGGTCGATCGCTTCAATAAGATCGGCGAGGAGATGTGCGACCCGGATTGCGACATGGACGCCCTCATGGCCGAGATGGGCAAGCTCCAGGACGAGATTGATGCCGCCGACGGCTGGGATATCGATTCCAAGCTCGGCCAGGCCATGGACGCCCTGCAGCTGCCCGATTCCGACATGCCGGTTAACGTGCTCTCTGGCGGCGAGCGCCGCCGCGTGGCCCTGTGCAAGCTGCTGCTCGAGGCTCCCGACCTGCTGTTGCTCGACGAGCCCACGAACCACCTGGACGCCGAGTCGATCCTGTGGCTCGAGCATTTCCTGCACAATTACCAGGGTGCGGTGCTTGCCGTCACACACGATCGCTACTTCTTGGATAACGTTGCCGAGTGGATCTGCGAGGTCGACCGCGGTCACCTTTATCCCTACAAGGGCAATTACTCCACGTATCTGGAGACCAAGGCCGCGCGTATCGAGGCTCAGGGCAACCGTGACGCCAAGCTCGCCAAGCGCATGGAGGCCGAGCTCGAGTGGGTACGCAGCTCGCCCAAGGCTCGCCAGGCAAAGAACAAGGCCCGTCTGGCTCGCTACGAGGAGATGGAGGCCGAGGCCCGCGCAAGCCAGAAGCTCGACTGGACCGACATCCGCATCCCTGTGGGCCCGCGTCTGGGCAACAAGGTGCTCGAGGCCCATCATCTGCACAAGGAGTTCGATGGCCGCGTGCTCATCGATGATCTTTCGTTCACCCTGCCGCGCAACGGCATCGTGGGCGTCATCGGCCCCAATGGCGTCGGTAAGACCACGCTGTTCAAGACGATTGTGGGTCTGGAGCCGCTGACTTCGGGCGAGCTCGAGGTGGGCGAGACCGTCAAGATTTCTTACGTCGACCAGAACCGTTCCGGCATCGACCCCGACAAGAACCTGTGGGAGGTCGTCTCGGACGGCCTGGACCACATGATGGTCGGCGAGACCGAGGTTCCGAGCCGCGCTTATGTGGCGAGCTTTGGCTTTAAGGGCCAGGACCAGCAGAAGCGCGCTGGCGTACTCTCCGGTGGCGAGCGTAACCGTCTGAACTTGGCACTTACGCTCAAGCAGGGCGGCAACCTGCTGCTCCTCGACGAGCCCACGAACGATCTCGACGTCGAGACGCTGTCCTCACTCGAGGCGGCGCTGCTCGAGTTCCCGGGCTGCTCGGTGGTTATTAGCCACGACCGTATGTTCCTGGACCGCGTCGCCACGCACATCCTGGCGTGGGAGGGCACTGACGAGAACCCGGGCAACTGGTATTGGTTCGAGGGCAACTTCGAGGCCTATCAGGCCAACCGCATCGAGCGCCTGGGCGAGGACGCAGCCCAGCCGCACCGCGTGCATCGCAAGCTCACACGCGATTAGCAACAAGAAGAAAGGCCGCCAGCAAGGGCGGCCTTTCTTGTAGCAATTGCATTGCAGCTATGTCAAGGCTGCTGGTTTGATTCATAATCAAAGTCATCTCTTTGGGATTAAAGCCCGTTTTTGCTATGAGTGATTTTCTAATTCCGTTTAAAACGTAAAGACGCATTGGGTTACAAGGACATAAGCAAATCGAATTGAAATATAACCAGTGCTGTAACGTTACAAAAAAGGTTATAGAATAGGAGTATCTTATAAGTCGCTTCTCTAGAAAGAAGAACATATGCTTTCGCGTCGTCGTTTTCTGCAACTTGTCGCGTCTTCAATTGTCGCCTTAGCTGCACGTCCGAAAGAGGTTTTTGCCTCGACGGACAATATTGATGGTGAGCAGATACAATTTACTTCTGAAATTGCGCAAGAGCTTGCCGATAAATATATAAAGGGACTCCTCGGCTCTTCGTATACGCCTTCTGACCCTATTCCTTTTGTAGATGTTGATGGGTCCCCGCTTGGTTACATTGTTCCGGTTGTGACATCCAATAGAGCCGCGGGTTATTTGGTTTTAGATGCTTCAGATGATGAAATACTTACGGGATATCGTTTTGGAGACGGCTTAGTCAGCCCTATGGATCGGGGAGGAGATCTTGGTGTCGAGTCTTATTCTTTCAATAACCCAGTCGTAATGATCAATCCATTCGAATTTGGCGTGCAATCTTTGGATGGTTCAATAACAACAAATTGCGGAAGAACAATCCCGGCTGTTTCCATAGAAGGACGGCCTGTCGTTTTATCGAATAAACCTTCAAGCTGGAACGATGTTGTAATTTACGCAACTCAAATGCAGGATTACACAGTATCTGGATTTCGTTCCATTTCTCAGTTTATGTCATATGATGAAAGCGAGATTAAGAGGCTTACCGCCCACTATGCTTGTATGGTGACAGCTTTTTCGAACGTTGCGGAACTGTATGGCATTGCCAATTTATATAGCGACCCTTCGCAATATATGCAGATATGGAATTACACCAATACCCATGCTCTTTCCGATGAAGAACAGACTGTTCCCGGTGTTGTTTTGGGCGGAACGCCGATTTCAACCTGTGCAACGGGGTTTACAAATTACTGCGCAAGCAGAGGGAGTACTCTTATCGCCCGCACTGTCTCCTCCCCGGCTATCGCGAACATTCAAAATGAGATTAACTCTAATAGACCGAATGTTTTACATGCGAGTTTGTACAACGGATCAGCCCATTCTGTAACAGCAGAGGCTTACGCCACACTTACTGGTAAGAAAACTGGAGAGACAAGGCAGATGATTGGCATAGCGGACGGCTGGAATTCATCCTTATCCTTCCTGAAGTATGATCAGAGTTATTATGCGTGGACTTATGGAACGACTTTTTCGAAGTAGGACGATTCGTTTAGTCCTGTCTTTGGTGTTGATGCCTTTATTGGTGAGCTGTTCAACAAAAGAAGAGATGCCGCGCGGAGATTCCGGAGAAATGTCTGTGACAAACTCAGATTCATTGGAAATAGCTGGTGGGCATGCCGATGTGATATTGCAAGGTAAAGGCACGCTTAGGTCGATTGATGCTGAAGACGCTGTCTGCTCAATAGAGGAATTAAAGACAGGTGAAACTGCATCGTACCGTGTTTCAGATAATGCTGCGAATATGATTGAGTCGATACCGATTGGAGCACAAGTTTCTTTTAGATATTTTGCTCCGCAACTTGAGGAGGAGCTTGCTTCTCTGGTGTCTATATATGCTGATGACAGCCAAAAGATCTGATTTCAAACGGCCCTGGATGGTCAAATGGCTATCCAGGGCCGTTTGTCACTCGGCCGGGGCGTTGACTTTGTCGATGGCCCAGGTGGCTCCGAGACCGCCGGTGGTGTTGCGGCGGATGCGCACGGTAACCTCGCGGCGCTCGCCGGCCTGCGTGTAGCGCAGTGGGAAGCTTGCGCGGTTTCGCGCGGCCTCGATGGTACCGCGCTCGCGGGCGATCCAGTAGTACTCGCCGACGATGCCGAGCGTGTCGGCGCCGTAGGGGAGATAGGTCGACAGCTGGTGCAGAAGCGGGCCGGGACAGAAGACCTCGGTTGCGAAATCGACGGGGAAGTCCTCGGGGATGGCGGGCGCTGCGGGCGCGGGGGCCGGTACTACAGCGGGGGCCGGAGCCGCTGCAGGCACGGGAATCTGGTCATAGACGGGTGCGGATGTGGACTCGATGACTGGTGTAGGCTCAGGCACCGGTTCCGGCTTAACTGCGGAATCTGTCGGTTCCACGGAGACGGATGTGTCTTCAGTCTCGGTTTTGGCATCGGCTTGCGGAGCGTCCTCTGCCTCGACAGACGGCTTTGCCTCGATGGGCGTGGATGCCATGGTGGTGATGCCGGCGTTGGCGTTCTCGGGGTCATAGACGACCGTGAGCGAGATGGCGGGCTGCGGCGTCTCGGGCTCCGGCGCCGACTCGGTAGCGCCTTGATCGGCGGGCTCGTCGGACTGGTCGTCCTCGGCGTTGTCGCCAAAGACATCGCTGTTTTGGAACGCAGACGTCTCGGGTTGGTTGGCGGCTTCTTCGGTTGTCGACTTGGGGGCCTCGTTGAGCTCCGCAGCGGCTTCCTGCTCTGACATGACTTCGGGATCGGTCATGGCGGCGATTTCGGTTTTGGCTTCTGCTGTTACCTCAATAGCGACTTCGATCTCTGTCTCGGGCTCGGGTTCCGGAGCGACTTCGGCCACGGGCTCGGGCTCGGCGCGCTTAACGTGCTTGGGGCGCACAGCCTTCAGGTCCTTCTCACCGCGCTTTTTCTTTTTGTAGGACTGCTTGGCTCCCTTGGCTGCCTTGGGCTTGTCCTCGCCCTTGGCAAGGGCGGCATCCCAGGCATCGTTGGCGATGACGGTGGCATACAGACGACCGCCCTTAAAGACGGTCAGCTTAATGCAGTCGTCAAGCTCCTCGAGCAACTCGCGCGTGGACTCAAAGCCCAGGTCGTAGGCCGTCATATCGCCCGCGGCGAGTGCCTCCTCGACCTGCGTCATAAACGTTTGCTTGCCGCATCCAATCGCATCGCGTAGCAGGCGATACAGATAGATGTGGTTGCCCAGCGAAAGCGTGGGCTTAACTATTGTCTTGCTCATGGCAAATCTCCTCTTTACACACCAAAGCATCTTACCATCGCGCAGGGCTTGCCACCTCGGCGCCCAAAGCAAACGGGCGCGACCGTTGCCGGTTCGCGCCCGTTATGCAGGTCGGTTATCTGTGAGAGACGATCGTGCTTAGTTGCCCGATGTCGTGCCTTGGCTCGAGCTGTCGGATGCCGTGCCGGATGCGGTTCCGCTCGAGCTGTTGGTGTTACTGTTGTCGGTTGAGCCCGTGCTCGATGCATTGCCGCTCGTCTGGTCACCCGTGCTCGGCTGAGAGCCGTCGGTCGTTTGGCTGGAGTCGGTCGTTCCGGATTGTGTGCCGCCGCTGTTCGACGAGGAATCGGTGCCTTGCGACTGATCAGGGGTGGTCGAGGAAGAATCGGTGGGTGCGGAGTTTGCCTGTGAGTCGTTCTGCTGGCTTTGCGATTGGCCGGCGCTGTCCGCGTCTTGCTCGGTCGTGCGCGAGGAAAGAAATGGCTCGGGGCGCTCACCCAGACCCTCTCCAGCGGTGGTGATAAGGATGGCGCCGGCGCAGGCGATGACCGCGACGATGGCGATGGCGATCGAGAAGACGATGACCTTCTTTTGCGTCTGGCTGCGCTCTGCCGCTGCCTTGGCGCGCAGGCTGCTGGGGGCGACGCGCGCCGTGGCCGCGCGACCTGCAACCTGACGCATCTCCTGCGTGGTCGCAGCTCCGCCCAGGTGCTCGTCGGCGTTAAGCTCAACGGGCTCGTAAGCGCCGACGGGATAGTCGACGGCGGCGTGTGTGCCTTTGATGACCTCGGCACTGGCAGAGATAAAGTGGCGGTAGACCTGCGAGGACACAACGGTGATGACTGAGCTCACGGCGGCGCCGATCACCGAGCCGGCAATGCCGATCTTGGAAGCAAGCGCGACGCTCGTGGCAGCAGCTGCGGCGCCGGCGATGATCTGGGGAATGGAGATATCGTCGAACAGGCCCTTTTTGGGCGCGATAGCCATGGTCTGGCCGATGGAATGGTTCTCGTGCATGCCGTTGTTGAGCGATGCCGGCGTCATGACGCGCGTGCGCGGCGCGTCGGTGTACTTGGTTGTCATACGGGGTCCTCCCGGTGTAAATCTGCTTCGTTTCGTGTAGCCATCAGGGTACCCACCAGATGTGAATCGTACGTGACATTTAACAGATACCATCAACTCATCAAGGGGGCCTGTTGTCTTTGGTGCAATAGCTTGATGCTAAACTGGATTTATGATTGCGAGGTGATTTACGTGATGTACCCGTATATGACATTCGAAGATGGTACCGAGGTCATTCATTCTGACCTGATTACAGATGGCGATATCGAAAAGGTTATCGTGCATTTTGAACGACCGACGGCAGAGGGCTTCGACTCCGCTCGTTGTGAGTTGCCTTCCTGTTCGTGGACTGACTGGGAAGGGCATTTTACTCAGAGTGAAAAACGAGCTTTCGAAGAGTGTTGGGGGTGCGGACAGAAAGTTGGACCGCGGGACGGTCCGGACTGGAGGTTCGCATGTACAGCAGGGAGAAGGTCGAGCTCTTCCTCCTGGCCACGGAGGACGGCATGGGGCCCACTGCCGCCGCGGAGTTCGCGGGGGTCACGGTGAGCGCGGCCAAGAAGTGGGCGACGGGGCACCTCCCGCGCAGCTACACCGGCGGGGGCTGTAGAATCGTGGCGAGGGAACCGCCACGGAAGGAGGCCAGCTTGGGCCCCGACAAGTCGATCTACGCCCCGCCGGCGACCGGCCCGCTCGCCGGGCTCAACGAGGACCAGATAGAGAACCTGCTGCTCAGGGCGGTGTTGGCCGACCTAAAAGCGGAAGGGTGGGACCCGGCTTCGATCTCGAACAGGAGCAAGTGCGAGCTCGGCGAGAGATTGAGGCGGGCGACCGCCCTGCCCCTCCGCTCGATCACAGGTTTCTTGAGGATATCGAAGAGCTCCTATGAGTACTGGAGGCCCCGCGTCGCCGCGCCGCGCGACCGCGACGCCGACATACGCGACCGCGTGGTGCGCATCTTCCGCGAGGGCTCGGGGTGCTGGGGGTACCGCACCGTCTGGGCGCGCCTGCGCCGCGAGGGCGTCCGCGCCAGCGAGAAGCGCGTGGCCCGCGTGATGCGCGAGGAGGGCCTCGAGGTCGTCTACAACAAGAGGCGCGCCCGGGGCTACAGCTCCTACGCCGGCGAGGTCTCCAAGGCGCCGGAGAACCTCGTGAACAGGAATTTCCACGCCGACGAGCCCAACCGGCTGTGGCTCACCGACATCACCGAGTTCAGGCTCCCGGGCGGCGAGAAGGTCTACCTGAGCCCGGTCATCGACTGCTTCGACGGGATGCCCGTCGCCTGGTCGATCGGGCTGCACCCCGACAAGCGCCTCGCGAACTCGAGCCTGCTCAAGGCCTGCGCGGCGAGGCCGGCGGGCGCGCGCACGACGATCCACTCGGACCGGGGCGGCCACTACCGCTGGCCGGAGTGGATCGGGATCTGCGAGGAGAACGGCCTGGTCAGGAGCATGTCCGCGAAGGGATGCAGCCCGGACAACTCGGCCTGCGAGGGCTTCTTCGGGCGCCTCAAGAACGAGTTCTTCCGCTACAGGGACTGGGAGGGCGTGACGGCCGAGGAGTTCATGGGGAGGCTCGAGGCCTACCTCGTGTACTATCGGGACGGGCGCATCAAGAAGTCCCTCGAGTGGCTGAGCCCGATGGAGTACCGCAGGAAGCTTGGATACGCCTAGGCGCGGTCCAAGAAATCGTCCGCAGCCCCGTTTGAGCAAATAATTTAGATTAGTTCGAGTTTAGTTCGAATAAAGAAGCCGAATGCGATGACCTAAAGCGTATGCATTTTTAGTATTAGATGCGTATGAAATGGAGGATGTGAATGGATGAGCTAATAGACTTTAAAAAACGATTTCTCAAGAATGGCGAGCTGGTTTCAATTCCAAAAAAGGAAAGCTATAAAAGAATCATGCTGCTATGGGCCGTCTCTTTCTTTGAATTAAATACAAGTTATACGGAGCTTCAGGTTAATCGTGTGCTGTCACAGCTCTATCCTGATTATGCCGTGTTGAGGCGGTACTTGGTTGATTATGGATTCCTATTAAGGGATGAACGAGGCCTGAAATACGAGGTTAATCGTGATGTTCACGGTATTGAGAGCTAGCCGTCCGGTTCGGGTCCTATATATTGCTAGAGGGATAAGCGAAATAGGCAATTGGTGTGCGAATATTGCTTTGCCAATGCTGATTTACGAGGTAACTCACGATGTTTCTGCAACTGCTTTGATGGTCTGCTGCAGATTTGCCCCCTCTCTGTTTTCAGTTGCGCTCGCGCAGCTGCCTCAGAAGATGGGTATCGGGACACTGCAGGCCATGAGATTGGCAGACTTAATTCGCGCGGGATTATTCGTTTGCTATATTTTTGTTGATAGTAAATGGAGTATGTTTGCTATTACGTGCGCGGTATCGCTTTGCCGAACGGTAGAAATGCCCTGCTTTTACTCGTTGTTAAGAGCCAATACGAATAGTATCAATCGCGACGTAATTAATAATTCGTTTGGGTTCCTGCAGAATTTGATGATGGTTCTGGGGCCAGTTGCCGGCGGTTTTGTTGTCGCTCAATTTGGGGCGGAGGCTGTTCTTGCATTAGACGCGCTTTCTTTTGCCGCGTCGTTCTGGTTGCTGCGAGATGTTCCGTCGGTTATCGAGGTTAATGATAAAGAGGGAATAAGCAAAAATGAAAAAAACAGGACTGCATTTAGTGATCTTAGCGCGAAGCACTTGGCAATTGGTTTCCTATTAATCGATATTTCTAGTGGCGTGGCATTCGGCTCTCTGAATTCTCTTTTGCCAGCTATAGCGCAATTGCAATTTGACTCGTCATCGATACAATATGGATTCCTTCAGAGTAGTCTTACAATCGGACTGTTGTTCGGAAATACAATATACGGTCGTTTAATCAGTGGTTCCGATTGCGTTAAATCATATTGTTTTGTGACGTATCTTGCGCTCGGTGCGTATCTGGCGTTTGGCTATCGCTATGCGTCTGGGATATCGTTTATTTTCCTTTTTATCGTCGGTGCCGGAAACGCCATTCAAGATGTGCTTCTCATAACATCGCTGCAGGATTTGGCGAGAGACGGATCTGAATCGATAAGCCTGTTTTCAATTAGGGAGTCTTTGCAATCGGTTGCTGTTGTTATTTCAACACTTCTTGTTTCGCTGTTCACGAGCATCGCGATGTTCTCAATTCTCGTTACAGGACTTGGTGTATTTTCAATTATGATGGTAGTTGTGTTTCAATTGAATTATTTGCGAAAGATGTGACGTTGATATGCCTAAAACGCTTTTAGTATTTCCCCCAGGATGGAGTCCAGTGGGGCCGTATCTTGCCTTGCCTGTTTTGAAGTCATATCTTCAAGAGGTTGAACAATACAAAGTTGACATTGTTGACTTAAACGTGGAATTTTACGATGACCTCCTATCTTTTAGACATGTCGAAGAGTGCTGTAAAAGGTATCGGGAATCAAAGGATTCGTTTAGTTCGAATGTTCAATTAACAATCGAGTTGATACAAAAGTCGGCACTTAATGTTGACGAGGCAAAAGATATTTTCAGATCGAAGAGATAGTGTAATCTAAAAGAAAGACAATATGCTGAAAACATTTTTAGAAATGCACTCTATATCATAAATCACGTCTCATATGGAGTTAAATACACGTTCAACTCCATAGATCTGCCCTATGATTATTATTCGACACCAGAAATAATGAAATCGCTTGCGGATACCTTGCATAATCCGTTTATTTCCTTCTATGAAACTGCCTTTCTTAAGCGTATTCAGAGGGAAAAAATCGAGTTTATTGGGATTTCGGTGAGCGGCTGTTTCCAATTGATTTCTGCAGTTACGTTAGCGAAACTGATTAAAGAAGAATGTCCATCTGTTAAACACGTCTCATTGGGCGGCAATTACATTACTCGTTTAGCAGATGACTGCATGAAAGAATGGCATCCCTTTTTTGAATACATTGATTCGATAATGATGTATGACGGCGAAGAGCCGCTTGCACGTCTTCTTGAGGCTCTTGACTCTGGTGATGACAATCTCGACTGTGTTCCAAACCTTTGCCATGCTAAAGGTGGAAAGATATATAAAAACCATCGGATTGAGCAAACATTTATCAACGATACAGTTCCCGATTTCGATGGCTTCGCCCTTTCTAAATACTTCATGCCTGAGCTAATACTGCCGGTTTATTCCTCTAGGCAGTGTTTTAATCATTGCGCCTTCTGCACCATTCCCGGTGCTACCGGTGGTTGTTACCGAAAGATGCCTATATCGAGAGTATTTGAAATAATGTGTCGGTTAAATGAAAAATACGGCACGAGAGTTTTCTCTTTTGTGGATGAAACATTCGAAGGCAAAAGAATGGAGCAACTCGCGGATGAAATAAACGCATCGGGAAAAACGTTTTTCTGGCATGGAGAAACGAGGTTCTCTCCAACCCTAAGTACAGACGTTTTTAACAAGATATACCAAAGTGGATGTAGGCAGATTCAGTTTGGCCTCGAGTCATACAACCAAAGAGTTCTTGATCTAATGAAGAAGAACACGAGAGTTGATTGGATTGATCGCAATATCCATGATTGTCTCAATGCGGGTATTCCTGTTCATCTATTTTTTATGATTGGCTTTCCGACCGAAACTAAAGAAGAGGCTCTGAACACCTTAGCTTATACAGAGAATGTTTTGAATTATTCAAAACAGGTATGTGGTGTTCCATATTCCACGAGAGGATTTACGAATTTTGGTCTCGTTATGGGGTCGGATGTTTGGAATCATCCCGATAAGTATGGTGTCTCTGTAATGCCGAAGTCCCAATATGAGGATTTGCGCCTCGAAGTGGATTATGTTTCAGGCACTGGTTTAACTTTAAATGAAGCAAAATCCTTATCTGATGAGCATCATATTGATTTTTATATGCAAGAGGTCATAAACGGTAGCGACACAATTGACTTGCCCCAGCGGCTTCATATTTCAGAGGTGACCTGGATCCTAGATTCTATTCACGCTGTCAGGTATAAGGGACATTTGACCAAAGTAAAGCGACGGCTAACTAGTCTAAATCCAGCTGATCGAATCTGGCTGGATTCCAAGACCTCTGTCGTGCTCGTTGAGCCATTTGCCTACTTCTATAATTCTGAATACCATCATGTCTATGCTGTTTCCCAGTTGGTATACCTTAAGTTGGCCCGTTTATTGGAGGCCGATTGTAGCATTTCTCTTATTCTTGATCAGGGCGACCTCGAGCTGACAAGGGCGATAGAAGAACTGTTGCATTATGGATTGCTGAATACAAATATCGATGCCGATTATGTAATGCACGATAATGGTTTTCAATTGGTTAAAAGTTCGTTTGTTAAAGAAGTCGGACGCTCAAAAGAGGGGTTAAGAGTACTGCTGAGTTGTGCCACCCATAGAATGTGTGCGGTTAATGATTATTCGTTCGCTTTGCTTTCGTTGTTTGAAAAGCCGATTACTAAGAACGAGGTGCGCGACATTTTGAAAAAAGAGGGACTATCGGCAAACGAGGAGCAATTAAACAAGTTGGTTGATAATTGCATGAAAGCAGATATACTACAATTGATTAGATAGAGGAGGTTTCTGCATGGACGTTATTAACAAAGATCTCTTGGAGCAACTGAAAGAGTCTCAGGAAGAGGGCGTCGTGGTAGAAGTGTTCGACTTTGAGGACTACATAGATAAATTCTGCCATTAGTTTCGGAATTTACTTGCCTCGCTTAAAGGAGAAGTCGATTATCGATTTCTCCTTTTTTAATTAAAGATATTATTGGAATACATGCTCTTAGCACAGGTTGGCGTCTCAGTAAACTGGGAGGTTGCTTTGGCTAGTTAGAGATATGTGAACGTCCGTTAGACTGAATCTCAGGGTAGAAGGGGCCTCCAGTGTCCAGATCAACAAGGCAATGCTGCGTTTCGGCTAATAAGAACGACGGCTTTTTGCGTGTGGCGGCGGCCTCGCCCAAGATTCGCGTTGCCGATGTCGAGGGCAATGCCGAGGTTGCGTTGGCGGCTGTTCGCGAGGCTACCGAGCGCGGCGTTCGCGCGCTGGTGCTGCCCGAGCTTAACCTGACCGGCTATACCGCGGCTGACCTGTTCCATAACCGCACACTGCTGCATGCCTGCGAGGCGGCACTTGTGCACATCCTCGATGAAACCCGTGAGTTGCCGGTCGTCTTTACCATCGGTCTTCCCGTTGCAGTTGCCGAGAATATCTACAACTGCGCCGCCGTGTGCTGCGCGGGCGAGCTTTTGGGCCTCACGGCCAAGAAGTATCTGCCCAACTATGGCGAGTTCTATGAGCGCCGTTGGTTTGCTCCAGCGCCTGCGGATCCCGTGTGGGTTGAATTTGCCGGTCAGGGTCCGGTTCCGCTGGGTTCGGGGCTTGTCTACCGCTGCTGTGATGAAGGTGCCGAGGATATGGTGCTGGGCGTTGAGGTCTGTGAAGACCTGTGGGTGCCGGCGCCCCCTTCGACCGAGATGGCGCTTGCCGGTGCGACGGTGATTCTCAACCCGTCGGCCTCGGATGAGATTATCGGTAAGGCAGACTACCGCCGCAGCCTTATCTCCAATCAGAGTGCGCGCCTGTACTGCGCCTATGCCTATGCGGACGCGAGTGAGGGCGAGTCCACGACCGATATGGTCTTTGCGGGTGAGAACCTCGTCTACGAAAACGGCTCCAAGCTCGCCGCGACCAAGCTGCTTACCTGCGACATGGCCATCGCCGACGTCGATCTTGACCGCCTGGTTGCCGAGCGCCGTCGCTCGACGACGTGGACACGCGCGGACGATGCGCTGGAGGCCACGACCGTTGAGTTTTCGTTTGAGGGCGTGCTGGCCAAAGAGCCTGTTCTGCGCGATGCCTGCGATATCGACCGCGTTTTCCCTCGCGCGCCTTTTGTGCCGGCCGACCACGGTGATCTGGCCGAGCGCTGCGAGACTATTCTCAATCTGCAGACTGCTGGCCTCAAGACTCGCCTTGCCCATACGGGCACCAAGGCGGCCGTCATCGGCCTTTCGGGCGGCCTCGATTCCACGCTGGCGCTCCTCGTGACCGTGCGTGCGTTCGACGCCTTGGGCCTGCCGCGCACCGGTATCACGGCCGTGTCCATGCCCGGCTTTGGCACGACGCACCGCACCAAGTCCAATGCCGAGTCGCTCGCTCACGACCTAGGCGCGAGCTTTCGCGAAGTCTCGATCCATGCAGCCGTGGAGCAGCATTTTAAGGACATCGAGCACGATCCGACCGTCCAGGACGTGACCTACGAGAACAGCCAGGCCCGCGAGCGTACGCAGATTCTGATGGACCTGGCCAATCAGGCCGGCGGTTTTGTCATCGGCACGGGCGACCTGTCGGAGCTGGCGCTCGGCTGGGCTACCTACAACGGCGACCACATGAGCATGTACGCCGTCAACGCGAGCGTGCCCAAGACGCTTGTGCGCCATCTGGTGCGCTATGCCGCTGATGTTTTTGGCGGGCGTATTGCCGAGGTCTTGCTCGATATCCTCGATACGCCGGTGTCCCCCGAGCTTCTGCCGCCCACGGGCGACGGCGAGATTGCGCAGAAGACTGAGGATTTGGTGGGCCCGTACGAGCTGCACGACTACTTCCTCTACTACCTGCTGCGTTTTGGCTTTGAGCCGGGCAAGATCTACCGCATGGCGCTCAAGAGCTTCGAGGGCGCCTACGACGTCAAGACTGTCCACACGTGGTTGCGTACGTTCTACCGTCGCTTCTTTGCCCAGCAGTTTAAGCGCAGCTGCCTGCCCGATGGTCCCAAGGTGGGCTCGGTGACGCTCAGCCCGCGCGGTGATTGGCGTATGCCGAGTGACGCCAGCTCGCATCTGTGGCTTGCGCAGATCGACGCGCTCGATGCAGTTGACTAAGGTTGGCTAAATTGAACCAATGCGGGGGTTGCAAGCGTTACACTTTTGCAATCTGATGGCCCGTATCGCGCGGCGCTCTTGTCGGAGCGCCGCGTTTTTCATATCGAAAGGTGGCACCATGCAGGCATCGCAGCGTCTCGACCGCTTTGGCGCGGAGGTCTTCGCCTCGCTCAACAACAAACTGCTTGCGCTGAAGGCTCAGGGCAAGACCATTTACAACATGAGCGTGGGCACGCCCGACTTTAAGCCGTACGACCACGTGGTCGAGGCGCTCACGCAAGCGGCCCAGGACCCCGAGATGTGGAAGTATGCCCTGCGCGACCTGCCCGAACTCAAGCAAGCCGTGTGCGATTACTACGAGCGTCGCTTTGGCGTTTCGGGCATTACGCCGTCTATGGTGCAGTCGTGCAACGGCACGCAGGAGGGCGTTGGCCATTTGGGCCTTGCCCTGCTCGATCCGGGTGACACCATTCTGGTTCCCGATCCGTGCTACCCGGTCTTTGAGGCAGGTGCCAAGATCGCCGATGCCAAGCTCGAGTACTATCCGCTGGTGGCGGAGCACAATTACCTGCCCTATGTGGCGGGTATCGATCCCGAGGTGGCCGATCGTGCCAAGTACATGATTGTGTCGCTGCCCACCAACCCGGTGGGCTCGGTGGGCACGCCCGAGGTCTACGAGGAGATCATCGCTTTCGCCCGCGAGCACGACCTGCTCATCGTTCACGACAACGCATACTCCGACATCGTGTTCGACGGCGAGCCGGGCGGCAGCTTCTTGCAGTATCCCGGCGCGCTCGAGGTGGGCGTTGAGTTCTTCTCGCTCTCCAAGTCGTTTAACGTCACCGGTGCGCGTATCGGCTTTTTGGTCGGTCGCGAGGATGTGGTCTCGGCCTTTGCCAAGCTGCGCGGCCAGATCGACTTTGGTATGTTCTTCCCGATCCAGAAGGCTGCTATCGCCTGCCTGAACGGTCCGCGCGATGAGGTCGAGGCGCAGCGTCTGAAGTACCAGGAGCGCCGCGATGCCCTGTGCGACGGTCTTGAGGGCCTGGGCTGGGAGCGTCCCAACGCGCATGGCTCTATGTTTGTGTGGGCCAAGCTTCCCGGTGGTCGCACCGATTCCATGGCGTTTTGCGAGGAGCTCATGGAGAAGGCCGGCGTTGTGGTGACGCCGGGCGCGAGCTTTGGTCCTTCGGGCGAGGGGCACGTGCGCATGGCGCTGGTCTTGCCGCCCGACCAGATTGCTTTGGCTGTCGAGGCCATTCGCGAGGCGGGCCTGTATTAGAAAGGTATTTCGGCTCGTCAATAGCTCGAAACCGATTTCGTGCAGTTATTTTACGATTTCTGCAAACAATTTCGGTAAACGGTCGATTTTTGGCTGCGAATAGGAGCATAATCAAAGTCCCGATTGGATGTATTGGGATTACGGCAAGCCGCTCGGGTCGTTCCCGGGCGGCTTGCTTGTGGAGAGAGATGGGAGTTTCTAATGGTTAACGAGAAGAAGGTCGCTATTGTCGGCTGCGGTTTCGTTGGTTCGTCTTCGGCGTTCGCGCTGATGCAGAGTGGTCTGTTCTCCGAGATGGTCCTCATCGACGTGGACAAGAACCGCGCCGAGGGTGAGGCCCTGGATATCGCGCACGGCATGACGTTTGCCGAGCCGATGAAGATCTACGCCGGCGATTATTCCGATGTCGCCGACGCCGCCATGATCGTCGTCACCGCTGGCGCTGCCCAGAAGCCCGGTGAGACCCGTCTGGACCTGGTCAACAAGAACGTCAACATCTTTAAGTCCATCATTCCCGAAATTAAGAAGTCTGGCTTCGACGGCATTCTGCTCATTGTCTCCAACCCGGTCGATGTTCTGACCTATGCCGCCATCAAGATGTCCGGCCTGCCCGAGGGCCATGTCATCGGCTCCGGCACCGTGCTCGACACTGGCCGTCTGCAGCAGATGCTTGGTGCCCACGTCGAGGTTGACCCGCGCGATGTCCAGGCCTATGTCATGGGTGAGCACGGCGACTCTGAGTTTGTCGCTTGGTCCAGCGCCCAGGTTGCCGGCGTGCCGCTGAACACTTTCTGCGAGCTTCACGGTCATCTGGAGCATGAGGCTGCCGAGAAGCGCATCGCCGAGGACGTCAAGAACTCCGCCTACACCATCATCGAGAAGAAGCACGCCACCTACTATGGCGTCGCCATGGCCGTCAAGCGCATCTGCACCGCCGTCATGCGCGATGAGCAGACCGTTCTGCCCGTCTCCTCGCTCATGGTGGGCGAGTATGGCCTGTCCGATCTTGCCATCTCCATGCCGACGGTCGTTGGCCGCGACGGCGTCGTCTGTCGCGTCCCCGTGCCGCTGAACGATGACGAGCAGCATGAGCTCACCGCCTCCGCCAAGGCCCTCAAGGACATTATCGACAGCGTCGACTTCTCCTGCTAAATCAAGCTCGTTGGAGCGAAAAGCTACAATGAAGGCGTCCGAGTCCACACGGCCCGGGCGCCTTTTTGGTGCAAAGTAACCTGACCCCAATGCACCATAGTTGATGGGAGCGCCATGTCGGATTCGCCTAATTTTTTGACATATGCCCAGACGGTGTTTGATCCGTTTGAGGAGCGGTCGTTCTGCGCGGTGGATAGCCTGGTCTTTGCGTGGTTGTCCTATTTGCGTTTGCCGGGTGATATGGCGGAGCTGACGAACTGGCAGGGCCTAGACGTACGCGAACTGCTGCGTGCCGAGTGCTACCGGGACATGATTGACGACTTGTGGGATCCAGAGGGGAGCAGGGCCTTGTTGGAGGCCGTGGCAGCAAACCCTCGTTACCGTGGCGTGCACGTTTGCGGCTATCGTGCCGTGAGCGATGTGGTAGCGACAGAGCAGTTTGCAGCCATGGCGTTCCGGTTTCCGGCGGGGTTTAGTTATCTTTCCTTCCGGGGGACCGACAGCACGATTGTGGGCTGGAAAGAGGACTTTAACATGGCGTTCCGGTGTCCTGTGCCGGCCCAGGAATCCGCGGTACGTTATGTGGACGAGGCGGCGGATGCGATTGGCGGGCCGCTTTTGTGCGGAGGTCATTCCAAGGGTGGAAACCTTGCGGTGTACGGTGCGGCGATGTGCTCCGATGTCGCCCGCGAGCGAATCGAACGGGCGTATTCCCATGATGGTCCGGGCTTCGTCGAGGAGTTTCTGAGCGGCAACGCCTTCGCCGACCTATCCGGTCGAATCGACAAGACGCTACCTCGGTCGTCGATCTTTGGCATGATGTTCGAGACACAGGAGGACTATGCCATCGTTGAGAGCACCGAGTTCAGCCTGCTGCAGCACAATCCCTTTAGCTGGGTGGTTGATGGTCGCGACTTCGTGTACTGTGAGCGCCTGTCCGCCGGTGCTCGATACGTTGATGGCTCCATTCGCGAGATGCTGCTTGCAGTTTCGCCTAGCGAGCGCGAGCGTTTTGTAGATGCGTTGTTCTCCGTGTTTGAGGCTACGGGTGCTGAGCGGTTTGCGGATATCGCTGGGAATCTGCGCGAGAGCCTGCCCGTGATGCTCCAGGCTGCGCAAGGGTTTGACAAGGATACGCGACGCTTTGTCTCGCAGACCATCGTGGCAATTCTTAAGTGTGCGCTGCTGCCCAAACGTCCCGAGTTCAGCGTGCCTTCTAGTGGTAAGAGCCTGGCAGAACAGCTCGAGGTATGGCAGTCCGAGCTCCTGCGCTAGCCATTGGTGCAAAGCAACCTGTCCCCGATGCACCAATCTTCGATGCGCCTGGGGCGGGCTCGACCGCTATACTGGTTCGTGCCGAAATCGATCTAGAACGGAATGCCGTATATGAAAATCAATCACGCGATTCTGCATATCCTGGACTTTGACTCTGCCGTCAACGTTATGAGCCAGCGCGAGCTCGATATCGAGAGCCGTACCGTGCGCAACTTCGTGACCACGCATCTGCGCCGCGCACGTACCTCGGCCGACAATAAACGCGCCACGTTTGCCGAGAACTCTGCGTTTGGCGGCGAGCTCAAGGGCTATTTCTTTGGCGAGCGCGAGTTCGTGGACCTGTCGCAGCAGATTGCGGAGTTTATCTCCTCCGAGCTCACCAAAGCCGAGAAAGCCGAGTCAACCGACGTGCTCGTGGCCGATTTTGACGACGATGAGGATGCCCGCTGGTTTGCCGTGATGCTGCTGGGCTCCAAGCAGGCTTTTATGCACGAGGTGGGCCGCGAGGAGGGGGAGGTGCGCAACGACATCGCGCGCCACTACGCTATTCTGCCGAACCCTTCGCAAAAGGTGCCGAGCTATGCCATCGTGCGCGCGAGCACCATGGAGATCGGCTACGTGGACAAGAAGCGCAAGATTGCCGGCGAGGACCGTATGCTCATTCCCGATGGCCTGCTGCAGTGCGACACGGGCGTGTCGGGCAAGGAGGTCATCGACACCGTGACGCGTGTGGTCGAGGAAGTCGCCGAGGAGCACGGCGCCAACACGGCCGTGGCGCTCGCCAAGGTTAAGGCCGCTGTGGCCGAGAAGGTTGAGGATGACGAGGAGCTGCCGCCTTGGGATATCGTCGATGAGGTCTTTGAGGACGAGCCGGTCATCAAGGAAAGCGTGCGCGCGGCGCTGACCGAGGAGAAGGTTCCCGAGCGCGTGCCCGTGGAACGCAAGCAGGTCGAGCGCGCAGCCGTGCGCAATCATAAGATTCGTACCGACACGGGTATCGAGATCAGCTTCCCGGCCGAGATGGGTTCGAACTCCGAGTACATCGAGTTCGTTAACGAGCCCAACGGCCTCATCTCCATCGAGCTCAAGAATATCGGCAGCATCGAGAACCGATAAACTGCGCTCGGACGCTGCAGAAAACAAAGGCCGAAGCTCCGATGATGCTTCGGCCTTTTTTGCTTGGGATTGAATTGCGCCGCAGGTTGAGCATAAGTCAGCGAAAACGACCCAGAGCGAGCAAGGTGACGTGAAAGAGGAGGGCATTGACCTTCTGGTCATGCCCGACGATTGAACGTCAGATTGCCGCTCTGGGTCGTTTGCAGCGTCGGCTAGTTACGTGGTTTGGTAAAACCGCGTAACACTACAGTTGACGTAAGCCCTCTTCGAGGCCGGTCTTGCTGTCGGTCTTCTCGTCGCGCATCTTGATGACGCGGGCGGGGACACCGGCCACGACGGCACCGGCGGGGACATCCTCGACGCACACGGCGCCGGCGGCAACGACAGCGCCCTTGCCCACGCGCACGCCCTCCAGGACCACGGCGTTGGCGCCGATCATGACGTCGTCTTCGATGATGACGGGCGTGGCGCTCGCGGGCTCCACGACGCCTGCCAGTACGGTGCCGGCGCCGATGTGGCAGTTCTTACCCACGGTGGCGCGGCCGCCCAGCACGGCGCCCATGTCGATCATGGAGCCTTCGCCAATGACGGAGCCGATGTTGATGATGGCACCCATCATGATGACGGCGCGATCGCCGATCTCGACGCGGTCACGGATGATCGCGCCCGGCTCGATGCGGGCGTTGATGCCCTTGAGGTCGAGCATGGGCACGGCAGAGTTGCGACAGTCGTTCTCTACGTCGTAGTAGTCGATGGAGTCGGCGTTGGCGTCGAGGATTGCCTTGAGCTCATCCCAGTCGCCAAAGACGGTCTTGCCGTGGCAATCGCCGTAGATGTGCGCGTCGCCCCACTGGACCTCCATATCGGGCTTTTCGCGCACGTACAGCTTGACGGGCGTTTTCTTGGGCGCGGTGGCGATGTAGTTGATAATCTCCTGTGCATCCATCTCGGCTGCATTGCTCATTTGCTGGCTCTCCTTTGCGTGGGTACGGTAGATACCTGGTTAGGCAAACATGACCTGGTCGAACGTATAGAAGCCAGGCTCGTGGGTGACGAGCTTCTGCGCGGCTGCCAGGGCGCCGTTGACAAAGATCTGACGGCTCGTGGCGCGGTGCGTGAGCGTAACCTCCTCGTCCTGGCCAAAGAAACTCACTTCGTGCACGCCGGCGACAGTGCCACCACGCAGCGAGTGCATGCCGATCTCCTTGGGGTCGCGTGCTCCGCACATGCCCTCGCGGCCATAGACGGGGTGGTAACCTGCCTCGGGCTCGGCTTCAACGACGGCGTCGAGCAGCAACTTTGCAGTGCCGCTGGGGGCGTCGACCTTTTGGTTATGGTGCGTCTCGACGATCTCACAGTCAAAGCCGGGCAGCTCGTGTGTGGCCTGTGCCACCAGATGACGCAGGGCTGCGATGCCGATGGAGTAGTTGCCAGAGTGCATGACCCGGGCGTTCTGACCCAGCTCGCGCAGGCGATCCATCTGCTCGGGCGTATAGCCTGTGGTGCCCGAGACCAACGCCGCACCCGTGCGCTCGACATAGGCGACGACGGCATCGAAGGTCACGACGTTTGAGAAGTCGATGATGACGTCGGCTGCCGGGGCGTTCTCGAGCTCGGACAAGTCGAAGCCAATCTGGGCGACGATGTCGAAAACGGGCTGACCGGCGGCATTGACAATGCCCTCGGCGGCAGTGCGAATGAGCGAGCCCATGCGGCCCGTTCCCATAATGACGGTCTTAATCAAGCAGACCAGCTC
This sequence comes from Coriobacteriaceae bacterium, assembly GCA_025757745.1. NCBI lineage: Bacteria > Bacillati > Actinomycetota > Coriobacteriia > Coriobacteriales > Coriobacteriaceae > Coriobacteriaceae bacterium. The sequence continues at coordinate 905,605 of CP107217.1, forward strand.
CCTTCAGAGCATCGGTAAGTGCAGAGCGCGTGTCGTCTGCCATGGGGCACAGCGGCATGCGATAGTTTGCCTCGATCATGCCCATCTGGGCGAGTGCTTCTTTGACGGGGATGGGGTTGACCTCGCTAAAGAGGGCATTGATGAGCGGCTGACCGGCAATTTGGATATCGCGGGCGCGTGCCACGTCACCGTCCAGATAGGCGCGGCACATGTCATGCACGAGCTGCGGCTGAACGTCGGCCCACACGCTGATGGTGCCCGAGGCGCCCAGGCTCATGAGCGGCACGGTAAGCGCGTCCTCGCCTGAGTACATGCGGAAGTCGTCGGACAGCAGGTGGGCGATCTTGGCCGCGTAGGCGACGTTGCCCGAGGCTTCCTTAATACCCATGATGTTGGGGTGCGCGGCCAAGCGCTCTACGTTGCGCTCGCTGATGCCGCAGCCGCAGCGGCCGGGAATGTTGTAGAGGATGCAGGGGATGTCCACGGCATCGGCGACGGTCTTAAAGTGCTGATAGATACCCTCTTCATTGGACTTGTTGTAGTAGGGGGTGATGAGCAGCAGTCCGTCAGCTCCCAAGCCCTGGTAAGTGAGCGACTTGGTGAGCATGGTTTGCGTGGAGTTGGAGCCCGAGCCGGCGATGACGGGGACGCGTCCTGCAACTTGCTTGACCACGGCGGCGACAACGGAGTTGTCCTCGTCGTCGGTCATCGTGGCGCTCTCGCCGGTGGTGCCCAGGGTGAGGATGGCGTCGGTGCCGTTTTGCAGGTGGAAATCGATAAGGCGCCCGAGCGCGTCAAAGTCGACGCTGCCGTCCTTTTTAAACGGCGTAACAAGGGCGACGATTGAGCCTTCAAGATTGCGGATGTCCATGTTCTTCTCCTTCGCGTCCGCGATCTGGATGCGTTTGTTCCATTGGGCGGCGACGGCCAAGCGCTCGTCTTGGGCGCGACGGCGGGCACTTTCGGCGCGCGACTTGGCCAGCAGCTCTCGGCCGCTCGGCAGCACGTCGAGCGTGGCAAAATAATCGCCCGGGCGTTCGGCGCGGCGGATGAGCTCGGCCGAGCCATCGGGACGCAGCAGCACCTCGGCGGAGCGCAGACGGCCGTTGTAGTTATAGCCCATGGAGTAGCCATGCGCGCCGGTATCGTGGATCACGAGCAGGTCGCCCATATCGATATGTGGCAACTCGCGATCGATGGCGAACTTGTCGTTATTCTCGCATAGGTTGCCCGTGATGTCGTAGGTGTCCGTAACAGGTGCTGTGGTCTTGTCGGCGCCACCCGGCTGACCCATCACCGTAACGTGGTGGTAAGCGCCGTACATGGCAGGACGGATCAGATCGACGGCGCTTGCATCAACACCGATATAGTCCTTGTAGATCTGCTTCTCGTGGATAGCCTTGGTGACCAGGCAGCCGTAGGGGCCCATCATAAAGCGGCCCATCTCGGTGCAGATGGCCACATCGCCCATACCGGCGGGAACTAGGATCTCGTCGTAGGCCGCGTGCACCCCCTCGCCGATGGCGTGAATGTCGTTGGCCTGCTGCTCGGGCAGGTAGGGGATGCCGACGCCGCCGGACAGATTGATGAAGGCGACATGTGCGCCGGTCTCGCGCTCCAGGCGCACGGCAAGCTCAAAGAGGATGCGCGCGAGCTTGGGGTAGTAGTCGTTGGTGACGGTGTTGCTGGCAAGGAATGCGTGGATGCCAAAGTTTTCGCCGCCCTTGGCCTTGAGCAGGCGTAAGGCCTCGAAGAGTTGCTCGGTGGTCATGCCGTACTTGGAGTCGCCGGGGTTATCCATGATGCCGTTGGAGAGCTGGAACAGTCCGCCCGGATTAAAGCGGCAGCTGACCGTCTTGGGGATGGGCCCCGCAACGTGCTCAAAGAACTCGATGTGGCTGATGTCGTCAAAGTTGACGATGGCGCCCAGCTTGTCGGCGAGCTCAAAGTCCGCTGCCGGCGTGTCGTTGGACGAGAACATGATGTCGTGTCCCGTGATACCCAGCGAGCGGGCGATCATGAGCTCGGTATAGCTCGAGCAATCGCAGCCGCAGCCGTATTCGTTGAGAATGGAGATGAGCGCCGGGTTGGGATTTGCCTTGACGGCAAAGTATTCCTTAAAGCCCGGGTTCCATGCGAAGGCGTCGCGCACCTCTTGCATGTTGCGGCGGATGCCCGCCTCGTCGTATAGATGAAACGGCGTGGGGAACTGCTCGACGATATGCTCGAGCGCCTCCTTGTCCACAAACGGCTGCTTGGCCGCATATGCCTCGTTGGGGGTCAATGCCATGTCCCGTAAACCTCGCTATCCAGACGGCGCCACCTGCGCATCGAATCCGCATAGCGTGGACCCAATGTCCGGATAGCGCTCCCGCATTGCTGCAGACAGTCCTGCGGGTGTTTCCCGCAGGCCCACCAGGTTGTTCGTGCCCGAAAAGCCCAGTTCGGCGGGTTTCGCCTCCCCACGGGGTCAAAGCCTGCCGGCTCGCCCGCGGTTCTTCGTGCCCGCGCCTCTATCAAGTGGTAAAGACCCTACCACGTTGCACTTTACCAAACAAGAGTATTCGTATATAACGTTTAAAAAATGCAGGGACATGCTAGAAACAAGGGCTTCACAATTCTGCATCACAATAAGTGAAACTGATGTGTCTCACGAAAGGATCCTCTATGACCGAGCTCCAAGAACTCCGTCGCTATCGCCGCGATCTTCATCGCATTCCGGAGCTCGATTTCGATCTTCCTCAAACCATAGCCTATATCGAGGGCGTGTTGGCGCCGCTCACCTGCGAGGTGACCTATCCGTGCCCCAGCTGCGTCTGTGCTTTCTTCGACGCTGGCACGGGCGCCGCGCATGCCACGGCGATTCGCGCCGATATGGACGCGCTGCCCATCGCGGAGGCGACGGGTGCGGCCTTTGCCTCGACGCATCCCGGAAAGATGCACGCTTGCGGACACGATGGACACATGGCCATGGCACTTGCCGCCGCGACGTATGTCGACCGTACGATTCGCGAGCAGCCAGGTGCCATCAAACACAACGTGCTCTTTGTGTTCCAGCCTGCCGAGGAGACGACCGGTGGCGCCAAGACGGTATGCGAGAGCGGTGTGTTCGAGCGCTACGGGGTCGACCGCATTTTTGGCTTTCACGTGTGGCCCGATCTGCCTGCGAACACGTTGGCGAGTTGTTCCGGCCCGCTGCTGGCGCGCTCGAGCGAGACACATATCCACATTCACGGTACGAGTATCCATATTGCTAAGACTTATGGTGTGCCGGTCGAGGAGTCGCACGATGCGGCCTTGGCGGCAGCAAAGTTTTTGGTTGCCGAGCGCGAGCTGATGGACGAGCTGGGCGCCGACGAGCCCTGTATCGGCAAGTTTGGTCTGTTGCAGGCCGGTACCGTCTGCAACGCCGTGGCGGGGGAGGCCCATGTTGCCGGCAGCCTGCGCGTGTTTACGGACGACATGTTCGACCGTGCACGCGAGGGTGTGCACCGCGTGCTTGATGAGGCATGCGCTGCAACGGGCTGCACGTACGATCTCGACTTTGCCGAGGGCTATCCGCCGGTTGACAACGACCCCGAGCTATTTGCCAATGTCGCGCCTGCCTTGCCCGAGCTGCAGCTCGTGGATGAGCCTTTGCTGATTGCCGAGGATTTCGCCTTCTATCAGCGCCATCTGCCGGGCGTGTTCTTCCTGCTGGGCACGGGCGTGCCGGAGGGACAAGAAAACCCGATCGACGCAGACGGCTGCCCAGCCTATGCGATGAGCACTCTTCACACTGATACCATGCTCTTTGATGAGGAAATTTTGCTCAAGGGCCTCGATGTCTACAAACGATTGCTTGACTTGGAGTGATGATGAAGCGCCGACAGACTGCCGTGTATAGTCCTGGTGGGTGCGGGTGCGGCTTGCTGCTACTCCCGGTTATTGCTGTGAGCATTGGCGTGATGTTTGCGTTTGCTGGACTGGCGGCGGCGGCACTTGTACTGTTGATCGTGGCCATTGGCGTGACGATTTGGCTGTGCCGTTCTCGCGAGCAACGTCGTGCCGACGGCAAGACCAATGCCGGATGGGCCATCTTTTTGGTTGTCGCCTACCTATTGAGCATCAGTTATCTGGCGTTCTTTATCTTGTTGCTTGTGAGTACCTTTACCGGGGAATCCGTCATGGTGGGGTAGGCTTCGACGAGCCTCTTGAAGATGGAACAAAAATGGAGCCGGATGGGAAATACCCCCATCCGGCTCCATTGCTCAATATTGGCATGCGCTTCTACTCGGCTGCCTCGCGGCGAGCGACCTCGTCGATCAAGATAGCATCGCCGTGCTTGGCGGCGGCAATGCTTGCGGCCATAAACATGCCCATTGCCGTGATGTAGGCGAAGAGCATCGACGGCGCCACGTCCATAACGATGCCGGAGAGAATCGGTGTCGCCACCTGAGCCGCCATGCTCACGGTGTAGTAGTAACCGGAGTAGCGGCCCACGCTTTGGGAGCTGCAGCACTCCAGAATCATCGTGTACACGCACAAGTCCACACCGCCCAGCGCGACGCCCATCAGCAAAAAGACGCCGTACAGCACGGGTGAGAAGCCGGGTGCCAGCCAAAGAAACGCGGGGTACAAAACCATGATGACGGCGGTGCCCAGGGCGACCTTTTTGCGGCCGATTTTGAGCGAAAGGTTTGCCAGGGGTACGTAGCTTAGCAGCGCGCCTGCAATCGTCACGATATTGATGACGGCATAGGAACCGCCTTCCATGCCGTAGAACATATCGGCATAGCGGCTGATATTGGTGGTCATGGCGTTATAGCTCATGTAATAGAAAAACGTTGCGGCGAGCAGCATGATGATGGAGCGACGCACGCCGGTGTCTGCAACGCGTTCCTTGCCGCCAGCCTCGGGGGAGTCATCTTTGTCAATCTGATCCTCGTCGATGCCCATGGACAGCGATTTCTCGCGCATCTTTTCGACGAGGGCGGGCTCACGGACAAAGATGCCGTAGACAACGGCCGACACGAGGATAAAGGCGGCCTGCAAGATAAAGAGCGGAAGATAATCGGGCTTGTCGGCCTTGGGAACCATGACCGAGATGGCGACGAGCATAAGGCCCGTTCCCGCATAGCCGACGATCTTTTCGATCGAGTCTGCCTTGGTTCGAAGTGGGCGAGGCGTAATATCGGCCACGATGGCAACCGTCATGGTGCGGTAGGCGCATATTGCCAAAAGCGTGAGGATAATCGCGCCAATGAGCAGAGTTAGGCTGCCCATGTTGTTGGCGATCGCGATGAGCGGGACGGAGAGCATTGCCACCGCGGAGCCGCCCAAGATAAAGGGCGTTCGGCGCCCGAGGTTGCTTGCGCAGCGGTCCGAGAGGATGCCAAAGAGCGGAAGCAGGAACAGGCCAAAGACATTATCGATGGCCATGATCGCGCCGGTGAGCGAGTTGGATAGGCCAAAGGTCCCCGTGAGCATCTTAGGAACGATGCCGTCGTAGACCTGCCAAAAGCTGATCATGCCCATAAAGGGTAGGGAGGCGAGGGCGACGGCCTTGGTGTCGAGCCGGGCCGCCCGCTTAAGATTTGGTTGGGTCATGCTGGTTCTCCTGGTCGGTAAAAGCGGGGATAAAAGCGGGGAGGGGCGCTATCAGCCCTCCCGTCCTACAGTTGTTCAAGGTTGGCGAGAAACGCCACATAGAATTCGATGCCGCGCTTGTAGACGTCGACGCCGATGCGTTCGTTGGCGGCATGGATGAGCTTGCGCGCCTCGCCCGAGTAGATGAAGCCGCAGAAGCGGTAGACGCGATCGCAGATCTCGTTGAACTCGCGCGAGTCGGTGCAGGAGTTCTGCACGTAGGGAGCAAAGCCGGCCTCGGGATAGACACCCGACACGCAGCGATGGATGTAGTTAAAGGCGGCATCGTCTTCGTAAGGCGAGATGGGCGCGGGCTCGGTGTAGGGAATCGCCTCGTTGATTTCGACGGTGACATGGTCGGGGCTTACGCCCGAGGCGCGACACTGCTGGGCGGCGAGCTTGCGGGCGCGCTCAACGGCATCGGCGATGGTCTCGAACGGAGCGATGCGCACGTTGAAGTTGGCGCGAGCGACCGGTGGCAGCACGTTGTGCGCGTTGGAGCCTTCGAGCTGCGTGAGCGCATAGGTTGTGCGCAGCATTGCCGAGGTCTCGGGGCTGGCGGCCATGATCTTGGTAACTGCGGGGCGCGTGAGCCACAGGTTGCCAAAGACTGCCTGATACGTCGCGCTGCTACGGGCACCCAACTCGGTCAGTGTGGCCTCGACGGCGGGTGTGAGCTGCGGCTTGCCGGGGTTGGCCGAGATAGTCTCGCATACACGGCAGAGAAGACGGCAGGCATCGTTTGCCGCAGGCGTAGAGGCGTGGCCGCCGTCGGCGCGCGCCGTGACGGTAAGGTCGACATGGCCCTTCTCGGACACGCCTACCATGGCAACGGGTTCGGTGACACCGAGCGGGGCGTCGGTTGCCACGGCGCCACCCTCATCGAGCACCATATAGGGATGGATGTTGTGCTCGCGAAGCCACTGCACTGCATGGGTTGCAGTAGGCGCGGCGATTTCCTCGCCATCGCTCGAGAAGAACCAGACATCGCGCGGGGGAACGAAGCCCTGGGCAATCAAATGCTCGGCGGCCTCGAGAAAAGCAGAGACGATGCACTTGGTGTCGAGTGAACCGCGGGCCCAGATCTCGCCGTCGAAGATCTCGGCTCCAAAGGGATCGTGTTCCCAGTCCTGGCCCTCGACGGGCACGACGTCCTGATGCGCCATCATGACGATGGGGTCCAAGGCGGAATCGGCACCAGGCCAATGCAGGAGCATACCAAAATCGTCGATGCGTGTGATCTCGGCGATGTCAAAGAAACGCGGATAAAGCCGCTGGAGCGTGGGAATCCACTGGCCGAAGGGCTCGTCGTCGCGCTCGGCGATGTTCTCACGCGAAACGGTGGGAATGCGTAGCAATTCGCAAAAGCGCTCGACGGCTGCCTCGTCTGCCTTGTAGGTGCCTGCATCAAGAGGCGCACCCTGTGCGACCGATACCGATGCTCCCATGGTGGGACTCCTTTCGTGTTGTATATCGAATACGTCAAGATTATCGCCCGCACCGCGCGTGGGAAACGGCGAAACACGTTGTTCATCTGCGGGCGGCGGGTCGGATAGCCTTAGCCGACGATGACCGTGCCGTCTTCGGCCACGGTGATGGCGTCTCCCGTCGACACGGCATCGAGAAACTCATCGCCCAGGTTGTCAATGGTGGGCATGGGGGTGTCGGTCCATACACCCGAGAGGATCGCGCCAGCGGCGGCAAGGCTGTCAATGGGTTTGGAAAACAGCAGGCATGCGGGTTGGCGCCCCATTTTGGTGGCGCAGAAGAGCACCATGCCACCTGTGGTGGAGCCGATGGTCTGCGGAAGGCACAAGGCACATCCCGCCAAAGGTTTGCCGTACAAGTCGGGATTGTTTTGGTCGGAACACGTGGCCTTTTTGTCGCCAAACATCAGTGCCTTCTGAAACGATGCGAGTGTGTTGAGCCCTCCGTGAGAGACAAGTGCCTTGGCGTGGGCAGTTCCGGGGACAACGACGCGGCCGTGAAAGATTTTTTCCATGAGGAGTCGCCTTCCTATTTGACTGGTTTTCCGGTGGTGACGTAGGCGAGCACCTCGTCGTCGGTGTAGTAGCGCGATGCCGAGTACGTACGTAACTTGTTGGAGTTGGTGATGATGGGCATGCTGCCGCACAGCGGGTTGTTGGTGTACATAAGCGGGCAGATGCTCGAGACGACGGCGCCGGTAGTCGAGAGGCGTCTGTATGCCGCAGTCTTGCGGAAGGCGTCTGCCACGGATGGGGCGGCGGTCAGTACGGTGGGTACTTGCACGCGGCAGTTGCCGGAGGCGCTCAGCCCATCGCAGATGGCGTCTGCCCAATGGGCGAGTTGTGCAGACGAGAGGTGGGGGCAGCCGATGAAGGCAAGCTTGGGGCGCGCGCCCGGGTTCTTCCACATGACGGGGTAGCTCGAGCGGATGCGTTCCAGCTCGGCGTCGTCAATGCGATAGATTTGGGTGTCTGGTGCTATGAGTTGTTCGCCTTGCTCGACGGCCTCGGGCGTGATGCCGTCCACGTGGTAGAGCCCGACAGCGCCGTTCGATGCGCTGGCGGCGCCCATGTCCTTAAGGTAGTCCTGCGTGCCGGGTGTGAGCTCGCGGCCAAGCCAGCGGTCGAGGCCTTTAATGTAAGGGACGTCTTCCATCACCTTCATGCCAATGGCGCTGCCAAGCACTTGCGCTTCGGGCTTGCGCTTGCAGTCGACTTCGATGATCCAGGTCGCCTTGCGGCCCTCATCGGTGAGCAGGCCGAATTCCGGGACAAAGCCGGCAATTGAGCCGAACATCTCGATGATGCCGGAGTTGCGATTGCAGCGAGCGCCCAACACGGAGTTGGCAAAGACCACGGCGCTGCTTTCTGCCCAGCTTAGGATGTCGCCACGTCGAGGTCGATTGCCAACCTCGGGCTGGTAGCAGGTGCAGGTGAAAGCATCGTTGTCCAATAGGCCCATGCTGCGCAGCTGTGCCTCATAATCGTCTTGTTTGGAATACATAATCTTGAACAGCAGCTTTTGCAGCGGGTTGGCCGGGACGGCGGGGTCGAGGGGCCTCGGGTCGACCGAGAATGACTGACCGGACAGGGCGCCGTCTTTCAGCAGCTCATCCATAAGGTCATAGACTGGACCGAGCATGGAGAGGCCAAAACTTGTGACAAGATGACCGTTTGCGCCGGTCACGGGAACCATACGCTCGGCGCCAAAGCATTCGCCGTACATAACGAGGGTCTTGACCACTTTGGCCATGGCGGGGCCCTTGGCGCCGTCGAGCAGGGCTTGTTGTTGGGAGGTCAGGTTCATCTGTGAGCCCATCCTTTCGTGTTAGATATTGGTGCCGAGCCGGTATGCCGCACGGACCGCTTCGAGCACACGGCCGGGTGCAAACCCATCGCCGATGTTATGCAGCTCGTCTGCGGCGTGTGCCTGCTGCAGTTTGTAGAACAGCGCGTCGTCGGGGTGTCCGCCGCAGGCAATGATTACTAGGTCGCAAGTTAGCTCGAGTGACTTCCAGTCGTTGCCGATTTTGGGTGCAAGTGGGTTTTCGACGTTCTCGGGCAAGACCGGTGACCACGAGACGTAGGGGTCGGGAACGTTTTTGTGGCAGTTGCGACTCAAGTGGAGGCGCGCACACCTCGATGGGGCTCCAGACTCGCGTTTGCCGCCGACTTCCGCGCGCTCGACGCGTGTCATATTGAGGAGCCGCACATTGCGTCCCCTGAGCGCATGGAGTAGGTGGCCACGATTTGCCGTGCAGGCGCCCTGCATCATGTGAGGCAGCATTTCAATTACGCTGACCTGTGGTATGCCGTGTTCGACGGTGAGCCATTGGGCAACCTCGCAGCCCACGGCCCCTCCGCCAATGATGGCGACGGTTTTGGCGTTGCCAAGCAGCGCGGGTTGGCGCAGCAGCTGCGTTGCCTGTACGGCATGGCCTGATGCTGCAAGCTCCGTAAGGCCGGGGATGGGCGGTATCGCATTGGAAGTGCCTGTTGCGCACACGATTGCGTCGAAGCCTGCCTTTGCAAGATCTTCGGCGCGTGCTGCCCGCCCAAGTTCGAGTGTCAGGTTCCCGTTGGGTTTTTCTGCCTGCTCGCGCACCTGTCGAACAAGATATGATCGGTAGTTATCGAGGTCGAACTTGATTCGGGCGGCGCTGGCGGAGAGGAGTTTTCCTCCAAGTTCATCTTCGACGTCGATGAGCTTTACGTCGTGGCCACGACGCGCGGCGATTAGCGCACAGACCATCCCGGCGGGTCCGGCTCCTATCACCGCTATGCGTTTGGGTTCTATGGCAGGAGCGGGTGTCTGGGGCATGAGGTATTCAAAGCTGCAGCGTGGATTGACGGCGCACTGCGGGTGGCCTCCTTCGACAAACTCGTTGAGGCATCCTTCCTGGCATCCGATGCAGGGGCGAATATCTGCCACGCGACCGGCGTACGCCTTGTTGGGCCACTCGGGATCCGCAAGCAGCGGGCGTCCGAGCATGATCATATCGGCGTCGCCATTGCGAAGGGCGCGTTCGGCAATGTCGGGGTAGCCCAACTTACCCACCGCGACAACGGGTACGGGAAGGCCGGCATTGGATCGGATATTGTCGGCGGCAAAGCGCTCCCGAACGGCGCGCGCCACGGGAACGAAGCAGCCTGCGGGCATGCTCGCAGGCGGGTGGGGCATCCACCAGTTGTCATAGCAACCAAGGTCGACGTCAAAGATGTCTACTCCCGCCGCCACGAGCTCTTCCATATAGCACAGGGTCTGTTCGACGGTACGGCCGCCGCGCATGCGTCCCAGATAGGTCGAATTCATGACCTGCTCGTCATAGGTTTCCTCGAGTGCAAGCGAAAGGTCGATGCGGTACATGATGGGGTAGTCGGGCCCAACGCGGCGACGGATTTCTTTGACCATATCGAGGCCAAATTGACGCCAATCGGCATAACGTCCGAGCTTGCGATGGTTAAAGGCGGGGTTTCCGAGCTGCTCGATAAGATAACCTTCGTGTCCGTGCAAATAGACGCCATCGATGCCCATGGCATGGGCATCGGCCGCCGCTTGGCCGATACTGTTTACGATACGGCGCAGCTTTTGGTTCGAGAGGCGCATGCATGGAATGGCTGGGATGTAGTAGTTAGGCAAGAAACTCGCCGAGACCGGAAACTTCTTTTGCGTGATGAGGCATTGCGGGTTGCCCACGCGGCCGAGTCCAGCCGTAAGCTGGACAAAAATGCGCGATCCGAAGGCATGGACACCTTGGGCAAGGTCGCGCCAGCCTGCCATAACGGTTCGGCTTCGATCGATGCGCGGGAAATAGGTGAGCTTGTCCAGCTCGGTGACCGTGGTATCGATGCCGTGGCTTACCGGTACGAGTCCTGTTGTAATGAGGCCGCAGCCGCCTTTGGCGCGGGCGAAAAAGTACTGCAGCATCATGTCGCTGGGGCGACCAGTTTCCTCGCACATGTCGATATTGCCCATCGGCGCCATGACGATGCGGTTTTTGACGGTGAGCTTGTTAATTTTGATGGGAGAGAAGAGCTTGTCAAAAGGATAGAGCTCTTGTGTCATGCGGGACGATCCGCAACCGGAATTTGTGGCGGGCCAGCTGTCGAATGAGTCGACGAGTTGCTGCACCAGTACGTCTTTTCCCAATGAGGTTCCTTTCTGATGTTGACAAGGTAACAAAGCAGTTTACGTCTAAATGTTTAATAGTCAACAACAAAGGCATGAGTTCGGTGAAGGAAAAAAGGACTCGATGAGCGTCGGATGGCAAGCTGTGTTGCTGCATTAGCTGCCAGCTAATGAATTTGAGCTCGCTGCCTCCTACGATGTGCTGTGTGCCGGCGCGGTAGCCGGATCGTAGGAAGGATGCATAATGGCAAAAGAGGGAAAGAAGCCGATCGGCAAGATCGTATTGGGTGTCATCGTGGTGCTCGTTGTTGCCGGCGTCGTAGGGTCTATGGGCGGCAACTCGTCTGATTCGTCTACGGGTGATGCAGCAAAGTCTGCCGAACAGGCCCAGCAAGTCGAAGAACAAAAAGAGGCACAAGAGCCCTATACGGTTTCGGATGAGGCCGGTGATACGTCTAATCAGTTCGCGTATAAGATCACTGGCACGTTGACCAATAATACGGATAAAGAGCAAAGCTACATTCAGATTGAGTATGTTCTGTATGACGCAGACGGCAATCAGGTGGGAACGGCTCTTGCAAATACTAACCATCTCAAAGCGGGTGGCACCTGGAAGTTCGAAGCGATAAGCACGGTATCTCCCGACCAGGTTGCCAGCTGGGAACGTTCTGACGTGAGCGGCTTTTAACTAGAATTAAAAACATGGTTACTATGCGAGCTGGGGGTGAGGCCATATGCCCAATAAAAAGTTAACCGAAGAGTTGCTCAACGAGCTGCTTGATGCCCCGAGTATCGAGGGCTATATCAAAGAGCATGACTTTACCGCCCCGTCGCTTTCGGAGTATCTGAAACAGCTTTTGGAAGAAAAGGGGCTGGAGCGTTCGCGCGTGGTGCGTATGGCCGACCTCAACGAGACGTTTGGCTATCAGATCTTTACCGGTGCGCGGCATCCGAGCCGCAATAAGGTGCTGCAGATTGCCTTTGCCATGGCGCTGACGCTCAAGGAGACCGACCGCGTCTTGACGGCGGCGGGCGCCAATGTCCTCAACTGCAAGGACCGCCGTGACGCCATCATCATTTTCTGCATCGATCGTGGCTGCAGCCTGCAAAAGGTGAACGAGGAGCTGTATCGCTTTGGTGAGGAGACGGTGAGCTAACGGTTAGCTGACGGTGGAAGCGCCGTTCACGACATTTTGAACGTGCAGGGCACGGGCGTCATGGGGCGTCCGTGCCCTGCGTTATTATGGACGCTATGGATACTCAGAGCCCAACATATTCCGATGATGAGTTGACCGCTGCGCTCGCCGGACACCTGGCGTCACTTGAGCGTGATGACAGTTATCGCGTAGACCGTGTGCTCAAGCACTCCGACGTCGAGACGACCGAGCTCGTATACTTTGAGGGCTCTGGCGGGGGATCTCTTGGCCCCTTTGTTCGCAAGCGCATCGACGCGTCGGCCCAGATTGGCGGGGCGTATGAACGCCTGTTTGCGGCCCAGCATGCCGGGCGACGTTACGAGCACTTGCCTCGGATTGTCGATTGCCGCCGCGTGGGCGACGAGCTTTGCGTGGTCATGGAATATATCGAAGGCGAAACGCTCGGGGCCCTGGTGGGGCGTTTGGGTGCGACGCCCGATTATGCTTGTGAGCTGTTTGGCGCCCTTTGTGATGCAGTTGCGGAGCTCCATGCCGGCTTTGCGTCGGCGGGGGAGATGGCCGCTCCGGTGATCCATCGCGACCTAAAGCCCTCGAATATCATCGTGTCGGGCGCGAGCTATACGCCCGATACGGGCATGACGTTTTCATCGCTGGTGATTATCGATTTGGGAATCGCTCGCGTGTGGCGCGAGGGAGCCGATGCCGATACCGTTAAGTTTGGCACGCGTCCCTATGCGCCGCCCGAGCAGTATGGTTTTGGTCAGACGAGCGTGCGCAGCGATGTCTATGCGCTCGGTGCCCTGCTGTTCTTTTGTCTGACGGGGGCCGACCCCAAGCCGGGTCGGGGCATGCGCAAGCAATGCGAGGCATATGATATCCCCGCCTCGCTTGCCGATGTTATTTGCATGGCGATGGCGCTCGATCCGGACAAGCGCTTTGCAAGCGCGAAGGCGCTAGGGCACGCTGCGCGCGCATCGTATGCGTCGTGCGCGCCGACGCCGTCGTGCGCGCCGAATGCTGCTTCTTTCCAAGAGCCTCCCGAGCGGCGAGCCATGTGCCCTGCGCCCGTGCTCCCCACGGATCAGTCTCAGGGTGGATTGCCGTTGGTGTCTGAGCGCCCGAATTTACTCTCCCGCATTCCCGACACCGTTGGGCGCATTTGGAACGCATTCGTCTATCTTTCGCTACTTGTTTTCTTTGCCGGAAGCCATTTTGCCGTTTTTCATCCTACGGGCGCCAACCAAAACTACCCGATGTGGTTTCTCGCGATTGAGTATTTTATCTTCGTCGACGGTCTCGCAGTGCTCATTCATTTTGTGATGCTCGACAAACGCCGCCTTCGCCGGCGGTTTGAGCTACTCGATAGATACCACGGTAAAAAGCTTGCAAAGCTCTGGCTCAAGGCTATGGGTGTGCTCTTGTTGGCAATGATTATCATCGTTGCCATTGCAAACGCGACTGGCGTCGTCGATACCTCCGTCGCGTAAAAGAAAAAGGGCCCCAATTGGGGCCCTTTGACGTTGATCTTAGATGCGGTTCATCTGGGTTGCAACCTTGTTGTACCAGTCCTGCCACGTGGGCGGGCAGTACTTTTTGGCGGCTGCCGGGGTAAGCGTGGAGCCATAGTTGGCGCCCAGGTAGGCAACGTGGGCAGAGACGCCCTCGCTCCAGCTACCAAAGCTCCGCCAGCCGCCGCCGCGGGCGCTCCAGCCCCAGGCGTTATAGGAGCCGGCACAATAGAGGCCCTTGCTGCTCTCGATGCAGGCGATGGCGGGAGACCAGCGAGGGTCAACACCGGTGTTCCAGGCTGCCACGGCAAAGTTGTAACCCTGGCCTGCCATGGGGGAGCCGGCGAGGTAGTTGTCGATGCGACTCGTCCACTCGTTGATAAACGAGTCGTAATCGGAGTTGCCGGTATTGGAGTTGTTCACCGTGGTGTCGATAGTGGTGTTGGCGTTATTGGCCTGGCTGTTGGAGTTGTTGCCGCTCACGCCCTCGCCCGAGAGCTTCTCGGCGGCAGCGGCCTTGTCGGCCTCGAGCTTGGCCAGCTCGGCGGCATTCTCCTGCTCGGCCTTTGCCTGGGCTTCGCTGCGAAGCTGCTGGGCCTGTGCCAGTGCGTCCTCGGCGGTTTTCTGCTCGGTCTCGAGTTGGGACTTGGCCTGCTCGAGCTCGGTCTTGTTCTGCTCGAGTTCGGTCTGCATCTTGTTGAGCTCTTCGATCTCGTCGACGCTCGAGCTCGTGATCTGGTTGGTGTACTTGCAGGTGGTGATGAACTCGCCCAGGCTCTGCGCGTTGACCAGGAAGCTCACGATGGGGTTGGTGCCCTTCTGGTACTTATACAGATCGCGCATGGCGGAGCTCGCCTTGGCCTGTTGATCGGGAAGTTCGGCTTCGATCTTCTCGATGCTTGCCTCGTTAGTGTCGATTTGCTTCTGCAGATCCTCGAGCTTGGTGCGGGCTTCGTTGTAGGCACTCGTGGCGGTTTCGATTTTCTGCTGGGCAGCGGAAAGCTGATCCTGCGTTGCCTGCGAGGCGGCATAGGCTGCGACGGGGGAGAGCATCGGCGCGGCCGTCAGTGTAACGGCAAGCGCGGCGCTCGTGATGATACGAGCCGGCTTCGACGCGATGAGCGCTGCGGTGCGATGGTTCGAATGCTGCATCCAGTCCCTCTGCAATCAATCGTAGGTTATAATTCGAAAGGTATTCTACTACTGCTTTCGACCTCAACTTGAACCTTAAAGGTTCTAAAGGGTCAAGTTGAACTTGAGGTTTTGGTCTTGACCTGCAGTTATAGTGAATTGTTAAGAAACCATAGAGTTCAACTTTAACGTTACGGAACCCTGCGGGCTCGATCATAAGCGCCTGCTTGCCATAGATATGGTGGAACTTTGGGAAGCGGCAGTTTGGCACGCTAGAATAAACCAGTTGCATAAAGACCGCCCATCGTACGGGCAGTTGATGATAGGAAGTTTCCATGGCATTGCAGTTTACAGAGCGCGAGTTTATACCCGTGCTGCTCGGCGGCGATATCAACGCCTATTCGGTGGCGCGCGCCTTCTACGAGGAGTATCAGGTCAAGAGCCTGGTCTTTGGCAAGTATCAGACGGGCCCTGCATACCGCAGCCAGATTATCGACTATACGCCCAATGTGGATATCGACACTATGCCGGTCATGATCGAGACCGTCAACGGCATTGCACAGGCCAATCCCGATAAGAAGATTATCCTCATGGGCTGCGGCGATAACTACGTCGCGCTTGCCGCACAGGCTCAGGATGCCGGCCAGCTTGCCTCCAACGTCATCGCGCCCTATGCGCCCTACAGTATGCTCGAGCAGTGCCAGAAGAAGGAGATCTTCTACGAGCTGTGCGAGAAGCACGGTGTACCCTATCCGCACACGTTTACCTTTACCATGGCGATGCTCAACGCCCAGGGCGAGGCTTCCGCCGAGGTGCTCGACCAGATCGACTTTCCCTTCCCGATGATTCTGAAGCCCTCTGACGGCATCATGTGGTGGGAGCACGAGTTCGAGGGCCAGAAGAAGGCCTACGAGATTGCCGATCGCGCCGAGCTGGAGCAGGTCATTCGCGATGTGTACGCCAGTGGCTACACCGATGACCTCATCTTGCAGGACCGCGTGCCCGGCAACGACGAGTACATGCGCGTGCTTACCAGTTATTCCGACCGCAACGGCAAGGTTCGCATGATGTGCCTGGGTCACGTGCTGCTCGAGGAGCATCAGCCCCATGGTGTCGGCAACCACGCCTGCATCATCACCGAGCCCAACGACGAGCTCATGGGTGGCGTGCGCAAGCTGCTTGAGGACCTTAAGTTCACGGGCTTCTCCAACTTCGACGTCAAGTACGACCAACGCGATGGTTCGTTTAAGTTCTTCGACTTCAACACGCGTCAGGGCCGCAGTAACTACTACGTCACCAACAGCGGCTTTAACGTTGCTAAATACGTGGTGGATGAGTACGTGTACAACCGCCCGTTTGAGCCTGAGTTTGTGACGGCGCAAGACGAGGCGCTGTGGATGGTCGTCCCCATGGGCGTCGTTGACAAGTATGTCAAGGACCCCGAGCTACGTGCGAAGGCGCATCGTCTGGCCAAGGAGGGCAAGGCTGCCGATCCTTCGTTTATGAAGGGTGATTTTGTCTTTAACCGCTGGTTGCGCATGTGGCACACCAAGCTGCGTCACTTTAAGCTGTTCAAGACGTATTACAAGTAGATGAGCGCGGCGCCCGCCCGGTTTGCATCGGACGGGCGCGGGCATGATACGAGCAATTGCATGGGCGTCACCAAGGAGGCGGCGATGGAAAAGCTGGGAGTTATCGGCGGCATGGGCGCCGAGGCCACGTCGTATTACTACGACCAGGTCGTGCGTCATACGGCTGCTACCTGTGATCAGGAGCATATCGACATGGTGGTACTTTCCAAGTCGACCATGCCCGACCGTACGCTGGCCATCAAGACCGGCGAGCATGCCGAGCTGCTGGCGACCATGAAGGAATGTGCACGGGCACTCGAGGGGCTGGGCTGTGCTCATATCGCCATTCCCTGCAACACATCGCACTACTTCTACGACCAGATTCAGTCGTTTACCAAGGTGCCGATTATCCACATGCCGCGCGAGTCGGTGCGCTATGCCCTGGCGGGCGCGGTGATGGGGGAGTGCGAGTTCGATCCCAACCTGAGCATGCCGTCCGAGCCGGTGTGCAAGATCGGCATCATGGGCACCGACGGCACCGTGGGTGCAGGCGTCTATGGGCGCGAGTGCGAGGCCGCGGGCGTCGAGGTCGTCTATCCCAGTGAGAAGCGCCAGGCCGACGTGATGTCGCTGATTTATGATGACGTGAAGGCCGGACGCGAGCCCGATATGGACAAGTTTGACCGCGTGATGTGGGAGTTCGCCCGCAGCGGCTGCGACCGCGTCATTCTGGCCTGCACCGAGCTCTCGGTGCTGAAAAAGTACCGAGAGATGCCCGAGATTACCCTTGATGCCATGGACGTCCTGGTGCGCGAATCCATCATCCGCAGCGGCGCCCCCTACCGCCTGTAGCCCTCGACCTGCCAAAAAGGGACAGGTATATTTTGGTAGGTTTTATCTGGGAAAACAGTAAGGCCCCGGCTCGCTTGATGTGAGCTGGGGCCTTTTGCGTTTGTCGGTTGCCGGTGGCGATAGGTTAGAACAAGAAGCCAAAAACGATGAGGGCAATGCTAACAATAAGTATGGCAACGTCTAGGCCCTTGATGGGGTAGCGCTTGTACGAGCTCGCGCGCGTGCGCAGGTAGAAGCCGCGCTGCTCGGCCGCTAAGGCCGTGGAATCGGTTTTACCCACGCTCGAGATCAGTAGCGGCACGCACAGCGGCAGCATGAGCTTAAGCTTCTTGATGGGGTTCTTGGTGTCATACTCGACGCCGCGTGCGGTCTGCGCCTCCATGATGGCGTTCATCTCCTGGCCAAACACCGGCACAAAGCGCAGCGCTGTGGTAAAGGTGAAGGCGTAGCGATACGGCACGTGCAACACCTCCACGCAGGCGTTGGCAAGGTCGTTGAGCTTGGTCACCATGAGCATCAGGATGAGTGGAAGCGCCACGCCCAGCAGGCGCAGGCAGGCCTTGGAACCGGTGATGAGACCAGTGTCGGTAACGAAGCCCCACACCACGTTGCCATCGCGCATAAAAGCCAGCTGCAGTACCAGCATGATGAGCGCGAGCGGAATCAGTAGCTTGAGCAGCGCGAGCAGGCGGTCGACGACGCCGGCGTAGGCTCCCAGCGCGAGCGTGAGTGCCAGAAAGCCCAGCAGTGCCACATAGGTGTCGGACAAGAAAATGCCGATGATGATGGCGGCGGCGAGGCCCAGTTTGATGACGGGGTTCAGGCGGTGTAGCAGCGTGTCGCCCGGCATGTAGTCGATGACGTTAACCACGGCGGACCATCTCCTCGGTAATGCGAACGATATCAGTGACCTCACTCACCTGCGTAAAGGAGGGCGAGACGGTGGATGCCAGACGGCGCGAGAGTTCGATGACCTGGGGCGGCTCAACGTAGGCACGCTGCATGAGTTCGATGTTCGAGAATAGCTCGTGCGTGCGGCCGCGGTCGAGGATGCGACCGTTGGCCATCACCACGATGCGCTCGGCAAAGTCGGAAACGACTTCCATGTCGTGACAGACCATGATGACGGCGCAACCGCGCTCTGCCATGGTGCGCACCGTTTCCATGACGGTCATGCACTCGCGGTAGTCCAGGCCGCTCGTGGGTTCGTCGAGCACCACGATCTTGGGCTCGATCACTACAACGGATGCCAGCGCCACCATCTGGCGCTGGCCGCGTGACAGCGAGAACGGTGCCTCGTCGGCGGGCAGGCCAAAGCGGTCGATGACCAGCTGGGCGCGACGCAGGGCTTCGGCGCGGTCGATGCCGGCAAGCTCTAGACCAAAGGCGACCTCGTCGAGCACGGTGTCTTTGCAGATTTGGCGGTCGGGGTTCTGGAAAAGCGTTGCCACTTCGCGTGCGATGCGGCTCGTGGGAACCGATGCCGTGTCCAAGCCCGTAACGCGTACGCTGCCCGATGCGGGCTTGAGCAAACCCGTGAGCAGTTTGGTGAGCGTGGTTTTGCCGGCTCCGTTTTGGCCGACAATGCCCACGAGCTCGCCGGGGTAGAGCGTCAAGTTGAGGTCGTGGACGGCGGCGCCTCCATGGGGGTAGGAAAACTCGACATGGTCAAAGGTGAGCACCGGCTCGGCGTCTTTCGCATGCGGGCGCAGCGACGGCGCGTGCGGGGAGCCTGCGGGCGCCTGGGTATCGCTTGTCGCACGGTCGGGGTCGACGATTTCCGTTATCAGGCGTTCTGCCTCGTCGACATCCAGACAGGGCGTGCCGCTTACCAAGCCATCGGCCTCGAGACTGTTGAAGATGCGCGTGACGCGCGGACAATCGA
This sequence comes from Coriobacteriaceae bacterium, assembly GCA_025757745.1. Taxonomy (NCBI): domain Bacteria; kingdom Bacillati; phylum Actinomycetota; class Coriobacteriia; order Coriobacteriales; family Coriobacteriaceae; species Coriobacteriaceae bacterium. The sequence continues at coordinate 924,953 of CP107217.1, forward strand.
CGCCGATGGTGCGAAGCTCGTCGGTGCGTGCGAAGACCTCGTGCGGCTCACCTTGCAGCGCGATCTGGCCGTGATCGAGCACCAACACACGGTTGCAGTACTCCGAAAGCAGAGCGACCTTTTGCTCAACGACGACGATGGTGATGCCGAGCGCGCGGTTTGCCTCGCGCAGCGTCTCGAAGACCAAGGTGGAACTGGCGGGGTCGAGTGCTGCGGTTGGCTCATCGAGCACTAAGACGCGCGGACGCATGGCGAGGATGGCGGCGATAGCTACCTTTTGCTTTTGGCCACCCGAGAGGGTGGCGATCTCGCGGTCGCGCAGGTCGCTAATGCCGACGGTCTTAAGCGTCTCGCACAAGCGCTGCTCGATCTGGTCATGCGGAACGCCAAAGTTCTCGAGACCAAAGAGCATCTCATCCTCAACGACCGAAGCGACCATCTGCGTGTCAATGTCTTGCAACACGCTACCGACGATTTGCGATATGTCGGTGAGTGAGACCTCGCAGGTGTCGTGGCCGTCAACTAACACGGAGCCATAAAAGGCGCCGGTGTAGTGGTGAGGCACGGCGCCCGACAGGCAGGCGACAAGTGTGGACTTACCGGCACCCGAGGGCCCGATGATGCCGATGAAATCTCCCTTGTTCACGCTAAGCGAAACGTGGCTGAGCGCCTGCTCGGTTTGCGTGCCATAGGAGAACGAGACATCGTCGACATTGATGATCGTTTCCATGGATACCTTTCATAATCATTGGGGACGTTCTTACATGACTAGTCGTTTAGGAACGTCCCCAAAAGCTCGTTGTTTGGGACAGTCTTTGGTGGTGAAGCACGGATACGGCTTTACGAGGTGCCCCAGGTTGGCGCGAAAGAGGAGCGAAGCGTTCTTGGGTATGCGAGCGACGAATGAACGCCAAGATGGGGTGGCTCGTAAAGCCGAGCGGGTTAGTTGAGCTTCAGGGCCTTCTGGATGGGCAGGTAGAGGGCGCCGACCAGAATGGCGTTAAATACGGCGGTCATGGCGACGACGGGCAGCATGGCTGCGGCGAGCTCGCCCACCACGCCGAGCATGGCCATCTTGATGACCATGAAGATGACGCCCGAGACAAAGGTGGTCACGAATGTTGCGACGATGGCGACGACGGGCTTAACCTGGCCGTCCTTGGCGGCGGCGTTGACAATGACGGCCATGAGCATGGCGGCGATACCCTCGGCGGCAAAATCGACAAACGGCGAGGTGGTAGTGATCTGGATTACGGCCGCCGAGATGAGACCAATGACGAGCGCCTGGCCAATGTTGGGACGAATGACCAGGATGGTGAGGCAGAAGGCCGAGATAATGAACTCGGGGCTGATCATACCGCCCGAGATGCCCGAGATTGCCTTGCCGACGGTGAAGTTGAGGATGAAGCCGGCGGCAAGCAGAATGGCGAGCAGGACAAGGGCGCGAATATCGAGTTTACCGCGGTCGGCGGTCTGGACGGTGCGGGGCTGGGCGGTGGCGGTGGTGTTCTGAGACATGGTGAAAGTCCTTTCGGAAGGGAAGTACAAGAGAAGAAAGCGGAGGCGCGTGATGCGAACGCGATCGGGCTCGAGATAGAAAAAGGCCCCCGGTCGAAACCGGAGGCCTTCCAATCACCTAGAGCGCAAAAACAGGCGTGAGGGACTCACTGTCGACCGATCGTATTCGCATCACGCCACCACCAGTTGTTGAGGGACTTCATCGTGTTCATCATCTTGGTGGCTCCTTTCGTGATGCCTTGGCGCGGTCGCACCTCGTTGCTGTTGCGCTGCACTATAGCACAGCGAAGTGTGTGCGGGGAAATCTTTTTTGAAAAGATTTCGGCGGCGTTTCCTGCCGGTCAAAAGGGCAGGCTGAGCGGGCGGGATGACTCATGCGACCCCGCCCGTCTCTTGGAACGCAAGGGCCTTAGGCCTTCTTGCGACGATAAAGCACGAAGCCGCAGACACCGATGATGACGACGGCGCCAACGGCCATGGCGGCCATGTTGTTGCCCTCGGACTTCTCCTCGGTCGCCTCTTCCTCAGCCTCGGGCTCGGCAACGTCCTTATCGGAGAGAGCCTCGTCGGCGTAGGTGATGGACTCGACCAGGCAGTCGTTGTCGGCATCGTAGTCACTCGGGACGAACTCCTCGGAGAAGTCGCCCTCCTTGAGGTAGTCGCGCATCTCCTCGAGCATGGCCTTGCACTTGACGTAGGTGTTCTTGGTCGCTGCCTTGCCGGCCTTGTTGGCCAGGGCGGTGCGGGCCTCGTTGTCCTCGGCGGCCTGCATGGCCTCGTCGACGGTCAGGTTCTGTTCAATGAGCTCCTTCTGCAGGGCGTCGAGATAGGCGCGGACGCCGGTGGCGCAGCTGTCGCGGTTCTCATAGGCGAGCGTGTTGATGTCCATGAGGACGTAGTTGATGGAGTTCTTGGGCTCCTCGTTGTTCACGACGTCTTCCTCTTCACAGTGATCGAAGGAGACATCCTGATCGCTGAAGTAGGGGCTGACCTCGGTGAGCAGTGCGGAATAGAGGGGGATAGCGACGGAGAACTCGGCGTTGGAGAGCATCTCCCACTGGATGGTCGCGATTTCGGGGTCCATGCCGTGACGGATCTGGAAGGTGTGGATCTCGGTGTTGCGGTTGGAGCCGATGGCATAGGCGCCGTCGGTGTTGGCGTTGAGGCCGGCGACATTCTCGCCGCGAGCGGCGAAGGAACGAATCATCTCAAAGGTGTTCCAGTCGGACTTGCCGGGCTGGAAGAACAGCGGCTGCATCTCGTGGACCAGGGCGCCGGTCGTCGCACGAGCGTCTTCGCGCTCGTCCTTGACGATCTCATAGTCGGTGCCCTCAGCAAGCGGAGCCATGAAGTAATCGCGGCCCTGGACATAGCGCGACCACTGGTGCATACCGGCCTCGCTAATCTCCTCGCCGTAGGTCTTGGCGACGTCGAACTTGCCGTCGGTGTACTCGGCAAAGCCCTTCTCCTTAGGCATGGACTCGATGCCCTCGGAGTGGAGGCAGTTCTCGGTGTCGTCGAGGTCGACGTCATAGGTGAGGTTGCCGATGTTGGGGTTGAGTGAGGCAATATCGTCGGTGAGCCTCATAGCGATCCACTGGTGGCCGGAAAGCGCTGCAAACAACCAGGTCTCGTTGTTGTCGGCAATGATGATCTGGTCGTTGGAGCAGACGCCCTGCTCGTCAATCAGGCTGCCGAGGAGCTCGACACCCTCACGGGCCGTGGCGCTCTCGCCCAGAATGACGCTGGCGTAGTTGTACTCGCCGATGCCGGTCTCCTCGGTGACGGGGTCGGCTTCCTCTGCCTTCTCGTTATAGGAGGTGCTCAGCGTGGCAGAGCAGGAAACGCCCTTTTCGTTGATGCCAGCCTCGGAATATGCGTCGTAACGATCTTCCCACTGAGAGGGGTTGTCGCGAACGAAGGTGTAGCGGTAGGTTGCGCCCTTGGACTTGTACTCAAAGCCGGACTCGACCGAGGTGTACTTGCTGCCGTCCTTGTGTGCGGGCTCGATGCCAAAGTGCTTGATGTAGCGCGGGCCGAAGTCCTCGGAGCGTCCGTAGTACGTGTTGCCGTCTGCCGTGAGCTGGCTGCCCATGTAGATCTGGGTGCAAGCGAGCGCCGAAGTCGGCATGGCCATAATGGCCGCTGCTCCAAATGCAAGGCCGCAGCCGAGCTTCTTGAGCGTGTTGACAGGATGAGTAAACCTCATGATCCCTCCCAACTGTTGAAACCCCGCGAAACCGTACGGAGTTTCAGCTAATAAATACATCTACTAGCCTAAAGGAAGTGTAAAGAGTATTCATTCGACAACAGCTTTTACTCGATGAGCGTGAAGAAATATACGATGAGCGGATAATAATACTCATTTTATTGCTTTAGTTAAATAAAGGCACCCTGCATTTACTGTAGCTGAATAAAGCGCCAGACAATGCTCAAAAAGAAAACTCTCCCGCTGTTTAGGATTTGCATAAACAACGGGAGAGTCGATAACTGGATGAATATCATACCAGTGTGGATTTACTTCTTTCGGCGGTGGATCACATTGATGGCGTAACCAACGAGCATGGCCAAGACGATGACGATAAAGCCAATCAGGGGATTGTCGTTCATGGGGTCCTCCTATTTTCCGAGCGGTGAAAAATCGTCGACGATGAGGTCGAGACATTGCGGCAGCGCGCGAGCGCCAAAGACGCCGGAGTTGCTGGAGATGATCTCTCCATCGAACTGCATACCCAGCGATGGCGTGCAGGTGATCTTGGCTTCCTTGGTCTGGATGATCTTAAACTGCGGACGGCCGAGCACTTTGCCAGCGGGGTCGAGCGCGGCGGTAATTACCGTGGGGAGCAGCTGCATCGTGCGCACGGGCTCAATAACGACGATGTCGACCATGCCGTCGTCCATGCGGCAGTTGGGGAACAGGTTGATGTCGTTTTGGATGACCGAGGTATTGCCTGCCATGCAGCAGATGCCGTCGAGCTCCTCGACAATGCCGTCGTGCTCAATGGTAAAGTGCGCCACCGTGGGGTTGGGCGTGGCGAGCGCGGAGAGGAAGTAGGCGATCTCGCCAATGTCGTTTTTGGTGGGAGCGGCCTTCATCATGATCTCGGCGTCGAAGCCCGAGCCGGCGATGATGATAAAGCCGTGGCGCTTCTCGTTGCCGTTCTCGTCGAGCCAAAAGAGCTCACCCATGTCCACTTTGACCGTGCGGCCGTCGCGGCAAGCCTTGGCGAGTGCCGCCGCCTCGGGGGCATTGCCGATGTTGTTAAAGAACAGGCAGGCCGTGCCGGAGGGGAAGACAAGCGTGGGGACACCGCACCCGCGCATCTGGTCGAGCACGTTGGAGACGGTGCCGTCGCCGCCCGAAACGACCACGCGATCGAACTCGCGAACGTCCGCTACCGCGTCCTCGGGCTCCATGCCATCGCCGATAAAACGCATCACGACCTCGTCGCCGCCCTGCGCGAGGGCGTGCGTGAACGCGTAGATTTCATCTGAGCTGGGGCCCGATGCCGGGTTGTGGATGATAAGGCAGCGCATACTTACGTTCCCGTTCTGTGACTAACCGAGTATAGTTGTAGAGCAATGCCGATATCCTACCCGTGTTTTTCGGGCCTAACCTTATTCGATGGGTTGATATGTACATTTCCACACATCAGGCTCTGGTCGACTTTTGCCAGCGCGCCCGCGAGTTCGACGCGATCGCCGTCGATACCGAGTTTTTGCGCGAGCGCACGTTTCATCCGCGCCTGTGCCTGGTCCAGATTGCCACCCCCGCCGAGAGTGTCGCTGTCGATCCGCTGGTGATCGACGACCTGTCGCCGCTTGCCGAGCTTATGGCCGACGAGGGCGTGGTCAAGGTATTCCATGCTTGCTCACAGGACATGGAAGTTATGCTCCATACCGTGGGCGCACTGCCGCGACCGATTTTTGACACGCAGGTTGCCGCCGCCTTTTTGGGCGAGCGCCAGCAGATTTCGTATGGTGCGCTCGTTCAGACGTTCTGCGGCGTATCACTGCCCAAGACCGAGTCGCTGACCGATTGGTCGCGCCGCCCGCTGAGCGATAAGCAGATCGAGTACGCGATCGATGACGTCAAGTACTTAATCGTCGCCTATACCGAGATGATGAGCCGCCTGCGTGAGCTGGGCCGCGTGGACTGGGTGCTCGACGAGTTGCGTCCTTTGGCCGACGAGTCGCACTACCGCGCCGACCGCCATGAGGCATTCCGCAAGGTCAAACGCATCAACTCGTGTAGCCGTCATCAGCTGGGCATTGCGCGCGAGCTTGCCGCTTGGCGCGAGGACCGCGCCGAGCGTCGCAACATCCCGCGCAAGTGGGTCATGTCCGACGATACGCTGCTGGCCCTGGTTAAGCGCAATCCCGTGCGTGTCGAGGAGTTCCGTAGCATCCGCGGTACCGACCAGCTGGGGGAGCGCGACGTGGATGGCGCGTTGATGGCCATCAAGCGCGGCGCAAGCTGTCCGCACGATCGCCTGCCGCTCATGGTGCGCGGGCATCGCCAGATTTCGCCGGAGCTTGAGAGCGTGACGGATCTCATGTACGCGCTCATCCGCCTGGTTGCCGAGCGCTCGGGCGTGGCGACCTCGGTCATTGCCTCGCGCGATGACCTGGCCGACTACATTGAGCATCCTGAGCAAAGCCGTTTGCGCGAAGGTTGGCGTTTTGAGCTTGTGGGCTCGCGCCTGGACGATCTGCTTTCCGGCAACATGGGGTTGACGGTCAAAGATGGCAAAATTGAATTGCTGTAAGGAAGCCTAGCCGCTTGATTGGGTAGAATGCCTCCAACGTGTAATTCGATTCGGAGGAATTCGCATGCCCTATTACTATGGTTACGGCTTTGGCATCGACCCGCTGTACCTGCTGGTTGTCCTTGTTTGTACGGTGCTTGGTCTTGCGGCGCAGAGCTATATCAACTCGACGTACAAGACCTGGTCCAAGGTTCGCTCGGACGGCGACACGGGTGCCACGGTCGCTCGCCGCATGCTCGACGCCAACGGTTGCAACGCCGTGGGTATCAAGGGCGTTGCCGGTGAGCTCACCGACCACTACAACCCGCAGGATAACAACCTGTATCTCTCGGACGCTAACCGTTCGGGCGGATCGGTCGCAAGCGTTGCCGTGGCCTGCCACGAGGCGGGTCATGCCGCCCAGCGTCAGAGCGGTTACGCCATGATGAAGGTTCGCACCGCCCTGGTCCCGGTCGTCAACTTTACCCAGAACACCTGGACCATCGTGTTGCTCTTGGGCCTGTTTATGAACATCGCCGGGCTCACGACCCTCGCATTGATCTTCTTCTCGTTTAGTGTGCTGTTCCAACTCGTTACGTTGCCTGTCGAGATCGATGCCAGTCGCCGCGCCGTGGCGTATATCGAGCAGTCGGGCATGAGTTCCAAGCAGGTCAACGGTGCCAAGAAGGTGCTGACGGCAGCCGCGCTCACCTACGTGGCGGCGGCGCTCACCTCGATTATTCAGCTGCTCTACCTGATGGCCCGCTACAACAGAAACTCCAACCGATAACAAATTGGCTTGACAGGCGCCGCGGAGATTCTTGTCCCCGCGGCGCTGTACTATGTGTTGGACTTGAATCTGCGCAGGGTCGAAGCCCTTGTGCTCGATAACGAAAGGAGGCTGCGTGGCAGGCTGGAATCTAACCGGCAATGCCGTTTCCGCCGAGTTCGACGGTTCGGACGATCAGGAGCGCAAGGAGCTCAGCGTGAGCCAGGCAGTGGAGATCGCCGCCGGTGCGCTCGATGCCATTCCGCAGCTGAGCGTTCTGGGCGAGGTCACAGGTTTTCGTGGTCCTAACGCCCGAAGCGGTCACTGCTACTTCCAGATCAAGGACGACTCGGCCGCCGTCGACTGCATTATCTGGAAGGGCGCCTATCTCAAGCGCACCTTCGATCTGCGCGATGGCATGCAGGTGAGCTTTAAGGGCAGCTTCAATCTCTATAAGCCCACGGGTCGCATGAGCTTTGTTGCCCGCTCATTTTCGTTGGCGGGGGAGGGTCTGCTGCGTCAACAAGTGGCGCAACTGGCCGAAAAGCTACGCCGCGAGGGCCTGATGGACGAAGCGCGCAAGCGCCGCATCCCGGTGTTCTGCTCCCGCGTGGCGGTCGTCACCTCGCTTTCGGGTGCCGTAATCGACGACGTCAAGCGCACGTTGCGTCGTCGCAACCCGCTCGTCGAGCTCGTCTGCGTGGGCGCCAAGGTTCAAGGCGAGGGTGCGCCGGCCGAGCTCATCGAGGGCTTGCGCCGCGCCGCTTCCATTACGCCGGCGCCCGACTGTATTTTGCTGGTGCGCGGCGGCGGCTCCTTTGAGGACCTCATGACCTTTAATGACGAGGAGCTTGCCCGCGCAGTGGCGGCTTGTCCTGTGCCCGTGGTGACCGGTATTGGCCATGAGCCCGATACCTCGATTTGCGACATGGTGAGCGACCGTCGCGCCTCCACGCCAACGGCAGCGGCAGAATCGGTGGCGCCGGCTATGACGGAGTTGGCCGACGTGCTCGAGACGCGCCATCAGCGTCTGGGCGCCGCGATGGCTTCGATGATCGGGTCGGATCAGGTCGATCTGGAAATGCTCGACCAGCGCGGTCGTCGAGCCTGGGATGCCTATACGGCTCGTCTGGGCGACGCGCTCGATGCAGCCGCATGCCGCCCGTGCCTCAACGACCCCACGTTTATGGTCGAGCGTCGCGAGTCCGAGCTTGCCCTGACGGCCGATCGTCTGTCCGGCGCCATAACGCGTTCGGTTGGGGCCTTCCGCTCCAACTTCGAGCGTCTGCCCGAGCGCTTGATCGCAAGCACCTCAGGGCTCGATGGCAAGCGCCATGCGCTCACACTTGCGAGCTCCCGTCTGGAGCATCAGGGGCGCACGATGCTCAGCAAGCCTGCGTCCGACTTAGGCCGAGCTGCCGCGTCGCTCGATGCCCTGTCGCCGCTCAAGGTGCTTGCCCGTGGCTATTCCATCGCGTACAGCGATGATGGGGTGGCTACGACCGCCAAGACCTTTAAGCCCGGCGACGCCATCCGCGTGCGCATGGCAGACGGCAATGTGGCGGCAACGGTCGATGCGGTCGAGTAGGCCGCGTTACATAGCGATAAGCCTTTAGGAAAGGAAACAGATATGGCAGAGAAGACCCCGGTCGAGCAGCTTACGTACAAGCAGGCTTCGCAGGAGTTGGAACTCATCATCCGCAGCTTGGAGTCGGGCGATATGGAGCTCGAGGAGTCACTCGAGAGCTATACCCGCGGCGTCGAGCTCCTCAAGAGCCTACGCACCCGCCTGTCCGATGCCGAGCAGAAGGTCTCGGTGCTCCTTAAGGACGTCGACGGCAACGACGTGCTCGCCGACGGCGAGGCCGCCAACACCGACGACAAGCTTTCGTTCTAACCATCCCGACCAAATATAATTACCTTGGTCTGTGAGAAAGGAACCAGCCATGTGTGATTGCATCTTCTGCAAAATCGCCAACCACGAGATTCCCTCAACCGTTGTCTATGAGGACGACCAGGTCATCGCCTTCGACGACCTCAACCCCCAGGCGCCGGTCCACACACTCGTGATCCCCAAGAAGCACTACAGCGACATCGCCGACAACGTGCCCGCCGAGACCATGGGCGCCATGGCTCACGCCATCCAGGAGGTCGCCAAGGTCAAGGGCCTGGAGGACGGTTTCCGCGTCATCTCCAACAAGGGCGTCAACGCCGGCCAGACCGTCATGCACTTCCACATGCACGTCCTCGGTGGCAAAAACCTGGGCGAGAACCTCATCTGAGGACGCGTAGCCCGTCGACTTGGCTGCCTTTGGAGTAGTCTATGCAGCTTTCTCAACTCGAATACCTTCAAGCGGTAGCGAACTATGGCGGCGTGCGCAAAGCAGCTCGCGCCGTTCATGTGAGTCCGCAGGCCGTTTCGTCGGCAATCAAAAAGTTGGAATCTGAGTATCAGATTGTTTTGCTTGACCGATCGGCGGGTGAGGCTGTTTTGTCTTCGGCGGGCAGAGAATTTGCGCGTCGTGCACGCGTGATCCTGGCACAAGTCGACGATCTCAAAAAGTACGCTCAATCGAGGGACGACGGCGTCTCGCCCGACGGCCACTTTCGTCTTTACGCCCCCTGCCTTCATGGGCGGGGGCGACTTTTTGCCGAAAACTGGTATGACTCGTTTGAAAGCTCGCACCCTCATATTCACCTTGATGTGTGGCATCAGCCAACGGCTACATGCTTTGAATCACTTGTGCTTGGCATTTCGGATGCGGCCATCTCATTTGAGGAACCAAGGGATAGTGTCCTTTCTTCGAAATACTTGGGTGAAAAGGAGCTCAAGGTTCTTTCCTGCCCAGCGGGTCATCAATCCGTGGGCGCTATGACCGTTCGTGAGTTACTGGGCGGCAGGCTCGCTGTTCCCATTAATTTGTCACCCTGTCTCAATGCGATCAACCAATGCCCTGAAGCCCAGCTCGTCAATTTTCGCTTCCGTGATGTTGAATACGGAAGCAGGGCTCAGGCTGAGTTTCTTCAAGCCGGGGGATTGATATTGAGTTTGTCCGGGTCCTCTCTCGCATCGGATGGATCAGAAGTGAGTGAGTGCTCCATTGAAGGCTCGCGTGATGTAACCTTGCCTATCTACTTTTGCTATCGGCAAAATTCCTGGACTGATCGACACCAGACGGTTTTTCTGCACCTATTGCGTCATCTTGCTTCGCGAAATTAATTGGCTTCGAGACGTCAAGTGATTATTGACGCCTTGCAACACATAGCTGACAGCTTTGCCCTCATGCTTTTCCAAGATTCCGATTTAGATTGCTGACTCTTGGAGGGCGGAGCATGAAAAACCGTACGGTTTTGCTTTATATGACGTTCGTTTTTCTGTCGAACTTCAGCACCATTTTGTATTTTCTGACGGTTTACCTTGAATTCGTCGGATTCTCGATGGTGGCGATTTCTAGCATGATGATTGCATATCAAGTGAGCAAGTTCATCCTTGAAGTTCCTACTGGCTATATTGCTGATAGGTTTGGACGAAAGACAAGCGGTCTCGTTGGCGTCGTGGGGATGCTTGGATACTACGCCGCCCTGCTTCTCGTCCGTTCTCCTCTGCTTTTAATCGGTGCGTTCGCTCTCAAAGGTTTTGCCGTTGCATGTCTGAGCGGATCCATAGAAGCGATTTACATTGACAGCGTCTCTCAGGACCAGCTCGTAAGACTTAATGTCGTTGAGCGATTTGTTTTCTATGCCTCTTATGCCCTCTCCGCTTGTGTGGGCGGTTTCATTTCGTCCGCTGGCGCGTATCTCATTGGGCTTTCGGTCGATATCATCACAATGGTGCTGACATTGGTTGTCGTTGTCTGTATTCCTGAGGCGAGAAGAGAGGGCGCTGCGGTGACACCTGGGCATGGAATGAGCCCGAAGATGATCGGTGCTGCTATTGCGGGTAATGGCATTCTTCGGTCAGCGTTCATCATGGACTGTTCTCAGGCATTTGCCTTCGTCGCCCTGGAAGACTTCTTCTCACTGTTGCTTGCAGGCCGCGGAATGAATGCCGTCGCTTCGGGCGTGACCATTGCGGTCCAGCTCCTTGCCTCCGCCTCCATAGGATTTATTGTGCCCAGTGTGATTGCTCGTGTCGGCAAGGGCCGTTTTACGCGTATTTGCGGCATCATTCGCTTAGTATTGACAGCTTTGTTTTTGATTCCCCTTACTCCGGCTAATTTGCTGCCCGTGTTCTATGTGCTGCAGACGGTTGCGTACTCGTTGTTTGCCCCAATCAAATACTCGATTTTTCAAAATGCTGCCGATTCTTCGATGCGCTGTTCACTGATTTCGGTTCAAAGCCAGATGGTGGCGGTGGGTGCCATCCTTTTCTACCTGTTCAATGCTGCGTTGAGCAGCATCGCGGATATTCGAGTCATATTGCTTGTTGCGCTCGGGATTTCTTCTCTGGTGTATATCCCCGCGCTCTTTCGTCTTACAAGCCAAAGGCCATGAGTATTTAGGCACCGATAACTTATATATCAACGCAATAAACCCGAGCGCGAGGGCGTTTGGGTTTATTATTGAAGCGTATGTAACCTGGCGGCGCCACACCGCCTGTTAGTAGGGAGACACATGAACGTTCTGGTCGTCAACGCAGGATCTTCGACCCTTAAGTATCAGGTCATCGATACCAAGTCCCACAAGGTGTCCGCAAAGGGCTCCTGCGAGCGCGTCTGCTTCACCGGCGGTACCTTCACCCATGCTGCCAACGGTTCCAAGAAGGTGACCGAGAACATCGAGTTCCCCGACCACAAGGTCGCCATCGAGGTTGTCCTGAAGGACCTCGAGGCCAACGGCGTCAAGATTGAGGGCATCGGCCACCGCATCGTTCAGGGCGGTTGGTACTTTGGCGACTCCTCCCTCGTCGACGAGGACGTTCTCGCTAAGATCCGCGAGGTCGCCCCGCTCGCGCCGCTCCACAACAATCCCGAGGCCAACGTTATCGAGTTCTGCCTGGAGCAGTATCCCGACCTGCCCAACGTCACGGTCTATGACACCGCCTTCCACTTCAACATGCCCGAGGTCGCCAAGACTTACGCTCTGCCCAAGGACGTCTGCGACAAACTGCACATCCGTAAGTATGGCGCCCACGGCACCAGCTACCGCTACATTTCCAAGAAGGTCGCCGAGATGACCAACGGCGAGGCCCGCAAGGTCGTCGTGTGCCATATCGGCTCCGGCGCTTCCCTGTGCGCCATCGAGGACGGCAAGTGCATGGATACCACTATGGGCCTCACCCCGCTCGACGGCGTCATGATGGGCACCCGCTGCGGCTCCATCGACCCGGCTACCGTGTGCTACCTGCAGCGCGAGGGCGGCTACACCTTCGACGAGGTCGACGAGATGATGAACAAGAAGTCCGGCCTTTTGGCTGTGACCGGCGGCAAGACCAACGACTGCCGCAACGTCGAGGAGCTCGCCGCCGCTGGTGACCCCGAGGCTCAGCTTGCCTTCGACATGTTTGTCTACAAGATTGCCGCCAAGGCCGCCGAGATGGCTACTTCCATGTGCGGCATGGACACGCTCGTCTTTACCGCCGGCATTGGCGAGCACGCTCCGGCCGTTCGCGCCGGCGTGGCCGATCGTCTGGCCTTTATGGGTGTCAAGATGGATCACGCCCGTAACGCCCTGCGTGGCGACGGCGCTTGGTGCCTGTCCGCCAAGGATTCCAAGGTCAAGATTTTCGTCATCCCCACGGACGAGGAGTTCATGATCGCTTCCGACGTCGAGCGCATCGTCAACGGCAAGTAATTGCAAGAGGGGAGGGGCTGGACGACCGAGCGCCGTTCGGCCCCTCTTTTGTGCTCGTTGGGCGATATGCCTGATAGCTATTTATCAAGGTGTGATAACTTCTTATTAACATGCGGCCGCCTTAAGGGGTCTGCGCCGACCGTATCGCACTGCAAAGGAGTCTCATGAACGTACTTGTTGTCAACGCCGGTAGCTCAAGCCTTAAATATCAGCTTTTGGATACCGATACCCGCGAGGTTTTCGCCAAGGGCAACTGCGAGCGTATCGGTTCGGACATGGGCATCTTTGGCCACTCCGAGAACGGTGGCGCCAAGCAAACCGAGGAGGTTCCCTTCCCGGATCACCGTTCGGCTATCGCGCGTGTGCTCGAGGAGCTCGAGAAGACCGACTTTACGATCGATGGCATTGGCCATCGCATTGTTCAAGGCGGTTGGCACTTTAAGGATTCCGCGGTCGTCGACGACGAGGTCATGGCTAAGATTCTCGAGGTGGCCCCGCTCGCCCCGCTGCACAATTATGGCGAGGCCGCAGCAATCGAGTATTGCCGTGAGAAGTATCCGGAGCTGCCCAACGTGGCCGTCTTCGACACCTCGTTTCACATGACCATGCCCGAGGTTGCCTACACCTACGCCCTGCCCAAGGACGTGTGCGACAAGTACCACGTGCGCAAGTACGGCGCCCACGGTACGAGCCACCGCTACGAGTGGATGATGGCCAAGGAGATCCTGGGCTCGCGCTGCCACCGCCTGCTCTCGTGCCATTTGGGCAACGGCGCCTCGCTTGCCGCCATCGAGGACGGTGTATGCCGTGACACCACGATGGGGCTCACGCCGCTTGACGGCCTGATGATGGGAACCCGCTGCGGCTCTATCGACCCGGCTACCGTGTGCTACCTGCAGCGCGAGGGCGGCTACAGCTACCAGGAAGTCGACGACATGATGAACAAGCAGTCTGGTCTGCTCGCCATCTCGGGTATCTCCAACGACGCCCGCGACATTCGCACGCGCGCCTCCGAGGGAGATGAGCGCTGCCTGCTCGCCTTCGATATGTTCGCCTATAAGGCTATGCAGCAGGCCGGCTCCATGATCGCTTCTATGGCGGGCGTGGATACCATTACCTTCACTGCCGGCATCGGCGAGAACGACTGGTCGATCCGCAAGGCCTTCTGCGACTGCTTTGAGTGGTTGGGCGTGCGCATCGACAACAACAAGAACCGTGAGGCCGTGGGCAACGGCCCGCAGGTCATCAGTGCCGCCGGTTCCGCCGTCACGGTCATGGTCATCCCCACCGACGAGGAATACATGATCGCCCACGACGTCGAACGCCTGACCAAGAACAACTAACGCACCCGTTTGCATGTAAACGAAAGGCCTCCTGAGCAACAGCTCGGGAGGCCTTTTTGCTGGCATACGGAAATTCCAGTTCCAAAGTGATCATCGCCGGCAACGCCTGCACTTTCAGCAACGACACCCATCCGTTCAGATTTTTCAGACCCAGCTCGTAGCCAAGCCGCCGTCCACCCCAGATACCCTGATTACTACGTAGCGGTAGAAGGCCGTACGGGCTAACCCCTGAAAACACTCCGCAGACCAGAAACGCCCCCGTTCGTAGCTCCGAAGGAGCAGAACGGGGGCGTTTCATTGGTCGAGGACGTTTTCAGGGGTTAGCCCGTACGGCCTTCGGGCGAGTACGTCCGCTACTCAGCCATCTGAGCCTGGACGGCGGTGATGGCCACGACGCCCACGATGTCGTCGGCAGAGCAGCCGCGCGACAGGTCGTTGACCGGCTTGGCGATGCCCTGCAGGATGGGACCGTAGGCGTCGGCGCCGGCGAAGCGCTGGACGAGCTTGTAGCCGATGTTGCCGGCCTCAAGGTCGGGGAACACCAGCACGTTGGCCTTGCCGGCAACGGAGGAGCCGGGAGCCTTGAGCTGGGCGACGGTGGGGACGATAGCGGCATCGAGCTGCAGGTCGCCATCGATGGCGAGCTCGGGAGCCTTCTCGTGGCAGAACTTTACGGCCTCCTGGACCTTCTTGGCGACCTCGCCGCCGGCGGAGCCCATGGTGGAGTAGGAGAGCATGGCCACGTGCGGCTCAACGTTGCCCATGAAGGTGGACCAGGAGTGAGCGGAGGCGATGGCGATCTCGGAGAGCTCGTCGGAGGACGGGTTGATGTTGAGGCCGCAGTCGGCGAAGATCAGCGTGCCGTCGGTGCCGAACTGCGGGGTGTCGGTGCACATCACGAAGAAGGCCGAGACCAGCTTGGTGCCCGGGGCGGTCTTGAGGATCTGCAGCGCGGGGCGCAGGGTGTCGGCGGTGGAGTGGCAGGCGCCGGAGACCAGGCCGTCGGCATCGCCCATCTTGACCATCATGGTGCCAAAGTAGGTAGCGTCCATCACCTGGGCGCGAGCCTGCTCGATGGTGACGCCCTTCTTGGCGCGGAGCTCGGCAAACTTCTGCGCGTACTCCTCGTGCTTCTCGGCATTGCGCGGATCGATGACGGTAGCGCCGGGAACGTTGATCTCGTCGGGGTTACCCAGGATGACGATCTTTGCCAGGCCCTCCTCGATGATCTTGGTGGCTGCGACGATGGTGCGCGGATCCTCGCCCTCGGGCAGGACGATCGTCTTAAGGTCGGCCTTGGCGGCAGACTTCATACGGTTTAGGAAATCGCTCATGTTACTCCTTACAAGCGTTTCGCTAAGCTCCAGGCGCCCGGCTGTTCACGAATAAACCCGCTGCTAGCGGGTTTACCTTTCAATTATGTTCGCCGCGGTGCTTGAGCTTTCCTTGTGTGGCAAGCTCATTATAGGACGCATTAGCGCTATAATCGCTCTGATAAATATGTCTCGAAGAATGTTCGAGAAAAGCCCAGCTAACGAGCCCGTGGCTTTTGACAAGGAGTATCGATGCAGATTACCTCAGGCCTGCCTGAAGGCTTTAACGCCGGCGCATACGACATGATTGTCGTCGGTGCCGGTTATGCCGGTGCCGTTTGTGCCCGCCGTCTCGCCGAGACCATCGGCTATCGTGTTGCCGTTCTGGAGCGCCGTAGCCACATTGCGGGTAACGCCTACGACTGCGCTGATGAGGCCGGAATCCTGGTCCACGAGTATGGTCCGCACATCTACCATACCTTTAATGAGCGCGTCCACAATTTCCTGTCGCGCTTTACCAAGTGGACGGACTACCAGCACAAGGTGCTTGCCAACATCAACGGCACCCTCATGCCCGTGCCTTTTAACCACGCGAGCCTCAAGCTCGCCTTTGGCGACGAGCGCGGCGAGGAGCTGTATCGGAAGCTCGTGGAGACCTTTGGCAAGGACGTCAAGGTGCCCATCATGGAGCTGCGCAAGAAGAACGACCCGGATCTTGCCGAGGTCGCCGATTACGTCTACGAGAACGTCTTTTTGCATTACACCATGAAGCAGTGGGGCCAGACGCCCGACCAGATCGATCCCTCGATCACCGGTCGCGTTCCCGTCTTTGTGGGCGACGATGACCGCTACTTCCCGCAGGCTCCCTTCCAGGGCATGCCGCAGGACGGCTATACCGCGCTGTTCGAGCACATGCTCGACCACGATCTGATTGATGTGTTCTGCGACGTGGACGCCCGCGATCTCTTCGAGATCGACGAGACCACCGTCAAGATCGACGGCAAGGTCTATGGCGGCGAGATCGTCTACACCGGTCCGCTCGACGAGCTGTTCAACCTCGACTTGGGCGCTCTGCCGTACCGTACGCTCGACATGAAGTTCGAGACGCTCGATATGGACCAGTTCCAGCCCGTGGGCACCGTCAACTACACCACGAGCGAGGATTACACGCGTATCACCGAGTTCAAGAACATGACCGGTCAGGTCCTGCCCGGCAAGACCACCATCATGAAGGAGTACTCCAAGGCCTATACGCCCGGCTCGGGCGAGACGCCGTACTACGCCATTCTGGAGCCCGAGAACCGTGAGCTCTATGAGTGCTATCTTGAGCGCGTTCAGAACCTGACGAACTTCCACCCGGTGGGTCGCCTGGCCGAGTATCGTTACTACGATATGGATGCCGTGACCAACTCCGCCCTCGATCTTTCGGATGAGATTATCGCCTGCCATGCATAAAGTCATATCATTCGGTATTCCCTCGTATAACGCCGCCAAGGACATGGACCATTGCATCACCTCCATTCTGGAGGGGAGCAATTACGCCACCGATATCGAGATCATCATCGTCGATGACGGTTCCAAGGACGAGACGGCGGCCAAGGCCGATGAGTGGGAGACGCGTTACCCCGGAATCATCCGCGCGGTGCATCAGGAGAACGGCGGCCACGGCATTGCCGTCCTTTCGGGCTTGCGCGAGGCACAGGGCACCTACTACAAAGTTGTCGACTCGGACGACTGGCTCGATGGCGCAGCCCTGTCGACCATGCTTTCGATCCTTCGCGGTTTTGAGGAGCGCGACCAGCGCGTCGACCTCTTTATCTCGAACTATGTGTACGAGAAGGTTTACGAGGGTACGCACACCGCTATTGGCTACAAGTTTGCCCTGCCGCGGAAAAAGATCTTTACCTGGGACCAGATTGGTCATTTCCGTCTGGACCAGAATCTGCTCATGCACAGCCTGTGCTATCGCACGGATGTGCTGCGCGCGTCCAATCTGCCTATGCCGCCGCACACGTTCTATGTAGACAACATCTACGCCTACGTGCCGCTACCGCGCTGCAAGACCATGTACTACGCCGACATCGACCTCTACCGCTACTTTATCGGCCGTGAGGGCCAAAGCGTCAACGAGGCCACGATGGTCAAGCGTCTGGACCAACAGTTTCGCGTGACGCGCATCATGATGGAGTCGTTCCACCTGTACAGCGATGTCGAGTCGTCGCGTCTGCGCTCGTACATGATGGGCTATTTCACCATGATGATGGCAATCTGCTCGGTGCTCACTAAGCTTTCCGACGAGGATTGTGCCGACGAGCGCCTGAAGACGTTGTGGAGTGATTTAAAGGCCTATGACGAGCGTATGTATCGTCGTGCACGCTACGGTGTGGTCGGCTTCTTCACCAACCTGCGCGGTCGGGCTGGTGACAAAACCACACTCGGCCTATACCGTCTTGCCTCAAAGATCTTCAAATTCAACTAGCTGCTGAGTAATCGCTGCTGATGGGTTGACTGGGCCCCTTGGCCTTTAGTTTGCTACTGCGAACAGTCCTGCTCGCACGGAAAGCACATTAAGTGCTTTCCGGCTCGTGCGGAACTTGTATCAAACTAAAGGCCAAGGGGCCTCTGCTATAAGAATCGATTGTCAGGCAGCTGAATTTTGAAGATCTTAGACGCGCGGTACACAGGGGCCTGGGCTGAAAAGAATTAGGTTGGAAGTCGGTCGGAGACGGGCGGGCATTACGTTTGTCGCGAGTTCCGCATGCAAAGAAGGCCACTTAATGTGGCCTTCGTCTTGCATAGGACTGTAGAGCAGCAAACGTAATGCCCGCCCGCCTCCGACCGACGGTCGAGTGAGATTACTTCGCGGCGCCGGGGATGCCGTGGGAGGTTTTGGCGCTTTTGGCTCCGTTTACGATGGCGGTCTGTAGGGCCCTTACGGCGAGCATGCCCAGCAGGTCTAGGGGAACGGCGGCGCTTGCCTGGGCTCCCAGTTTGCCGCTGGCGAGGGTGTAGATGGTGTCGCCGTCGTTGGTGGTGTGTGTGGGGCGGATGGCGTGCGCGTAGGCGTCTGCTGCCATCTGGGAGACCTTGGTGGCCTGGGCCTTGGTGAGCTCCACGTTGGTGACGATACAGCTGATGGTGGTGTTGGTGCGGTCGAGCGGCATCTGCATAGAGCCGGCGGCGGCAAAGGCGGCGAGCTCCATGTCGACGATCTGGTCGCTATCGGCTGCGGCGCGCATGCCGGCGACCCACTCGCCGGTGAAGGGGTCGACGACGTTGCCGCAGGCGTTGACCGAGACCACGGCGCCCACCTTGACGGGGCCGAGCGCCACGGCGGCAGCTCCGAGACCGGCCTTCATGCAGGTGGCGGGCCCCATGAGCTTTCCGACGGTGGCACCCGTGCCGGCACCTACATTGCCCTGCTCGAGCGTGGTGGGGGTGTTGTCGAGTGCCTCATGCACGGCGGCGATGCCGGCCTCTATGTCGGGGCGCACGGTGGGATCGCCAAAGGCGAGGTCGAAGATACAGCTGGAGCACACGATAGGCACCTGCGTGGGGCCGACGGGAAGGCCGATGCCGCGGCTCTCAAGCTCGCGAGCGACGCCGCTTGCAGCCTCGAGGCCAAAGGCCGATCCACCCGAAAGGCAGACGGCGTGGACCTTATCGACGGTGTTTTCGGGGCGCAGCAGGTCGGTCTCGCGCGAAGCGGGAGCGCCACCGCGTACGTCAACGCCACCGGTGGCACCCTCGGGCGCCACGATTACGGTGCAGCCGGTGCCAGCCTCCTCGTCCGTATAGTTGCCAAAGCAAAAGCCATCGACGTTGCAAACATCGATGGCTTCGAGCAGTGTGTCCATATTATCTCCTATCGGTTTTCCGCCGGGCCTTATGCCCGGTCGGGATCCGTACGGTACGGCAAAATTGTAGGCGCTGGGGGATACCCAGCGCCAGATGCAATTACGAGAGTTTTTGAATCGCGCGTGCGACGCGGGCGATGGGCAAGCCCACCACGTTGTAGAAGTCACCCGAAATGTCGTGCACGAGCATGCGGCCGCCTGTGCCCTGGATGCCGTAGGCTCCGGCCTTGTCCATGGGTTCGCCGGAGGCAACATAGCGCTTGATCTGCTCCTCGGTAAGCTCATAGAACGTCACGTCGGTCACATCGACAAACGACAGGCTCTCGGCGGCATGCGGAGCTGTAGCGTCGCCGGCTTTAACGATGCAGACGCCGGTCGCCACCTGGTGCGTGCGGCCCGAAAGCTCGCGGAGCATGGTGCACGCCTCGTCCTCGTTTGCCGGCTTACCCAAAATCATGCCATCGAAGGTGACGATGGTATCGGCCGCGACGGTCAGTTCGTTGGGCTCGGCATGCTCGGCCGCGACGGCAGCAGCTTTGGCACGCGCCAAGCGCTCGACGAGCGTAAGCGGAGCTTCGCCATCAAAAGGCGTTTCATCGATGTCTGCGGGAATTACGCGAATGTTATAGCCCGCCTCGCGCATCAGCTCTATGCGGCGCGGCGATTGCGAAGCCAAAATCATAGTTGGATGCCCTCGGCGACCTTCTCGACGGCCTTTTCGCCGGCGAGCGTGCGCAGCAGCTCCAAGGCAAAGGGGAGTGACTGTGCCATGCCGCTAGCGGTGATGATATTGCCGTCTTGCGTGACCTTCTCGCCGGTATAGGTGCCCTCGGGGAAGCTCTTCTCAAAGCCGGGGAAGCACGTGGCGCGGCGTCCCTCGAGTAGACCAAGCTCGCCCAGGATAAACGGGGCGGCGCAGATGGCGGCAACGTGCTTGGTCGCGGCGAAATCGCAGACTACGTCGCAGACGCGCTGGTCGGCGCGCAGGTTGGTGGCACCGGGCAGGCCGCCGGGCAGCACGACGCAGTCGTACTCGTCAAAGTTGATTTCGTCAAAGAGCGCATCACAGGTTACGGGAATCTGCAGCGAGCTCACGACCTCGCGCGTGGGCATGATCGAGACGAGCGTGGCGCGCACGCCGCCGCGACGCATGACGTCGACCATGGTCAGGCATTCAATCGTTTCAAAGCCATCGGCGGCGAGAACGGCAACGCTGGGCATGAGAGTTCCTTTCGTAAGGCGGCATACAATTAGGCGTCTTATACCCCGAAGACATGCGCTTGCCACGCTCGATTTCCCAATGTTTAAAAAGGGACGGGGATTAAATAATCATTTGGTACAAATTGATTATTTAATCCCCGTCCCAGAAAAATCATCGGGCGTGGCCTTGGGCAAACAGTCTAGTTGCGCCTAAGGTGGACGACGGTCTCGCAGTGGAAGGTTTGTGGGAACAGGTCGACTGGCGTGATCTTTACGGGGAAGAAGGTGCCTTCTTCGACAAAGCGTTTGAGATCGCGCGCCAGGGTGGCCGGGTCGCAGCTCACGTAGGCGACATCGCGAGCACTCGTGCTGGCGATAAGGTCGATCGCCTCGGGGGCGAGGCCTGCGCGTGGCGGGTCGACCACCAAGACGTCGGCATCCTGGTCGGGGAACTCGCGCACCGCGTCTCCGCCAATGACGTCGACGTTATCAAGCTTGTTGATCTCCAGGTTACGGCGCAGGTCGCGCACGGCGGGGCCGTAGGCCTCGACGGCGGCGACAAAGTCGCAGCGGCGGGCGAGCGGCAGGGTAAAGGTGCCGGCACCACAGTACAGGTCCACGGCAAGCTCGTCTTCCTGCGGGTCGAGTGCTTCCATGACAAGCTCGATCAAAATCTCGGCACCCTTGGTGTTGACCTGGAAAAAAGACGGGGCAGACAAGCGCATCTGACCCTCGGCGATATTCTCGGTCCATGAGCCCTTTCCGGCGAGCATTTCGACCTTGGAGACACGGCGGGCCTTCTTTTCGCCCTTGCTCATCACGCGCACGATGCTCGTGGGGTGAGCGGCGTCCGCCAGCACGCGGGAGACCTGCGAGCGCGGAAAAGAGCCTGTGGGCGTCCAGAGTGCGACCTCGAGTGCCTTGGTGCGGCGTGATGCGCGAATGCCCACGCGTTCGAGCCCCAAGTCATGGCTGCCGCTTAGATAGTTGAGTGCGCCGACGACCGATTTGAGCGCCTTCGGGAAGCGCTTGTCGAACAGCGGGCACGTATCGACGGTCACGATTTTGCTGGGGTCGACACCGTGCATGCCAAGACGCACGCGACCGTTGACGACGGTCGGTTCGAGCTCGATTTTATTGCGGTAGCCCCAGTCGTCCTTGGTGTGGCAGATGGGCTGTACCAACTCATCGACCTGCTCAGGAGCGAACTTGCCGATGCGCTCGAGCGTGGAGCGCAGGTTTTGCTCCTTGGCGGCGAGCTGTGCCGTGCGTGAGAGATTGCCCCACGAGCAGCCGCCGCAGATGCCCACGAAGGGGCAGGGAGGCTGAATGCGATCGGGGCTTGGCTCCAGAATCTCGGTGGTGCGGGCACGCATGAACGACTTGCCGTCCTGTACGACCTCGGCCTCGACGGTGTCGCCTGCCACGGCGCCCTGCACAAAGACGGCCTTGCCGTTGTCGGCGTGCGCCAGCCCGTCGGCGCCGTAGGTCATCGATTCTATAGTGAGCTTCATATTCCTGCCTGTCATTCGCGTTGTTATTCGCACCATGGTAGCAGGGAAAAGCGCCCCGCATCCGAGGCTTTCCTCAAATGCGGGGCGCTTCTACAAACGACTATTTCGTCTTGCCGGTAATGAGCGTCTTTAGACCCAGGCCGATCAGGCCCAGGCCTATGCGCACGCGACCGGGGCGATGGCGCTCGATGGCCTTGGTCTTGCCGGCGGGCTTATCGCGACGGGCGCTCGTCTCGGGTGCGGGCTTGGTGACCTGCGGCTCGGGCTGAGGTGCAGGTGCAGGCTTGGGCTCAATGACGGTCGCCTGGACCTCTTGGACCTTGGGTGTGGCCGGCTGCGGCTCAGGAGCAGGGGCGGGCTTTGCCTCGGCGGCGGGCTCCGGAGTCGCAGTAGCGGCCTCGGGCGCTTTCTCCACGGCGGGCTCTGCGGCAGCCTCGGGCTCATTCACCGGGAGAGCGGCAACCGCTTCCGGTTTGGCAGCCGCCCCATGTTCAATCTCGTCCTGGATAACTTTTTCGGCCACACGTTCCTTCTCCTGTGCGCGCTGCTGCGCGGCGGCCTCGGCGTTGCGATACGCGCGCTCCAGCAGAGCTTCCTGCGAGTTGAAGGGTTTCTCGTCCTCTTTGCGCTCCACCGGAACCCAGGTGCCGTCACTCGTCAGGCTGCGTGCCTTCACGTTGTCGCGCAGCTGCATGCCCATGTACTCGTGCACCAGGGCGCGGCAGGTGGGGTCGAGCACGGGGAAGGCGATCTCCACGCGGTGCTCGGTGTTGCGCGTCATCATGTCTGCCGAGCTCAGGTAGATCATGTCCGAGTCCACGCCAAAGGCATAGACGCGCGCATGCTCCAAAAAACGTCCGACGATGGATCGCACGTGCACGTTCTCGGTCTTGCCCGGAACACCGGGCTTGAGGCACGAGATGCCGCGAATGATCATGTCCACGCGCACGCCGGCACACGATGCCTCGGCAATCTTGTCGATGACCTCGCGGTCGGTAAGCGAGTTGAGCTTAAAGAACACGCGGGCGGGCTCGCCGACAAGGGCGCGCTGAATCTCGCGGTCCAGGCCGCGCATGATGAGCGGCTTGAGGCCCACGGGCGCCACGCCCAGGAAGCGGTAGTCGCCGCGCAGGTTGCCCAGCGACAGGTTGCGGAAGAACAGGTTGGCGTCCTCGCCGATGCCGGGATGCGCGGTCATGAGCATAAAGTCGCTGTAGAGCTTGGCCGTCTTCTCGTTAAAGTTGCCGGTACCCAAAAGCGTCAGGCGGGTAAGCGCCATGCCCTCGCGATAGGTGAGCTGGCAGATCTTTGAGTGGCACTTAAAGCCCTCGGAGCCGTAGATAACGGTGCAGCCGGCCTCTTCCAGGCGCTCGGCCCATTCGATGTTGTTTTGCTCGTCAAAGCGGGCACGAAGCTCCATGAGCACCGTGACCTCTTTGCCGTTTTCGGCAGCATCGATGAGCGACTCGCACAGACGGCTCTGCTTTGCCACACGGTAGAGCGTGATGCGCAGCGAGATACACTCGGGGTCATAGGCTGCTTCGTGCACCAGGTCCAAGAACGGGTTCATTGTCTCGTAAGGGTAAAAGAGCAGCTTGTCGTGCTGCAGCACCTGCTCGCGGATGGAGCGGGCCATATCGATGGTGGGATTGGGCTGCGGCTTAAACGGCGTAAAGAGGAGCTCATTGCGCAGGTGCTCGGGAATCTTACCCTCAATGCCAAAGACGTAGCCAAGGTCAAGGGGGATATCGCAGGTAAAGACCGAGCGGCGAGAAAGCTCGAGCGCCTTGCGGATGGTCTTGAGCGTTGCCTTCTCGAGCGAGCCCGATACGGCGAGCACCACCGGCTGCAGGCGCAGGCGCTTCTTGAGGATGCGCTTCATGTGCTGGCGGTAATCCTCTTCCTCCTCGACGCCTTCGCCGTCCGGGTCGATATCGGCATTGCGGGTGACGCGGATCAGCGCGCGGTCCAGCGGCTTATAGGAGCCAAAGCAACTGTCCAGGCAGGCGAGGATGACGTCCTCGAGCAAGATGTAGGAGTAGGTGCCGGTGGGCGAGGGGATCTCGACCACGCGGTTCATCGAGGTGGGAATCTCGATAAGGCCCAGCAGGCTCTCCTCGTCGGTGACGCCGTCCAGGCCACAAGCCAGATAGAGTGCGCCGTTGCGCAGGTTGGGGAAGGGATGGCGCGGGTCAATGACCAACGGCGAGATGACCGGCGACACGTAGGCTTGGAAGTAGCGGGTTACGAAGGTGCGCTCCTCGGGCGTAAGCGAATCGATGCGGGCGCGGTGAACGCCCAGAGCGTCGAGCTTGTCCTCGATGCTCTTAAAGATGGACTCCCAACGGGTAAGGAGCCCGGGCAGCTCTGCCATGACAGCATCGACCTGTTCGGAGGCGGTCATATTGCTCTTGTTGTCGACAGGCTGTTTTTTGAGCTCTGCAAGATCGGACAGGCCGCCCACACGCACCATGAGAAACTCGTCGAGGTTAGACTCGAAAATCGACACGAACTTTAGACGCTCGAACAGCGGAACGGTCTCGTCGAAGGCTTCGTCAAGCACGCGGTTGTCAAAGCGCAGCCAGCTAAGCTCTCGGTTTTGCGTGTACGAGAAGTCGCGCGGCGGCTTGCGCAGCTTAGCGGCCTTTTGTTTCTTTTCGATTTTGCTCGGCATATGCATCTGTCCGTTCAGTCCCCGCAGGGGACGGTAGCCTAACTCTAATTCACTATTGTCTCAATTTAGTCGACCGCTGGCACGGACGTATCGCGTGAACGGTATCTTTACCTACTTCTTACGCTGACAAGCCGAAGCACTAACGTCCGGTGCTTTGAGCAAGCGATCTATATCCTCACTCAACTGGTGAGAATGTATGAATAAGAATGATAGCAAGCTGAATATAATCGAATGTAGGTCGAATCGAGGGCAAGCGTCATTTATATGCAGAAAACCGTTTTCACTATGCAATTTTGAATCATGGATAACTTTGAGTGTTCAAGCTTGATTTCCTAGAAAAATAACGTTTACCTAGGAAAATCTGCTTTACGAAACTGAAGTGCATCATGGGAAATCATATGCGATATACCGTTCATCGTACTTTGCTGACCGTTCGGGGGCGAGGTAGCATTACGAATGGAATTTGGATATAACTAGAGCTGTCAGCAAGCAGCGTCCCATATGGAGGGGCGCTGATACATTCGGCCAGTAAGGCCCGAAAGAAAGGTAGGAGGCCATGACGAAAGGTCTGCACGTGCCTTCCGAGATCGGCAAGCTCAGGAAGGTCTGCCTGCACCGTCCCGGCGACGAGCTCCTCAACCTGCCGCCCGACGAGCTCGAGCGACTCCTGTTCGACGACGTCCCGTTCCTGGAGGTCGCACAGCAGGAGCACGACACCTTCGCCCAGATCCTGAGGGACCAGGGCGTCGAGGTGCTCTACCTCGAGAACCTCGTCGCCGAGGTGTTCGACCAGGTCCCCGGCGCCCGCGCCGAGTTCACCGACCAGTACATCGCCGAGGCCGGCATCCGCGGCCAGCACATGCCGCAGATCGTCCGCGAGAAGCTGGACTCCATCGAGGACAACCTCGAGTTCGTCAAGAAGACCATGGCCGGCATGACCAAGGCCGAGATCGACATGCCCCTCACGGCGTCCACGACCCTCGACTCCCTGGTCAACTCCGAGTCCGAGTCCGACCTGATCATCGACCCGATGCCCAACCTCTACTTCACCCGCGACCCGTTCGCGGTCGTCGGCGAGGGCGTCAACCTCAACCGCATGTACTCCGTCACCCGCAACCGCGAGACCCTGTACGGCAAGTACATCTTCAAGTACCACCCCGACTACAAGGACGTCTCCCTGTACTTCCGCCGCGACTGCCAGTTCCACACCGAGGGCGGCGACGTGCTGAACATCAACGAGAAGACCCTCGCCGTCGGCATCTCCCAGCGCACCCAGGCCGCCGCTATCGACATCATGGCCCAGAACATCTTCTGGAACTCCGACTCCAAGGTCGAGCGCATCCTTGCCTTCGACATCCCGGTCTCGCGCGCCTTCATGCACCTCGACACGGTCTTCACCCAGATCGACGTCGATAAGTTCACGATCCACCCCGCCATCATGGGCACCCTGCGCGTCTACGAGCTGACCGCCGGCAAGAACCCGGGCGACGTGAACATCCGCCTGATCGAGGACACCCTCGAGCACGTCCTGGAGGACGCCACCGGCGTCGACCAGGTCAAGCTGATCCCCTGCGGCGGCGGCGACCCGATCGCGGCCTCCCGCGAGCAGTGGAACGACGGCTCCAACACCCTGTGCGTCGAGCCCGGCAAGATCTGCGTCTACGCCCGCAACACCGTCACCAATGACGTGCTGTACAAGGAGGGCCTGGACCTTCTCGTCGTGCCCTCCGCCGAGCTCTCCCGCGGCCGCGGCGGCCCGCGCTGCATGAGCATGCCCTTCTGGCGCGAGGACCTCTAAGGTTTTCATAGACCGTACGGGTCTTAATACAAACATCTAGCTGCCATTAGATGTCTCCCAATGGGGCGGTGCGGGTTTTTCGCACCGCCCCATTCTTGTCTAATAAGTTAAATTAGCATCAGATAAGGTGTCCATTATGTCTAGAGGCGGTCACGTTGATACCCCAACGGTGTCGGCTTCTTTGTCTTTTGGGCATCATCTCGATTCCCATGACCTTTGCCGGCATCATCCCCGTGTTCTAGCGATTGGAGCTTAGTCATGGATATCAAGACAATTGGCGTTGAGGAATGGCTCAACGTTTGGGAGAAGAGCGCTACGTGGGACATTGCCCAGTCGACGATTTCGTCGCTGACCATGGGCGAGCTTCGCGCGCTCGACGAGCAGGACGGCGCTACGTTCTACGAGCGTCTGGATCGCGAGAAGATGAACTACGGCTGGATCGAGGGTTCGCCGGAGTTTAAGGCCGAGGTCGCCAAGCTGTATCGTTGCGAGGTCAATCCCGATCACATTCTGCAGACCAATGGCTGCACGGGCGCCAACCTCAACGCCATCATTGCCGTTGTCGGGCCCAGCGATCACGTGATTGCCGAGTGGCCTACCTATGCGCCGCTCTATGAGATCCCGCGTACGCTTGGTGCCGAGGTCGAGTATTGGGAGCTTCGCGAGGAGCTCGGATGGAAACCCGATATCGAACAGCTCAAGCGCCTCGTTCGCCCCAATACCAAGCTTATCTGCATCAATAACGCATCGAACCCCATCGGTACGGTGCTCGATGCAGACATGCTCGGGCAGATTGCCGAGATTGCCCGCTCGGTGGGCGCCTACGTGCTGTGCGACGAGGTGTATCTGCCGCTCGAGAACACCGAGTCCTTTATGTCGATGGCAGACGTGTACGAGAGGGCCATTGTCACCAACTCGGTGTCCAAGACCTATTCGACGCCTGCAGCCCGCGTGGGCTGGGTCGTTGCGGATGAAGAGGTGTCCAACCGCATCCGCACCTACCGCGACTACACCATGATCTGCGGTGGCGTGTTTAACGATGCTTTGGCGACCTACGTGCTCGAGCACAAGGACAAGATTCTCGAGCGCAACCGCAAGATCGTGTTTGGTAACCGAGATATCGCACAGGCTTGGATCGATACGCAGCAGCGTGTCTCTTGGACGGCCCCGCAGGGCGTGTCAACCTCGTTTATCCAGCTGGATATTCCCGAGGATGACGAGGAGTTCTGCAAGCGCCTGCTGGCCGATAGGGGAGTGCTGTTGGTCCCCGGTAGCCGTTTTGAGCTTCCCTGCGGAGCGCGCCTGGGCTACTGCGCGAGCGAAGATGTTCTTCGCGAGGGCCTGAGGCTTCTGGGCGAGGCACTGGCCGAGCTCGATCGCTAGTCCCTTGAGGTTCTCGAAGGCCTAAACCTTGCTGGACCCTAGGTGTACCGAATGCAGACCCGCTCCCTTTTGGGGAACGGGTCTGTTTGTCTTTGCTGCCGAAAAAGTCAAGTTGTTACAAATGGAGACGCAAGATCGATCGGGTATTCGATGGGCCTTATACTGAGCTTCCGGTGAACGGTATCCAACGTCTGGTAAACGGTAATCTGTTTGTCAAAAATGAATAGGACGCACTTTTTTCTGAATAAAAATCAAAATGGTTGAGACACAGCGAGAATTGCGAATTATATTCATATCGTTGCGTGAAATATGCAATTTGGGGGTGGTTTAACAAAGGTTAGTTTCAATTGATCCTGCGGTTAAAAAGCGTTTAAGCACGTAAATCCACTTTATTTAATCAAAGTATGCCATGCGTGAAGTATATGTGTATGCCGTTCACCCCTCATATAAAACCGTTCGGGGGCGAGGTGGAAGTATGGATTGATTTTGGATATAAATATGTCGTCAGCAATAACGCCTCACACGGAGGGGCGCTAACGAATCGGCCCTGACAGGGGCCCGAAAGAAAGGTAGGAGGCCATGACGAAAGGTCTGCACGTGCCTTCCGAGATCGGCAAGCTCAGGAAGGTCTGCCTGCACCGTCCCGGCGACGAGCTCCTCAACCTGCCGCCCGACGAGCTCGAGCGACTCCTGTTCGACGACGTCCCGTTCCTGGAGGTCGCACAGCAGGAGCACGACACCTTCGCCCAGATCCTGAGGGACCAGGGCGTCGAGGTGCTCTACCTCGAGAACCTCGTCGCCGAGGTGTTCGACCAGGTCCCCGGCGCCCGCGCCGAGTTCACCGACCAGTACATCGCCGAGGCCGGCATCCGCGGCCAGCACATGCCGCAGATCGTCCGCGAGAAGCTGGACTCCATCGAGGACAACCTCGAGTTCGTCAAGAAGACCATGGCCGGCATGACCAAGGCCGAGATCGACATGCCCCTCACGGCGTCCACGACCCTCGACTCCCTGGTCAACTCCGAGTCCGAGTCCGACCTGATCATCGACCCGATGCCCAACCTCTACTTCACCCGCGACCCGTTCGCGGTCGTCGGCGAGGGCGTCAACCTCAACCGCATGTACTCCGTCACCCGCAACCGCGAGACCCTGTACGGCAAGTACATCTTCAAGTACCACCCCGACTACAAGGACGTCTCCCTGTACTTCCGCCGCGACTGCCAGTTCCACACCGAGGGCGGCGACGTGCTGAACATCAACGAGAAGACCCTCGCCGTCGGCATCTCCCAGCGCACCCAGGCCGCCGCTATCGACATCATGGCCCAGAACATCTTCTGGAACTCCGACTCCAAGGTCGAGCGCATCCTTGCCTTCGACATCCCGGTCTCGCGCGCCTTCATGCACCTCGACACGGTCTTCACCCAGATCGACGTCGATAAGTTCACGATCCACCCCGCCATCATGGGCACCCTGCGCGTCTACGAGCTGACCGCCGGCAAGAACCCGGGCGACGTGAACATCCGCCTGATCGAGGACACCCTCGAGCACGTCCTGGAGGACGCCACCGGCGTCGACCAGGTCAAGCTGATCCCCTGCGGCGGCGGCGACCCGATCGCGGCCTCCCGCGAGCAGTGGAACGACGGCTCCAACACCCTGTGCGTCGAGCCCGGCAAGATCTGCGTCTACGCCCGCAACACCGTCACCAATGACGTGCTGTACAAGGAGGGCCTGGACCTTCTCGTCGTGCCCTCCGCCGAGCTCTCCCGCGGCCGCGGCGGCCCGCGCTGCATGAGCATGCCCTTCTGGCGCGAGGACCTCTAAGTCTTTCCGTTTCCGGTGCGGTCCCCCTACAACCGCACCGGTTTCGCCCGTCAAACGGGCAACACTAATTACTTACGTAATTCATTTCTTCGAAAGGAAACGAACCATGGGTGTTAACCTCTCCGGCCGTAGCTTCCTCAAGCTCCTCGACCTCACCACCGAGGAGATCGAGTACCTGCTCAAGCTCTCCAAGAACTTCAAGGACATGAAGCGCGCTGGCGTTCCGCACCGCTATCTCGAGGGCAAGAACATCGTTCTGCTCTTCCAGAAGACCTCCACTCGTACCCGCTGCGCCTTCGAGGTCGGCGGCATGGATCTGGGCATGGGTGTCACCTACCTCGATCCGGGTTCGTCGCAGATGGGCAAGAAGGAGTCCATCGAGGACACCGCCCGCGTTCTCGGCCGCATGTATGACGGCATCGAGTTCCGTGGCTTTGCCCAGGACGATGTCGAGGAGCTCGCTGCTAAGTCCGGCGTGCCCGTGTGGAACGGCCTGACCACTGAGTGGCATCCCACCCAGATGCTCGCCGACATCCTGACCGTCCAGGAGAACTTCAACTACGACATCAAGGGCAAGACCCTCGTCTTCATGGGCGACTGCAAGAACAACGTTGCTCGCTCCCTCATGGTTGTCTGCTCCAAGCTTGGCATGAACTTCGTGGCCTGCGGCCCCGAGGAGTGCATGCCCGCTGACGACGTCATCGAGGCCTGCAAGCCCATCGCCGAGGCCAACGGCTGCACCATCAAGCTGACCACCGACGTCAAGGACGGCGTCACCGGTGCCGACGTTATCTACACCGACGTGTGGGTCTCCATGGGCGAGCCTGACGAGGTCTGGGCCGAGCGCATCGCTCAGCTCACCCCGTATCGTGTCACCTCCGAGGTCATGGCTATGGCCAACCCGGGTGCCATCTTCCTGCACTGCCTGCCCAGCTTCCACGACACCAACACCACGATTGGCGCCGAGAAGTGCGAGCAGTTCGGCATCACCGAGCAGGAGGTCACCGACGAGGTCTTCGAGAGCCCCGCTTCCAAGGTCTTCGACGAGGCCGAGAACCGCATGCACACCATCAAGGCCGTCATGTACGCCACGCTCAAGTAAGTGCATCTAGCATCTCGCTCGGGGTGTATTGTTGAACACCCCGAGCGGCTTTATCTGGTAAAAATCTCGATCGAGCGGCAGGCACGGCACGGAAGAGCCGCTTCGGGCGAGATCAGTAAATGATTTATGAAGGGGGGATGAGAACTATGACTGAGACCGCTAAGAAAAAGCGCGGTATGCCTTCATCGTTCACCATTCTTCTTGCTCTGCTGGCAATTGTTGCAGTGATTACCGTTATCGTCTCCGGCACGTCCGGCGGCGCGGTTACTGCCGCCCGTCTGAGCGATTTCTGCACCGCCCCGATCAAGGGCTTCGCTGACGCTCTGCCCGTCTGCCTCTTCGTTATGATCCTCGGCGGCTTCCTCGGTATGATGACCGAGACCGGCGCCCTGGACAACGGCATCGCCGTCCTGGTGCAGAAGCTTAAGGGTAACGAGATCATGCTCATTCCCGTGCTGATGCTCATCTTCTCCCTCGGTGGTACCACCTATGGTATGTGCGAGGAGACCGTTCCCTTCTACGCCCTGCTTGCCGCTACCATGATGGCCGCTGGCTTCGACCCGATGGTCGGTGCCGCCACCGTCCTGCTCGGCGCTGGCTGCGGCTGCCTGGGCTCCACGGTTAACCCGTTCGCCGTCGGCGCTGCCGTCGACGCTCTGACCGGCGTTGGCATTGAGGTCAACCAGTCCATCATCATCGGCCTCGGTGCCGTCCTGTGGATTGTTACCACTGCCATGTCCATCTTCTTCGTCATGAGCTATGCCAAGAAGGTCAAGGCTGACAAGGGTTCCACCATCCTGTCGATGCAGGAGCTCAAGGACGCCGAAGAGGCTCACGGCAAGGCTGCTTCCGAGGTTCACAATGAGGTCAAGCTCACTGGTCGTCAGAAGGGTGTTCTGATCGCCTTTGCCTTCACCTTCGTCGTCATGATCGTCGGCTTCATTCCGCTGGCCGACCTCAACGAGGGCGTCGCCAACTTCTTCGACGCTGGCGCTGTCTACGACGCCGACGGTAACGCCGTCGTCCAGGGCTGGTCTGCCCTGATCACCGGCCTGCCCATTGGTCAGTGGTACTTCGACGAGGCTTCCACCTGGTTCTTCCTCATGGCCGTCCTGATCGGTATCATCGGTGGCCTGTCCGAGAAGCAGATCGTTAACACCTTCATCACCGGCGCTGCCGACATGATGTCCGTTGTTCTCGTCATCGCCCTCGCCCGTGGTATCTCCGTCCTCATGGCTAACACCGGCCTCGACGTCTACGTCCTCGACGCTGCCGCCAATGCTCTGGCTGGCCTGTCCGGCGTGATCTTCGCTCCCATGAGCTTCCTGGTCTACTTCGGCCTGTCCTTCCTGATCCCCTCGACCTCTGGTATGGCTACCGTCTCCATGCCTATCATGGGACCGCTGGCTGTTAAGCTCGGCTTCTCGCCCGAGGTCATGGTCATGATCTTCTCCTCTGCCATCGGCGTTGTGAACCTGTTCACCCCGACCTCCGGCGCCATCATGGGCGGTCTCGCCCTGGCCAAGATCGAGTGGACGACCTGGCTCAAGTTTGCCCTTAAGCTCATCGTCGCTCTCTCCGTCGTCTGCGCCATCATCCTGACCGTCGCTTGCGTGATGCTCTAAGTACCCAACGGGTACCCCACGGAAACCTTGACGATCCTGTAAAGGATCACCTGGTCATCGTCTGTCCGGTGGGGTCAACCCACCGGTAGACTCCTACCTTTAGCCCCCTCCCGTTCCGTGCGCGGGAGGGGGCGCTTTTTTGTTCCGCGGTTTTACCAAACCGCGGAACCGGTCGACGCTGCAAACCCGCCAGAGCGGCAATCTGACGTTCAATCGTCGGGCATGGCCAAAAGGCCTATGCCCTCCTCTTTCACGTCACCTTGCTCGCTCTGACGGGCTTTCGCTGACTTATGCTCCACCTGCGACGTTCCCCTTGTTGGTGCAGGGGGAAGCTTGCTCGCTCTGGTGCCCGTTCGCTGGCTTCAGCTCTGCCTGCGACGTTTTCATTGTTGGTGCTGAGTGACTTGTTCCCCGTTCCAAACGAGCTGCCCCGGGTCCCCGGTGGTTGTGGTGAGCGTGTTTGGTTGGTGCCTGTTGATGGTCTGGGTATCGGGGAGGGCGGGCTCCGTTATAATCGCCTAGGACATTAAATGGAAACGGGACGGGAGCCACACATGCGCCAGGGTTTCGACAATGCGAAGTACATCGAGCTGCAGGCTGCTCACATTAAGGAGCGCATCTCGCAGTTTGGTGGCAAGCTCTATTTGGAGTTTGGCGGCAAGCTGTTTGACGACTATCATGCGAGTCGCGTGCTGCCGGGTTTTGAGCCGGACAGCAAGTTCCGCATGCTCAAGAGCATTGCCGACGACGTCGAGGTCATCATCGCAATCAATGCAAACCATATCGAGAAGAACAAGGCCCGTGGCGACCTGGGCATTACCTATGACGAGGACGTCTTGCGCCTGGTCGACCTGTTCCGCGGCAACGGTTTTGCTGTCGCGGCCGTGGTTATCACGCAGTATGCCGGTCAGCCCGCTGCCGACGTCTTCCGCAATCGTCTGAATGCACTCGGCATTCCCGCCAAGCTGCACTATCCCATTGAGGGCTATCCGCACGACGTCGATCTGATCGTTTCTGACGAAGGCTACGGCAAGAACGAGTTCGTCGAGACCACGCGTCCGCTCGTTGTCGTGACGGCGCCCGGCCCTGGCTCGGGCAAGCTCGCCACCTGCCTCTCACAGCTGTATCACGAGCATAAGCACGGCACCGCCGCCGGTTATGCCAAGTTTGAGACCTTCCCGGTCTGGAATCTTCCCCTGACGCATCCGGTCAATATTGCCTACGAGGCCGCCACGGCGGACCTCGACGATGCCAACATCATCGATTCCTTTCACCTTGAGGCCTACAACAAGACCACGGTCAACTACAACCGCGACGTCGAGGCCTTCCCGGTGGTCCGTGCCCTGATGGAAAAGATCCTAGGCAAGAGCCCCTACCAGAGTCCCACGGACATGGGCGTCAATATGGTCGGCTTTGCCATCACCGATGACGATGCCTGCCGCGACGCTTCCAAGATGGAGATCGTCCGCCGCTACTTTACCGCGGTCGAAAATGTGCGCCGTACCGGCGTGGGCGATGAGCAAGTCGACCGTCTCAAGATTATTATGAAGAAGGCCGGCATCGATAAGAACTACTCACCGGCGCGCTCGGCGGCCTTAACCAGGGAGCAACTGACGGGTGGTCCCGTGGGCGCCATGGTCATGCCGGACGGTTCCGTGGTGACCGGTAAGACCTCCACGCGCCTGGGCGCCGCAAGTTCGCTCATTATGAACGCTCTCAAGCATGTTTCGGGCGTCGACCTTGAGCTTGAAGTCATCAGCGACGAGGCGATCGAGCCCATCAGCAAGCTCAAGACGCATTTCCTGGGCAGCAAAAACCCGCGCCTTCACACCGACGAGACGCTTATGGCGCTGTCGATCACCTCGGCTACGAGCGAGACGGCCGCTCGTGTCCTTTCGGGCCTGGAGCAGCTGCGCGGTTGCGATGCCTTCTTTAGCGTGATTATCTCGCCGACGGACGAGACGGTGTTGCGTAAACTGGGCATCAACGTGTGCTGCGAGCCCAAGTTTGAGCGTCGTGGTTTCTTCCATCGCTAAGTTTGAAGTACCGCGGTAATTGCATCGCCTTTTGGCCGTATCGGGTTAGCGCCCGGTACGGCTTTTTGATCAATAAAGCGTCTATTTCGGCGAAAAATAGCCGTTTACCTGCCTAAAAACAATTTGGGCGGTATACAATAATCGTAACTGTTTCATCCTTAGCGGGATGCCGCATGATGGATATTACCTGCCATCGTGAGGTGTGTCGGTCGTGCACGGCGCGCTGGATGCTCGTGCTCGGTTAGAGGAGGCTGCCATGGCGGGCAAGGGTCGTGCGAGTGTCAACGATATGAAGCGTGTCGAAGTGCTGGTGTTGATGGAGATTGCCCAGCAATCCGAAAGTGGCGGGACATATGGCTTCTCGCGCAAAACGCTTGCGGAGCACGTTGGGGTGTCTCCGTATCGAGCCCGCGCCGCAATTGAGCGCTTGGATTCTGACGGTTTGATCGAGGTCGTTTCGCGTTATAGCGAGGATGGCGGCCAGCTTGCAAATGGTATTTGCCTTACCGAGCGTGGCGGGTGGTATCTGAAAGGCATCCGCGCGGGTATGCTCGTTCGGGATATGCTCAGGGACGAGCTTGCCGATCGGTAGCGATCTGCCGCCTAAGTTGTTGCTACGCCGCTCGGGTCCCGGGCGGCGTTTTGTTTCGAGATGGAGAAATGCAAGCACTTTGGTGAAAAATGGCGAACTGCTTCTTTCTCGAGTATTACAATGAAGACCCGTAAGATGTGTATGGACAACTTCTACGGGAAGCGCAGGTAATTCAATATGACTAAGCATGTGTTTGTGACCGGCGGCGTGGTTTCGTCTTTGGGCAAGGGCATTACCGCGGCATCGCTGGGCCGTTTGCTCAAGTCGCGCGGCTACAAGGTGACGATGCAGAAGGCCGACCCGTATCTGAACGTCGACCCCGGTACCATGAGCCCGTTCCAGCACGGTGAGGTCTTTGTGACCGAGGACGGCTACGAGTCCGATCTGGACCTGGGCCACTACGAGCGTTTTATTGACGAGAACCTGACCCGCGATTCTAACTTTACGACGGGCGCCATTTACAAGAGCCTGATTGCCCGCGAGCGTCGCGGTGACTTTTTGGGCGGTACCGTCCAGGTGATCCCGCATGTCACCAATGCTATCAAGGACAAATTCCGCCGCATTGAGGAGCAGACTGGCTCCGACGTTGTCATTACCGAGCTGGGTGGCACGATCGGCGACATCGAGTCGCAGCCGTTCGTGGAGGCTATCCGCCAGTACCGCAAGGAGGCCGGTCCCGAGAACGTCTGCTACATCCACGTATCGCTCGTTCCCTATATCGCCGCCGCCCACGAGGTTAAGACCAAGCCCACGCAGCACTCCGTCAAGGAGCTGCGCAGCTTTGGTATCCAGCCGGACATCATTGTGCTGCGCTCCGATCACCATATTGATGACGCTATCCGCGGCAAGATCGCGAGTTTCTGCGACGTCGACACCGACTGTGTCTTTACCAACGAGGATTGCGCGAGCATTTACGACGTGCCGCAGCTGCTCGCGGAGCAGGACTTTGACCTGCGCATTTGCGAGCGCCTTGGCCTCGATCCGCGCGAGCGCGATATGAGCGCATGGAATGAGTTCCTGCGCAAGCAAAACCATGCCAACCATCACGCCGATAAGGTTAAGGTTGCCGTCGTGGGAAAGTACACCCAGCTTCCCGATGCATATCTGTCGGTTATCGAGGCCCTGCATCACGCGGGCGTTTTCTACGATCGTCACGTAGATGTGCAGCTGGTCGATGGTGAGAGCCTCGATGCCGAAAACGTCAATGAGGTTCTGGGCGACGCATCGGGCATCCTGGTTCCCGGCGGCTTTGGCAAGCGCGCCCTGGAGGGCAAGATCCTTGCTGCCGAGTTTGCTCGCGAGCACAAGATTCCGTATCTGGGCATTTGCCTGGGTATGCAGGTTGCCGTGTGCGAGTTCGCCCGCAACGTTGTCGGCCTTGCCGGTGCCAGCTCCTCCGAGTTTGATCCGGACGGTCCGTTTAGCGTAATCGACCTGATGAGCTCGCAGGAGGACGTGACCGAGAAGGGCGGCACCATGCGCCTGGGCGCCTATCCGTGCAAGCTCGCTGCCGATACCCTCGCGCGTGAGGCGTATGGCGAGGAGCTTGTCTACGAGCGCCACCGTCACCGTTTTGAGTTCAACAATGCCTTCCGCGATCAGCTCGAGGACGCCGGTCTTGTCATCTCGGGTCTTTCGCCTGATGAGCGTCTGGTCGAGATGGTCGAGCTGCCGCGCGATGTGCACCCGTGGTTCGTGGCCACCCAGGCTCACCCCGAGTTTAAGAGCCGCCCCACCAATCCTCAGCCGCTATTCCGAGAGTTCGTGCGTGCCTCGATTGGCCAGCATGAGGGCGTCGATCGCCTGCAGGTGACGCCCATGAATCGTTCGACGGACTAAGGTTGCCGGCGAACCGGGAACATATCGGAGAAGCTCCTTCGCCGCTCGCTGTGGCGGCGGGGGAGTTTCTTGATTACCTTGCAGTCGAGCGGGGCTTGGCGCGTAACACGATTGCCGCCTATCGCCGAGACCTGACGACCTACTGTGCCTATCTGGAGCGGACGGGCATTGCGTCCTTTGAGGACGTGAGTCGGCGGGTCATTGAGGACTTTATCGCCGATCGGCGCGATGGGGGCTATTCCGATGCCTCGGTGGAGCGCGCGCTCGCTGCCGTCAAAGGCCTGCATGCCTTTTTGGTGCGCGATGGGGCCGTGACCCAAAATCCTACGGCGGCGTTGCGTTTGCCAAAAAAGGCCGAGCGCCTGCCGGAGTGCCTTTCGGTGGAGGATGTTTCGGCATTGCTCGACCAGGATTTTCCGGATGGTGAGATGGGTCTGCGCGATCGCGCTATCTTGGAAGTGCTGTATGGGTGCGGCCTGCGCGTGAGCGAGCTGGTGGGGCTCGATGTGAGTGATATCCATGCCGATGACGGCTTTGTGCTGGTTCGCGGCAAGGGCTCCAAGGAGCGTCTGGTCCCTTTGGTGGGAAGCGCGGCGCGTGCCCTGACGCACTATATATGTGATGGGCGCCGACTTCTGGCGGCTCATGCTCGTGGGACAGAGACGCCGGCGGTCTTTTTAAACAAGAACGGCGGGCGTCTGTCGCGTCAGGGTGTTCACGTCATATGCGAGCGCTACGGACGCCAGGTGGGGTTGGTGGGACTCCATCCGCACACGTTGCGCCATTCCTTTGCCACCCATATGCTCGCGGGCGGCGCGGACCTTCGCGTGCTGCAGGAGATCTTGGGACACGCCGATATATCGACGACGCAGGTCTACACGCATGTCGATCGTACGCAGCTGACTGAGGTTTACCTGGCGGCCCACCCGCTGGCACATCGCTAATACGCTGCTGAGCTGCGATTACATGCTATCCGAGGACGGACCCCCGATTGCTGGAACGTGCTGTTGCGCACGTTTTGGCAATCGGGGGTCCGTCCCATTTTGCGCCACCGGCCAATGGCGCGGCGGGGTGCACATGCCGCGCGTGGGAGAGTTTGGGGGCGATGTGAACGGGATGTAAAGGGACGTAAAAATCGCCTCAAGGTCAACTTGAAGGTTGAGGTTGAAAGGCGGGGTGCTACAGGTGGCATCCCGCCTTTGCGTTAAACACAACATATTGTGTTTTCGAACATATGCTCGGGGGTGGCGCCCAATAGTTAGGGGGTGGAGTGGTGGGGTAGGGTGGGGGAAGGGGTGGGGAAAGGTGTTGAAAAATGGGGCAGTTCCCCATATTATTAATGACGTCGACAGGCGGGGTGGTTCCCCGCGTACGTGCCATCTGAGTAA
The DNA here is from genome assembly GCA_025757745.1 of Coriobacteriaceae bacterium. NCBI lineage: Bacteria > Bacillati > Actinomycetota > Coriobacteriia > Coriobacteriales > Coriobacteriaceae > Coriobacteriaceae bacterium. The sequence goes on from CP107217.1 coordinate 963,266, forward strand.
CCGAGGGGAGGGCGCACATGGGAATGACTGGTGCATACGAGCGCAATCTCGATGCAAAAGGTCGTCTGTCCCTGCCTGCACCCCTTCGCGAGGAACTTGGAGAGCACGTTCGCGTGTTCAAAGCCCTGGATGTCGATGCTCTGTACGTGTTCTCTGCCGAGGCCTTCGATAAGTGGGTCGAAGGACTCTTCGCGGGTCGTGAGGGCCACGAGGGTTTTAACCCGCGTGACATCAACGACCAGAAGCTCATGAGGGCGATCAACAAGCGCACCACGTCGATGGATGTGGACAGCGCCGGTCGTATCGGTCTTTCTGAGTCTCTCCGCAAGCAGGCGAACCTTGACCGCGAGGTCACGGTTGTGGGCAACTACGACCACCTTGAGGTTTGGGACCGCGCCGCGGCCGATGAGGACGATGACGACGAGGTTCTGCTTGACCTCTTCTTCTCGTAAGGGCAAGGCACGAGTAACGGATGGAGCGTGGGATCTTGACACAAGAATATCGGCATGAACCTGTCATGCTCGGCGAAGTGCTTGAGTCGCTGCAGCTCAAGAGCGGCTCCGTTGTCTGCGATTGCACCCTTGGCGGTGCCGGTCATTCGGTAAAGATGGCCGCGCAGGTGGGGGAGACGGGCCTTTTGCTCGGCGTCGATCAGGACGACATGGCCCTCGAGGCCGCTGGCGCCCGTCTGGACCGCGAGGTTCCCGGCGTCCCGCACCAGCTGCTGAAGGGCAACTTCGGCGACTTGGACGAGCTGCTTTGCTCGGCCGAGGTGCCCGGGGTCGATGGCTTCCTGTTTGACTTGGGCGTTTCGTCACCGCAACTCGATATCCCTGGCAGGGGCTTTTCGTATAACGAAGATGCCCTATTGGACATGCGGATGGATCCGGGTAACAACACCCTAAACGCAGCTGAGGTCATCAACACCTATAACGAACACGACCTCGCCCGGATTCTACGCGTCTATGGCGAAGAGAAGTTCGCCTCGCAGATTGCGCGCGAGATCGTGCGCCGTCGCGAGCAAGAACCGATCGAAACCACCGGTCAATTTGTCGAGATCATCAAGGCTGGCATTCCGGCTGCCGCTCGTCGGCATGGTGGACACCCGGCCAAGAAGAGCTTCCAGGCCATTCGCATCGAGGTCAACCACGAGCTCGATGTGCTCGAGAGGGGGCTTGACGCCGCCACCAGGTGGCTCAACCCGGGCGGACGCATCTGCGTCATCTCGTATCACTCGCTCGAGGACCGTATCGTAAAGAACCACTTTAAGGAGATGAGCCAGGGGTGCACGTGTCCGCCGGAGATTCCGGTGTGCGTGTGCGGCAACGTGCCGATACTCAAGGTCATCACCCGCAAACCCTTGGTTGCCCAACCCGATGAGGTCGCGCGCAACCCTCGGGCGAGATCAGCCAAAATCCGCGTGGCGCAGCGCCTGTAGGCGCGACCGCGCGAAATTGGACCTCCCGCTCGCACCATAAACGAAGCTTAAACACACTACCAACGTACTCGGGATGGGAGGCGGCATATCATGGGCTATAACACCTCAAACGCAGCACTCGCCTATGATATGAACGCCATGCCCGCCTACCGCGAGGCACCGCAGGCGCCCGTTGCCCCTCGTGAGCAACGCACGCCGCGTTTTGATGTCTACACGGGCGCGGGCCGTCAGGCAAACCAGGCGGTAAGCCCGGTTTTCATGAGCGTTCTTAAAACGGTTTGCATCATTGCGGCTGTCTTCATGACGATCGGTGTCGCGCGCGTGGCGCTTGCCGGTGTTACGGCCCAGGTGCTTAACGGCAACGCAGAGCTTACCAACACGCTCGAGAAGGCGACCGACGAGAGTTCTAACCTTGAGGTCATGCATTCGGTCTATGGTGCCGACACGCGTATTCGCGATCTTGCGGGCGCCTATGGCATGGTGGAGCCCAGCGAGAGCGTTACGCTTGACTTTTCGCAGGATGCAGCCGCGGGCGCTAGCTCGACTGCGGCCGCTCAGTAAATAAGACGGTAGCTGAGTATGACAAATGACTATCGCCGCGGTTCCGACGGGGACCACGGGTCTGGACGTCCCTCCTCGCGGGGACGTTCTGGTTATCAAGGAACGGGTCGGCCATCTTACAACGCGGGGCCGTCCTATGGCAACGACCCTGCGTCGCGTCTTCGTGGTTCGGGCGGACCTCGGGTGCGCAATACGGGCGCGCGCAAGGGGTCGTCGTCTGAATGGGTTACGGGAACGCCGCTGCCTCGCCGCGATGTCGTTATGGGCTGTATCGGGGTTGGCCTTGCCGCGGGCGTCTTCCGTCTTGCCGAATACCAGATCGTGAATGCTGACAAGCTGCGCGAGCGCGCGGACGCGCGTCGTCTGCTTTCACAGACGCTCTATGCCAAACGTGGCACTATCTACGACCGCAACGGCAACGTGCTGACGTCGTCAGTCGAATGCCGCAATGTCGCCGTGAACCCTCAGCTTGTCGAGGACGTCGACAAGACGGTCTCGGCGCTGGTCAAGGCCACCGGTATCGATAAAAAGACCTGTCGCAAGCTGGTACTGTCTGATGGTTCCTGGGTGTATATCAAGCGCCAGGTCGACGAGGATGACGCTGCCGCCCTGGAAAAGAAGAATCTACCCGGCGTGCTCTTTGAGCAGGCGATGAAGCGGGTTTACCCGTATGGAAACCTGGCTTCTCAGGTGCTGGGCGTCGTGAACGTGGACAACGCTGGCCTGACTGGACTCGAAAAACAATACGATGAGCTTCTGACCGGAACGAATGGCTCTCTTGTGCGCGAGCGCGCAAGAGATGGCGGCTACATCGCGGGCGGTGCCTATAAAAAGGTTGCCGCGATTGATGGCGTGGATATCGTGACGACGATCGACGTCAACATTCAGCGCGCCGCGGAAGATGCCTTGGCCGAGGCGGTCGAGAAGACGAAGGCCAAAAACGGGTCGGCCCTGGTGACCGACCCGACGACTGGAGAGATCCTGGCCGCCTGCTCGTATCCGACCTACGACCAGACCAATTTGGAAAACGCCAAGACCGAGGACATGAACCTTCGTCTGGTGACGGATGCCTACGAGCCCGGCTCGGTCTTTAAGACGCTGGTTGCGGGCGCCGGATTTGATTTGGGCGTTGTGCGCCCGAGCACATCGTTTGAGGTTCCCGCGAGTATCAAGGTGGGCGACGATACCGTTACCGATGCCGACAAGCGTGACTACACCATGACAATGGACGTACGCGAGATGATGCGCCGTTCGTCCAATGTCGGTTTTGTCCTGGTGGGGCGCAAGATCGGTGCCGATGATTTTGCCACCTATGTGGACAAGTGGGGTATCGGTCATAGCTCCGGTGTCGATTTTCCGGGTGAGAGTCTGGGCATCGTCAAGGAGCGCGACCAGTACGATGGTGCCACCTTGGGTGCTATGAGCTTTGGCCAGGCGCTGTCCGTCTCGCCGATTGAGGTCGCACGTGCCGTGGGCGGCATCGCGAACGGCGGCGTGATGATGACTCCGCACTTCTATAAGTCGAGCAAGGGCGATGAAAAGGATTGGGGCGAGGGGGATCGCGCGATTTCCGAGGAGGCCGCCTCGCAGGTGACATCGTGTATGCAGACGGTCGTTGCCGAGGGAACGGGCGTTGGCGGCGCGGTGGACGGCTACGACGTGGCGGGCAAGACAGGTACGGCCGAGCGCGCCGATGAGAACGGCGGCTACCTCAAAGAGAACTACATGTCGTCTTTTATGGGGTTTGCCCCGGCGCAGTCGCCCAAGGTCCTGTGCTATATCACCCTTGACGGAACCCCGTCAGGCTCCGATGCCGCCGCAGTGCCGTTCCAGTCCATTATGGCCAGTGCGCTTGACGTGTTGGGTGTCCCGCGCACCAAGTAGGGGGTTACTATCTATGAAATGGCCAGTCGGTTAATCCGGGTTGTTCACACGCCCTGCACCACGCGTAGGCGGCGCTGGGATACAATACGCCGATAGCATTATTAGGTTTACAGGGGAGCTGCAATGATAGAGATCGCCGTCAACAATCTCGCGGCCGCAACAGGGGCCCGAACCGTGACGGGAGAAGCCGATCGGGTATGCCGCGGTTGCGTTATCGACTCGCGCCAGGTTGAGGAGGGCACGATATTCGTCGCCTTCCCGGGTGAAAAGGTCGACGGCAACGACTTTGCTTCCCGTGCCATCGAGTCGGGTGCCGGCGCCGTAGTGATGACGCGCGAGCCCGATGCCGAGCTGCTTTCGCTGGCCCATGAGAAGGGCTGCGCCATCCTGCATACCGATGACCCCGAGGAGTTTTTGCTGCGCCTGGCTCACGCTTATCGTTTGGAGCTTGGCTGCCTGGTAATTGGCATTACCGGCTCTATCGGCAAGACAACGACCAAGGACGTGCTCGCCGCGGTGCTCGCCAAGCGCTATCGCGTTTGGGCAACCAAGGGTAACTACAACAACCTGATCGGTATGCCGCTCACGGTGCTGGCGGCCCCTGCCGACACCGAGGTTCTGGTGCTCGAGATGGGCATGAACCATTTCCACGAGATTGAGCGCATGTCTCAGTCCGCCAATCCCAACCTTGCCATTGTGACCAAGATCGGCACCTCCCATATCGGTATTCTGGGCAGTCGCGAGAATATCGCTCGTGCCAAATCCGAGATTGTTGGCGGCATGTGCGCCGCCGGAGACCTTCTCCCGTTGCTGGTTTTGGGTGGTGAGGACGACTTTACTCCGTTCATCCGCGACACCTTTGCCGCGCCTGCGGGCGTCGACGTGATGCTTGCGGGCGTCTCGGACGACGATGAGGTCCGTGCGTGCGACATTCGCATTGATGACGAGGGGCGCCCGGTCTTTACGCTCGATTTTGGCTTGGGCGAGACTATCGACACACTGCTTGCCATTCCCGGCGCGCAGTCCGTTCCCAATGCCGTCAAGGCCGCGGCGGTTGCCTATCGTCTTGGCGTGACGCCCGAGCAGATCGATGCCGCCTTTAGGGGTCTTACGATTACCGGGCATCGCCAGGAAATCAAGCGCGCCAAGAGCGGCGCTCGCGTCATCGACGACTCATATAACGCCAGTGCCGAATCGATGGCAGCCGGCCTCGACCTGCTGTGTTCGCTTTCGTGCACGGGTTCGCGCATGGCGGTTCTGGGCGAGATGGGCGAGATGGGCGACGAGGCTCCTCGCATGCATGAGCTGGTGGGCGCCTATGCGGCGGCCAAGAAGCTCGATATGCTCGCATGTGTCGGCGGTGAGCTTGCCCAGCGTATGGCCGAGGCCGCGCGCATGATGGGTATGGATGAGGACCGCATTCAGGTGTTCTCCGACTATCAGCAGGTGCTCGACCGTATGGGCGGCGCTCTTGAGCAGCATGATGTCGTGCTGGTCAAGGGCTCACGCTTCGTTGAGCTCGATCGCTTTGTGGAAGGTGTGTGCTAGTCCATGTTCGGCAATCCTTCGTATCCTACGTACCAGGCATTTTTGGGGTTGGGCATCGCCGCCGTCATCGCGATGCTGCTTATGCCGTGGTGGATTAAGCTCCTGAAGGTCGAGGGCATCGGCCAGCAGGTTCGCGCCGATGGCCCCAAGCGCCATCTGATTAAGCAGGGCACGCCCACTATGGGCGGCGTCATCATCCTGGTCGCCGTTTCGCTGACGTGCCTTTTGATGGGTAAGCTCACCACCGAGCTCGTGCTTGTGCTGCTCGCCACGCTGGCAACCGGCGTTCTTGGCCTCATCGACGACCTGACTTCTGTCACGCACGGCCGCTCGCTCGGCCTGACGCCTCACGCCAAGATGATTGGCCTTACCCTCATCTGCGTTACCTTTACCGTGCTTGCTGTCAACTGGTGCGGCGTCGCCCCCGAGATTCGTTTCCCCGGTGGCCTGACGATCGACCTTGGTGTGCTCTCGACCACCATTTGCGGCCTCTCTTTTCCGTGGCTCTACCTTGTCTTTTGCTGGCTGATGATCGCGGGCCTTTCCAACGCCGTAAACCTCACCGACGGCTTGGACGGTCTTGCCGGCGGCACCTCCATGATCGCCATGCTGGCCATGGCCGCCATGGCGTTTTTGCACGGCGATGTGAACCTGTCCATCTTCTGCACGGCGTGCGCCGGCGCCTGCCTGGGCTTTTTGTGGTTCAACTGCTATCCGGCGAGCATCTTTATGGGCGATACCGGCTCGCTTGCCCTGGGTGCCGCTTTTGCCTGCACCTCCATCATGACCAACACCGAAGTCGTTTCCCTCATCATCGGCGGTCTGTTTATCGTCGAGACCCTGTCGGTCATGATCCAGGTTGTCTATTTCCACTTTACGCACAAGCGCGTCTTCCTTATGGCGCCCATTCATCATCATTTCGAAAAGAAGGGCTGGGCCGAGACCAAGGTCGTCATCCGTTTTTGGATTGTCGCCGCGGCCTTCGGAGCCCTGGGCCTCGCGTTGTTCTTCCAGTTGGGATAGTGGTCTTTCATGCCTCTTGCTGATGTCTTTAGCCTGCTCGTTTTGGGCCAGGGTAAGTCCGGTCTTGATGTCGCTCGCTGGGCGCTTGCACATCCCGAGCGTGTGAGTGCCGTTACCGTTTACGGTGGCGGCACGTCCGAGCCCAACGATGCCACGCGCTCGCTCGAGGCGCACGGGGCATCGTTTGTCTACGGAACCGAGCAGGTCGAGGGCGCGTTTGATGTATGCGTGACGTGTCCGGGCATCTCGGAGTTCTCGGCATTCTTTAAGGCTGGCCGTGATCACGCTGCCCAGATTATGGGTGAGCCCGAGTTTGCCTACCGTCTGTCTCCCCAAAATTGGATTGCCATTACGGGCACCAACGGCAAGACGACAACCACGTCACTGACCGATTACCTGCTTAAGGCAGCGGGCGAGGCGAGCGTTGCTGTCGGCAACATTGGCGAGCCTCCGGTGAACGAGATCGATGGCCGTGCGCATAACGAGTGGTTTGTGGCGGAGCTTTCGAGCTATCAGATCGCAACGACCCAGGAGCTTCACCCCCGTGTGGCGGTGCTGCTCAACATTACCCCCGACCATCTGGGCTGGCATAAGAGCCATAAGAACTATGCGCTCGCCAAGATTAAGCTCTTCGAGAATATGGTCGACGATGACCTGGTGATTGTTGACGTCGAGGATGCCGGTATCCACGAGATCGATGAGTACATCTATGTTCCGGGCCGTCGCATCTGCAAGGTTGCTTTTGACGAGCCTGCGGGCGAGGACGCCGCATTTGTGCGCGATGGCAAGATGGTCGTTCGTCTGAAGGGCGTCGAGACCCCGCTCGTCGATACGTCCGAGCTTAAGATTTCGGGCCATCACAATGTAATCAATGCCCTGTGTGCTGCCACGGCGGCCCTGACGGTCGGCGCCGATGTTGACGGTGTGTGTCGCGGCCTGGTCTCGTTCCAGCCGCTGGAGCACCGCGTTGAGCCCTGTGGCGAGATCGATGGCGTGCGCTATGTCAACGATTCCAAGGCAACGAACACCGATGCGGTCGAAAAGGCCTTGACGGCGTTTCCCGATGACGATGTGATCTTGCTGCTCGGCGGTCACGATAAGGGCACGCCGCTCGATTCCTTTGCCCGCGTTGTGATGGATAACGTTCGCTCGGTGGTCTGCTTTGGCGACGCGTGCGAGCGCTTTACCGCCGCTATGGACGAGGCGGATGTCGACGGTGATGTCGATATCGCTCAGGCCGACGACCTGCGCGATGCCGTGGACGTTGCCCGTTCGCTCTCGAGCCGCGGCGATGTGATCTTACTGTCGCCCGCCTGCTCTTCGTTCGATGAGTTCTCGGGCTACGAGGAGCGCGGTCGCGTGTTTAAGGACTATGTGGCCCAGCTTGCAGCTGCGTCCAATACGCAAATGGAATAGGGGTTGCCGGTGAGAGAGGAGAGCCCCCGACAGAATATGAGGAGGCCCGACTCGGACCGTGCTTCCTCGCAGCGCAGCACGCCGCGCGCCGGTCGTCGCACGCAGGGCATCGGCGAACGTTATATCGCTGGCGTCCCCGCACGTATCATGCGACCCCGCCTGGTCTTTTTGACCTGCCTGTTCTCGCTGGTCTGTTTTGGCCTGCTTATGGTGTACTCGGCTTCTTCAGTCGAGGCGCTTCACGAGAACGACTCCGCGACCTACTTTTTGTTCCGGCAGTTTATGTTCACTGTCGTCGGCGTTGCTGCCCTCGAGTTCATCGCGCGCGTTGCACCCGATAGCTGGTTTGGCGAAGGGGCGCTTAAACTTGCCCTTATCGCTATGATGATCTTGCTGCTTGCGGTGTTCCTCTTTGGTAGCGGCAGCCGTGGCGCTACGCGTTGGCTGAGCATTGCCGGCATTCAGTTTCAGCCATCGGAGTTTCTCAAGCCGTTTGCCATTGCCTATTCTGCCATCATGCTCGATCGCGTGTTTTCGCCCGGCGGTAACATCAATGAGTTCCTTAAGGGCATGGGCTTATATTTGGGCATATCGCTCGTCTTGATTTTTATTCAGCCCGACTTTGGCACCATCCTGATTATTCTGTTGACGATCATGTGCATGGCGCTCTTTGCCGGTCTTGACCCAAAATTCATTATCGGTGCGATTCTTGCTGGCGCCGTCATCATCGTGATCGCTCTTGTCGTCGAGCCGTACCGTATGGTGCGCATTCAGGTTCTCTTGAACCCTTGGGCAGATGAATATGGAGACGGGTATCAGGCAACGCTCGCCATTATGGCGTTTGCTTCGGGCGGACTGTTCGGCCGCGGTATCGGTAACTCAACCATGAAGTACTCGTATTTGCCCGAGGCACACAACGACTACATCCTGGCCATCATTGGCGAGGAGGTTGGCTTTTTGGGGACGCTGCTGTTTTTCTTGGTGTTTGCGATGCTGATCTACTCGGCGTTTCGAATTGCCGAGCAGGCCGCCGATCGTCGCGGGGCGCTCATGGCTTCGGGCTCTGCGGTTATCCTCGCGGTGCAGTTTTTGATCAACGCGCTGGGTATTCTCAACGTGTTTCCTATGACGGGTAAGCCGCTGCCGTTTATCAGCTATGGCGGCTCGTCGATTATCGTGTCGCTCATGCTCGCCGGGCTTATTTTACGCGTCTCGCACGAGAGCGCTCGACGCGATGAATACGATCGTCGTCGCGATAGCTTTGCCGTTATGGACGAGAGCACTGCCGGTGTTCCCCATACGCGTGGGGAGCGCTCGTCGCGTGGCGGTTTTACCGTCTTGAACGGTTTTGCTTCGGAGTCGGATGCTCGTCCGCGCTCGGTGCCGCAGAGTCGCCCGCAACGACCGACGCCGCGCAATACGGGTGGCGGATATAATCGGATCGACTTGAATTCGGACCCGTCGGCGCGCTTGCGCACCGACGACCAGGGGCCGCGCGTACGAAGGGACTACCATGACCGATAAGATGACCGTTGCTATCGCAGCCGGCGGCACGGCGGGACATATCAACCCCGCACTTGCCTTGGCCGAGGAGCTACGTGACCGTGGCCACCACGTTGTGTTTGTGGGTCAGTCGCATAAGCTCGAGGGTCGTCTGGTTCCCGAGGCAGGGTTCGATTTTGTGCCGATTACGGTTACGGGCTTCGACCGCTCTCGCCCTTGGACGGCATTGAGCTCGCTGTGGCGTGTCTATAAGGCGAAGCGCGCGCTCGGCAGCCATTTTTCTAAAGCCTGCAAGCCCGATGTCGCTATAGGTTTTGGCGCCTATGTCGAGGTCCCGCTTCTGGGCTGGTGCAAAGACTCGGGCATTCCGTATCTGCTGCATGAACAGAACTCCGTTCCGGGCCTTGCTAACAAGATGATGAGTTCGCATGCCGCCCGCGTTTGCATCTCGGTGCCGGCAGCACGTTCCGTGTTTGAGCGTGAGGGCGATCCTGACCATGTGCTCATGACCGGCAACCCCGTGCGCCGTTCTGTGATCGAGGGGGATCGGGTTCGCGGTCGCAGGGCTCTCGACGTGCCTGAGGACGCCACACTCCTGCTGGTTTTTGGCGGCTCACTTGGTGCTCAACATCTTAATGAGCGCGTGGCTTCGCTTAAAAACGAGTTGCTCTCGCGCGATAATCTCTATGTTTTGCATTCGACGGGCGCCGATGGCTTCGAGGACACCGAGCGTGCTCTTGCCCTGATGCCCGAGGAGGCGAAGCGGTATCGCGTCCAGCCCTACATCGACAATATGGGCGATATGCTGGCCGCGGCCGATTTGGTCCTCTCGCGCTCGGGCGCTTCGAGCGTTGCCGAGATCGCGGCCCTTGCCACACCTTCGGTACTGGTGCCGTATCCGCATGCGACGGCCGATCATCAGACCACCAATGCCCGCTATCTGGTCGATGCCGGTGCTGGCGTGCTCTGCGCCGATGCCGATATTGATACCCAGGCGTTTGCCGATGAGCTGCTGCATCTTATCGATGATGCGCAGGCGCGCGATGCCATGCGTCAGGCGGCTCGCGGTTTGGCCCAGGACCGCGCTGCCGTCCTTTTGGCAGACGCGGTAGAAGGATTGCGTTAGTTAGACGGGATATCGCGGGTCGCCCTCGCGCGGATGCGGTAGGTGCGGTACAGTAGACGGGTTACAGGCAGTGTTTACGCAAGGAGTACACGAGCACATGGCTGATTCCCAGACTGCAACCTCCGCGCCCGATTTCAAGAGCGCCCATTTTATCGGTATCGGTGGCGCCGGCATGAGCGGCATCGCCCTCGTCCTTCACGAACGCGGCTATGTCGTTACCGGCTCCGACCTTAAGACGTCGCGCTATATTCGCCAGCTTACCCGCGCCGGCGTGAAGGTGCATGTGGGCCATGAGGCCGCCACCATCGACGAGGTCAAGCCCGACGTCGTCGTGGTCTCTACCGCTATTCCCGAGTCCAACCCCGAGCTCGTCCGTGCGCGCGAGCTGGGTATTCCCGTGTGGCCTCGCGCCAAGATGCTCTCGGCTCTGGGCCACGGCTACACCACCGTCGCCGTCGCCGGTACTCACGGCAAGACCACGACCTCTTCGATGTGTGCCACCATGCTCGACCGCATGGGTCTGGACCCCAGCTTCCTGATCGGTGGCATTGTCGAGGGCTACGATACCAACGGCAAGAACGGCTCGGGCGACTATTTTGTCGCCGAGGCGGATGAGTCCGACAGCTCCTTCCTGTTCCTTAACCCCAATGTGGTCATCGTGACCAACGTCGAGGCCGACCATCTCGATCATTACTCGGGTATCGAGGAGATCGAGGCCACCTTCGCCAAGTTTATGAGTCTGGTGGGCGAGGACGGCACGGTCATCGTCTGTGGCGAGGAACCGCATCTGGTCGAGCTTGCCAAGTCGACGGGCCGTCATGTGCTTTCCTATGGCTTTGCCGAGACCAACGACATCGTCTGCGTGCATCCGGATGTCAAGGGCATCCAGAGCGACTTTATCGTTCGCTTTGAGGACGGCACCGAGCACGCTGTCGAGATTAAGAGCAACCCCGGTCGTCACAACATGCTCAACGCCACGGCCGTCTTGACCGTCGCCCATGTCCTAGGCCTCGATATCGACGCCGCCGCTAAGGCACTTTCGAGTTTTGAAGGCGTCCGCCGTCGCTTTACCCACGTGGGCGATATCGACGGCATCACGGTGGTTGACGATTACGGCCATCATCCCACCGAGATCAAGGCGACGCTCGCTGCTGCCTCTTCGCTGGGCTACAAACATGTCGACGTCGTGTTCCAGCCGCACCGCTATTCGCGCCTGCAGGCTCTGTGCGATGACTTTGCCGACGCATTCGCCAATGCTGACAAGCTGCTGTTGATTGACGTGTTCTCTGCCGGCGAGATGCCCATCCCGGGCGTCACGTCCAAGATGCTTGCCGATACCGTGCGCGCCAAGCATCCCGGCAAGGAGGTCGTGTACTGCTCGAGCCGTCTTGAGCTCAATGAGGAGCTCGAGAAGATGGTGGGCGAGGGCGATCTGCTGCTTACCATGGGCGCCGGCGACGTCACGACGGTCGGCCCCGAGTTCATCGAGTATCTGACTGCCAAGAAAGACGCTTAAACCCCATGGGTCTGTTTAACGCCGTCATGGCGCTTTCGGGCATGATCGATACGGACATAATTGAGGATGAACGCCTCGCGCGCCATACGAGCTATCGTATCGGCGGCAAGGCGGACCTCTTTGTGACGTGTCACAGCTATCATGCCTTGCGTCGCGCCGTGGCGGTGCTCGATCGTGAGCAGGTGCCGTGGGTCATTATCGGCAAGGGATCTAATCTGCTTGTTGCCGATGCAGGCTATCGCGGCGCCGTCATTTCGTTGGGGCGTGAGTTCCAGCGTACGGTTGTCACCGAAGACGGTTGTACGCTGACGGTCGGTGCGGGCGTGATATTCGCTCGCCTAGTCAACGACGCGCTGTCGCGCAGCCTTTCGGGCCTTGAGTTTGCGGTCGGTATTCCCGGCTCCGTTGGCGGCGCCGTGTCCATGAATGCCGGCACGCGAACCGAGTGGATTGGCTCGCTGGTCGAAGATGTCGTTACGTTTGACCCGAGCTCCGGCATCAAGCATTACGCGGGCTCGGAGATCGCTTGGGGCTACCGTGAATGCAGCCTGCCGCGTAACGAGATCATTCTGGAGTGCGTGCTCAAGCTCAAACCTGCGCCCAAGGCCGATATCCGTGAACGTATGGAGCGGTACCTGACGCGGCGTAAGCGCACACAGCCCATGGGCTGTGCATCCTGCGGGTCGGTATTTCGCAACCCGCCCGATGCGAGCGTGGGCAAGCTTATCGAGGATTGTGGATTAAAGGGTTTTTCGGTTGGCGGCGCGGAAGTTTCGCCCGTACACGCTAATTTTATCGTTAATAACGGAACCGCCTCGGCCGATGACGTGGCCGCGGTTATCAGACATGTGCACGGAAAGGTGAGGGAGGCGTATGGCATCGAGCTCAGACCGGAAGTTAAATTCCTCGGCTTCTAGAGCATCGAAACCAACCTTCCGCCGCGCCGGAGGGCGTTCCGGCGCACCGTCTCAGCCTCAACGTAAGTCCGTTATGCCTTCTAAGCCTGCTGGGTCCGTGCGGCCTGCCAAGCGTTCGACTGTCGGTTCGCAGCTTGGCGGACGCCCCGCGGCCAAAAATGTTGCTCGTCCGGTGGCACGTCCCTCGGTGACGCCCAAACCGGCGATGGGCGCCATACCTTCTCGCCCCATAGCGTCGCCCAAGCCCTCGTTGGGGGCAAAGGTGACGCGTCCCGGTCGCGCGCTGGGTGCATCTAAGCCACGTATGCTGACGTCGGTGTCGGCCTCCGCAAAACCGCAATCGGGCAAAAAGGGCTCTAATCCGTTGTCATCGATCGGCGCCCTGGCAAATCATGCGGCGGGTGCCGCTTCTGCCGTTAAGGGCAAGGGCAAAATCGCGGGCGGCATCCTTGCCGCTCTGGCAGCGCTTGCAGTCGTTGCCGTCGTCGTCATTAACTCTGGCCTGTTCGCCGCTACCGATATTCAGATCCAGGGCAGCGAGCATGTGACCAAGCACGATGCCATCCAGCTGATCGATCTGCCCGAGGACACGTCGCTGTTCAATGTGAATCCCGACCAGATCACCGAGGGCCTCAAGCAAAATCCGTGGGTTTCGGGCGTGGATGTTCAGCGTCAATTTCCCCATACGCTCATCATCACGCCGACGGAACGCAAGGTTATCGCAATTGCCTACATTAGCTCCGACGATCTTGCATGGGCGATCGGGGACGATGACACATGGATTGCACCGCTGTCTACCTCGGTCGATGTTGACGACCAGGGCAATGTCATCACAACGGGGGAGGGTGCCAACACCCTAAACGGCATCGATGCCGCCCTGGCGCTCGCCAAACATTACGGAGCCGTGCTGCTGACCGATGTCTCGGCCGATGTCGCGCCGGTTTCGGGGCAAGCGGTAAATTCCAAGGCGGTCAAGGCCGGCCTGGATTACGTCCGCGGTTTCTCGAGCGAGTTCCTGGGCCAGGTCAAGGATATTTCCACGCCCTCGGTCGAGGCCATCTCGGCGAATCTCGATAACGGTATCGAGGTGTCGCTCGGAGATTCGGACGACATTGCCAAAAAGGAGCGTATCGTGACCAAGCTGCTTTCGCAGGTGGAGGGCGTGACGTATATCAACGTTCGATCTCCTGGCAACTATACGTTTAGGAACGCACCGACCTCGTAGCGTTTTCTCGCCTTTGTTGACGGGGCATACCGCGCCGTTTATCTGGTTTGTTTGGTTTTCACCGTCAATTATTTGACTGATACGTTCATAATGTGCAAACATAATACGGTTTACCTTTGCATTTACTTTCAACTTGAAGGTTAATGTGCGCAGGGGTCAACCCATGCTATGGCAATAACCTTTGTTCGGAGGACCGACATGCACGAGACAGAGATCAACAACTACCTTGCCGTCATTAAGGTGGTCGGCGTCGGCGGCGGCGGTACCAACGCGGTCAATCGAATGATCGAAGAGGGTATCCGCGGCGTCGAGTTTGTTGCCATCAACACCGATGCTCAGGCACTCGCGATCTCTGATGCCGATATCAAGGTGCACATCGGCACCGACCTGACCCGCGGCCTGGGCGCTGGCGCCAACCCCGAGGTCGGCCGTAAGGCCGCCGATGAGTCCCGCGACGACATCGCCGAGGCGCTCGCTGGCGCCGATATGGTGTTCATCACCTGCGGCGAGGGCGGCGGCACCGGTACCGGCGCTGCCCCCATCGTTGCCGATATCGCGATGAACGAGGTCGGCGCGCTGACCGTCGCCGTCGTGACCAAGCCCTTTACGTTTGAGGGCCGCAAGCGCAAGAAGAGCGCCGAAGAAGGCATTAAGACGCTTTCCGACTGCGTCGACACCATGATCGTTATCCCTAACGACAAGCTGCTCGACATCGCCGAGAAGAAGACCACCATGCTTGAGGCCTTCGCAATCGCCGATGGCGTCCTTTCCCAGGGCACCCAGGGCATCACCGACCTCATCACCGTCCCCGGTATCATCAACCTGGACTTCGCCGATGTTAAGACCATCATGAAGCAGGCCGGTACCGCCATGATGGGTATCGGTACCGCTTCTGGGGACACCCGTGCCGTCGACGCTGCCCAGCAGGCTATTTCCAGCCCGCTGCTCGAGAGCTCCATCGATGGCGCTACGCGCGTCCTGCTTTCCATTGCCGGTTCCAAGGACCTGGGTATTCAGGAGATCAGCGACGCTGCCGACGTTGTCGCCAACGCCGTCGACCCCGAGGCCAACATCATCTTCGGTACCGTTGTCGACGAGTCCCTGGGCGATCAGGTGCGTATTACCGTCATCGCTACGGGCTTCTCCGACTCCAACGTCAACCGTCAGGACGAGCTCTTCGCTGCACAGCAGTCCCAGAGCAAGGCCGCTGCTTCTACCGAGCCGCAGCGCACCGCTCCTGCCACGAGCCCGGCTCAGGCTGCCCCGACTCGCAACGTCGGTGGTACCGAGCTCCCCAACTTTGGCAACGACCAGTTTGAGCTTCCTGACTTCCTCAAGCGCGGCAGCTTCTAGTTCGTTTTTCTCAGCGACCTGTATGGGGTGCGTCCGATTGGGCGCACCCTTTTTGTTGTGTTTTGCCTTTGTAAACGAAAGCCTCCAATCTCCTTACGTTCCCCTTACGTTTAGCCCCTACCGCTGCGGGTATCCTTTTGATGAAGTATGGCAGCCGTGTGGCACGGACTGCTGCGGCGTCGCCGCGATACTTGTGTTATTAGGAGGCTTTAGTATGGCAGCACGTGCGGACAGCGTTTCGCGTGTCGACCATGATGGAGTTACGTTGGTAGAGGGCGCGACGCACGATGTTCGCTTTGCTTTTACCGAACGCGCCGGCGGTGTTTCCGAAGATGCGTACTCCTCACTCAATCTGGGCTCGCATGTTGGCGATGACCCCTTTGCCGTTCAAGAAAATCGTCGCCGCGCACTCGAGGCCTTGGGTGCCGCCGAGTGCGAGCACAACCTGCTTGTTCCCAATCAAGTACACGGTGACCATGTCGTGACGGTGACCTCGAACGGTGCTGATGATCTCGAGAACATTCGCGAGCAGATTGCCGAGGGCTGCGATGCCATCGTCTGCATGGCCCGTGAGGTACCCGTGATGCTCTGCTTTGCCGATTGCGTTCCCGTGGTGCTGGTGGCTCCCGGCGGCTTTGCCGTGGTGCACTCTGGCTGGAAGGGCACGATTGCGCGCATTTCCGCCAAGGCGTGCCAAGCGCTCTGCGAGGCGGCTGGCTGCAAGCCGGACGACATCTCTGCCTACATTGGGCCCCATATCCTGGGCGACGAGTACGAGGTGTCCCAAGAACTTATGGATCGCTTTGCCGCCGAGTTCGCGTGCATCGATGCCTCTGCTTCTCGTATGCTCGATCTTTCCGCCGCCATTCGCGAGGCGCTGATGGACGCCGGCGTCGAGGCGAGCAGCATTGTGGACACCAAGCTTTCCACCGTTCGTCAGAACGACCGCTTTTATTCCTACCGCAACGAGGACGGCACCTGTGGGCGCCATGCTGCGATCGGCGTGATGCTATGAGAAAGATCGCATCGGTCCTGAGTGCAGCAGTGCTCACGCTCACGCTGTGCGCCTGTTCCTCGGGATCTTCTGCCTCTTCCATTACCGTTGCCGGCTCTACGACGTGCCTTCCCATTGCCGAGATTGCCGCCGAGGGCTTTAAGGAAGAGGCCGGCACCGATGTGCTCGTCTCCGGCCTTGGCTCCTCTGCGGGTATCGAGGCCGTCAGCAACGGCACGGCCGACATCGCCAGCTCGTCTCGTGGCCTCAATGCCGACGAACAAGACCTTGGCCTGACCCCGATCGTAATCGCGCACGACGGCATCGCAGTCATCGTGAACGACGACAACCCGGTCGACAATCTCTCGACCGAGCAGCTCCGCGATATTTACGCCGGCAAGATCACCAACTGGAAGGAAGTCGGCGGAGAGGACCTGAAGATTCAGGTTATCAACCGCGACGAGGCGTCCGGTACGCGCGAGGCCTTCCGCACTATCGTGATGGACGGCACGCCATTCGATCGCCGCTCGGCTGTTCTTTCGGGCACGGGCCAGGTGCGCGATGTCGTGTCTCGCTCGCGCGGTGCCATTGGCTACATCTCGCTGGGTTTTGTCGAGAGCCTCAACGCCAAGACCTCGGTCAAGGCCGTTTCGGTCAACCATGTCGAGGCATCCGAGAAGACGGTCGCAAGTGGCGGCTATCCCATCTCGCGTGACCTTTACTTCTTTGTGAAGGGGACGCCTCCGCAGCAGGCGCAGGACTACATTGACTATGTGACGTCCGAAAAGATGGACAAGCAGATTCGCGAGGCGGGCTTTATTCCCGTCACCAACGACGGAAAGGGGAGTGAGTAGCGTGGAAGCACAGGAAACCCCCCAGATTGAGCAGGAGACCCGGGTGCCCAAAAAGCGTGAGTTGGCGTTGGTGTCGCGCAGCACCTATCTTAAGGAGAAGGCGCTGCAGTGGATCTTCTTTGCCTGCGCGTTCTTGGCGGTCGTCACCGTCATCCTGATTTTTGTCTTTACCACGTACTCGGCGCTGCCGGTCTTTACCGACATCGGCCTGGCGGACTTCTTTAGCTTTACATGGGCACCCTCTGAGGGCCACTACGGCATTATGTCGCTGCTGGCGGGTTCTGGTCTGGTGACTGTCGGTGCGCTCGCCATGGGTGTGCCCCTGGGTGTGGGCACGGCTGTGTATCTGGTCGAGATCGCCAGCAAGCGCGTGCGCAGGCTCATCAGCCCCGCCGTCGACCTGCTGGCGGGCATCCCCTCCATCATCTACGGCTTCTTTGGCATGGTCATCATCCGTCCGTTTATCGCGCAGCTGACCGGCGGTCTTGGCTTTGGCGCGCTGACGGCGTGGTTTGTGCTTGCCATCATGATCGTTCCCACCATTACCACGCTCACGATCGATGCCCTCAATTCCATCCCCATGGGCATTCGCGAGGCGTCCTATGCCATGGGTGCCACCAAGTGGCAGACCATCTACAAGGTCGTGCTGCCTGCAGCCAAGCTGGGCATTGTCGATGCAATTGTCTTGGGTATGGGGCGTGCCATCGGTGAGACCATGGCCGTGCTGATGGTCGTGGGCAACGCCCCGGTCATTCCAGATAGCATCTCGAGCCCCATCTCGACGCTCACGAGCCAGATCGCACTCGACATGAGCTATTCCTCGGGCCTGCATCGCTCGGCTCTGTTTGGCATGGGCGTGGTCCTGTTTATCATCTCAGCTGCACTGGTGGGTATCGTTCGCCTGATTTCAAAGAAGAGGGGGTAGGCTATGTCCGATTCCGTTGACACGACGGTCGATGCGACCTCGTCGCGCGAGCTCATCAAGCGTGCCCTTTCCCATGGCAAGAAGGGCCGCATCAACAAGGACCTGTCCAACAAGATTATGCTCGGCGTGTTTCGCGCCGCGGCCTATATCACCACCCTGGTGTTGCTCGCCATCATCGCCTACGTGGTCATTAACGGTCTTCCGCATATCTCGCTCGACTTTATCTTCGGCTGGCCGCAGGGCGTAAACGCCGAGGGCGGCATTTGGCCCACGATCGTCTCGACTATCTACGTGACGGCACTCGCCATGCTCATCTGCACGCCGGTTGCCGTCTTGGCTGCGGTCTATCTGGCTGAATACGCCAAGCAGGGCAAGATTGTCGACATCATCCGCTATGCTGCCGATGCTCTGGCCTCGGTGCCTTCCATCGTTATGGGCCTCTTTGGTTACGCCTTGTTTGTTGAGGCCATGGGCCTGGGTCTTTCGATGGTTTCGGCCGCCCTGGCGCTGGCGCTTCTGATGCTGCCCATCGTCATGCGCACCACCGAGGAGGCAATCCGCGCCGTTCCGCGCTATATCCGTTGGGGCGCATATGGCCTGGGCGCCACCAAGTGGCAGGTCGTCTCCAAGATCGTGCTTCCTTCGGCCTTTGGCCGCATTGCCACCGGCATCGTCCTTGCCATCGGCCGCGCCATCGGCGAGACCGCGGTGGTGCTCTACACCATGGGTCAGGCCATCAACCTGCCCATATCGCCGTTCGATTCCGGTCGCCCCATGACCGTTCACCTCTATTTGCTTGCCAACGACGGCATCAACATGAACGCAGCCTACGGCACCGCGCTTTTGCTGATGGCGATTATTCTGGCCTTCAACCTGTTTGCGCGTTATCTGTCGCGCAAGCGCCGCTAGTTAAGGAGTCCCATGTCCGTCTATCAGTCCGCTCCCACGCCGGAGCAAGCGGCCATCACGGCCAAGGATTTCAACTTTTGGTACGGTGACTTTCATGCGCTGACGGGGCTCGACCTCAACATCGCCAAAAACGCCATCACCTCGTTTATCGGTCCTTCGGGCTGTGGTAAATCGACGTTTTTGCGCTGCATCAACCGTATGAACGACCTTATCGAGGGTACTCGCGTCGAGGGCACCATGACACTCGACGGCAACGATATCTATGCCGAGGGCGTCGACCCGGTCGACCTTCGTCGCCGCGTGGGCATGATTTTTCAGCAGCCCAACCCGTTTCCCAAATCCATCTACGAGAATGTCGCTTTTGGCCCTCGTCTGCAGGGCGTGACTAGCAAAAGCGACCTCGACGACATCGTGGAAGAATCGCTCAAGCGCGCCAACCTCTGGAAAGAGGTATCCAATCAGCTCAACAAGGATGGTTTGGCGCTCTCGGGCGGTCAACAGCAGCGTCTGTGCATCGCGCGTGTGCTTGCGGTGCAGCCCGATGTCCTTCTGATGGACGAGCCCTGCTCCGCCATCGACCCCACGTCCGTATCTAAGGTCGAGGATCTGATGGCCGAGCTGGCGCCCGAGATGACGATCATCATCGTCACGCATTCTATGCAGCAGGCCGCTCGCATTAGCGACTACACCGCATTTTTCTTGCAGGAAGTTGCCGGTGAGCCCGCCACGCTCATCGAGTATGGTCAAACCGACGCGATCTTCACCAGCCCGGTGGATTCGCGGACGGAAGACTATATCACCGGCCGCTTTGGCTGATCGGTGCGACTAGTCCCAAGCCGATCGGACCTGGTCCGGTGCGTATTCACTGTGCGGGCGGCATGACCGCACCCAACTGATTGGAGTGAACCATGCGCAAACTGTTTTCCCGTCAGCTCATCGAGGCCCGTCACGAGATGTTGAGCATCTACGAGGCCGTTGATCTTGCCCTTCACGACGCCGTGAAGGCCTATGTGACCGACGACCGCAAGCTCGCCACTAAGACCAAGAAGCGCACGCTTTCGATTGATGCTCGCTGCGCCAACTTGGAGGCCGTGTGCTACAACCTGATCGCTACGCAGTCGCCGGTCGCCTCCGACTTCCGTTTGCTGCAGACGATTATCTACGTCGACTTTAACCTGCAGCGCATGACCGATAAGGTTCGCCAGATCTGCCGCGCCACGCGTCACATGGTCAAGGCCGACATCTCGCTGCCTCAGGAGCTCGTCGGCACGGTTGAGGCCGAGGCCGAGGCCGTGTACCAGGTGCTGGGCTCGTCGCTGTCCGCGCTCGTCACCAACGACATGTCCATCATCTGCAACCTGGCCGTCGAGGACGAGCCGGTACATGCGGCGTACGAGAAGTTCTTCCGTACCTTTAACCGCATGGACACCGGCGATTTTATGGACGACGACAGCAACTATGACGACCTGCGCCGTGCCATCATGGTTTCGCGCTACCTCGATCGCATTGCCTCGATTTCCATCGATGCCGCCTGCCGTCTGACCTTCCTTTTGACCGGACAGCGTATGACTGCCGGCGATATCGCCCGTACGGATGAGGACGAGCTCGAGAGCATGCGCGTGCCTTCGGGCGAGGGCGTCATTATGAGGCCCGCCGTGGATGCACGCTTTGTTGCCAAGGTGCCCGCTAACGAGGTGAGCGAGGGTCTTCGCTACCTGTTGGATCATCTTGAGGACGAGGATGATGCCGAGGACGACGAGGACTAGGGCAGTCCCGTTCGTTGAGAGATTGTAAATACCTAAGGGTGCGCGGCCTTGCGGATGCGGGGCCGCGCTCTTGCGTTAGCATGGGACTACTTGTTGTGCTGTTAGCGGAGGCGATTGGCAATGGATAACTATTTGAATGTAATGCGCGCTCGCCGCGAGCAGATACTCGAGCGTTTCTATGCCGCGCTCGATCGCGCCGGGAGGTCCCGCGATGCCGCGCGTCTGATTGCCGTGTCCAAGACCGTCGGCGTCGATGAGACCATCACGGCCATCCAGGTGGGGTATCGCCATTTTGCCGAGAACCGCCCTCAAGAGCTCGTCCGCAAACTCGCAGGTTTGGCGGAGCATCCGGAGCTGCCCGAGGTACGCTTTGATATGATCGGCAACCTTCAGACCAACAAGATTAACGCGGTGTTGGGTTCGGCCGAGCTGATTCATTCGGTTGGTTCGCTTCATTTGGCGCAGGCGATCTCGAGCCGTGCCGTTCGCAAGATCGAAGCGGGCGAGCTTTCTGCTCCCCAACAGGTGCTGATCGAGGTCAACGTGAGCGGCGAGGAGTCCAAGGGCGGCTTTTCGCCCGATGAGATTCGTGGAGTTGCCGGCGAGCTTGCGGAACTTGAGGGAATTTGTGTGCAGGGCCTTATGACCATGGCCCCTCGCGGGAACAAGGATGTGGCACGTCGCACCTTTGCCGGGCTGCGAGAGCTGAGGGATGAGCTGGAGGCGGCGCATCCCGATCTGAGGCTGCCCGAGCTTTCTTGCGGCATGAGCGAGGACTTTGAGCCCGCCCTTGAGGAGGGCTCTACGCTCGTTCGCCTGGGCAGGGTAGTATTTAGCCCGGAGTTTGCAGTAAAATAGGGCTCTGAAGTGCGCACTGGTTTACAGAGCGCCTGCACTAAACCGTGAGAGGACACAACCATGGGCTTCCTTGACGAGATTAAAAATAAGATGCACCTGGGCGGCCAGCAAGGTTACGACCAGGGCTATGACCAGGATGACGACTACGGCTACGATGACGGCTACGATGATGGCTATCAGAACAACGGCTACAGCGGCGCCTCGGGCGAGGGCTTCTATACCCAGGACGAGCCGAGTAACGGCCTGCTGGGCCAGACACGCCGCGGTGAGGCCGAGTCGGTCGCCGTGTATACGCGCTCCGGCCAGCTGGTCGGCGATGACTCGCGTCATGCAACGACATACAATCCGCCGTCGCGTTCTCAGGATAGTGCCGCAGGCGGCTATCGCCCCGGCGCTTACGACACGCCGTCGAGCTATGCCGAGAGCGCCCGTGCTCGTGCCGCGGCACCTGCGCCCGCTTCTGCGCCGAGCGACGCCTCGGCCTATGCAAACAACATCATTAACGCCACGCCGCAGCTGCCTGCCTATGTCCTGCGCCCTGAGAGCTATGACGATGTCGAGACCGTTGTCCGCCGCGTGCGCACCAAGCAGCCCGTTGCGCTGATTTTTGTTGGCGTTCGCACCGAGGTCGCCAAGCGTGTCCTGGACTTTAGCTATGGCTTTGCCTGCGGCCTGGGCGCTACGGTCAAAGAGGTGGGCGATCGCGTGTTTATGGTGCTGCCCGCCGGCTGCGAGGTCAAGGATTCGGACCTCAAGAAGCTGCGCGCCGACGGCTACCTTAAGTAAACCCAAGACGAGGAGATTCTCATCAACATCTACACCATTGTCCAGCTGGTCAACACGCTGTTCAACTTCTACTCCACACTTATTGTGGTCTATTGCTTTATGACGTGGATTCCCATGAAGCAGGGCGGCCTGCTGCAGGATATCGCCGCGGTGCTCGATAGCGTCTGCGGTCCGTGGCTCAACCTGTTTCGTCGGTTTATTCCGCCGATGGGCGGCGTTGATTTTTCGCCGGTCGTTGCGATTATTGCGTTGCAGTTGGTGCAGAGGCTGATTCTGCAGCTTCTTATAGGTATACTCGTATAGTACTGGCTCAGTAACTTACGTCGGGCGCCCGGCGCCAAGGCGATGATAAAGGAGAACTTGTTATGGCTATTACCCCTGCTGACATCCAGGCTCAGACTTTCTCTGAGGCCAAGCGCGGCTATGATCCCGCCGAGGTCGACGTCTTTTTGGAGACGCTGTCCTCCGAGGTTGACGCTATGCTTGCCAAGATTGTCGATCTTAAGGGTCGTCTGACTGCCACCGAGCAGCAGCTTGCCGACACGCAGGCCCAGCTTGCCCAGGCTCAGGACGCTGCCGCTCAGGCCGTTCCCGCCGCTCCTGTGGCCGCTCCCGCACCCGACTTCTCCGCTCAGGAGCGCCAGATCTCCGCTGCGCTGATTGCTGCCCAGCAGACCGCCGAGGGCATCGTCAACGATGCCAACGAGAACGCTGAGCGCATCCGCAACGAAGCCGACGCCAAGGCCCGCGAGGTCATCCGTCAGGCCCTGACCGAGAAGCAGGCCGAGCTCGAGGAGATCGACCGTCTGAAGGCTTCCCGTGAGGAGTTCAAAGCCGAGTACCTCAAGCTCATCCAGCACTTCATGGACGATGCGCAGAATTCCTTCCCGTCCGACCTTATGGCCTCCACGCCGGTCGGTTCTGCGGCTTCTCCTGCAGTGACCGTTCCCGCCGCCGAGCCGCTGCCTGTCGCTGATCCGGTTGTCCCCGTGGCTGACCCCTTCGCCCCGATCGACAACTTTGCCGCCGACGACCTGGACTAGCGCCAGAGCTACAATCTCGTGTCCTTAAGAGGAGCTCGCACCTGCGGGCTCCTTTTTTGTGGCTGCATACGGGTTGGGAAACAAAACGCCGAGCTCTGCGTACGATAGGGCAGAACTCGGCGAAAGGGTGCGCGGTAAAAGGTAGATTTTAGGGCATGTGCCAAAAACTACTTGAGGAGGAAGTCGGAGAGGGGAATGGTGCGGGCATCGCGATGCTCGGGATCGGCGATGTGGTCGGCAGGATAGCCGCAGACGAGCATGTGATAGGGATAGACGCCCTCGGGCAGGTTGAACCGCTCTCGGGCTAGCTCGGGCTTAAAATGGCATACCCAACACGTTCCCAGACCCTGCTCCTCGGCCTCCATCATCATTTGATCGCAAACAATCGAGGTGTCGATAGCGCTGGAGTTCATCTGGTCATAGGGGCGAACCCAAGCGTCGTCGGTAACGCTGCAAATGAGGAAGATGAGCGGAGCGCCAAAGATGGACCCATCACGAGCAAACCGAGGCTGACAAGCAGCCGCCTTCTCCAAAAGCTCGGGCGTATCCAACACCATCACACGGGTTGGATGATTATTACAAGCAGAAGGAGCAATACGCCCAGCCTCAACAATGACATCCACCACAGCCTGCTCAACAGAACGATCCTCAAAAGAACGACAAGAATGCCGAGCCCGAGCCAAATCCAAATAACTCACAACCAAGCCCTCCAAATTCAACGAATCAAACCAAAGTAAATCAAAAGGTACCCAAAGCTACGCTCGGCCAAACGCTCAGTGCAGCCCCAAAGTATCCAATCGGGCATAAAAGGCCGTATCAGCCAGACCCCCATTGCATTCTAACCATCAGCCAAAGTTCCCAATGGTGGTACGTAAGGCGAAGGGCCGGCACCTGTTTACTTTCGAACGACTCTGCCGCGCAGCCGGAGTGAGAAAGCAAACAGGTGCCGGCCCTTCGCCGCCGGGACACGTACCCCCAATTAACTGTTCTTCATGACAATCGAATCCACGACATCAGCCACATTCTCGCAGCAGTCGGCGCAGTACTCCAGGAAAGCGTAGACGTCACGCCAGGCGATGACCTCGAGCGGGTCCTTGCCATTGACGTGCAGGTTGCGCATAGCGTTGATGTAGAGCTCATCGGCCTCGGACTCAATGGTGTTGATCTGGATGACCAGCTCGCGCAGGGTCTTGGACTTGCGGTAATTAGGCAGCTCGACCATAAGGTCCTTCATGGCGCGGCAGGCGTCGGTCACCTTGTGGGCGATGACAATGGCATCGGGGTGGATGCTCTGGATGTTGGTGAAGTAGACGCGCTGCACGACGCCCTCGATACGGTCAAGCACGGTGTCGAGCGAGCAGCTCATCAGGTCCAGATCCTCGCGCTCAAGCGGGGTGATAAAGGCAGTGAGCAGGGCATCCTCGAGCTCATGGTGCTTCTTGTCGGCCGCATGCTCAATCGCATGCATCTCTTCGAGCATGCCGTGGATCTGCGCGGGATCAAAGTTCTCAAAAATCCTGATGAGCAACTCTGCGGCCTGGACAGCAAGGTCGGCGCAGGCGACGTAGTTGTCAAAGTAGAACGAATCGGGTTTCTTTGCCATGAGTGGGTCCTTTCGAGGCGAAGACGGGTGGGCGAGGTATTGCGGTCCGGATGGCCGTTCGGTTTGACTAGATGAACATCATGAACAGCTTGGCCATGACAAAGCTGATGAGTCCACAAGCGGGGAAGGTGAAGAACCACGTGAACATCATGTCCTTGACCACGCCGAAGTTGATGGCCGAGAGGCGCTTGACGGCGCCGACACCCATAATGGCGCAGGTTTTGATGTGGGTGGAGGATACGGGGATGCCGGTAAGGGTGGCAAGTAGCAGGTTCGCGGCGCCCGCCAGGTCGGCGGAGAAGCCCTGGTACTTTTCGAGCTTGACCATGCTCTGACCGACAGACTTGATGATGCGCTCACCGCCCACGCTGGTGCCGATACCCATAGTGGCCGAGCACAGCAGCATAATCCAGATGGGGATGCCGGCATCGCCGACGCTCGTCTGGCCGCTGGCGAAGGCCACTCCTAAAAAGAGCACGCCGATGAACTTCTGTCCATCCTGCGCGCCGTGCATGAAGCTCATGGCCGCAGCGCTCGCGATCTGAGCGTATTTAAAGAAGACGTTGGCACGTCGCCTGTTGGCGGCGGCGAAAAGAATCGAGACGAGCTTGCACAGGACCCAGCCCATGACAAAGCCCAGGCCGATGGAGAGCGCCAAGCCGTAGATGACCTTCATCCACTCGTGGACGTTGACGCTGCTCGCGCCGCCGAGGGCGATTGCGGCACCGGTCAGGCCGGCGATAAGGCTGTGGCTTTGCGAGGTAGGGATGCCAAAACGCGATGCCGTGGCGCCGTAGACGACGATGGAGAACAGCGCCGCGCAGAGGCATGCGAGCGCCATGGTGCTGTTTCCGCCAAAGTCGACGATATGTGAGATGGTGTTGGCGACGCTCGCGTTAAAGTGCGTCATGATGAGCACGCCGAGGAAGTTGAATGCGGCGCTCATGAGAATGGCGGCGCGGGCGGGCATGCAGCGCGTGGTGACACAGGTCGCGATGGCGTTGGGCGCGTCGGTCCATCCGTTGACGAAGATAGCGCCGAGTGCGAGGATCACGGTGACGGCAAGGACTGGGTTCGACACAATTTGGCCGAGGAAGGCTGAGAACGTTACGTCCATATATGGGCTTTCTCGAAGTTTGCAGGCACGTTACAAAAACATGATAAATCGTATCACCTCCTGCGGGTTTCTTTACCGAGTTCTGATGGGAGAAGTGAATTTTTTGGCACTAACATTGAATATTTGCCCTGTTGACCGCGGGTGTTCTTTTTGCTAGCACGCCATGAGGACACGTGCGCGCCCCAACATCCCAAAACCACAGCCTGTTCGCTTTACAATGTGCAAACATGCGTTCGATAATAGGAGGCATGGAATATCGACAGACAGATGGTAAAACTCGACGCGTGCACAAGCAGTATGTGGACGTCGTGGCTCGCATCCTCGCGGGCGGACAGGTCGTGCCGGTTACCGTCTGCTGGGTCGATGGTCGTTGCTTTACGATTGACGAGATTGTCTCGTCCACCGGTTTTGGCCTGACGGTCCACGGCATTCGTACGGCGACTTATAAGGTTCGTTTTGGCGGACATGCGACCGAACTGTATCTGGAAGAACAGGCACGCGAGCGACCGGATGGCTCGCAGACTCATCTGATGCGTTGGTGGGTGTGGGCGTTCGACCGGACGCTCGAGAGCGAGCGTCGCAGGTAAGAACGCGTGGCGTTCGGGTACAATGGCAGGAAACTTGTCAGCTACGGCGCCGTCGCGGCGCTTTTTGAAAGGACGAAGTATGAACGATATCCAGGGCTATCAGAACGGCCCCATCGAAACCGGCGCAAGCCGTGCCAAGGAGATGTCGCCGCGCGCGTACAACCTTGTCATGTCTGCCCTGATCTTTTTGGGCTTTTGCGCCATGGGCGCCGGTGCCTACTTTACGAGCACCATGTCGTTTGCGCGCATGATGATGAGCGGCGCCGCTTTGCCGCTGGTCTTTGGCTCATTTATTTTGACCATCGTCGGCATGGTCATGATGTCGGCTGCTGCCAGCAAACAGTCCGTGGGCCTGTCGCTCGTGGGCTACGTGGTCTTTGCGAGCACCTTTGGCCTGACGGCGTCGTTTGGCCTTGCCAACTACGACCTGCCTACCATTAACACCGCCTTTATCGCCACGGCCGCCATCACCTTTGTCTTTGGTGCGCTGGGCGTAACCTTTCCCAAGTTCTTCCAGCGTGTGTACGGCATTGGTTTTGGCATCCTACTTGCCACGATTCTGGTCGAGATCGTGCTGATGTTCATGGGCGTCTCGCAGTCCATCACCGACCTGATCGTGATCGTGGTGTTCGCCGGCTTTATTGGCTATGACACCTATGTGGCCACGACGGTGCCGCCCACGCTGCCCAACGCCGTGCTCATGGCATCCAACCTGTTCGTGGACATCATCAACGTGTTCCTGCGCATCCTGAATATCCTTGGTCGTCGCGATTAAAGCGCGGCATTGCGACGCTTCCTGCCGGACACGGTAAAACGATGCGAAAGGCGGTCCTTCGGGGCCGTCTTTTTTGTGCGCGGCGGGGTATGATGGATGGGAAAAAGCCGATAGCGGCAGCGACAGGAAAGGTGGCCACGAATGGCAGATGTCGACAACAGGAACCGTAACCGCAGGTCTAACCGAGCGGGTCAGCCCAATCCCAAGCGCGAGGCACGTGCCAAGGCCGCCGAGCGCCATGTGGTGGCTGTGTCCGAGGCCTGCGCCAAGGACATCGAGCGTTCGATTGCCGGCGTGCGCGAGTTCGATGGTATGCCTGCCGGATTTGTCGCGGCGATGAAGGCCAAGGCCCAAGCGGCCGACGCTGCCGAGGAACAGGTTGCTGAGGAGTCTGAGGCCGCCGAGGAGCCCGAGGTCGAGGCCGCCGAGGTTGCATCCGCCGAGACCGAGGTTGCGGCCGAGCTTGCACCCGCCGAGGAGGCCACGGAGGCCGAGTCCGCGCCTGCCGCCGAAAAGCCCGCTCCGGTCCTGCCCGAGGTCACCGTGCTCGACGCCTCTGCCACGCAGGCCATTCTGGATAACGGCCGAGGCTACGCGCAGTTCTGTGACATGGCCGTGCTTGCCTTTGCCTCGTTCACCAACCCGGGCGGTGGCTACATCCAGGGCTATCTGGGCCAGGAGGCCACGCTCTGTGCCGATTCGTACCTGTACAACGTGCTCGATAAGCAGCGCAAATGGTACGGCGAGAACCGTCGTCGCAACATCAACTGCGAGCTTTACCGCAACCGTGCGCTGGTGGTGCCTGCGGTGCGCTTCGACCGCAATCACGTACATGCATATGCTGACGTGATCGTTGCCGCCGCGCCCAACGCCAAGCGCGCTCGCCAGGAGTATCGCGTGGGTGACGATGCCTTGCTGGATGCCCTGCGCGATCGCATCCGCTTTGTGCTTGCCATCTGCGATGAGCTGGGTCGCGAGAAGCTCGTGCTGGGCGCTTGGGGCTGCGACAACAACGGCTTTGACGCCGAGGCCGTGGCTGAGCTCTTCCGCAAGGAGCTTGCGTCGGGCGACTTCAAGGTCAAGCAGGTGTTTTTTGCCGTGCCCTCTACGCGCTGGGATGAGGACTTCGCCAAGTTTGAGCACGTGTTGGCAAGCTTCCCCGAGTGTAACGAGGAGTCCTATGCTCAGGTGGCCGCCCGCGCCGCGGCCGCCCGTGCCGCCGAGCAGGCTCAGGCCGCTGCTGAGGACGATGAGGATGACGACGACTGGCGCAAGTACCTGTAAACGGTGCGCGTGATGCGACATGCCGAGCCGACGGGGGCTGCTCCCGTCGGCTTTTTACTAAAGGAAGGGCTTACGATGAAAAACGTTCTGTGCTTTGGTGACAGCAACACCTATGGCTATGATCCGGCTGGTATGCGCGATGGCACCGCGGTGCGCTATGCGCAGGATGTGCGCTGGTGCGGCGTGGCGCAGCGTGACCTGGGCGAGGGCTGGCATGTGATTGAGGAGGGGCTTAACGGCCGCACGACGGTGCGCGACGATATGTGCCATCTGGACACTAACCTCAACGGCATTCGCGCGTTGCCGATGCTGCTCGAGGCCCATAAGCCGCTGGACGCCATTGTGATCATGCTGGGCACCAACGACTGTAAGACGGTCTTTAACGTGACAGCTTCCGATATCGCCCGTGGCGCCATGGCACTGATTCGCGCCGTCCGCGCGTTTCCGTGGACCGACGCTGCGCCTTGTCCGCGCATTCTGCTGATGGCGCCTATCAAGATTAAACCGCAGATCGTCGATGTGTACATGACCGACTTTGACGAGCGCTCCGTCGAGGCCTCGGAGCATTTTGCCGAATACTATGCGTATGCTGCTAAGCAGTTTGGCTGCGACTTTTTGAATGCCGCTGATTTTGCCGAGCCGGGCGATATCGATTATCTGCACATGATGCCCGAAAGCCATGAGAGCTTGGGCCACGCCGTGGCGGCCAAGCTCAAAGAGATGCTCGGAGCGTAGTGCGACCCAAAGCAGTACAAAAGTTCCCCTTGCGGTGGCTTGTTTCGTTGGTTTGTCTTGATCTGTAACAGCTGTAAGGCCGAAAACGGGCTAGATGTTACAGATTGAGATTATTTAGGTCGATATCGGTCGTTTGTCTCGATCTGTAACATCTAGGGTCGATTTTGCCGAGTTACTGTTACAGATCGAGATTTTCTTCTCAGTGGAATTTGAATGTCTCAATCTGTAACAGGTGGGCCGAAAAATGGACTCTAACTGTTACAGATCGAGATGTTTGTGGGAACCGCCACAAAGGTGCCTGTCCCCTTTGCGGTGGTTTTGGGCTGCGAATCTTAGTACTGCCACATGTGGTTGACGGGCCCGGAGCCTTTGCCCATGTCAAAGCCGGCGGCGAGAGCGCCCGTTAGGTAGGCCTTGCCGGCGTTGACGGCATCGGCAAGATCCATGCCCTGGGCCAGCGCGCAGGCGATGGCGGACGAAAGCGTACAGCCAGTACCGTGCGTGTTGCCGGTCTCGATGCGCTTGTGGCGGAACCACGTGGTGAGCGGATCGCCCAGATGGTTGCCCTCGTCATCGAGCGGCGCGGGCTCTGCTAGCACATCGTTGGCCTCGTTGACAAAATGCCCGCCCTTAACGAGAGACGCGCAGCCAAAGCGACGGGTGAGAAGCATGGCGGCATTTTGCTGCGTGCGCTCGGAATCGACCTCATAATCGAGCAGCGCCATGGCCTCGGGAATGTTGGGCGTGATAACGGTCGCCAGCGGGAACAGGCGGCGGGTGAGTGCCTCAGCGGCATCCTCGGCAATGAGGCGAGCACCCGAGGTGGCGACCATGACGGGGTCGACGACGATATTTTGTGCGTCCCAGGCGCTCAAGCGGTCGGCGATAACCTCGATAATCTCGGCAGAGGAAACCATGCCGATCTTGACGGCGCTGGGTCGAATATCGTCAAAAACGGCATCGATCTGCGCCGCGACAATATCCGGAGAGATGTTCTGCACGGCGGTAACGCCCAGTGTGTTTTGCGCTGTGATGGCAGTGATGGCCGTCTCGGCATACAGGCGGTGCGCCGTGATGGTCTTGATGTCGGCCTGAATGCCGGCGCCACCGCTGGAATCGGATCCCGCGATGGATAGAACGGCAGGTACCTTGCTGCGATCCATGTTCGCTCCCTTGTCTGGTCGGATTCAAATGGGTCTTTTACCCCGCATTATAAAGAGGCCCAGGCCGGCGATATGCCGAACCCGGGCGCGAGATGCAATTTTTACGCAAATGCAAGCAAATGTTCACAGGTTAACAATTGGCAGGTGCTGCGGCGAGCCCATAGGCGATAGCGGCGATAAGGCTAGTCCTCCATGCCGAGATCGATCGTCGTACCCTCGAACACCTTGTTGACGGTGCGGACGGCGCACATCTTGCCGCACATGGTGCAGGTGCCCTCGGTGGCAGCGGGGGATTCCTCGTAGCGCTTCTTACCGGTGACCGGGTCGAGAGCGCACTTCCACATGGCGTCCCAGTCGAGCTTGCGGCGTGCCTGGCCCATCTTGTCGTCCATGTCGCGGGCGTGGGGCACCTTTTTGGCGATGTCGGCGGCGTGTGCGGCGATCTTGGTGGCCATGAGGCCGTCGAGCACGTCCTGGGCGTTGGGCAGGCACAGGTGCTCGGCCGGCGTCACGTAGCACAGGAAGTCGGCTCCGGAGCTGGCGGAGATGGCGCCGCCGATGGCGGCGGTGATGTGGTCGTAGCCCACTCCGATATCGGTCACCAGCGGCCCGAGCACATAGAACGGGGCGTTGTGGCACAGGCGCTTCTGCAGTTTCATATTGGCGGCGATCTCGTCGAGCGCCATGTGACCCGGACCCTCGACCATGACCTGGACGCCGGCGGCCCAAGCGCGCTTGCACAGCTTGCCCAGCTCGATCATCTCGGCGGTCTCGGTGGCGTCGTTGGAGTCGTAGAGGCAGCCCGGGCGGCAGGAGTCGCCGAGCGAAATCGTCACGTCGTACTCGTGGCAGATTTCGAGCAGCTCGTCAAAGTACTCGTAGAAGGGGTTTTCGTTGCCGGTGACCTCCATCCAGCCAAACAGCAGCGAGCCGCCACGGCTGACGATGTTCATGAGACGGCCGGTCTCTTTAAAGGTCTTGGTGACCGACTTGTTGATGCCGCAGTGGATGGTCATAAAGTCCACGCCGTCCTCGGCGTGCGCGCGCACGACTTCGAACAGGTCGTCCTTGGTGAGCTTGACCAGCGGCTTTTCCATGTAGCCGATGGCGTCGTACATGGGGACGGTGCCCACCATGAGCGGTGTCTCGTCGATGAGCTGCTGGCGGAACTGGCGCGTCTTGCCCGAGTTGGAGAGGTCCATGATGGCGTCGGCGCCGTAGTCCTCGGCAATCTTGACCTTCTTCCATTCCTCGGCGGCATCGGCCTTGTCGCCCGAGATGCCCAGGTTGACATTGACCTTGGTGGACAGGCCCTCACCGACACCAAAGGCGCGCATGCCCTTTTTGATATGCACGATGTTGGCGGGGATGGCGATGCGGCCGTCGGCCACGCGCTCGCGGATGTACTCGGGGTCGCGATGCTCGCGCTCGGCGACCTCCTTCATCTGCGGTGTGATCTGCCCGGCGCGGGCGAAGTCGATTTGCGTGACGAGCGTGGGCTCGGTTTGTGTGCTCATTGGCACGGCTCCCTTCGTTGGCATTACCCATATCAGGTTTGCGGGTCAGGGCGGGCGCGCCCAGTCTCAGCCTGCCGTCTTGTCCTGCAAGCTCCCCGTTTATGTGGTGGGCTCAAGTATAGCTCGAATGGGTACGATTGACGCGATGAGCATGCCCGTGGGGAGGCGAACATGAAAGACAAGCATCTGTATCGGGAGACGCAGTGGGACGTGTCGGCCGAGGAGGGCCGTGCGCACCATGGCCTTGTCGCGATTGGTTTTGCGGTGCTTGCCGTGCTGGTGATTGCCTTTTGTATTTGGACGTTTGGCGGTCGCGGCGGCACTGCCTGGGAGTTTGAGGCCGATGATAGCCTACCGATTATGACGGTGAGGAGTACTGGCGGTAATGCCAATACGCTCGCCATTCCGGGCGATTATTGGTACCCGCGCGATGAGTTTGTGCAGTTGCAGCTGAGTGGTGGGTCCATTCCAGGCGAAGAAATCGAACGCGTGACGTTTGACGCGGCGCTCAAAACGCTGACGGTGAAGCTCAAAGATCAAGGAGATGTGCCCACGACCATGGATATCGCCCTGACGGAATGGCGCCTGGAGCCCCCGTCGGGCGTCAAGGCGTCCGATGTGGAGCATGTCAAGATTACCTATCAGGACGGCTCGACAAGCGAGATTGCCAAGGCAGACGGCTTGGCGGAATAGCGGGATGTTCACCGAATATCATGAAAGCATGCCGAGGTGGAGTTCGGCGCTGGCGACACGCATTTAGAATGCCTGCTCGTTGATGAAGACCAGGCTATCTGGGGACGAGAGCTCGGGGACATAGCGGTAGCCAAGGTTGAACTCGGTAAGACCAGCGGCGTCCTCGACCTTGTTTTCCGCCATCCAGCGCACCATGGAGCCGCGTGCCTTTTTGCTGGCGGTCGATCGCTGGATGGGCTTGCCGTTGCGGACACCTTCGCCAAAGAGACAAGTGATGGTTGTGGCGTCGCCTGCGAGATGGGGTAGAACGGCCTTGGCGTACTCCACGCTGGCAAGGTTGACGACCGTGGTGTTGGAGCCGGTCGGCGCAATGGCGCATGCAAGTTTGTCGCCCCAAAACGCATAGAGGTCACGGGCGTTGTCGACGGCGAGCTTGGCTCCCATTTCGAGCCGATAGGGCTCAACGCCATGGAAAGGCCGCACGCATCCGTACAATCCGGAGAGGATCAAGAGATGGTTTTGCAGCCAGTCGAGTTGTGCGGCATCCATCACCTCGGGCGCCATGCTCTGGTATTGAATGCCGTGATAGGACATGACGGCAGGGGAGAGGTGACGGGCGAGTGCGGGATTGTCGAGATCGCCGTTTTTCAGGATGGGCCCGAACTCATGCAGGGTGTTGAGGCAAGGCCCCAACAGTTTGTCACTCACGTTCCATAGCGCTTGCAGGCCGCCGCCTTCATTCCGCTCGATATCTAGCAGCGCGCGGTGGAGGCGAGCCGTCTCGCGCGCAAAGGGTGGAATGCCCAGGACTTCAAAAGCATCTTGGGCCGCGCGCATCTGCTTGGCGGGCGAAATGACGACCTGCAGCATGGACTCTCCTCTGCCAAAAAGGAAGTTGCGGTGGAATACGGTCTGTTTTGGCCGTTTATGGGCCAGTTTAGTCTGTATTTCACCGCAACTGATGAAGGGTTGGTTACGCGCGCTCGATGAAGGCCTTGTAGCCGCGATAGGCCTCGTAGATATCGGCCTTGTTAGCGACCTCCCACAGGGCGTGCATGGACAGGACGGCAACGCCAGAGTCGATGACGTTCATGCCGTACTTAGCCATGATGTATGCGATGGTGCCGCCGCCGCCCGCGTTGACGCGACCGAGCTCGCAGGTCTGGAAGTCCACGCCGGCCTCGTCCATGATGTCGCGGATGAGGGCCACATACTCGGCGTCGGCGTCGTTAGAGCCGCCCTTGCCGCGGCTGCCCGTGTACTTGTTAAAGCACAGGCCGCGACCCATGAAGGCTGCGTTCTTGGTTTCGAACTTGCCGGCGTAGCCCGGGTCGAAGCCGGCGGACACGTCGGAGGAGAGCATGCGGCTGCGGGCGAGCGCGCGGCGCAGGGCCAGCGGGCTATCCTCGCCGGCGAGCGTCATGATCTCGGCGACGGTGTTCTCGAAGAAGCGGCTCGTCATGCCGGTGGCACCCACGGAACCGATCTCCTCCTTGTCGACGATGAGTGTGATGCTCGTGCGCTCCACGTTGGCGACGTTGATCTGGGCGAGCATGGACGGATAGGCGCAGACACGGTCGTCGTGGCCATAGCCCAGAATCATGGAGCGGTCGAGGCCCATGTCACGGGCGGGGCCGGCGGGCACGACCTCGATCTCGGCGGAGAGGAAGTCCTCCTCCTCGACGTCGTACTGCTCCTTGAGGATATCCAGGAACATCTGCTTGACGGGCTCCTTGGGAGCGTCCTTGTCGTCCTCGTCAAACTTGACGGGGCGGCCGCCCACGATCACGTCGAGGATCTCGGCGTCGACGGCGTCCTTGGCGGGCTTGGCCATCTGCTCGCTCGAGAGGTGGATCAGCAGGTCGGAGATGGTAAAGACCGGGTCGTCGGCCTTGTCACCGATGTTGATGTCGACGGTGGTGCCGTCCTTTTTGCAGATGACGCCCACGAGTGCGAGCGGGGAAGCGACCCAGTGGTAGCTCTTGACGCCGCCATAGTAGTGCGTGTCGAGATAAGCCATGTCGCCGGCCTCGAAGGCGGGGTTCTGCTTGAGGTCCAGGCGCGGCGAGTCCACGTGGGCGCCCAGGATGTTAAAGCCCTGCTCGAGCGGGGCGGTGCCCAGGTTGACGAGCATGAGGTCCTTGCCGTGGTTGGCGGCGTACACCTTGTCGCCGGCCTTGAGCGCGCGGCCCTCGGCGATCACGGTCTCCAGATTGACGTAGCCCGCCTCCTCGGCCATCTTGATACCGGCCTTGACGCACAGGCGCTCGGTCTTGTTCTCACTCAAAAACTGCTTATAGCCGCGGCAAAGCTCCTCGAGCTCCTCGATCTGCTGTGGCGTGTACTTTTTCCATGCGCTGGGACGCTCCATGACGCAGGCTCCTTTCGGATCGATCGTGCTGGTTGATGTACCGTGAGCCATCGTATCACGCGCGGGCCCGCGGCGGCAGGGAAGCCTGATGTGCGGTGGCCGCGGGGCGGGGAGCGTGTAAACTGGTGTGAGCAAACCGTGCCCAGCCCAAAGCGAGGTATTCAATATGTCTGAAAAGCGCCGTACCTTTGCCGTCATCGACGGCAACTCGCTCATGCATCGCGCCTTCCACGCCGTGCCGCCGACCATGAACGCGCCGGACGGTCGCCCCACCAACGCGATCTTTGGTTTTCTGAACATGTTTCTTAAGATGATCGACGCCTTTAACCCCGACGGCGTCGTCGTGGCGTTTGACAAGGGCAAGCCGCGCGTGCGTATGGAGATGCTGCCGCAGTATAAGGCGCAGCGTCCGCCCATGGACCCCGATCTGCACGCGCAGTTCCCTATGATCAAGGAGCTGCTCGCCGCGCTCAACGTGCCGATTCTGCAGTCCGAGGGCTGGGAAGGCGATGACATCCTGGGTACTATGGCGCGCCTGGGCGAGCAGGCCGGCTGTGATATGCTGCTGGTGACCGGTGATCGCGACATGTATCAGCTTGTTACCGAGCACGTCAACGTGGTCTCGACCCGTAAGGGCCTGTCCGACGTGGCGATCATGACACCCGAGAGCGTGGACGATCTGTATCACGGCATTACGCCGGCGCTCGTGCCCGACTTTTATGGTCTGAAGGGCGACACGTCCGATAACATCCCCGGCGTGCCGGGCATCGGCCCCAAAAAGGCGAGCGCGCTCATTGCGCAGTACGGTAGCCTGGACGAGGTCATCGCACACGCCGATGAGGTTAAGGGCAAGATGGGCGAGAACCTGCGTGCGCACATCGACGATGCGCTGCTGAGCCGCAAGGTCGCGACCATCCGCACCGATGCGCCTGTTGAGCTCGACTTTGAGGCGACGTCCTTCCCGGCGTTTTCTGCCGACGAGGTGTCTGCGGCGCTGGGCACGCTCGGCATTACGGCCATGCAGAACCGTTTCTTGGCGCTGATCAGCGGCGAGGGCGGGGCTGCTGCTTCCAGCACGTTTGAGATGCCCGCCGTCTCGCGTGCCGCTGCCGACGATGCCGAGGCGCTTGCTGCCGCTGCCGTCGAGATCGCTCGCGCGATTGATGCGGGTGAGTGGATTGCCGCCGTGGTGGATGATGACAAGGAGGAGGGCGCGCTTTTTGGTCTGACGCGCACGCTGTGGCTGGCGACGTCCAAGGGGCTGTTTGCTCTTGAGGAGGGCGACGGCGGTGCGTCTGCCGTGGTCGATGGCTTTAACGTTGCCCACGGCCTGATCGCCGGCGTGCTTGCGCGCCTGTTTATGGAGGGCCGCGTGGCGAGCCCGGATATGAAGGCGCTGCTGCATGAGCTTTCGCCCATCGATTCTTCCGAGCCCGAGCTCATGGATCCGCTGGTCGTCGATTCCACGCGCATCTTCGATACCGTTGTCGCCGCCTACCTGTTGGATTCCGACCGCTCCGAGTTTGATGAGGCGTATCTGGCCGATACCTATCTGCAGATGACGCTGCCTGCGGCACGTGGCGCAGAAGGCGCTGGCGAGGACGCTCCTGCGCCCGCCGCTCGCACGGCGGCCTTGACGCTGGCGCTGGTCGCACCGCTGCGTGACCGCATGGCCCGCGAGAACGCCGCCAACGTGTTCGATGGGATCGAGATGCCGCTCGTGCCGGTGCTTGCCAAGATGGAACGCGCGGGCATGCTCGTAGACCCCGACCGTCTGCATAGTCTGTCCGAGGGACTTGCTACCCAGATCACCGATGTCGAGCGCAGTATTCGCGACCTAGCGGGTGACGAGACCTTTAACGTCGGCAGCCCCATGCAGCTCTCGCACGTGCTGTTTGATGTGATGGGGCTTCCGACCAAGGGCCTCAAAAAGACCAAGCGCGGCTATTATTCGACCAACGCCAAGGTGCTGAGCGACCTTGCCCGCGACCACGAGATCGTACGCCTTATTTTGGACTGGCGTGAGAAGTCCAAGATTAAGTCGACCTATCTGGACACGCTAGGTCCGCTGCGCCGTGGTGACGGGCGTGTGCACACCACGTACAACCAGACCATCACCGCGACGGGGCGTCTGTCTTCGAGCGACCCCAATCTGCAAAACATTCCGACGCGCTCGGAGCTGGGACGCACCGTCAAGACGGCGTTCTCGGCGGGCGAGGGCAGCGTCTTTTTGGCAGTGGACTACTCGCAGATCGAGCTGCGTCTGCTGGCGCATCTCTCGGGCGATGAGCATCTGGTGCGCGCCTTTAACGAGGGCGAGGACTTCCATGCCGAGACGGCCGCGCGCGTATTTGGCGTGCCGGTGTCCGAGGTGACGCCCGACCTGCGCAGCCGCGCCAAGGCCGTGAACTTCGGCATCGTGTATGGTCAGCAGGCTTACGGTCTGTCGCAGTCGCTGCATATCTCGATGGCCGAGGCGCGCGACATGATTGACCGCTACTACGAGGCATACCCGGGCGTGCGCACGTTCCTCGACAACGTGGTGGCGCGTGCCAAGCAGACGGGTTACGCCGAGACCATGTACGGCCGTCGTCGTCATATTCCGGAGCTCAAGGCCAAAAACCCACAGCTCCGCGGCTTTGGCGAGCGCACGGCCATGAACCACCCCATGCAGGGCACCGCCGCCGACATCATCAAGATCGCGATGGCCCGCGTAAGCCGCCGTCTGGAAGAAGAGGGCTTTGCCGCCCACATGATCCTGCAGGTACACGACGAACTGGACTTTGAGTGCCCGGTCGAAGAAGTCGAACGCCTGACCGCCATGGTTCAAGACGTCATGGAACACGTCGTAGACCTACGCGTACCGTTGATCGCCGAAGCCAGTACCGGCATAACCTGGGCAGACGCGAAATAGGAAAGCAACCACAGTTCCAAAGTAACCAAAAACAGAAGGACGCCCCTCATCAACAAGGAGCGTCCTTCGTTCAATAAATTCAGCCAAAGTATCTAGGCGCCAAGACGCTATCTTGGCGGCAAGCAAGTCACCGCAGGACCTGGCCGGGCGAGGCGGGTAAGTTTTTCGTAGATTCCGCACGAGCCGGAAAGCACTTAATGTGCTTTCCGAGCGAGCCCAGGACCTGACCGAGCGAAAAACTTACCCGCCTCGCCCGGCCAGGTCCGACGAGCCACGTTAACGAGCCGCCAAGATGGCGTCGATGAGCGTCAGTACGCCCCCGTCGTTGTTGCTCGGAATGCGCCATTTGGCATGCGCGTTCATATGCTCTTCGGCATTGTCCACGATATAGCTATGCCCGACGCGCTCCAACATGGGGATGTCGTTGTAGGTATCGCCCACGGCGGCGGCGTCGGCGATATCGATGCCCAGGCGCTCGCAGAGATGTGCTACGCCCGACCCCTTGTCGACGCCCAGGTTCATGAAGTCGATCCACTCGCGCCCGGCGTTCGTGACGTAGAGCTTGTCCGAGAACTCGGGGCTGTAGTCCTCGCGAAACGCTGGCTCGGCATCGTAGGCGGGGAAGAAGATCGAAATCTTGTTGGACTCGATATCAAGGCCCTCAAAGCTATCGACGTAGTTGATCGTGTTGTAGTACACGCTGATCTCGTCGTGGTACTGATGGTCGCGGGCGAGCACATAGAACTCGTCGTAGCAGCACAAGACGGGAACGGCACGCGGGTCCTCCGAGGCACGGGCGAGCACCTGCTGATACAGCGCCACATCGATGTTGCTCTTATAGATATAGCTGCCGCGATAGATGACGCAGGCTCCGTTGTCGGGACAAAAAGCAAGGCGGTTCTTAATGCTCTCGAACATTTCCTCGAGTTTGGGGGCGGGGCGTCCGCTGGCGGGGCAGAATACAATGCCTGCGTCGGCGAGCTTGTCCAGGCGCTCATCAAGACCCTGCGGCAACACGCGCTTGTCGGTGAGCAGCGTCTTGTCCATGTCGACGGCGAGAATCTTAATGTTTCCGATATTGGAGTCCGATTCGTAAGTTTGCATAAAAGCGCGCCTTTCGTTTCGAGATTGTTTCAGACGTTATAGTCATAAACTAGTAATCGGGCGTATTTTCGCAGGAACGAAGCCTGTTTGCATCACGATTCACAAAGTAATGAAAAAACTTTTCAGAAATTTGAATTTGTCGCTTGTACTGCGGGCACTTTAGCGTAATATAGCGACCATCGAAAACGGAGACGGAAAAACAACCGCTTACCGAGGAAAAGGTACCGTTTGCGATATTTGAATTGCGCCCGGCGATATGTGAAAGGAGAGGCAGATGCAGTTCGTAAAGATCATCACCACTGCAGACAATGCCATCCGACGCCAGCGCGCAATTTCCCGACGACGATAACAATCGTCTCTGTCCGCATGGGGCGAATTGCCTCAAGAGAGTCATTTTGAGGTCGTTGGGTTTTAGCACGACATTGCTGCATGTTTCTAGGGCATGTATGTGCTGATTTTTGCTTTTTAACCTGATATTGCACGGTATTTGACCTTGAAATGACTTGCAACTGACCGATGTTCTAACTAGCTACCAAGGGCGAAAGGAAACAGCCATGAGCAAGGAAAAAGTCGTTCTCGCATATTCCGGTGGTCTTGATACATCCGTATGTGTCAAGTGGCTCCAGGACGAGAAGAATCTCGATGTCGTTTGTGTCTGCGGCAACGTGGGTCAGGAAGAGACCGGCCTGGACGCCAAGAAGCAGAAGGCACTCGACCTGGGCGTTCTCGATTGCCAGGTGCTCGACCTGCGCGACGAATTCTCCGATGAGTTCCTGACTAAGGCCATCGCCGCCAACTCCATGTATGAGAACAAGTACCCGCTGCTCTCCGCCCTGTCTCGTCCGCTGCTCGCCAAGAAGCTCGTCGAGGTCGCTCACGAGTTTGGCGCGACCTACGTCGCTCACGGCTGCACCGGCAAGGGTAACGACCAGGTTCGTTTTGAGGCTGCCGTCAAGGCCCTCGACCCCGAGCTTAAGGTTATCGCCCCGGTTCGCGAGTGGGATCTGAAGTGCCGTCCCGACGAGGTCGCCTATGCTCACGCCCACAACGTGCCGGTTCCCGAGGGTGCCAATGACAACCCCTATTCCATCGACGATAACCTGTGGGGTCGTGCCATTGAGTGCGGCCACCTGGAGGATCCCTGGAACGAGCCGCTCGATGACGCCTGGGTTATGACCAAGAATCCCGAGGACACGCCCGACACCCCGACGTATACCGAGATTGAGTTTGAGGCCGGCAAGCCCGTCGCCGTCGACGGCAAGAAGATGAAGCTCTCCGAGATCGTCATCGCCCTCAACAAGATTTCCGGCGACAATGGCTTTGGCCGCCTCGATCTGGTCGAGGATCGCCTGGTGGGCCTTAAGAGCCGCGAGTGCTACGAGGTTCCCGGAGCCCTGACGCTCATCACCGCCCACAAGGCGCTCGAGGACATTTGCGTTGAGGGCGACCTGCTCAAGACCAAGATCAAGCTCGAGCAGGATTGGGCCACCGCCGTGTACAACGGCCAGTGGTACAGCCCGCTCAAAAACGCGCTCGATGCCTTTATGGCCGATACCCAGAAGTTCGTGACCGGCACTGTCCGTCTGAAGTTCTTTAAGGGCAACTGCCACGTTGTCGGCCGCAAGAGCCCCTTTAGCCTCTACGACTACGGTCTGGCTACCTACGACCGCGACACCACGTTTGACGAGAAGGCCAGCGCCGGCTTTATCGAGATCGATACGCTGTCGCTCAAGACGTGGGCAAAGGTCCAGGGCCCCAGCTCTGCTGCCGCCCAGGCCTAGCGCCTCCTTCCCTTGGTATCCGCGCGGCCCATCCGCGTGATACATAACGGGCGCACGGGGTCCCTACCTTTCGTTATGCTTGCTGACACTTCTTAACATCGGTGGCCCCTACGTTCCGCCCGCATATATGATGCCGCGTCTGCGGCTGAGTCCGAGCCCCGCCGGGGTTGTCCGGCGGGGCTCCTTCTATCAATTTGGCGGCTCTGCGCCTATATATATGAGGAGTATCCATTATGTTCAATGCTATCGCGCATGCTTTACTTGCCCTCGCGCCCGAGTTCGATGCTGCAAGGGTCGAGGACGTCCCTATGAGCCTGAAGGCCTGGATCGATGGTTCGCAGGGCAACATCCGGAGGGAGACGTTGGGCGCCAAGTGCCAGGTGCGTCACTTCTTTGCAAATTAGCTGCATGGACCCGCGCACGGTGGGGAATGTGCAAAACTAGCGGTTGATAAATCGCTTTAGCGACAGGGTGCCTTGCTTTGGGCGCTTGTTTAGGTATTTGATGAAAGGAGACGGTTCCATGGCTCTTTGGGGCGGTCGTTTTGAGGCGGGCGTGGCCGAGGTCACGCAGGAGTTTGGCGCGTCGCTGCCGGTCGACAAACATCTTTATAAGCAGGATATCGCCGGCTCTAAGGCACATGCCAAGATGCT
The DNA here is from genome assembly GCA_025757745.1 of Coriobacteriaceae bacterium. Classification (NCBI taxonomy): domain Bacteria; kingdom Bacillati; phylum Actinomycetota; class Coriobacteriia; order Coriobacteriales; family Coriobacteriaceae; species Coriobacteriaceae bacterium. The sequence goes on from CP107217.1 coordinate 1,005,208, forward strand.
GGCCGCCCAGGGCATCATCAGTGCCGAGGACGAGCAGGCGATCTCCGAGGGCCTGATCGGAATTGAGCAGGATATCGATGCCGGTAACTTCACCTTCGACATCAACGACGAGGACATTCATATGTCCATCGAGAGCGAGCTGACGCGCCGCATCGGCGAGGCGGGCAAGCGCTTGCATACCGGACGTTCGCGCAACGACCAGGTTGCGACCGATACGCGCCTGGGCGTCAAGGCGCTCGCCAAGGAGCTCATGGAGGCCAATCTTTCGCTTCGCCGTGTGCTGGTGGATGCCGCTAAGAAGTACGAAAAAGTGATTCTACCTGGCTACACGCACATGCAGCATGCTCAGCCCGTGCTGCTGTCGCATCACTTGCTGGCGTATTCCTGGATGTTCGCGCGCGACTTTACGCGCCTGAAGGCCGCCTTTGATGCCGCCGACAACTGCCCACTGGGTGCTGCCGCGCTTGCCGGCACGAGCTATCCGCTCGATCGCCAGATGACGGCTGCCGAACTTGGCTTTGCGGGTGTGATCCCTAACTCGCTCGACGCTGTTTCCGATCGCGATTTCCTGCTCGATCTGCATTACGCTGGCTCCGTTATGGCCATGCATCTGTCGCGTCTTTCCGAGGAGATCGTGCTGTGGTCGAGCTCCGAATTTGGCTTTATCACGCTTTCCGACTCTTACTCCACCGGCTCGTCCATCATGCCGCAGAAGAAAAATCCCGACTTTGCCGAGCTGATCCGCGGCAAGAGCGGCCGCGTCTACGGCAACCTGGTGCAGCTACTGGTGACCATGAAGGGCCTGCCGCTTGCTTATAACAAGGACTTGCAGGAGGACAAGGAGGGCGCGCTCGATACCGCCCATACGCTCATGCAGTGCCTGTCGGTTATGGCCGGTATGATTTCGACTTGGACCGTCAACGAGGATGCCATGGCGTGCGAGTGCGGCGTGGGACACCTTGCCGCCACCGATGTTGCCGATTACCTGTCTAAGCGTGGTCTGCCGTTCCGCGAGGCGCACGCCGTGGTGGGCCATCTGGTCCTGATGTGCGAGAAGCGCGGCTGCAATCTTGAGGACCTGCCGTTCGAGGTGTTCCAGGAGGCAAGCCCGCTCTTTGAGCGCGATATTACCGAGGCGCTCGATATCCCGTCGATTGTCGCTGCGCGCACGACCGAGGGCGGTACCGCTCCTGCCGCCGTTGCCGTCCAGCTGGAGCGTGCCGAGGTACAGCTCGTGGCCGACGAGCGCGTGTTTGGGTCGCTGACCAAGGTCGTCGAGATGGGCCACGGGGCAAAGTAAGGGTTTGCTTGAGGCTTATTGGCCATTTATTGATAAATCGTTTTTGCTTCTTACGGGCGTCTGCTGATGTGGGCGTCTGTATTTTGTTGTAATGGGGGAGGGGCTTGTCGAGAACTTCTGTAGGACCTTTGGACAGGTTGTGAAGGGGGGTACGTTCACAGGCGGCAACCGACCGTCCGCTCGGTTCGGTGCGGTTGATGGACAGTCGGATGGTACTCTAGTCGGGCTTCGAAACAGAAGTGACACATATAGAACGCTTCAATTAATTGCAGCGCTTCAATAAACAGTTTTTTGTTTAACTGCAGCTAAAACTCTGTTACGATGCAGTCCAGGCGAGTGCCGGAATGGGACTTGGGCACGCGCGAACCTACTTGAAAGGCTACCTTATGGCTATCGAGAAGACCTTCATCATGATTAAGCCCGACGCCGTGCGCGATCGCAAGATCGGCGAGATCGTTACTCGCATTGAGCGCAGCGGCCTTGTCATCGAGTGCATGGAGATGACCACGCTCGAGCGCGCTACCGTCGAGGAGCACTACGCTCATCTGGCCGACAAGCCTTTCTTTGGCGGTCTCTGCGACTTTATGACGAGCGGTCCGGTCGTCAAGATGGTCGTTTCCGGTCTTTCTGCTGTCTCCAAGATGCGCACCCTTATGGGCGCTACTAACCCGCTTGATGCTGCCCCCGGCACCATCCGCGGCGACTTCGCTGTCGATGTCAACGCCAACGTGATTCACGGCTCCGATTGCCTGGAGAACGCCGAGATCGAGATCAAGCGCTTCTTTGGCTAAACCAGCTTTGACTCCTTAAAGCTGTTAGCGTGTGGCTTAGGCGCAGCGGAACTCCATCCGCGGCGCCTTTTTATCCCAGTAGATTTTTGGGACATGGCTAGAAATCTACCTTTTGTCGCACATGGACTGCGAAAGGTAGATTTCTAGGTATGCACCAATAATCTAATAAAGAGCCCCCGCCCGGATTGCGTTCCGGACGGGGGTTTTCGTTGGCGTATGGCGTTGTAGGTCTTTAAGCTTCGTCGACGACCTTGAGGCCGCGGGTCTGGTCGATCTCGTTGAGGAGATTGACGCGACGCTCGTGACGGCCGCCCTCGAACTCGGCATCGAGCCACTCGTCGACGATCATCTTGGCGAGCTCGGAGCCCACGACGCGGGCGCCAAAGGCGAGCACGTTGGTGTTGTTGTGCATGCGCGAGAGCTTGGCGCTGAAGGGCTCGGAGCACACGACGGCACGAACGCCCTCGACCTTGTTGGCGGCCAAGCTAATCCCGACACCGGTGCCGCAGATCAGGATGCCCAGATCGACGTCGCCGTTGGCTACGGCTTTGCCCACCTTGTAGCCGGCGATGGGGTAATCAAAGCTCTCGGAGGTGTCGGTGCCAAAGTTCACGACCTCGCAGCCGCGCTCCTTCAGGTGCTCGGAAATGATGTTCTTGAGCTCGACGGCGGCGTGGTCGTTGCCGATACCGATCTTCATGAGTGGTTCCTCTCTGGTCCGTGCGGCGGAATTGCTAAAGGTTTTACCGCGTTCGACTGCATGATAGCGCGTCTTTTGCCTAAACACTCGGGCGTTTTTTGGTCAAACGCTTTAGCGGATGCGAACATCAGCCCATCACGAAAAATGCCGCCAATTTGCTTCTGGCGGCCGTCTGCCGGAACTCGACTTGCGGTTTTTGGTGCCTTGTTATCAAATGGAGAAGTTGATACTTGCGAGAGCAACCCGTTATACATGTAGGAGATACCTATGCCTACCGATTCCATCCGTGATACCGCGTTTTGTGATGTTTTGAACCGCGAGCTTGTCTGTGCGCTCGGCTGCACCGAGCCCATTGCCGTTGCCTATGCGGCGGCGCTGGCGAGCCAGACGCTCGGTTGCGAACCCGAACATATGGATGTTGCCTGCTCAGGCAACATCATCAAGAACGTAAAGAGCGTGACCGTGCCCAACTCGGGCGGTATGCACGGTATTGAGGCCGCGGCCGTGCTGGGTGCCGTGGGCGGTGACGCCGAGAGCGCGCTCGAGGTGCTCGAGAGTGTTGGCGATGCAGACCGTGCTCGCGTGACCGAGCTGCTCTCCGATGCCGACTACTGCGATGTGTCGCTTGTCGAGGGTGTGCCCAACCTCTACATTAAGGTGACTGCCACGGCCGGAGGTCACACTGCGGTCGTCGAGATCACCGACCATCACACCAATGTTACGTGCCATACACTCGATGGCATTCCGGTGTGTGGCAAGTCGGCGGGGGAGTGTGCCGCCTGCGCCGAGCGCGTCGTGGCCGAGCGTGCCGCCGATACGCCCATGTCGATTGAGTCTATCATTGACTTTATCGAGGACGGCGACATCGAGGGCGCCCGCGCTGCCGTTGAGCGTCAGATTGAGCTGAACGGCGCTATTAGCGCCGAGGGCTTGGCGAACGCTTGGGGCGCCGAGGTGGGCCGTACGCTGCTGGGCGCTCGCGCCGACGATGTCGCCTGCCGTGCGCGTGCGCGTGCGGCCGCCGGGTCTGACGCCCGTATGAACGGCTGTGCGCTACCGGTCGCCATTGTGTGCGGCTCGGGCAACCAGGGTATTACCTGTGCGTTGCCCGTTATGGAATATGCCGACTACCTGCGCTGCGACCACGAGCGCCTGGTGCGCGCCGTGATGCTGTCTGATCTTATTGCCGTGCATATCAAGAGCTATATTGGTGCGCTCTCGGCGTTTTGCGGTGCTATTTGCGCTGCGTGCGGTGCCGGCGCGGCGATTACCTGGCTGTGCGGTGGCACGCGCGAGCAGATCGGCGCGACGGTCTCCAATACGCTCGGTAACGTGGGCGGCATCGTGTGCGATGGCGCCAAGGCAAGCTGCGCCGCTAAGATTTCCGCTGCCGTTGATGCGGCGATTCTGGGCCACGATATGGCCATGCAGGGCCGCGGCTTCCGTGCCGGCGAGGGCCTGATTCAGGATACGGTGGAAGAGACGATCGCCAGCATGGGCTATGTGGGCCGCGTTGGCATGAAGGATACCGACGTCGAGATCCTCAACATCATGATCGGCAAGACCATCGTCGACTGCTAGGGGCTCTGGGGCACTGCATCTTGTTGTTGAAACTATCGCGCTTGTGGCTGTAAAGCACCTGTCTGCATTGCGGACAGCGAGGATCTCGCGGTATGTCACCAGGTCGTTCTCGCGCTTGATGCGCTCGAGGACGGTTGCGACAACAAGCGCCGCTATCGCCGGCAGGAACGCCGCAGCCGCGGCGACGCCGGCGCCCCAGGTGCCCTCCATCCAGTTAAACGCCGGCGACAGTATCAGTGCGAACGCCACCGCCAGCAACGCGAGCATCAGCACGGCCAGCCATAGCATCCGCGTTCCCATGCGCTTGCGATCTCTTTCGACTGCCTCTTCCATAACGGTCACGTCTCCCTTCACGAGCGTGTCTATGGAGGTGTCGAACAGGACGCTCAGCATGAGCAGGCTCTGGACGTCCGGATACGTCTTGTCCCGCTCCCGGTTCGAGATCGTCTGACGCGACACGTAGAGTTTCTCGGCGAGCTGTTCTTGGGAGAGCCCCATCGCCTCGCGCCTCGTCTTTGCTCACCGGCACGTCGAGCGTCTCACCGAGGGCGACGAGTATCTCCGCGTCGGGCACCGAGAGCCCGCGTTCCCATTTGGAAACCGTCTGCCTCACCACGTTCAGCTTGAGCGCGAGCTCCTCCTGCGATAGCCCTTTCGATTTCCTGAGGACCTGGATGTTCTCGTTCAGCATGGCGGATCCTTTCTCTCGCCCGGTTCCTACGTTACCGCAATGCTGCCCGCAGATGGCCCGTTGCCGCAAGCAACGGGTCGTAACATCGGCGGGGACCGTTTGAGTTCACAGGTGATGCAAGCTCCCAATAATTTGACGTCCATTCAATCTACCTGCGGTTTGCAACCATAGGGTGCCTGCAGGTTGCGTAAAATGAAGCCTCAAGTTGGTGGTTTCGGCCATGTGGCTACCGTAGTGTGTAAGTCGCCGGCAGGAAAGCACCGAACGCTGGGATGCCGCGCCCGCGCCGTCGCCGTGAGCCAAGATCACGACGCCCGCGTGCCCGCTTCCAGCCAACGAGAGGACCTACTATGAGCTTCCGTACCAACCTTCAGTATCTGCGCGCCGAGCGCCACATGACCCAGGAGCAGCTCGCCATGCTGCTTGGGGTATCCCGCCAGTCCGTCACCAAGTGGGAGGCCGAGAAGTCCTACCCGGAGATGGATAAGCTCATCAAAATGTGCCAGATCTTCGAGTGCTCGCTCGATGACCTGGTGCAGGGTGACGTGTCGCGCCGCGCGGCCGTGAGCCAGAGCGCCGCGGATGGCGTGCAAAACGATGGGAACGCCGTCGTCCGCGTCGAGGCTCCGCACGGGCGGAACTCGTTGTCCGACATCGGATCCGCCTTTGTGCCCGCGATCCCCGTCGGTCCCAACACGGATGTATGCGGCTATGACGAGCACATGGTCGCATTTGCCCGCAAGGTCGCACTCGGTGTGGCGCTCATCATCCTGGGGGTCGCCGCCGCGGTCTTCACCGATGAGGTCCTGCACTCAGACGGAATCGTCCTCATGGCGTTGTTCGCGCTCGTTGCCGCTGGCTTGGGATTCCTTATTCCATCCGGCATGGAGCACGCGGCTTTTGTGGAAGCCCATCCGTATGTTGCGGACTTTTACACCGCAGAGCAAAAGGCGGCAGAGCGTCGTCGTGCTTCGATCGCGATCGTTTCGGGTATCGCGATCATCCTTCTTGGCATCGCCGTATCGGCGCTGTTTGAGGTGGAGGCGAACGTCCAGGTATATGGCGACACGCTGATGATGGTCCTGGTCGCCGTCGGTGTTGGGGTGATTGTCCACTGGGGCATGCTGTGGGGCCGCATGGATGTCGCGGAGTACAACAAGGAGTGGCTCGAGACGGTCGAATTGAGTGCGGAGGAGCTGTCGCAGCTGGATCCCCAGAGCCGCGAGGCGTATCTGCGCGCGTGCAATCCCAAGTATCGCCGTACAGCGGCGCGCAAGAAGAGGGCTTGCGTCGTGATCATGCTCGCCTCCACCATCATCGCGCTCATCTGGCTGTTCGTCGGTGCTGCCATGGATGCGTCCGAGGGGATCGGCGGCCTGTTCTGGCTCCCGTGGGTCGTCGGTAGCTTGGGCTCCGCTATCGCCCTTATCGTTATCGACGATGACGATGAGAATGATGCGGCTGCATGCGGCGATAGGGAGTAGAGGCGTTCGAAGACATCCGTCTGAATGAAGCGGGCGGCCTCGGGTGTGCCGGGGCCGCCCGCATTTTGCTGGGTGGTGCTGTATTGCCGGCGTGGAGCGGGCCTCAAGCTAGTGCTTGCCGTCAATTTGAAGTCTTCGGCTGCGGGCACCTTCGAGTCCGCATCACGAGCGCAACGCCGCCGCCCAAAAGCGCTGATTCTTGACGCGCGTGATGCGGACTTCGGCAGATGCTGCCTCTAGTTCAGCAGCCCCCACACGGCAAAGCCGAGTGCTCCGCCGATGGCGGCCGCGGCGATGAAAGTCAGCAAGTCGTACGCCAGTCGATGCTTCGTCGGCCACGCGCGGCGGGGGAGTACCCGCGGATCGCGCTCGATGTTCGCCTCGCCGTTCATGAAGGCGAGGATCTCGCGGTATGTCACCAGGTCGTTCTCGCGCTTGATGCGCTCGAGGACGGTTGCGACAACAAGCGCCGCTATCGCCGGCAGGAACGCCGCAGCCGCGGCGACGCCGGCGCCCCAGGTGCCCTCCATCCAGTTAAACGCCGGCGACAGTATCAGTGCGAACGCCACCGCCAGCAACGCGAGCATCAGCACGGCCAGCCATAGCATCCGCGTTCCCATGCGCTTGCGATCTCTTTCGACTGCCTCTTCCATAACGGTCACGTCTCCCTTCACGAGCGTGTCTATGGAGGTGTCGAACAGGACGCTCAGCATGAGCAGGCTCTGGACGTCCGGATACGTCTTGTCCCGCTCCCAGTTGCTGATCGTCTGACGCGATACATAGAGCTTCTCGGCAAGTTGCTCTTGCGAGAGGCCCATCGCCTCGCGCCGCGTCTTGATCTGGTTGCTGATGTCCATCGTCACCTCCCGGTCGTGAAGGAGCGTCCCGCGAACACATCGGGTGCGCTATCGAATCTGTTGTACATCATATGCGGCATGGCTTGCCGGGCGCTGCTAAAATTGTTTTGCACGGGGTTTACCTGCATGATTGTTGCTGCGATGCGTGCCATCGCCGCGGGGAGATCTGGCTTGTGGAGGCTTGCGGGGCGATGGCTTAGCGATGTTGTCGAGCAATCGTCCAAGTGCGCAGGGCCATGGCGGCGTAGCCGATTGCAGCGTAGGCGATGCCGTAGAACGCGATATCCTGGCTGCCCTCGACCGCGGGGGGAACAGGAGGGCGAAGGCGGCCCCGAGCGCCGCGGGCAACCAGAAGAGCGTTCGCGCGGAGCCCGCGGCGAGCATGCCGAGGGCGACCGCGGTGATCGGGAGAAGGGCGTAGAGGAGCGCCATCATGGCGAACATCCCCGCATCGGGTGGGACGGCGCCGACCAGGAAGGCGGGGACCGCCCAACATGCGGCGGCGATGGCGGCTGCGGCGATGAGCAATGTGCGCGCGGTTGCGTTCATGGGGCCTCCTCAACGAGAATCGCCCCCATTCTGCCACGAGGGGCGGGAATGGGGGCGATCGTGCCGGCGAAAGGCCATCCGGTCTGCAGATCTACCTAGCTCAACATCTTGGCGAGCATGCCGATGCCAACACCCACGAGGCCGCCGGCGATGGCGCCGATGATGATCTGCACGCCGTTGCGGGCGCCCTTGACCCAAGGGTTCATCTCGCGTTCGCGACGTCCCTCGAGCGTGTCGCGCTCGACCTGCTCACCCCGGCTAAACGCCAACACCTCGCGGTAGGTGACGAGGTCGTGCTGCTTCTTCATACGCTCCAGATACACGAACGCCACGAGCATCACGACAAGCGCCACTGCGGCGAACGCCGCGGTGGGCGCGATGTGGGCGCCCCAGCCCCATTCGAACTGGAAAGCCGCCCACGCGCTCAGCGCCAAAAACACGACCGCGCTCACGACCGTGATCGTGGAGAGGGTGTTGTACTTCTTGACCGCTTCGTTCATTACCTGTGCCATGGTTTCCACATCTCCTTTGATGAGGGAGTCCACGGTCACCCCGAACACGTTGGAGAGCAAGAGTAGGCTCTGGACGTCAGGATACGTGCGGCCGCACTCCCAGTTGCTGATGGTCTGGCGCGACACGTAGATGCGCTCCGCCAGGTCGTCCTGGGACAGTCCGAGTTCCGTGCGATGCTCCTTGATGTGAGAGCCCAGCTCCATGCGCTTGCTCCTTGCGGATCGGGGTGACCCTTGTCGAGAGTCACCATGGCATTGACGGGCAAATCGTACCATCAAAGGTCTTTATACCGCGTCCCCGAGGGGTCAGATCGCGCTGCCAAAAGGCTTTATACACGCTTCTGATCTGCAGGTTTTACAGTCCACATTGTTCATCGGCTTTGGTGGCTTCGGAGCTCGATGGTGAGGCGGCCGCCATCCGCCTTCGCCTCGAGGGACATCCCCATGGCCTCGGCCAACTTCGCCGACGTCGCCAGGCCGAGCCCCGACCCCCCGCCGCGCCGTGCGGAGTCTGCCCTGTAGAACCGATCGAAGAGATGCTCCACATCCAGCTCATCGGGACGTTCGATGGGGTTCGAGATGGAGAGGATGGTCTGTTCGGGCGCCGCCGCGATGCGGAGCTCGGGTGCGCCGCTTCCATGTCTCAGCGCGTTCGCGACGAGGTTCTCCACGATGCGCCCCAGCGCCTGCCGGTCGGCCTCTGTGATGCGCGGAGCTCCGGTCCCCGTTACGACCGGCTCCCATCCGAGCCGTTCGAAATCCGGATAGTGGCCGAGCAGGCATTGCTCGACGATTTCGCGCACGTCGATGGGCTCGGCATTGAGAACGAGGTCGGGGTCGCTCGCCTTGGTGTAGGAGAAGAGCGCGTCAAGAAGCTCGGAGGTCCGGTCGATGCGCTCGACCGCGGCGTCGATGCGCTGCCGCTTGAGCGCGGGGTCCGCCTCGTTTGCGGCGAGCTGCAGGTAGCCCTTTGCCCCGGTGAGCGGGGTCCGTATGTCGTGCGAGAGCGCGGAGAGGTCGCGTTGGAAGTCCCGCTGGGCTCTCATGCCATCTATATGCGAGCGCATGGCGCAATCAAGCTCTCGGTTGATCGCCTCGGCGAGCTCGGCGACTCCTGGGGCGCGCGAGCCGATGGTGACGCGCGCGTTGGCGGACGCGCTGCCGTCCCGACGCGCGTCGAGCAGCCGCGAGATTCGGCGGAGCTCGGGTGCATATGCCGCAGTCGTGATGAGCGCGCCCGCGAGAACGCCGATGATGAGCATGAGTACGGCGAGTGCGCCTGGGGACACGGTGCCTCCTTGATGTCGTGCCGCCCCCCTGACGAGCAGGTGGGCGGCGGGGAGCTTAAAGATAGGATAGTCGGGTTTCGTCGCCGTCTCGGTGCGGACTCGAGGGCGGGCCTGAGCGGCGACTCATCGAGCACCCGCGGATCACAGGTCTCGCCTGCTTGCGGTGAGGAGAAGCGCGCCGCCGCCGATGGCGGTCCACATGAGGCCCGCCAACGCACCCCACAGCCACGTGGGGACGGCGCCGATGAGCGGCAAGGTCTGCGCTGGATCGAACATGGCTCCCGCCCCGAGCTTGAAGGCGGCGATGACCATGCTTGGCATCCAGTTCGCGATGCCGGTGAGGGCGGAGAACAGCGGCTCAAACACGGGAGCGGCCTGCACCCCCATATTGGCCGCGAACATGAGCGCGACGGGGACGACGCCCATGATCAGGATGAACGTGAGGGTGTAGGCGGGCAGCTTCTTGCGGAAGAGCAGGACGACGGAAAGCGGGATCACCGTGAGCGCCCACACGGCGAGCCAGCCTCCGAGCAGCCACAGCGCGAACTCGGCCGTCCCGTCGAACGAGGTGAAGGAGAGGCCCAGGGGAAGGGTGAGGAGCAGCTGCATGCAGATGAGGTGGCACACGATGCCCGCGATGAGCATCATGACCGCCCAGATGCCCGAGAACACGACCTTCTCCGTGAAATATGACAGGCGCCCGGCGAGCGATGAGACGAGCGATTTGACATAGCCGTCATTCAGATCGGCGAATATCCACTCGACCATGCCGTAGGCGCTCGCCAAGGCCACGACGGAGACGGAGCCGAACATGGACCAGTCCAAAAACACTGAGGGCGTGGCGAGGGATTCGTGTACGCTGATCGCTTCGAGTTCACCGAGTCCCTGAGAGATGGTGAGGGCGTTAAGCCCGACCTCGAGGATCGCGACGCCGAGGACGACGGAGAGATACTGCCACAGGGGTCCGCGTAACCCACGGAAGCGCGTGCAGCGATAGAGGTCCGAGCGAAGGAGATTCAACATGGTTTACCTGCCTTTCCGGGCGGCGACGAGGATGTAGACGAGGAACGCGACGAGCGCGATGTCGATGAGGAGGTTGATGGCTGGTGCGAGCCGACCAAGTGTCGGCGGCCATGCGGGCATGAGCGTGGACGGCGCAAAGGCGCTCGGGAGGGGCGTTGGACTAAGCATCCGGCCCGCCCATCAGCTCGACGAAGTACTCCTCGATGTCGCGTTCGACGTGACTGAGCTCGAGGATGAGCAGGCCATGCTCACTGAGGGCCCTTGCCACGTCCTCCGCGGAGGGCGCCATGGGGGCGACAGCGGCGCCCCCGAAGCTCATGGCGGCGTGGCGTACGGCTGCGCTCGCGAGAATCGACCCGTCCGGCTCCGCGCGCAGTGCCGTCCCCGGCAGCGCCTCCTCCAGTATCGCGAGCGTTCGTGCGGGGTCATTCGTCCTAATGCGGATGGAGTTGCCGCACTCCCGATGCAGGTCGTCCATGGAGAGCTCGCGCACCATGCGGCCCGACCTGATCACACCGAAACTCGTCGCCATGCGGTCGAGTTGGTCGAGGACGTGGCTTGAGATAACGATGGTCACGCCCCGTTCCCGGTTGAGACGTACAAGGGCGCCGCGCATGGCCCTCGTCGATTCGGGGTCCAGCCCGTTGAATGGCTCGTCGAGCAGGAGCAGGTCCGGTCCGCCCACGAGCGCGAGTGCGAGTCCCAGGCGCTGCTTCATGCCCAGGGAGAATTTCTTGACGCGCAGGCTTCCCGTGTCGGCAAGGCCGACAAGCTCCAGTAGTTCGCGACAGTGCGCATTGGGGCGGACGACGCCGAGGGCGAGCGCCTTGCACATGAGGTTCTCGAGTGCGGAGAACGTCGGCAGGATGCCGGGGTCCTCGATGAGTGCGCCGACGCGGGAGAACCCCTCGCGCGCTCGTCTCTGCGCTCCGAAGAGTTCTACGGAGCCCGAGGTCGGGCGCACGAGCCCCGCGATCATCTTCATCGCGGTCGACTTGCCTGCGCCGTTCTTGCCCACGAATCCGTATATTTCGCCGGCAGCGACGCACATGTCGAGGCTGTCGACGGCGCGCCTCTTGCCGTAGACGCGCGAGAGCGCATGGGTTTCGATGATGTTCATGGTGCCTCCTTGCAGTTCAGCATCAACTTGATTACAAGGATGCGGTCCATCTCTTGATAAAGTCCGAAGCAACTCTAAAGAAAGGGTAAAGTTCAGCGTGGTGGGTTAGCGCTCATCCTCGTCGAGCCTGAAGCCGATGCCCCAGACGGTTTTTATGTACGCGTCGGTGCCCGACGGCTTGAGCTTGGCGCGGATGTTGGATATATGGACCGTGACCGTGCTGTCATCGCCGGCATAGGGTTCACCCCAGGCCGCCTCAAAGAGATTCTGCTTCGAGAAGGCGCGCCTGGGCTGGCGCATCATGGCCTCGAGGAGGTTGAACTCGATGCGGGTGAGTTGAAGCGGGGAGCCCGCCACCAAGAAGGTACGTGAAGAGGGTTCGAGCATCCAGTCGCGAAAGACGAGCGTGCCGCTGGCTTTCTCGTGCGGCATTCTGCTCTCGTTCGTGCGTGGTCCGCGTTGCTTCGACCTATGCCGGAGTTGCACCTCGACGCGTGCTGCGAGCTCATCAAGGTCGAATGGCTTGGTGAGGTAGTCGTCTGCACCGAGCTTGAGCAGCTCCACCCGGTCGGCGGTCGAGGTCCTCGCCGAGATGACGATCACGGGCAGCGCGGAATCAGCCCCCCGCACGCTGTCGATGATCTGCTCGCCCGTGGCCCCGGGGAGCATGAGGTCGCATATGACGAGGTCGTAGGGGAGCAGGCCGCCATTGGGGTCGAGTCGCATGAGCGCCTCGGTCCCGGAGAACGCCTGCGTGCAGGTGTGCCCATTTCGTGAGAGCTGGGTGGAGATGATCTCGTTGATGTCGGCGTCGTCTTCGACGACCAGGATGTCCGCGGTCATGTTGGTCTCCTCGTCCGCGTCTGCCTTGGGTGCGTCCATTATTGTTCAGAGACGTAAATAATCCCCCTTGAAAGCGATGTGCTTTCGAGGGGGTGTACATCGATTGGCGGGTTGCGGCTACAGGCTGTCTACCTGCCCATCGGATGCATTGTGTGGTTTCTCCTTCTTTGGCAGTCTTCCCGCACGCTTGAGAGCGTCGCGTAAGATCCACTCCACCTGGCCGTTGGCGCTGCGCATCTCATCGTCCGCCCAGCGTTGGACGGCCTCCCATATGGCGGGGTCTATGCGAAGGGGGTATTGCTTGCGTGCCATGACGTGCTTTCTTATCGAGCTGAGATGCGTGTAACTGGAACGATTCCAAGCGTATCAAAACCTCAGTTTAGGGACTGTCCCTAAACTGAGGTTGGGTGGTTAGTACAGAGAACCTGCGTTCAGGACCGGGTGCGCCTCGGATTCACCGCAGAGCACCACCATGAGGTTGCTGGCCATCTGCGCCTTGCGCTCGTCGTCCAGCTCGATGGTGCCACCCGCGGCCATCTCCTTAACGGCCATGTCGACCATGGAGACGGCGCCCTCGACGATCTTCTTGCGCGCGGCGATGACGGCCTCGGCCTGCTGGCGGCGCAGCATCGCCTGGGCGATCTCGGGGGAGTAGGCGAGGTGCGTGAGGCGTGCGTCGTCGACCTCGACGCCGGCGGGCGCCAGGCGCATCGTCAGCTCGCGGCGCAGGGCCTCGGAGACCTCCTCGACGTTGGCGCGCAGGGTGATGGCGCCGGATGCGTCGGATTCGTCCTCAAGATGGTCGTAGGCGTACACGCTCGCCACATGGCGCAGCGCGGTTTCGGCCTGCATGGAGACGTAGCTCTGGTAGTCGTCCACGTCGAAGAGCGCCTTGGCGGTATCGGCGACGTGCCACACCACGACGGTTGCGATCTCGATGGGGTTGCCCATCTTGTCGTTGACCTTCAGGCGCTCGCCGTTCAGGGTGCGCACGCGGGTGGAGATGGTGGTGGGGTTGCCCTTGGCGGCCTTCTGCGCCGCGGCCTTGGCGGCCTTGGAATCGCTCATCTCGAGCTCGATCATATCGCCGATCCCGGCCGATCCGCCCATGCTCTTGCTAAAGAACGGGTTGGCCCAGAAGAAGCCCTCGTCGCGGACGGTGCCCACGTACTTGCCGAACAGGATGCACACGCGCGCCTGGCCGGGCTGCAGCGAGAAGAATCCGTTGAGCGGGATGAACCACAGGCAAAACGCGAGGATGCTGAGGCCGAGCCCCCATCCGTAGGCTGCGGGCGCGTCGACGCCGTCGGGTGTGCTCGCGAGCCCGATGGTGCTCCAGATAAAGAGGCCGATGATGGCGATGAGCGCCACCGCCACGGCGACGAGCATGCCGTAGCCCGACTTGGCCTTGAGTTGCTTTTCCACGCTCATTGTGAGTTCCTTTCATGACTGCGCCGGCGTTTGCGTGACGGCCCCGGCGCCGCCTCCAGATTGCGATGGGGAGGAGGCGAATCCCCGAGCAGTCCGTGCGGCTGCTGATTGCATTGTGATATCACATTGAGACCAAGTCAAGGAGAATCGGATGCCGTCTCTCATGGCATAAGTGGTTCGGGGCGCCCGGCATCTACGCTCCGTAGAGGTCTTCCTGTTGCATCTTGGCTCGCAAGTCCCTATAATAGCCCCACTCACGGCTGAAGGTTTACCTCGAGATTTGGAAAGGGGAGCTGCACCATGCTTGCTTCCATGAGGATTTGGCTCTAGCCACGGTCGCGTGAGCGACCGGTACTTCGCTGCATACCACCGATCGCATCAAAGGATTATTCCATGACACAACTGAATCCCTGCGCTTCTTGGAAGCGCTCGCTCGCCATCGTCTGGATCGGCGAGTTCTTCTCCGTGCTCACGAGCTCCATTCTGCAGATGGGTCTCATCTGGCACGTCACCCTCACCACCGGCTCCGCGAGCGCCCTGTCGTTCGTGAGCCTGGCGGCCTTCTTGCCCATGGCGCTCCTCGGCGCCTTCGCGGGCACCATCGTGGACCGCACGTCCATCAAGCGTCTCATGATCGGCGCCGATCTCTTCATCGCGGCCGTGAGCCTCACGCTTGTCTTCGGCTCGCTTCGGGGCGACCTCTCTGTCGCCGTTGTGGCGGCGGTGCTGTTCGTCCGTGCGCTGGGCAGCACGCTCCATACGCCCGCCTTCAACGCGCTCACACCGCTCATCGCCCCGCCCGAGGTGCTCGGCAAGCTGGCGGGCATGCTGCAGTTCATGCAGTCGGGTAGCTATATCATCGGCAACGCCATCGCCGCGGTGGTCTACCCGGCGTTTGGTCTGACCTTCATGATCGCGCTCGATGTCGCCGGCGCGGTGCTCGCGAGCATCGCGGTGGCGACCTCCGGCATCAAGACGCCGGCGCCCGAGCGCCATACGCCCGAGGAGAACGCCGAGGCGTCGCACCGCGCGGTGCGGGCCTTCCTATTGGAGACGGCCAACGGGTACCGCGAGCTCAAACGCCATCACGGTCTGTTCGCCATGCTCTGGATAGGCTTCGCCTTCTCGGTCCTGTTCTCGCCCATATCCGCGCTGTTCCCGCTCATGGTGTTCGACCATTTTGGGGGCACCACTACGCAGTCGGCTATCGCGGAGATCGCGTTCTCGGTCGGCATGATCGCGGCGAGCGGCTGGATCGGGGCGACGGGTGGCCTTAAGAACCGCGCGCTTTCGTGCACGCTGGCCATCGGCCTCTTCGGAGCGGGCACGCTCGCGGGCGGCCTCGTGCCCCCTTCCGCGCTCGTTGTGTTTCTGGGGCTTACGTTCGCGATGGGGGTCTCGAGTCCGCTGTACAGCGCGCCGCAGATGGCGCTCATGCAGGAGCGCGTCGATCCCGAGTGCATGGGCCGCGTCTTCGGTCTGTACGGAGCGGTCTGCAGCTGGGCTATGCCCGTGGGGCTCGTCGCATCGACCTTGTTCGCGGACGCCATCGGCGTAAGCGCGTGCTTCGTGCTCATCGGTGCTGCAATGGTGATCCTAGCAGGCATCACCTGGGCGATCCCGAGCATCCGCAAGATTGGGTAGCGCTCTGGCGGAGTGCGTTTCGTTTCGGACGGCTCGTAGGGTCGCTGCGACGTGAAGGGTGGTTGACGGTGCGCCTGCGAGGGCGCCGTCGACCACCCTTTTGTTTAATTCGTCTGGCCCGGCGCCGATCATCATCTGTTCGCCGGGCGATTGCGATGCCGCCGCTTGCCGATACGCGGCTCCTTACGTTGTGCGCATCCCATCGTTCTGGCAGCGTTTCCTGCAGTTAATCTCCAGAGCCCGAGGCGGTGGCCCCTATGAGTAATCTGCTCGAATCCATTCTGCGCGTCGGTATGACCGTGTTCATCGTCGGCCCGCTCACTGCATGGGTCGCCCGCCGCGGCGCGCGCGAGCGCAGCGAGGCAACGGACAGCCTCGATTGCTTCACGGTGCGCATGCCCGCAGCCATCCGCACGATCATCGCCTGCTGCGCCGTCGCGTTCGAACTGCTCATGCTGGGTGTCTACGTCTGGCAGGGCGTCTCGCTGGGCGAGTGGGACCACGAACTTGTGTGGTTCGGTCATGCCATGGCGCTCGCGGGTATGGCTATCTGGGCCTTGCTGAGCATCCCGCGTATCGACGTGGACGGTGGGCGCATTCTCTCGCGTAACGCCTTCGGCATCCGCAAGGAGACGACGTTTGGCAACATCACCCGTGCAACGCTTCACGCGCAGATGATGAGGATCGACCTGTTCGAGGGCGACCGGGAGTTCTGCTCGATAAGCCTCGAGGGGGTGTGCTCGCTCAACCTCCTCGCCCGTCTGGAGGAAGGGGGCATCGAAGTCTCGGACGCCGTCGACGGTCCCATGACCAAGGCGGGCCTGTGTTGGTCTGCCATCAAGCCGCTGACGATTGTTTTCAACGGCATGGCCCTCGTCTTCTCGTTCGTGATCGCCTTCATGGCTGTTTTCACCGAAGATGGAGCCCGCTTGCTCTTACTCGTCCCGTTCCTCTTCCTGTTCATAGGGGGGGGTTCCTGCCCCTGCTCATGCTCGGCATGCCCGCCCGCGGCATCCTCGAGATCGGCAGGCAGGAGCGCGAACTCAGTTTCTCCTTCTCCGAGGAGATGGCAAGCCGAGGTGCCACGGGCACTTCGCTTGTCGACGACGATTGGTTCATCGAGATCAGCAACGCCCGCGTCGTGGCGTTTCGCCGCGATTACCTCAAGAAGATCACGGCGCACGAGAACAGCGAGAGCGGCGACCGCTGCACGGTGACCACGAGGGGTGGTCGCAAAATCAAAGTGTATGCAGCGGGCAGCACGCTCGAGGACCTGCGCACGTGGTTCAAACAGGGCGCCAAGGCCAGAAGTACGGTCGACCGTGCAGAGGACGCGCTCGAGGCGACCGTCTGAGCGGGCTGCCTGTCATAGATTCAAATACGGGAAGGGGCGCAGTTCAGTTGGCGCCCCTTGTCATACCAGGCCTGCGGGCCAGCGAGAGGCCTGCAGGTCGACATGCCCATTGGCGAGGAAGGCAACGCCTTCATCCTCGATCAATGCACGCTGCACCTCGGGTCTGCCGAAGGCGAACCCCTCCGCGAGGCGTCCGTCGGCGAATACGATGCGATGACAGGGGATGGTGCCGGGTTCCGGATTGACGTGCAGGGCGTATCCCACATATCGAGCTCGACGGGGCTCACCAACGAGCTTGGCGATCTGACCATACGTGGCAACCATGCCGCAGGGCACCTGGCGCACCATGTCGTATACGCGGTTGAAGAATCCGTCGGTGTTCCGGTCCGCCATGCCATCCTCACTTTCGATCGATACCGCCATTGTAGTCAAGAAAGGCGCCTCACATGTGCGGGGCGCCTTTCCAAAGAGGTGTTGCGCGAGGGGAGGGAAGGCGCAACGTTCGTGTCGAAGGTCTTTAATTCGCCTGTGCCTTCGTTGAGTTAACTATAGCTAATTCTATGAGACCCAAGTCGTAGACCGACGAGCACACGGCCTCTTCACAAGTTAACCAAGGGTTACAAATAGAAAGACGCGGCGTCATGCGGGCGTTAGGGCTCGAGGAATCGCTCGACGAGCTCGGAGAACGCGCCGTCGGTCCCGGCCGTTTCAAGAACGACATCGCAATACGGCCGCACGCCGTCGGTGACATTCGCCACGCCGATGCCCAGTCCTGCCGCCTTGATCATGGAGAGGTCGTTTGCGGAATCGCCAACGGCGATGACCTCGGACATCGGAATTCCCAGCATATCGGCAAGGCGCGTGAGCCCCGTCCCTTTGTCAACGCCTGCGGGCATGAGTTCGAGGTAGCGCTTGGAGGAGAAGGTGATGTCAACGCCGAGTCGCTCGGCCATCGGCGCGAGCTTGCGGCCCAATTCCTGCAGCGCATCGAAGTCCCAGTCGACGTACAGGATCTTCACGATGCCACGGCCTTCAAGGAATGAGAGGTCGGGATGGTCAGATCCGCGAAAATGAGTGACCCCGGTGATCGATTCCAGATAGTCGCGCTCCCGTGTGGGTGCGTCATTCACGAACACGTGGCCGTCGGCGACGTTGACGTGCATGCAGAGTCCGAGTTCGAGCCCCTTTGCATAGATCGCGTTCGCGCATTCGTTGGAAAGGCCGCAGGTGGTGAGCGGGGTGGGGTCTCCCACGCGGTTGATGAAGCCGCCGTTATAGGAGAGCACATAGCCGTCTTCGATCAGCTCGCGGGCCTCCCCCGAGAAGTTGTCCATGATAGAGGAATACCATCGCCCGCTCGAAGGGACGAACAGCACACCGAGCTCCCTCATGCGTTTGAGTGCTCGGAGATTGGACGCCGGGATGGCGTGGTCGGCATCGAGAAACGTCTCATCCATATCGCTGGCAACAAGTCGGTACATGCAATCCCCCATACAACGTAAAAAACGAGGCGGGCTTATTATCGCCCACCTCGTAAGGCCTTGGCTATGTCGAAGGCGTGGACACGTGAAGATGGCCCATTCGCGTGTCGCGGCGCGTTTCCGCGAGCCGGATGGCTTAGTACACCATTCCCATGGCTTCGCGTACCTCGGCGAGCGTCGCCTCGGCGACCTCGTTGGCACGGCGATTGCCCTCGCGTAGGACGTCCTTGACGTAGTCCATATCCTGGACCAGTTCCTCGCGGCGGGCGCGGATGGGGGCAAAGTACTCGTTCACGCTTTCGGTGACGTACTTCTTGAGCTGGCCGGAGCCGCCCATGCCGATCTCTTCGGCGATCTCGACCTCGGAGCGGCCGGTGCAGATCGCGGCGGTGGAGAGCAGGCCGGATACGCCAGGGCGCGCCTCGGGATCGAACGTGATCATACGCTCGCCGTCGGTCTGGCTCTTCTTGATGCGCTTGGCGGTCTCCTCGGCGGTCATGGAGATGTTGATGGCGTTGCCGTAAGACTTGCTCATCTTGCGCCCGTCAAGGCCAGGCAGCAGCGGCGTATCGGACAGCAGAGCGTCGACCTCGGGGAACACCTTGCCGTAGCGGTTGTTAAAGCGGCGGGCGATGGTGCGGGTAAGCTCGATGTGCGGCAGCTGGTCGCGGCCGACGGGCACGACGTTGCCCTTGCAGAACAGGATGTCGCAGGCCTGATGCACCGGGTAGGTGAGCAGAAGGCCGGTGAGCTCGTGTCCGCTGGCCTCCATCTCGGCCTTGACCGTGGGGTTGCGCTGGAGCAGGGCCTCGGAGACGAGGGAGATGAACGGCAGCATGAGCTGGTTTGCCGCGGGCACGGCGGAGTGCGTGTAGATCATCGTCTTGTCGGGGTCCAGGCCGCAGGCCAGGTAGTCGATGACCATGTTGTAGACGTTGTCCTAGATGTTGTCGGTGCTGTCGCGGTCGGTGATGACCTGGTAGTCGGCGATGAGCACGTTGGTGTGGACGCCCATGTCCTGCAGCTCGACACGGCCCTTGAGGGTACCGAAGTAGTGGCCGAGGTGCAGACGGCCGGTGGGGCGGTCGCCGGTGAGCATGGTGTACTTCTCGGGGTGCTGCGGCAGGTCGGCGCGGATCTGGTTGCTGCGCTCGAGGCTGACCTCATAGCTGAGCTCGTTGGGCATGCTGTCTCCTTTTGGGTTGAGTGCCTGGCCGGCATTGTCGGTCTTGGTTGAAGATGAAGCTACCAGAGAAACGGCGTCTCTTGCCGGAATCAACGATGGTTTTCGCCGTGTCGTCCCGCAGGGTCGTTTCCCTTCTTGGGAAGGAGCCCCTCGATATGCTCGAGCCGCTCCTCATGGGCCACGTGCGCCGCGCGCTCCTCGGCGGCGAAAGCGGGGTCTTCGGGCGTGACGGTCTCATCTCGCTGTCGACTCCGGTACCACCGCGACGGCGCTCCTGAGCCTGCTCGTCGACAAGCCGGTGACTATCTACACCACCAACGGCTATGCATGTCGGTTTACGGGCGAGCTTGCTGCTAAGGTGGTGGTAATTGGCGGCGACTTCAACCCCGTTACCTGCTCGCTCACCGGTCCTATGGTTGAGAGCGCGCTGCGCGAGCTGTACTTTGACCGGGCGTTTATAGGTGTCAACGCGGTGGACGAGGACCGCGGTATCATGACGCCAGGTTATCCCGAGGCTATCAAAAAACGTATCGTGATGCAGAATTCCCAGGCGAGTTACGTACTCGCCGATAGCTCCAAGTTCCACGTGTTTTCAAATGTAAAGGTGTGCGACCTGGAGGGCTTTACTGTTATTTCCGACAGGCGCGACTCCAAAATCAGCGAACGCGTCAAAATGATCACGGCCTAGGACACTGGGGCATCGCATCTTGCCCTCAAGCCGTTGCCCACGTAACGAAGCGTGGGGCAAACGTGCGCCCCATTCCTGATTTGGGGACTAGCTTAGTTCGTCGGCTATTTGGTGCTCGTAGAAGGTTTCTACTACGGCGTTAAAGTCGCGGGCGAAGTCTTCCATGGTTCCACGCCAGGTGGCTCGGCCGGGCTTTCCTTGGCCCACATAGGCGGTTTGAATGCCGCAGGCGGGGCTGGGGAAATCGCGCTTGGGGTCGTTGCCCACCATGAGAACCTCATGTGGCTCGAGCCCCATGACCTGCAGCTGCTCTAGATAATATGTGGCATCGGGCTTGCAGCGCGTGGCGTTGCCCATGTGCGTTACGAGCTCGAAGGGCGCGTCTGTCAGCTCGCCCCAGCCCATGCGGCACTCGATGGCCCCTTGGGGAAAGCTGGGGTTGGTGAAGAGCGCACAGCGCAGCCCCGCGTCCTGTACGGCTTGAAGCGCGGCGTGCGCACCCGGCATGGCTTTTGCGTTGATCATGTCATCGTTCTTGTACGGCAGAACTTCGTGATCGTAGTAGGTAAACGCCTCGTAGATAAGTGGGTCCGAGAGGCAAATGCCGCACCGGCGCTCGACCTCGGTCTGGTAAAACTCAAGATTGGTGCGATTGTCCGTGCTGCTGCGGCGATTGGCGTTGAGGTCGACCAGGATGGTGCCGAGGCGCGCCATCGTGCCCCCGCGGCTGCGACGTCCGATATCCGCGAGCATCGACGAGACATCCTTAAAATAGCGAAGGATGAACGCGTTGAGGTTGATGCTAAGAAGCGTCTCGTCCATATCGAAAACGACTGCTTTGAGCACGCGGGCACCTTTCTCGAAAAATCGTTCCAGAATCGTATGTCTGGGATACTTTACCCCAAAGCAGTGTGCCTAGCTGCTCATCGTCAACTTGTGGAGACAGTCGTTCACAAGATTGCGAAAAAGTCTCCATACGAGTAAAAAATCGCAGTTCACGCTTGAAATCGAAGCGATTTCCCCGTAATCTATACGGATGTGATTGCATAAGCGTCACATCAGTATCTGTCGGCTCCCGAGTGTTCCTAAACGTTGTGTGCTTGTCGCACCCATCTGTAGGTCCTAGCAATCGGGGCCCCGTAGTTCGAAAGGGGTCCACCTTTGAGTGAGATTCAGAACTCGTCCATTTTCTCTCTTGACGATGTCAACGAGGAGGAGATGAACAACCTCATCGACGGTACGATTACCGACTTTGATGAGGGCGATCTCGTTAACGGCACTGTCGTTAAGATCGAGCATGACGAGGTACTCGTTGACATCGGATTCAAGTCCGAGGGCGTTATCCCGGTCCGCGAGCTGTCCATCCGCAAGGACGCTAACCCTGCAGACATCGTTGCACTCGGTGATCCCATCGAGGCCCTGGTTCTCCAGAAGGAGGACAAGGACGGTCGTCTGGTCCTGTCCAAGAAGCGTGCCGAGTACGAGCGTGCTTGGAACCGCATCGAGGAGAAGTTCAACTCCGGCGAGAACGTCGAGGGCGAGGTTATCGAGGTTGTCAAGGGCGGCCTGATCCTCGACATCGGCCTGCGCGGCTTCCTGCCCGCTTCCCTCGTCGACCTCCGTCGCGTCAAGGACCTCACCTCCTACATGGGCACCCGCATCGAGGCCCGCGTCATCGAGATGGACCGCAACCGCAACAACGTCGTCCTCTCCCGTCGCGTCGTGCTCGAGGAGTCCCGTAAGGCCGAGCGCTCCGAGATCCTGTCCAAGCTCAAGTCTGGCATGCGTCTCCAGGGCACCGTTTCCTCCATCGTCGACTTCGGCGCCTTCGTCGACCTCGGCGGTATCGACGGCCTCATCCACATCTCCGAGCTCTCCTGGAACCACGTCAACCATCCTTCCGAGGTTGTCAAGGTCGGCCAGGAGGTCGAGGTCGAGGTTCTCGACGTCGATCTCAACCGCGAGCGCATCTCCCTGGGTCTCAAGCAGACCACCGAGGATCCGTGGCGCGCACTGGTCAAGAAGTACCCCGTCGGCGCTATCGTCGAGGGCACGGTGACCAAGCTTGTCCCGTTTGGCGCTTTCGTCGACCTGGGCGAGGGCATCGAGGGCCTGGTGCACATCTCCGAGATGGCCAACAAGCACGTCGATCAGCCTTCTCAGGTCACCCACGTGGGCGACAAGGTTCAGGTGAAGGTCATGGAGATCGACCTCGACCGTCGTCGTATCTCCCTGTCCATGAAGTCCGCTGCTGAGACTCTGGGTGTCGAGATCGAGGTTACCCCGCTGCCTTCCGAGAAGAAGGACGAGGAGACCGACGCCGAGTAAATCGGTTTGACGATCACTTGTTTTAAGGGATCCGTCCGTAATGGACGGGTCCCTTTTTACATTTGGCACCGAGATGCGCAATGCTGCCGGGCTGTCCACAGGCTATTGGATTGTCGGTGCATGAAAAAAGCCGACATCCCGCCTCGGGGAGGAGGCGGGAACACACCGAGTAGACGGAGGGGTGCGGAGCGCGGTCGCGTCTCGACTGACGACGTTGCCCATCGACAGGATCATTGTAACGCATGGCGGTTCTTGGTTTATCGTGTCGAGCGTTTGCGTTGTGCCATTGCCTGCGGTAACGGTGTGTTACACTCTTGCACTGCTGAGTGGGCCAGACGGTCGCGCGATGTGCTGCTTGCAGTACGCGTGAGGAAAGTCCGGGCTCCAGAGGGCGGGATGCCGGCTAACGGCCGGGCGGAGTGATCCGACGGAAAGCGCCGCAGAAAAGAAGACTCCCACCTGCGCCGCAAGGCGTAAAGGGAAAAGCTGAAACGGTGGTGTAAGAGACCACCAGCGTCGTGGCAACATGGCGGCTTGGCAAGCCCCATCCGGAGCAAGCGCGAATAGGAACGCTATGGGCCGGCCCGGTCCGCGTTCGGGTAGCGTGCGTGGAGCTGCACGGTAACGTGCAGACAAGATAAATGACCGTTCACGACAGAACCCGGCTTACAGGCCCACTTGGCATTTTTGTTACCCTGACAATCGGTACGGCCTTTGCCGTATTATTGAGGCTGTTTGTTGCTGCGCTTTATTTTGTTGAGGGGCTTTGTTGGACAGCTATTTTACTCTGCAATCGAATATTGAGGCTTCGGGCGAGTTTGTGGACCGCAAGAGCCGGTTTATTGCCCAGCTGGTCCATATTGAGTCCGAGGACGAGGCGAATGCCTTTATCGAGATGGTTCGCAAGCGTCATTACGACGCTCGACACAATGTTCCCGCGTGGATTTTGGTCGATGGGCGTGAGCGCCAGAGCGATGATGGTGAGCCGAGCCGTACGAGCGGCATGCCGACGCTCGAGGTGCTGCGCGGAGCGGGGCTCAAAAATGTTTGCTGCGTAGTGACGCGCTATTTTGGTGGTACGTTGTTGGGACCTGGTGGCTTGGTACGCGCCTATACCGCGGCGACGCAGACGGCGGTGGCTGCGGCTCAGGAAGCCGGGCAGATCGTTGAGATGACGAGCGTCGTGCCGGTTGATGTGCGTGTGGCCTATCCACAGTATGAGCAAGTGCTTCGTTTGGCCCAGGATTCGGATGCCAAGGTTTCGGATACCGATTACGCGGATGCCGTGACGATTCATTTGGTGTTTAAGGCGGGGGAGCAGGAGCCGTTTTGCGCTAAGATGCGCGAGCTTATGGCGGGGCGTGAGGAGATTGAGGTCGGCGCTCCCGAATTTGCCGAGTTCTAACGACGACGGCCGGCGTGCTTTTGGATGAATCCCAAGCGCGCCGGCCGTCGTTTTATGTTGTCGCCGTTTACTCGGCGAGCTGCTTTAGCACATCGCAGGCGATGTCGACGGCGTCGTCGATGCAGCCGGGGCAGCTGCGGAGCGGACCCTGGTCCGATCCGACGCCTTTGAGCGTGCCGCAGACGGTCGTGGTGTTCTTCTCGCCAAAGCGCTTGGCAATCTCGCGCGACAGCTTGTAGGTCTGGCCCTTGGTCTTGGGGTTCTCCATACCGTCGCTCATCACAAAGCCCATGATGGCCACGGCGCCCGAGATGGCGCCGCAGGTCTCGGTCATGCCGCCCATGCCGGCGCCAAAGCCCTCGGTGAGGGTAAAGGCGATCTGGGGGTCGAGCCCCACAGCGGGCGCGAGCGTGCAAGCGACAGCCTGGGCGCAGTTAAAGCCGCGGGCGTGGTACTCGGCAGCCTGAGCCTGGCAGGCGGCAGTGTTGAGCTGGGTGGTATCGATCTGCTTCATCGTTGTCTCCTTGTTCATGGTGTACCCGCCTATGGTACCCTTGCCGGCGCATTCGCTTATCGAGACCGCAGTGCATATCTCATTGTTTTTCGCCATTGAACACTTTCTTAAGATTTGGGACAAATAAACCTGATTAATTTGTCCCATAACCTATCGGCGGGATGGGTTGAGAGGGGTGCGGGGTAGCGGTATCGTGAACCGAATAAAAACAAAACCCAAGTAAGGGAGTTGGATATGAGCGAGCAGACCATCGGTACTACATGTGTTCAGGGCGGCTATCACCCGGGCGACGCGGAGCCGCGCCAGGTGCCCATCTACCAGTCCACCACGTGGAAGTACGACACGTCCGAGCACATGGGCAAGCTGTTTGACCTGGAGGAGTCTGGTTACTTCTACAGTCGTCTGCAGAACCCCACATGCGATCTCGTTGCCGCCAAGATCTGTGAGATGGAGGGCGGCACCGCTGCGATGCTCACGAGTTCGGGCATGGCCGCGAACTTCCTCGCGATCTTTAACGTGGCCGGTGCCGGCGATCATGTGGTCGCTAGCTCTGCTATTTATGGCGGTACGTATAACCTGCTCGCCCACACCATGGGCCGCATGGGCGTGACTTGCACGTTTGTCGCCCCCGACTGCACCGATGAGGAGCTGGAGGCAGCCTTCCGGCCCAACACCAAACTCGTCTTTGGCGAGACGATCGCCAACCCCGCCCTTGCCGTGCTCGATATTGAGCGCTTTGCCAAGGCCGCACATGACCACGGCGTGCCGCTGATGGTCGACAACACCTTCCCGACGCCCGTGATGTGCCGTCCCTTTGAGTGGGGCGCCGACATCGTTACGCACTCCACCACCAAGTACATGGATGGACATGCTGCCTACCTGGGTGGCGTGATCGTCGACCACGGCCAGTTTGACTGGATGGCCCATGCAGACAAGTTCCCGGGTCTCACCACGCCCGACGAGAGCTATCACGGCGTGACCTATGCCGAGAAGTTCGGTCGCGAGGGTGCCTTCATTACCAAGGCAACCGCTCAGCTCATGCGCGACCTCGGCCCCATGCAGAACCCGCAGGCGGCGTTTTTCCTGAATAGCTCGCTCGAGAGCCTGCATGTGCGTATGCCGCGTCATTGTGAGAACGGCCTGGCCGTTGCCAAGTTCCTGCAGAGCCATCCCAAGGTGCGCTTTGTGAGCTATCCGGGCCTGGAGGGCGATAAGTACTATGACCTGGCTCAGAAGTACATGCCCAACGGTACCTGCGGCGTCGTGAGCTTTGGCTTTAACGGTGGTCGCGCGGCGGCCGAGACCTTTATGAAGAGCCTCAAGCTCGCCCAGATCGCCACGCACGTGGCCGACGCCCGCACTTGCTGCCTGCATCCCGCTAATGCCACGCATCGCCAGATGAACGATGAGGAGCTCATCGCCTGTGGCATCTCCGCCGACATGGTGCGCCTGTCGTGCGGCCTCGAGGATACGGCCGATCTGATTGCCGACCTTGAGCAGGCGCTCGAGCAGTGCTAGGCTAGCGTTCGCATAAGGCGCCGATGCTGGCAGAAAGCTTCGGCGATCTTTCGTTCCGATTCCGTAGGCGGGACCCCAATCGCGACTGTTTGTAGGCGATTGGGGCCCCGTTTTTGCGTTGCGCCACTCGAAAGGATGGATATGGAGAAAACCGCAGAGCAGCTGCGCCGCGAGCACATTGCCCTTGAGGGCGACACCCATGGCAAGAACAAATGGGCGATTCTGTTTACCGTGCTCATCATGACGTTTATGTCGTGTCTGGATTCGACCGTCGTGACCGTGGCGTTGCCCGTGATGCAAAAGGAGCTGGGCGTGGGCCTCGACCGCATCCAGCTGGTGAGCTCGGTGTACCTGCTTGCGACATGCGTGGCTATGCTGCCGTTTGGCCGCTTGGGCGACGTGCGCGGCAAGGTGGGCGTATTCCAGCTGGGCGTAATCGTTTTTACGGCTGGCTCGCTGCTTTGCGGCCTTTCGAGTTCGCTCGAAGTTCTTATTCTGGCACGCATTGTGCAGGGCGTCGGCTGCGCAGCGGCCATGGCCAACAACATGGGTATCATCACCGAGTCGTTTCCGGCGCGCGAACGAGGCCGTGCCATGGGTATTCTCGCGACCTTCGTGGCCCTCGGCATGATGTGTGGCCCCGTACTCGGCGGCGTGCTGGTGGCAAGCTTTCCCTGGGAGAGCATCTTCCTCATCAACCTGCCCATTGGCGTCATCTCGTTTATCGTGGGGTTCTCCACGCTGCCGCATGTTAAGCCGGAGGCCGGCGAGCGCCCCATGTCCCTGATCGAGGCTGCTCGTCGCTGCTTTGCAAATTCGGCCTTCACCATCAACCTCGCCTGCATGCTCATCGTGTTCGTTGGTATTGGCGCATCAGAGTTTATCCTGCCGTTCTATTTTCAGGACGCCCACGGATTTGGTTCCGACATTTCCGGATTGCTCTTTTTGGCGCTGCCGATGGTGAATGCCTTTATCGGCCCGCTTTCGGGTACGGTTTCGGACCGTGTTGGCTGCGAGGGTCCCACGGCGGTCGGCCTAGGCGTGTACGTATGCGGTCTTTTTGCGGTAAGCACGCTCGACGAGTACTCTTCCATCCCTGTGATCGTGTGCTGCGTCGCGTTTATGTCGTGCGGCACGTCGATTTTCCAGAGCCCCAATAACTCGCTGTATATGGGCTCGGCTCCGCGCGAGGCACTCGGCTTTGCAGGTAGCTTGGGCAGCTTGGCGCGCTATGCGGGCATGGCGCTGGGTATTACGGCAGGTTCGCATATCCTCTATGGGCAGATGAGCGTGGCGATGGGCGAGGCCGTGACCAGTTTTGTTGCAGGCCGTCCGGATGTATTCCTATTCGGCTTTCGCTCGGTGTTCTACGTGCTTATGGCTGTGGCCGCTGTGGGCTTTGCGCTTGCCATGGTGCGTTTGGTGAAGATGCGCGCCCGCCATTAGCGTGTTGGGAGGCTGTCTGCCACGATTCGCGCCGTCCCAAAAAGACTGGTTTGTGGTGCGATGCGGCTTGTGGGGCGGGCGGGGGTCGGTCCGTGGTAGACTATCGAACAACGTTTATTAATCGCGCGGTATCGTTGCCGCGAGAAGGGGTTGCGCCATGCAGGAGCTTGAGGATCGTATTCGCCATGACGGCATCGTAAAGGCCGGTAACGTCCTTAAGGTTGATGCCTTCCTCAACCACCAATGCGACGTTGAGCTGTTCGACCACATGGGCGCCGAGTGGGCCCGTCTGTTCGAGGGCGTCGAGATCAACAAGATCCTGACGATCGAGGCTTCGGGCATTGGCATGGCTTGCATTGCAGCCCAGCATTTTGGCGGCGTGCCGGTGGTCTTTGCCAAGAAGGCACAGTCCATCAACCTCGACGGCGAGCAGTATGCCACGACCATCTACTCCTTTACCAAGCAGAAGGAGTACCCGGTCATCGTTGGCAAGCGCTTCCTGTCCGAGGGCGACAAGGTCCTGATTATCGACGACTTCCTGGCCAACGGCTGCGCGCTTGAGGGCCTTATTAAGATTTGTGAGGCTGCGGGCGCCGAAGTTGCCGGCATTGGCATCGCCGTTGAGAAGGGCTTCCAGGGCGGCGGCGATAAGCTCCGTAAGCGCGGCTTCCGCGTTGAGAGCCTGGCCCGTATCGCCGATATGGACTGCGACACCGGCGAGATCACCTTCGCTTAAGCGCGTAACACAAGCGATTGGTATGCGATGTGACAAAGGGACTTTCCCTTTGTCACATTTTTTGTATGAGGGGAGGTGTTGATATGGATGAGAACAAGATGGGATGGCGCGAGTATGCGCGCTATGCCGAGATGTCGGTCGAGAGGTTGGCACGCGACTGCGAGGTTCAGGTGTTTCGCGCGACAGGTCCGGGCGGACAGGGCGTGAACACGACGGACTCGGCGGTGCGTATGAAGCATGGGCCCACGGGGATTGTTGTGACGGCGCGCGAGAGCCGTAGTCAGTTTCAGAATCGCGCGAGCTGCCTGCGTAAGCTGCGCGCTGAGCTGGAGCGTCGCGGGCGTCCACCGCGCCGACGCGTAAAGACTAAGGTGCCTCTGCGCTCTCGCCAGCGCAGGCTCAATGACAAGCACTTCAACGCGATTAAAAAGGCCAACCGTCGCAAGCCGGGGAGCGACGAGTAGCCGATTGTTTCGCTGGTCTTGCTAGCGGGTGGGGTGCCAGACTTGGAGGGCGCCGGGTAGGATGTCGACTTCGATGCGCGAGGCGACGATGGGCTCGCCGTCGGCCTGAATGGGGTAGTCGGGCTCCTCAAAGGTGAACTCGGCATGGCGGCAGCGGCGCATGCGAATCGGCGGCAGTTTGGTATGGTGGCCGTCTTTGGCCGAAAGGAACATGGGCAGGGCAACCGCGCGTGGGACGGGACCGCAGGCGTAGCAGACGTCGAGTATGCCATCGCAGGGATCGGCATCGGGGCAGATACGATAACCCGAGCCATACGTGGGCCCCAGCTGAATCGCCATGATAATCGCCCTCACGCGCTCGGCGGGCGTGCCGTCAAAGCTGGCTGTCATGGGGTAGTTGCGATAGCGCAGACCAAACTGCTCAAGTCCCGAGAGGGTGTAGAGAGGAGCGCCCGTCAAGCCGGTCTTTTTGCGCAGTTCGGTGGTGCCAAGGCCGATGGCAGCGTCGATGCCGACCGAGAGCGTCTGGTCGTAGTACTCAACGGTAGCCTCGCCGCTGCCGCTCGCAGGGCTCCACGAGCGAATGCGCCCGATGTCCTGACGCTGCAGCTCGCAGGTGAGCAGCGCGCCAAAATCCTTGCCGGAGAAATCGTCGATGCCGAGCGCCTGGGCAAAATCGTTGCCGGAGCCCACGGGCAGGACGGCAAGAGCGGGGCGGGCGTCCTCCTTTTGCGTCATAAGCCCGTTGACGACCTCGTGAATCACGCCGTCGCCGCCGAGTGCGATAACGGTGCGATAGCCCTGAGCCTGTGCGGCCAGCTCCTTGGCGTGTCCCATACGCTCGGTCAACACCAGGTCAAACTGGGATGCGCGTGCAGTCATGTCCAAAAAGCGTTGCAGACGTTCGGCAACTTCGCGTGCCGCACCCGACTGGGCGGCTGGGTTGGCGATGATGAGCGTGCGACCAAAATCAGTTGCGTGCATGGGGCGACTCCCGGCGTGTGACATGACGGTGCGGTCGCGCTCGGGTTACGTTGCCCCGATTGTGGCTGCACGGCGATTATTACATCTACTCTATCAGGTCGTTGTGGCGCTCGATAGCGTCCGCTACCGTACCGCCCTCATCCACAATAAGCGAACGGCGCTTGGGTGAGATGATGCGCTGGGCGGGGTACACGCCGCGGTGTCCGCCGGTTAGGTAGCTGATAAAGGCCACGATGACAAAGAACCCGGCGGCCGTTCCGTGGAACAGATCGATGGCCATCATACAGGTGGTGATGGGCACGTTGAGGCCGGCGCAGAACACGCCGAGCATGCCGAGAGCCGCCAGAAAACTGGGGTCAAGCCCGGTAAGGCAACCGATCCAGCCACCGAGTGCCGCACCGATGCCAAACAGGGGCGTGACCTCGCCGCCTTGGAAGCCCGCGCCCAGGGTAAGCGCTGTGACGACCAACTTGATGGCTGCGTCCGCCAGGGTGGTGTTGCCTGCAAATCCGGCGCCGGAAAGCCACGTGGAAAGGCCGGCGTAGTCCCAGGCGTCGAGGAGGGCATAGGCGGCCAAAACCACGAGTGCGCCTATGAGTGCGCGGACGAGGTAATTGGTGATAAAGCGACCGTACAGGCTTTTGACGGTTCGAACCGACCAGGCAAAGAGGCGTGCCGTCAGGCCGAAGATAATTGCGCTGATAACAACGATGACAACCGTCCGTGGTGTCATGTTGGGAACGCTGGCGATGACATTCGCCTCGTACTCGGTTCCCAAGGCAAGCGACGTAAAGTAGCCGGTAAACGAGGCGACCAGGCAGTAGATGCCCGCGGTGTAGTCGATCTTTCCGATAAAGCACATCTCCATGCCAAAGAAAGCTCCGGCAAGGGGCGAACCGAATACGGCGCCAAAGGCCGACGAGATGCCGGCGAGCATGAGGTCGTGGTGGTCATGCTTTTTGAGGTGGGCGAGGCTCGAGATGTTGCTGGCGATGGTGCCGCCAATCTGCACCGCGGCTCCCTCGCGACCGGCCGATCCGCCCGTTAGGTGCGTGAGCGTAGAGCAGACGAAGGTGAGGACGGCCATGCGCATATGGATGAGGCGTGTGCCCAGAGCGGAGTCGATGACCAGGTTGTTGCCTCGTTTGGCAGCAAGGCCGTGGTTTTTGTACACCCATGCGGTGGCAATGCCCACAACGGGAAGCAATGCGTAGACCCACGCGTGGTGCTCGCGATAGTCGGTCGCGATATTCAGTGAGGCCAAAAACGCCCAAGCGGCAACGCCCATGGCGAGCGAGACGATGACGACGAGCACGAGCAACTTGGCGCTCGCGAGTAGGTTGCGGGCGTTGCGGCGCGTGTCGGCAGCCAAGAGATGCTCGGAGCGGGTGAGCTGTTGCCTGCCTGCCATGATGACGTCGTTAAGGGAGAAAAGGCCGCCGTCGTCGAGCGGCTGGGAATGATCCTGCGCCTCGTTTGCGCTTTCGGGTTTGTCGGTAAAAGTCATACGTTCCTCTTTTTGGTTGCAACACGAGCATTATAAAACGCGGTAAACGCGACGAGCCGGTGGGTTGGTTTTGGTTTTGTTTCGCGGCTTGCGGCCGACAGATGTATTCGCGGCCGCGGGCCAGGTCTTGAGCAGGCGGCGAGGGATTATACTGAGATAAACATAAAGAATCGGCGTTTTTGTTGCGCGCCGCAGCATGCTAGAGGTGCATATGGCTGAGAAACTCATTCCGTTGGAGGACGCACAGGCGATCGTCTTGTCGCACGTGAATCGCACCGAAGTTGTCGAGATTCCCGTGTGGCAGGCCGCCGGTCTTCCCTTGGCCGAGGACGCGGTGGCCGATATCGACATCTCGCCGTTTGCCAACAGCGCTATGGACGGATATGCCGTGCGCTCGTCGGACTTGGCGCAGGCATCTGGCGAGGCGCCGGTGACGCTCGACGTTATCGGACACGAGGCCGCGGGCCATGTGTTTGAGGGCGCAATCGGCGCGGGTGAGACGGTCCGCATCATGACGGGCGCGCCGGTACCCGAAGGTGCCGATGCCGTGGTGAAATACGAGATCGTCGACGTGCTCGATGGCGACGGCAAAGAGGGCTCGCGTGTGAGGTTCTCGGCGCCCGCCAAGGTAGGGGAGAACGTTCGCTCTGCCGCCGAGGAGGCCCATGCCGGCGATGTCGTGATGCACGCCGGCGAGGTCGTGGCCCCGGCCGGCGCCGGCCTGTTGGCGAGTGCCGGTTACGCAAGCGTGAAGGTGCACGCCGCCCCGCGTGTGGGCATTATCTCGTTGGGCACGGAGCTGGTCGCGCCGAGTGAACTGCCGGCACGCGGACAGATTCGCGATTCCAACTCCTCGGCGTTAATGGCCGAGGCGCTCGACGCCGGTGCCGATCCGGTGTTCTACGGCATTGCGCCCGACGACGAGCGGGCAATTGCCGAACTCGTGCATCGCGCCGCGCAGGAGTGCGATTTTGTGATCACGAGCGGCGGCGCCTCTGCGGGCGACTACGACTACGTGACGGCGCTGGTCAAGCGCGAGGGCGAGGTGCTGTTCGATCGCATCTCGATGCGTCCTGGCAAGGCCATTACGTTTGGCTTGCTCGGGGGTAAGCCCTACCTAGGGCTTTCGGGCAATCCCGCGGCGGCGTATGTGGGCTTTGAGATGCTCGCCCGTCCGGCGATTCGCAAGATGCGCGGCTTTGCCGAGGGTACGCGTCCCGTGCAGCAGGCGATATTGACGCACGGTGTGAAGAAGCGCCAGTATCGCCGCTTCTTCGATCGCGCCACGGTTTTGCGCGACCCTGAGACCGATGAGCTGTTGGTGACCGAGGCCAAAACGCAGAATTCGGCGCTGCTCGGAACGATGCAGCGGGCCAACTGCCTGCTGCGTATTGACGAAGGACCGTGCGAGCTCAAGGTGGGCGACGTCGTGGATGTCGTGCGTGTCGACCTGCCTGAGGACACGGTGCTATAGGAGGAATGCTATGGAGTTGAAGGTTTCGATCGTGACGTGCTCAGATACGCGCGATCTTGCCCAGGACGAGGCGGGTGCTGCGCTCGAGGAACTCATCGTGGCGCAGGGCTGGACGGTCGCCTCACATGTGGTCGTGCGCGACGACGTCAGCGAGATTGGTGATGCCATCGTGGAAGCTGCCGATGAGTGCCACGCCAATGCCGTGCTCACCTGCGGCGGCACGGGTCTTTCGATGCGCGACGTGACACCCGAGGCGACGCGTGCCGTCTGCGACCGCGACGTGCCGGGTATTGCCGAGGCGATTCGCGCGTACTCGATGACCAAGACGCGCCGCGCCATGCTCTCGCGCGCTATTTGCATGCAACGAGGTCATACACTTGTCGTAAACTTTCCCGGTTCTACGAAGGCCGCCCGCGAAAGCTGGGAGGCCGTGAGCGATCAGCTGGAGCATGCGGCCCAAATGACGGCGGGCGGCGGTCACGCCAAATAAGCGCACTACCTGCGGCGGAGCGACCTTGCGAGTCACTCCGCCTTTGTTTTCCGCCGAAGCGACGCCGAGGTGCACGGTAACTCGAAACTATATTCTCTGGCGAGATTAATTTCTCACTATCATTATTCGCGCAGAAGTATAATCTGATTGCGATTAAAGCCCGCGGTGGGGTACCCGGGTACAAGATCCGAAAGGGTTGAATATGTTCGATATGGTTTCTCGCCGCGGATTCGTCTCGCTTTCTGCTGTCGCCGCTGCCGGCCTTGGCCTTGCCGGCTGCTCCGGCAACAAGACGTCTGGGCCGACTGGCTCCGATGCAGGTTCTGCTAGGGCATCTTCCAAGAAAGCTGTCGAGCTGCAGGTCTTTGCCGCCAACTCGCTCGAGAAGGCTCTGCCCAAGGTCCAGGAGCTCTACACCGAGCAGTTCGGCGCCACATTTGCAGACACGCAGTTTAAGGCTTCTGGCGACCTCGTTGAGCAGATGCGTGCCGGCGCCACGGTCGACGTGCTTATCACCGCTTCCAAGGGCACCATGGATGACGCCGAGGCCGCCGAGCTCGTCGATGCCGGCACACGTGAGGATATGTTCGTCAACGACCTTGTGATCATTCGTGCTGAGGGTTCCGACACCAAGATCGAGGCCATCGCCGACGTCGCGAATCTGGACGGCAAGATCGCCATTGGCGACGCCAAGACCGTCCCCGCTGGCAAGTACGCCAACCAGGCACTGGCTTCTGTGGGCCTCTACACCGGTACCGAGGGCGACGACGGCGAGTATGCTCCCGAGATCGCCGACAAGGTAGCGCTGGCCGACAAAGTTGGTACCGCTGCGGCCTACGTCTCTACGGGCGACTGCGTGGCAGGTTTTGTCTACAGCTCTGATATCTTCCGCTATGACGGCATCGAGGAGGCCTTCGTGTGCCCCGAGGACTCGCATAAGCCCATCGTGTATCCGGGTGCCGTTGCCGAGATCTCCGAGCATGCCGACGAGGCCAAGGCGTTCATCGACTTCTGCCTGTCCAGCAAGTCCGCCCAGAAGATTTGGGCTAAGTACGGCTTTGAGCTTTCCGCGTAGTGCGGCTTGGCGCGATAATTCCATCGTTTTGTGTTTCACTCCGTCCTTGTATTCGCTTGGAGCTTTTCGTGCTTAATAGATTTCGCATGCTTGTCGCCTGTGCTTTGACCTTCGCGCTTTGCTGGGTGCCGGGATTTGCGCTTGCTGGGGACGCTGAGGACGGGGCCCAGGTTGCTGCGACCACTCATGGGCTTTCCTATGGGATCGAGGGTTTTGAGCGGTTGGCCAAGGGGACCACTCGTGCCATGGAGGGCCAGCCTGAGGGCTACCGGTTTCCCGTTGACGAGGACGTGGACCTTGTAGTGGCGCCTGCTGCCGATCGCGTTGTGGTGTGGATATCGCCCAAGGCGGTCGAGAAGTATGGATTGGATCCGCAGGACAACGAGTGCGTATCGGGTCTCAAGGCCCTCGTCTGTAAGCTCGACAGCGCAAACTCCATGGGAGGTGCGCAGCTAGGGGACGTGGATCTTCCTTGGTATGTCACGGCGGAAACAACGTTTGATACCGGCGGGTATACCTATGGCTTTGACGAGCGCGGTGCGGATGGGGACCGCTATGTGGTGATTGCATCAGCCTCGGGTGATGCCAAGGGCGGCGCGCGTTGGCTTGATAGCGCTCAAATGGTAGAAGCATCGTCTGTCGTGTTGCGGGATGAGCAGGGGCCCTTGGCCTCTCTGGCCTCCTTTTTGGGCGACATCGACTATCGCCCGTTTTGGGTGTCCATTAAAACGAGCGGCCTTGCCCTGCTGATCTCCTTTGCGCTGGGCCTGTTCGCCGCGTGGAAGACTATGGGTACCTCGAGTCGCATCAAGGGCCTGCTCGATTCGGTCTTTACGATTCCTATGGTGCTGCCGCCCACGGTCTGCGGCTTTCTGCTCCTCATGCTGTTTGGCCGCTCGACCGGGGTGGGCCAGTGGCTCATCGAGCGCGGCATCTCGATCGTCTTTACCTGGCCCGCGGCGGTCATTTCGGCCGTCGTTGTGTCGTTTCCGCTGGTCTACCGCACGGCGCTCGGAGCCTTCGAGAGCCTCGACACGCAGATGCTCGATGCCGCGCGAACCTTGGGATGGTCCGAACGTCGCATCTTTGCCAAGCTCATGATGCCGCTCGGCTGGCCCTCAATCGCGGCGGGCACGGTGCTCGCCTTCGCTCGCGCGATGGGCGAGTTTGGCTGCACCCTGTTCTTTGCGGGCAACTACGCCGGCATTACCCAGACCATCCCCATCGCCATCTATTTTGAGTGGATGGGCGGCAATACGTCGGTGGCCCTCTTTTGGGTCGCCGTCGTGATCGTGTTCAGTTTCCTGGTCATTCTGTTCATCAATATGTACACGGCGCATTCGCAAAAGTACCGCGAGCGCGGCCTGTCCCGCGCGGAGCGCAAGCAGATCAAGCAGCTGGGCGACCAGACCGATTCGCTCGACCCAGTCGGCGGCGATGCGCTGCGTATCGATCGCGAGGCGCTGGCCGAGCTCATGCGCGATGACACGGTCGCAAAGGGAGGTCGTTAAGCTATGTCGTTCGTTTTGGATATTAAGAAACGTTATCCCGGGTTTGTTCTCGACATGCAGCTTGAGGCCGGCGAGGAGTGCGTGGCGCTGCTCGGCGCCTCCGGATGCGGCAAGAGCTGCACCTTGCGCTGTATTGCCGGCGTGGAGACGCCCGACGAGGGCAAGATCGTCGCCAACGGCGTAACCTTCTTTGACTCGGTGGCGGGCATCAATCTGTCGCCCCAGGAGCGCAAATGCGCCCTGCTGTTCCAAAACTATCAGTTGTTTCCCAACATGACGGTGGCCGATAACGTATGCGCCGGTGTAAAGGACGCGGGCGACGCCGCCGCACGCAAAAAGCTTGCAGAGCACTATCTGGGCATTTTCGGTCTGGCTGATTTTGCCGACCGCTATCCCGCGCGACTCTCGGGCGGCCAGCAACAACGCGTGGCGCTTGCGCGCATGGTGGCGGCGCATCCAGGCATTTTTATGTTCGACGAGCCCATGAGTGCGCTCGATTCCTATCTTAAGAGCGCGCTCGAGCAGAACATGCTCGACCTGTTCGATGTGTGCAACCGCACCGTGCTCTACGTGAGCCACGACATCGACGAAGCGTGTCGCCTGTGCCAGCGCATCTGCGTGATGCATAACGGGCATGTGGAGGAGATCGGCTCCGTCGAAGATGTAGTCCGCCGGCCGCAAACCTTGGCCGCGCTGCGCTTGACGGGCTGCAAGAACACAAGCCGGGCGCGCAAGATCGGACCCCAGGAGGTCGAGGCCCTCGATTGGGGCATGACCTTTAATGTAGGTCGTGAGGTGCCCGACGACGTGGCGTACCTGGGCATTCGCGCGAGCTACTTCCATGTTGACAATCGCGCCGAGCGGGGCCGCAACAGCTATGATTTGCACGTGGCCCGTGTGAGCGATTCGCGCTTTGAGCGGCTGGTGCTGCTGGACGCGCCGCGTGCCGATGCGCTCACGCGTCTGCAGTGGAAGGTCAACAAAGTGGGCATGCCTGTCGATGAGCTGCCGCAAGCAGGCGAGACGCTGCGCATGCATTTTGATGCCAGCAGGATCCATTTGGTTTGTCGATAATGTGACAAAGGGACAGTCCCTTTGTCGCATGCGAGGGGGGACGCCGAGGTTGGCATTGGTATCGACATCGGTTCGACGGCCGCGAAGGCCGCGGTGGTGAAAAACGGATGGCGCCATTGCGTGGACCTGTGTCATGCCGTCGGGCTGGTCGTCGGTCGGTGCGGCCATTCGTGCCCAGGCGCTCGCGTAGAGGGGGCTGCGATGCGTCGCCCGCTCTCGGCACCGCCATGCGTATACTGGGAGGAACTGATTGACCTATGAGAGGAGGAATCGATGGCTGACGATTTCATCAAGCTCACGCAGATGACCGCTGCCTCTGGTTGAGCCGCTAAGTTGGCTCCTGGAGCCCTCGCCCAGGTCCTGGGCGACTTACCCAATGTGCATAACGACAACCTGCTCGTGGGGTTCGATACCTCCGACGATGCGAGCGTCTTTCGCGTTGGCGAAAACCTGGGTCTCGTGCAGTCCATCGACTTCTTCCCGCCGATGGTCGACGACCCGTTCCTGTTTGGCCAGATCGCCGCGGCTAACTCGCTGTCGGACATCTACGCCATGGGCGGTCGGCCGAGCCATGCCATGAACCTCCTGTGCATCCCCAGTTGCCTGGGCGTTGAGGTTGCCGGGCAGATTCTGGCGGGCGGCGCCGACAAGTGCGTCGAGGCGGGTTGCTCCATCGCGGGCGGCCACACCATCAACGACGACGAGCCCAAGTACGGCCTGTCCGTGAGCGGCTTTGTCGCGCTCGACCGCATGCTCGCCAACAGCGGCGCGCGCGTGGGCGATGTCCTGCTGCTGACCAAGGCGGTTGGCTCGGGCATCATCACCACGGCCATTAAGGGCGAGCTCATCGAGCAGGATGAGGCCAGCCCGATGTGGAACTCGATGTGTACCCTCAACGAGGCTCCGATTCGCCTGGCCGAGGGGCTCGAGCTTCACGGTTGCACCGATGTCACGGGCTTTGGCCTGATTGGGCATGCGTGCGAGATGGCCGAGGGCTCGGGCGTGCAGATTGAGCTTGTGTCGGGAGTGGTGCCGCTCTTTGACCAGGTGCTCGACATGGCGCGTCTGGGCATTATCCCAGCGGGCTCCTGCCGCAACCAGGACTTCTTTGGTCCGCGCGTGGCGGCAGACGATGACCTGGAGCCGGGCATGTTGGATGCACTGTACGATCCGCAGACCTCGGGTGGCTTGCTCATTGCGGCGCCTGTTGCCGATGTGGATGAGCTCGCGCGTCGTCTGCATGCCGAGGATCGCATCGCCGCCGTTATTGGTCGCGTGTGCGAGGCGGTGCCGGGCGGTCCTGCCGTTCGCGTTGTGCGCTAAAGAAAACCGTTTATGCGACCGCCCGTCGTTTTGGGCGGCCGCATTCGAAAGGAATTTGCTATGTCTACCAAGATTGAAGTCAATGCCATGGGCGATGCCTGCCCGTTGCCCGTCGTCAAGACGCTCAAGGCTCTGAAATCACTCGGTGGCGAGGGCGTTGTGGTGACCTCGGTCGACAACGAGACCGCCGTCAAGAACATCTCCAAGATGGCGCAGGAAAAGAGCTGTACGGCCTCGGTCGAGAAGGTTGCAGATGCCGAGTGGCACGTGACCGTGGCGACCTCTGGTGCCGTTGCCGTGTCCGATCCCGAGCAGGATGGCGCTGCCTTCTGTGGTGCTGGCGCCGGTAAGGGCAAGCTGGTCGTATCCGTCTGCACCGACTGCATGGGTCGCGGTGACGACGAGCTGGGCCACAAGCTCATGAAGGCCTTTATCTTTGCCGTGACGCAGCAGGAGGAGCTGCCCGCCACGATGCTCTTCTACAACGGCGGCGCCAAGCTCACCGTTGAGGGCTCTCCGGTGCTCGACGACCTCAAGGGCCTGGCCGAGCAGGGTGTCGAGATTCTCACCTGTGGTACCTGCCTCGACCACTATGGCATTAAAGACCAGCTTGCGGTGGGCGAGGTCACGAACATGTACGTGATCGTGGAGAAGATGGAGCAGGCCGTGCGCGTTGTGCGCCCGTAGCGTATTGGTTGGAGTTGCCATGAGGCAGAAGCGCCCGGCGCTTGTCATCACGTTTCCCACCACGGCGGCCGCCATGGGCTGCGAGACCCTGTGCATCGAGCGCGGCCTTCCCGGGCGAACGATTCCCGTACCCGGGGAGGTCGCTGCCGGCTGCGGTCTGTCGTGGAAGGCGTCGCCTGCCGATGAGGAGCTGCTGCGCGCCGAGCTTGCCGCTGCGGGCATTCCCACCGAGGGCTATACCGTGATTGATATGTGGGAGGTCGTGCGATGATCTATCTGGATAACGCGGCGACGACCATGCACAAGCCGCAAGCGGCTATCGATGCCGTGACGCAGGCGATGTGCTCGCTCGGCAATGCCGGGCGCGGCGCCACGTCGGGTGCCCTCGATGCGGCGCGTACCATCCACGGCTGCCGCGCCAAGCTTGCGCGCTTGCTGGGCTGTCCGCGTGCTGACCATGTGTGCTTTACCCCCAACTCCACCGCGGCGCTCAACACCGTTATCAATGGCGTGGTGCGCCCCGGCGACCGTGTGGTCACGACGGTGCTCGAGCACAACTCCGTGCTGCGTCCGCTCAACCGTCTGGCGGCAGAGCGGGGCGTGACCGTTGAGCATGCGGGCTGCGACGTGAACGGCGTGCTCGACTACGACGAGCTCGAGCGGCTGGTCACGCTGGGTACGCGTGCCGTGGTGGTGACACACGCCTCCAATGTGACCGGCAACGCGGTCGACATCGCGCACGTGGCGGCCATGGCCCACGCTGCCGGCGCGCTTGCAATCGTCGACGCCTCACAGTCTGCCGGCACGGTGCATATCGATATGCAGGCCATGGGTCTCGACATTGTGTGCTTTACCGGCCACAAGGGGCTCATGGGTCCGCAGGGGACCGGCGGCCTGGCCGTGGCTGAGGGCATCGATGTGGCTCCGTGGGCTATGGGTGGCACGGGCGTGCACAGCTTCGATGCGCTGCAGCCGCTTGATTGGCCCACGCGCCTCGAGGCGGGCACGCTCAACGGCCACGGTATCGCCGGTCTTTCTGCCGGTCTCGACTTTATCGAGGTCCAGGGCGGGGTGGAGGCGATTGCGACTCACGAACGTGTGCTGGCCGAGCGCTTCCTCGCTGGCGTTCGCGAAATTCCTGGCATTGCGCTCTACGGTGCGTTTGACCAGCCGACGCGCTCGGCGATCGTCTCACTCAACGTGGGTGATATCGATTCGGCTGAGATTTCGGACGCGCTCATGCAAGGGTGGGGGATTGCGACGCGCCCCGGTGCTCATTGCGCTCCGCTCATGCACCGCGCGTTAGGTACCGAGCGCCAGGGTGTCGTCCGCTTCTCGTTTGGGTATTTCAACACGACCGAAGAAGTCGATATCGCGATTGACGCTTTGCGCGATTTAGCCTGCTAAAGCGTATATACTTGCGGGACGGGTCTTTTGCCCGTTTCGTTTTAGTTTCGACCCGAAAGGTGTGCCCATGGCTTCATCCGCCCCGCGCGGCTTGCGCTCCGACCATGTCGTCACGGTCGGCATCGCCCTGTTCTCGATGCTCTTTGGCGCCGGCAACCTCATTATTCCGCCGCTGCTGGCGCTGCAGGCAGGTTCTGCCACGCCGGTCGCCATGCTCGGCTTTCTGATCGCTGCCATCGGCCTGCCCGTCATGGGCTTTATCGCCGTGGCGCTTGCCGGAACGGCGCGCGAGCTTGCCGACCGCGTGCACCCCAAGTTTGGCGAGTTCTTTGTCGCGGCGGTGTATCTGGCCATCGGCCCGTGCCTGGCCATTCCGCGCACAAGTTCCACGGCCTTCGAGATGCTGGTTCCGCTACTGCCCGAGGATGTCTCGCTCGGCACGGCGCGCCTGGTGTTTGCCGTTGGTTTCTTTGTCGTCGCGTTTGCGCTCACGCTGCGCCCGGGCGTTATCACGCGCGTGCTCGGCCGCATTACGGGCCCCGCGCTCATCGCCCTTATCGTATTGGTCGTGGGCGCCGCCGTGGTCTCGCCGCTGGGTTCCGCTGCCGCGCCGCAGGCTCCCTATGATGACGGCGCCGCCGTGCAAGGCTTTTTGACCGGCTACCAGACCATGGACCTGCTCGCGTCGCTCGCCTTTGGCATCATTATCGCCGAGACCATCCACGAGCTGGGCGTTACCGATGACAAGCGCGTGGCCTTCGAGATTTCGCGTTCTGGTGTGATCGCCGGCGTGCTCATGGCCATCATTTACTGCGGCTTGGGCCTTGCCGGTATGCAGCTCGGCACCGTGATGCCCGACGCCACCAACGGCGCCGCCATCCTCGCCCGTTCGGCCTCCATGCATTTTGGGCTTGCCGGCACGGTCGTGGTCTTTGCGATCTTTTTCCTCGCCTGCATGAACGTGTGCATCGGCCTTATCAGCTGCTGCTCGCGTTACTTCTGCGAGACGTATGTGGTTAAAGGGGGAGCGGAGGCTTCCGAGGAGGCCATGCGCCGCCCCTTTGCGATTCTTGCCTTTGTGTTCGCGGCGTTTTCGTGCGTGCTCTCCAACGTTGGCCTCGACGTGATCCTCATGTTCTCGGTGCCCATGCTCAACGCCCTGTATCCCGTCGCCATCGTGCTGGTGCTTATGGGCCTGGTGCACGGTTTTTGCGATGCGCATCCGCAGGTGTGGGTTTGGGTCGGCGGCGTTGTCGCGGTGCAGAGCGTGATCACGTCGGTCCGCGATGCGTTCTTTGCTGGTGCGTGGCTGCCGTTCGATGCGTTACCACTGGCAGATATCGGTGCTGCGTGGGCACCGGTTGCTGTGGTGGCGTTTGTGATCGGCCTGGTTCATAGCCAGTTTGTCGCACATTCGAGGAGCTAGGGTTTCTGCGCTTGCACAGGCGGGGAGTCTCCCCTATAATTTCCTTCGCTTTGGGACACGCAAGGTTTAGACCTTAGCTGCTCAACACCTTCGGGACGTGGCGTAGTTTGGTAGCGCGCCTGCTTTGGGAGCAGGATGTCGCAGGTTCAAATCCTGTCGTCCCGACCATATCTTGCGGGCGTAGTTCAATGGTAGAACCCCAGCCTTCCAAGCTGATGACGCGGGTTCGATTCCCGTCGCCCGCTCCATATGAATTGTTTTAACGGCTTTGGTTTCCTTTGGGGACCAGAGCCGTTTTCGTTTACGCACCGGGCGACGGGAATCGAGCCCGCCAGGGTGCGGAGCTGAGAAAATGCGTGAGCATTTTCCAGCGCAGCACGCAAGGGCCGAAGGCCCGCAGCGAAACAAGGATTTGCGAAGCAAATCCTTGGACTTCCCGTCGCCCGCTCCAAGCTATATAATCGCAGGCCAATATGCTAATTTGGCTTGCGTTTATTTTTATTCCGTCCGACCTCGCGGGGCAAATGAACCAGGAGCGTTTGCCCCAAGTCGTAAGAAAGAAGTGGTTGCTATGGCACAGAGCAAGGCAGACTATCCCACCCCCGATTGCCTGGCGCCCGCCGCGATCGAGGCCAAGACCGAGGCCGCCGGCGTTGCCAAGGCCAGCCTGCCTGCCCCGAAGGCCTTTTTGCTCGCCATGTTCGCCGGCGCGTTTATCGCTTTCGGCGGCCTGTTCTTCACGGTCTTTCTGAGCGATGCGTCCCTTGGTTGGGGCGCCCAGCGCTTTGTGGGCGGCCTTGCTTTTTGCCTGGGACTGGTGCTCGTGCTCATTTGCGGCGCGGAGCTGTTTACCGGTAACTCGCTGATGGTGTGCGCGCTTAAGAGCAAAAAGATCACGTTTGTACAGATGCTCAAAGCCTGGGCCATTGTTTGGATCGGCAACTTTGTCGGCGCCCTGTTCGTTGTCTTTTTGATTTATATGGCAGCCATTTACAAGCTCAACGGTGAGGCGGTTGCCAACACCATGGTGAGCGTCGCCGCCGGTAAGGTCACGATCGATGCCGTCACCATCTTCTTCCGCGGTATTCTGTGCAACATCTTTGTGTGCCTGGCCGTATGGATCGGTACCGCCGGCAAGTCCGTGGTCGACAAGGTCGTGGGCATTCTGCTGCCTATTGCCGCCTTTGTGGTCTGCGGTTTTGAGCACTGCGTCGCTAACATGTACTTTTTGCCCATGGGCATTTTGATGCACTCCTGCGGCTATGGAGCCGATGTTGCCGGCGCCGCCGCTCTTAACGCGGCGGGTCTGGCGCTCAACCTTTCGGTCTCCACGCTGGGCAATATCGTGGGCGGCGCCCTGATCGTGGCGCTGGGTTACTGGTTTATCTACGCCAACAAGGAGGCCTAAAGGCCCCAGGCCATA
Source organism: Coriobacteriaceae bacterium (assembly GCA_025757745.1). Taxonomy (NCBI): domain Bacteria; kingdom Bacillati; phylum Actinomycetota; class Coriobacteriia; order Coriobacteriales; family Coriobacteriaceae; species Coriobacteriaceae bacterium. The sequence goes on from CP107217.1 coordinate 1,048,524, forward strand.
ACCGACCAAAGAGGGACAGGTTTATTTTGGCAGGTTTTGAACGAGGCGCTGCGCCGTCTTGCCACGAGCTGCCATAATGGACCTGTCCCTTTTGCGTACGCGTCGCCATTGTTTGGCAAATGACGACCATGGGGGACCTGCTTTTTATTGAATATGTCGAAAGGCTTTCCATGAGCGACTGCGAATCCATGCCCGCCGAGGTGCGCGACCGCCTGCGCTCCATTCCCGCTGTCCACGAGCTGCTGTCCGAGTGGCCGGTCATGAAGGCTGCCGGCGATGCGGGCGACACGATCGTGCGCGAGGCGATCGATACCGAGCTCGATGCCGAGCGCGCGGCGATTCGCTCCGGCTCCCCCGCAAGGAACAAACGTGAGCTTGCCTTAGCTATCGAGCGGCGGTGCCACCGCCTGTCCCTGCCGACCCTGCGCCCCGCCGTCAACGCGACGGGCGTTGTGATTCACACCAATCTGGGCCGCGCTCCGCTCGCTCCCGCGGCGGTGCAGGCGGTGACCGACGTCGCCCGTGGCTACAGCACGCTCGAGTATGACGTTGCGACCTGCGCTCGCGGGGGCCGCAAGGAGCATGCCGCGCGTTTGCTGCGCACGCTCACAGGGGCGCAGGACGCCTTGGTCGTCAACAATAACGCCGCGGCGGTGCTGCTGGTGCTTGCCGCGCATGCGTGCGGCAAAGAGGTCATCGTGAGCCGCGGCGAGCTGGTCGAGGTGGGCGGCAGCTTCCGCATCCCCGACATCATGGCGGCCTCGGGCGCCAAGCTTGTCGAGGTGGGCTCTACCAACCGCACGCATCTGGATGATTATCGAAGCGCCATTACGCCCAACACGGCGATGATCCTGAAAGTTCATCCTTCCAACTACCGTATCGAGGGCTTTCACGAGGAGGTCTCGGCGGCGGAGCTTTCTGCGCTGGCGCATGAACATGGCCTTTTGCTTTACGAGGACCAAGGCTCGGGCGCTTTGCTGGCAGATGGGGTACTCGCCGATGCGGGGGAAAAGCTCACGTCCGCCTCGCTTTGCGCCGGCGCCGACGTTGTCTCGTGCTCGGGGGACAAGCTGCTCGGCGCTTCGCAGGCGGGCATTATTCTCGGCAGCGCCCAGGCGATTGCCGCCTGCGCCTCTCATCCGCTTATGCGCGCGCTTCGCCCCGGCAAGCTCACGCTCGCGGCGCTCGAGGCCACCCTGCGCCTGTATGTGGCCGGCTCCGATACGGCATATCGGGAGATCCCGGTGCTCAACATGCTTTCCGGCGCGCCGGCTCCGCTCGAGCGTCAGGCCAAGCGCCTACACGACCGCATGCTGCGCAAACTTCGCGAGTTTCAGTGCGAGGACGCGGTGGAGCTGCAGGTTGTCGAGGGCGCCTCTGCCCCCGGCGGCGGGTCGCTGCCGACTGTCGAGCTCCCAACCTTTTGCGTTGCCGTCTGCCCCGTCGATGGGCGCCTATCCGCCGATGGCCTGAAGCGCGCCATGGTTCAGGAGCCCGACATGCCGGTCGTCACGCGCGTGCGGCACGAACAGGTGCTGTTTGACGTCCGCACGCTTTTGCACGATACCGACCTTGATCTGTGCGCATCTGCATTGGCCGCTGCCGTGCGAGCGGGTTTGCGTCGATGACCGCGTGCGAGCTTGTCGAATGTCCCGTTGTCGTTGGAACGGCGGGCCATGTCGATCACGGCAAGTCGGCGCTCATCGAGGCGCTGACCGGCAAAAACCCCGACCGTCTGGAGGTCGAACGGCGCCGCGGCATGACCACAGAGCTCGGCTTTGGCGAGCTGGTGCTGCCGAGCGGCAAGATTGTCGGCTTGGTCGACGTGCCCGGGCATGCGCACTATCTGCGCGCGATGGTGCAGGGCGCCACGGGCGTGGACGTTGCGTTGCTGGTGGTTTCTGCCGTTGAGGGCGTGATGCCGCAGACGCGAGAGCACGTGCACGTGTTGGAGCTTTTGGGTGTCACGCACATGGTCGTCGCGCTCACGATGCGCGATCTGGTCGATGACGAGACGGCGGAGCTCGCCGAGCTCGACGTCGAGGCTTTTCTTGAGGGCACCGTGTTCTCCGATGCCCCCGTGGTCCCCGTGTCGTCGCGCACGGGCGAGGGCGTCGAGGACGTGCGCGGGGCGATCGATGCCGCGATCGACGTGTTTCTGGCTGAATCCGCCGAGCGCCCCGAGCGTCCCGGCTTGGCCCCGCGTCTGCCCATCGACCGCTGCTTTTCCATCAAGGGCTCGGGCACCGTCGTGACGGGAACGCTCCACGACGCCCCCATCACGGTGGGCGACGAGCTCGTCTCGAGCCCCGCGGCCGTGCGCTGTCGCGTGCGCGCGATCCAGGTGCACGGCGACACGCCGCGCGCGCTTCCCGGCCAGCGCGTCGCCCTCAACATCGTGGGCGACGGTGCGGGCGACCTGCCCCGCGGCGAGGTCGTCTGCGGACCGGGCGCCGAGGGCTCGACGCTTAGGCTTATCGCGCGCTTCACCTATCTGGGGCGCGAGGGCGCCAAGCCCGTGCCCTTCGAGTCCGGCGCGCGCGTCCACGTGATGGCGGGCACGGCTGAGGTCATCGGGCGCATCATGCTCATGGAGGGCGATGGGCCGATCGCCCCGGGCGAGACGCGTACCGTGCAAATCCGCTTGGAGGAGCGCCTTCCCGTGCGCTCGGGCGACGGTCTCATCGTGCTTGCGTTCTCCCCGGTGGTACTTATCGGCGGCGGACGCGTGCTGCTTTCGCAGTGCCGCCGCTCGCGCGAGCTCACGGATGCTGAGCGCTCGCTTCTCGCGGCTCTCGATGCGGGCGACCTCGCATCGGCCGTCGCCGCGTGGCTCGGTATCCAGCGCCTGCCCGTGCCGGCAGCTGATGTCGCCCGTGCGATCGATCTTTCCGGTGCCGAGGCCGTAAGGCTCCTGCTCGCCGCGGCGGCGTCGGGCGATGCGGTCGCCCTTCATCCGGAGCACTCGACCGAGGAGCTCTATGCCGCCCCCGCCGTGCTCGATGCCGCCCTCACCGCGCTTGCCGACACGCTTGCCGCCATGCATGAGGCCGCGCCCAAGCAGACGGGTTTCACGCCGGGCGAGGTTGTGCATGTCGCCTGGCCGAAAGCGGGCGAAGATGTCGCCTCCGCGCTCATCCTCGAGGGCTGTGCGCGCGGCATCTGTGCCATCGACGGTGCCGAGGTCTTCGACTCGCATTCCGCCGCTGCGGCGTTACGCGTGGTGCGCGAGGCTAGCCATCGCATTGCGGCCCTGCTGGATGAGGCCGGCCTCGACGCGCCGACGCTGCCCGAGCTGGGACAGCAGCTGCAACTCGATCGCGACGCCATGACGCGTGCCCTGCGCGAGCTTTCGCTCAACCGCGCGATCGTTAAGATCGAACGCGACGTTGCCTTGTCTGCTGCCGCCGAGGTCCATGCGCGTGAGGTCGTCGCAGTGGCCATCGAGGCTGCGGGCGGCGCTGCCACCACGAGTGTGTTGCGCGAGGCCCTGGGCGTGTCGCGCAAACGAGCCATTAGCATCTTGGAGCACCTGGATGCGGTGCGTTTTACGACGCTCGACAAAGAGGCCGGCGGCCTCAGATCCCTGCGCTAGGGGTCGTCGTATTGCTAGTTTGGTAAAATACCGCCACGTTTGGGAGCGGATGGGCTCCGGTGGGCCCCGCGGTCCTCAAAACCGTTGCGAGGCGTGCAAAACGTCTTGGATGTGTTCGATTCACATACGTTCCCGCCAACGCATTTCGTCAAAACCACCACAAAGGTGCCTGTCCCCTTTGTGGTGGTTTCGAAACGTGCGAGAAACAGCTTCGAAACACGCAACTTGCACGTCAGGCGCTCAAAAACGCATCTACCTGCATCGTAATCAAAATGAAACATCCGCCCGCGATCTTATCCGTAACTTTGCCGCAACAGTGCGATATTATCCATACACGATAAAGCTCGCGGCGCATGGGGTGCCGCGACCGACACTTTTCGTTTCCCATCATTGGAGGAAGCATGAGCTACACGCAGAAAGTTCTCGACGAGCTCAAGGCCCGTTATCCCGAGCAGCCTGAGTTCATCCAGGCCGCGACCGAGATCCTCGGCACTATCCAGCCGGCGCTCGACGCCCACCCCGAGTACGAGGAGGCCGCCCTGCTTGAGCGCCTCGTCGAGCCCGAGCGCATCGTTATGTTCCGTGTTCCCTGGGTCGACGACCAGGGCAAGGTCCAGGTCAACCGCGGTTACCGCGTCGAGTTCAACTCTGCCATTGGACCCTACAAGGGCGGCCTGCGCTTTAACCCGACGGTCACCCTGGGTATGCTCAAGTTCCTGGGCCTGGAGCAGATCCTCAAGAACAGCCTGACCACCCTTCCCATGGGCGGCGGCAAGGGCGGTTCCGACTTTGACCCCAAGGGCAAGTCTAACAACGAGATCATGCACTTCTGCCAGTCCTTCATGACCGAGCTCTATCGCCACATTGGCCCCAACACCGACGTTCCCGCCGGCGACCTGGGCGTTGGCGGCCGCGAGGTTGCCTACATGTTCGGTCAGTACAAGCGCCTGACCAACGAGTGGACCGGCGTCCTCACCGGCAAGGGCCTCTCCTTTGGAGGCTCGCTCGCCCGTACCGAGGCCACCGGCTACGGCCTGGTCTACTTTGTGGACGAGTACCTCAAGAGCCGTGGCGACTCCTTCGAGGGCAAGAACGTTGTGGTTCACGGTTCCGGCAACGTCGCCATCTACGCTGTCCAGAAGGTCTCCCAGCTCGGCGGCAAGGTGCTGGCCTGCTCCGACACCCACGGCTGGGTCGAGGATCCCGACGGCATCGACTACACCGTGCTCGAGCATGTCTACAACAAGAAGCGCTCCGGCCACGACAAGGGCGTCACGCTCGCCATGTACGTCGACGAGAAGCCCAACGCCGTGTGGCACGAGGGCGACGGCCGCGGCGTGTGGCAGCTGCCCTGCGATATCGCGTTGCCCTGCGCTCGCGAGAACACGCTGCTGCTCGAGGACGCCCAGGCGCTCGTCGCCAACGGCTGCAAGGTGGTCGGCGAGGGCGCAAACATGCCCACGACCATCGAGGCCACGAACTACTTCCAGGAGAACGGCGTCGCCTTTATGCCCGGCAAGGCTGCCAACGCCGGCGGCGTGCTCGTGTCCGGCCTGGAGATGAGCCAGAACGCCGAGCACCTGTCCTGGACCTTTGAGGAGGTCGACGGCAAGCTCGAGCAGCTCATGCGCGGCATGTTCCACAATGTGGACGACACCGCCAAGGAGTATGGCCAGGAGGGCAACTTTGTCATGGGCGCCAACATCGCCGGCTTCCTGAAGGTCGCCGACGCCATGCTCGCCCAAGGCGTCTGCTAAATCCAGCTTGACATAGCTCCGTACAGCGCCAGCTGATGCGCTAAGGCTCCCGGCAATTCCTGCCGGGAGCCTTTTTCTATGGTGGCGAGGGTCGTGCGCCCTCGTTTGGTACACTTAGGGGTACTGGACAAGTAAAGAGATGGGGGAGAACGTGCTCAAGTTCGGTACCTACGTCCGTGTTGGAAACGCGGCCGAAGCCTATGAGCTCTTGCAGAAGAACCGCAACAACAAGATTGTGGGCGGCGGTATCTGGATGCGCCTGGGTTCGCGTCGTGTGGCGACGGCGATTGACCTTTCGGCCTGCGGACTCGATCAGATCGAGGAGACCGAGACCGAGTTTCGCATCGGTGCCATGTGCACCCTGCGCCAGCTCGAGCGCCATGCCGAGCTCAACGCGCTCGTCAACAATGTCTTTGAGTTTGCCGTCCACGACATCGTGGGTGTGCAGCTGCGCAATACCGCCACGGTGGGCGGCAGCATCTACGGCCGCTTTGGTTTCTCGGACGTGCTCTCGGCCTTTTTGGCGCTCGATTCGTACGTTGAGCTGACGGGTGCCGGACGTGTGCCGCTCGCCGAGTTTGTGAACATGGGCTACGTGCGCGACGTGATCGAGCATGTTGTGGTCGTTAAGCATGATTACCGTGCAAGTTACGAGGCCGTGCGCAAGGCCGCGACCGACTTTCCCTCGCTCAATGTCACCGCCGCCTGGTGGGATAACAGTTGGCATGTCACCGTGGGCGCCCGCCCGCTGCGCGCGACCCTGCTGCAGGGCGAGGCATGCGGCCTGGTGAACGAGCAGCCTTCCGAGGACGAGCTGCGCGCCCTGGCCGCGTCCGTACGCGCGCTGAGCTACGGCACCAACCTGTGGGGCTCGGCCGACTACCGCCGCCGCATCTCGGCGCCGCTGGCGATCCAGGCCGTGTGCCGCGCCGCCGGCATCGAGCTTTCGGCTGCGCTTGCCCGCGAGCTCGAGGGCGTGCAGATTCCTAAGTTTGCCACGGACGAGTATTCCTGCCGCCGCGTGCCCGGCGTCGATTCTAGCGAGGTGCGCTAATGGCTGCCAAACTCATCGATCTTTCCTTTACGCTCAACGGCCGCAAGGTCAAGGTTCAGATTGCCCCCGATACCATGCTCTTTTCGCTGCTGCGTGAGCAGGGCTGCGCGTCGGTGCGCTGCGCCTGCGAGACCACCAACTGCGGTCTGTGCACGGTGTGGCTCGACGGCGACCCGGTGCTGAGCTGCTCGGTTCCCGCCGCGCGCGTTGAGGGCCGCTCCATCACCACGCTCGAGGGTCTCAAGGCCGAGTCCGAGGCGCTTGCCCGCGCCATGGCCGCCGAAGGCGCTGAGCAGTGCGGTTTTTGCGCCCCCGGCCTCATCATGAACGTGCTGTCGCTTGCCCGCGCCGCCAAGGAGGACCCGAGCCTCGTTGCCACGCGCGAGGAGCTCTCGCGCCAGCTTGCCGGCAATCTCTGCCGTTGCAGCGGCTACGAGAGCCAGCTGCGCGCCATCGTGCGCTTCCTTAACGAGTCTGGCGTACAGGTGGGCTTTGAGATGCCCGAGCTGCCGGTCAACGACACCAGCTGCGACGGCGTCACCTACAAGCAGATCACCCACAAGCAGCCCAAGAAGGACTCTAGGGCCCTGCTCGAGGGCCGTCCCGTCTACACGGGCGATATGGTGCCCGCCGGCGCGCTCATCGTTAAGCTCAAGCGCAGCCCGTATGCCCGCGCCAAGATCCGCTCCATCGACACGTCGCGTGCCCTGAAGGTGCCCGGCGTGGTGGGCGTCTACACCTACGAGGACGTGCCCAAGCGCCGCTTTACCATTGCCGGTCAGAGCTATCCGCAGCCGAGTCCCTACGACCGCCTGATCCTCGAGAACCTCGTCCGTTACCAAAACGAGGAGGTGGCGATTGTCGCCGCCGAGACCGAGGAGGCCGCCGACAAGGCGCTCAAGCTCATCAAGGTCGACTACGAGGTGCTCGAGCCCCTACTCGACTTTACCCAGGCGCTCGATAACGACATCGTGGTTCACCCCGAGGGCGACGTGACCTTTATGTTCCCGCAGGGCGGCGATGTGCCCCGCAACCTGGTGTGCAGCGGTACCAGCGACTTTGGCGACCTGGACGAGGCATTCGCCCAGAGCGACATCGTCTTTGAGCGCACTTACACCAGCCAGGCCACGCAGACCGCGCCCATGGAGACCTTCCGCGCCTTTGCGACGACCGACGCGTTCGGGCGCATCTCGGTGACCACCTCTACGCAGGTGCCCTTCCACGTGCGCCGCATGGTCGCGCAGTCGCTCGACATTCCGCAGTCGCAGGTGCAAGTTATTAAACCGCGCATCGGCGGCGGCTTTGGCTCCAAGCAGACGGGCTGCTGCGAGATCTTCGTGGCGTTTGTGACGCAGCAGACCGGCCGTCCGAGCTACTGCTGCTACACCCGCGAGGAGACCATCACCGCGGGCAACTCGCGTCACCAGATGCAGATGACCGTTAAGCTGGGCGCCATGAACGACGGCACCATCACGGCCATCGATCTGCACACGCTTTCCAACGCCGGCGCGTACGGCGAGCACGCCACCACGACGATCGGGCTTTCGGGCCACAAGAGCCTGCCGATTTACAACCATGTGAAGGCGAGCCGCTTTAGCTGGGACGCCGTCTACACCAATACCAACCGCGGCGGCGCGTATCGTGGCTACGGTGCCACCCAGGGCCAGTTTGCCGTGGAGAGCGCCGTCAACGAGCTCGCCGACATGCTGCACATGGACCCCGCCGACCTGCGCCTTAAGAACATTGTGCGCGAGGGCGAGGTCATGCCGCAGTACTACAACGAGAAGCTCAACGCCTGCGCGCTCGACCGCTGCCTGCTGCGCGCGATGGACATGATCGGCTGGCGCGACAAGCCGCTGGCCGTGGACCTGGGCGATCGCGTGCGCGCCCTGGGCTGCGCGCTCACCATGCAGGGCTCGGGCATCTCCAACGTGGATATCGCCGGCATCGACATGCGCCTGGAAGAGGATGGTTTCATTACCATCGGCACCGGCGCCACCGATAACGGCATGGGCGTCGACACGATTCTGGCGCAGATTGCCGCCGAGGAGCTGGGCGTGGAGAGCTCGCTCATTGTGGTGCGCGGCGTGGACACCGATGTGTCGCCGTTCGACGCCGGCTCGTACGCGAGCTCGGGTACGTACGTGACGGGCCTGGCCGCCAAGAACGCCGCGACCGAGCTGCGCGAGAAGATTTGCGCCAAGGCAGCCCAGATGTGGGATGTGGACGCCGCCGACGTGGTTTTTGATGGCCAGTACGTGCGACTGTCCGACGAGCGCGCCGCGCGCGAGCAGAACCGCTACCTCACGCTGCGCGACTTTGCCAACCTGTGCGTCAAGAACATCGCGGGCGGCGACGCGCTCACCTCGCATGCCTCTGCCTGCCTGCCCGTTTCGCCTCCGCCGTTTATGGCCGGCATTGCCGAGGTCGAGGTCGACAAGGCCACCGGTAAGGTGACTGTTGTGGACTACGTGGCGGCTGTGGACTGCGGCACCGTGATCAACGAGGCGCTCGCACGCGTCCAGGCCGAGGGCGGCATTGCCCAGGGTATCGGCCACGCGCTCTACGAGATTGTCGAGCATGATGATCGCGGCCGCCTGCGCACCGGCAACTTTATGAGCTACAAGCTGCCCACGCGCCTGGATATCGGCAGCATTCGCGTGGCCTTTGAGCCGAGCTACGAGCCGACGGGCCCGTTTGGCGCCAAGTCGATCGGCGAGGTCGTCATCAACACGCCGCTCGCCGCCGTTGCCTCGGCCGTGGCGCACGCCACCGGTCACCAGGTTCGCTCGCTGCCCATCACGCCGGAGAAAGCGCTGCTGGGGGAGTAGCGGGTCAGCGAACAAGTCGTAATGGGCGGGGCGGGGCAACTCGCCCCGCCTTTTGCACTCGTGGTGAGGTCGTGAGCCTGTAAAACGTGTGCGTGCGCTTGCCGCTCGTATCTGCTATCATTCCTAATCTGTGCGCTCATGCGGGCGTGGCGGAATTGGTAGACGCGCCAGATTTAGGTTCTGGTGGGATTCCCGTGAAGGTTCGAGTCCTTTCGCCCGCACCAACGCACCCGCGTCGGCTTATGCCCTCGCGACGCTTGTTGCATAAAGGTACCAGCACCTCAGATAAGCTGGGCAGTATGAGGAGGAACGTGTTGAACATCACCGCTTCTGACGTCAAGGACGCCAAGCTCACCGCTACGGTCACCATCCCGGCCGCCGACGTCGACGCCGCGATCAAGAAGGCCTACAAGGACACCGCCAAGAAGTACCGCTTCCCGGGCTTCCGCGCCGGTAAGGCTCCCCGTCCGGTCATCGACTCTGCTCTTGGCGCCGAGGCTACCCTCGCTCAGGCCACCAACGACCTGATCGCCGCCAACGAGCCCGCCGTCCTCAACGAGCTGGACATCGTCCCCACCAAGAGCGGTGACTACAAGGAGCTCGACCTCGCCAAGGATCACGAGGACTACACCTACACCGTCGAGTTCTCCCTGCGTCCTGCCGCCGAGCTCTCCTCCTTCGACGCCGTCGAGATCGAGATGCCTCCCGCAGAGGTCACCGAGTCTGAGATCAACAACCAGGTCGAGATGCTCCTCAACTACCGTGCCACCTTCGAGGACGTCGAGGGTCGCGCCGTCGAGGCCGAGGACTACGTCACCGTCGACCTCAAGGCCGTCGAGAACGCCGACAACTTTGCCGCCGAGGGCCGCATGCTCATCGCCGGTAGCGACAGCAACCCCAAGGAGTTCAACGAGGCCCTGATCGGCGCTAACGTTGACGACGTCAAGACCGTTACCTGGACCGACGAGGTCGAGGAGGGCGAGGAGGCCGAGGCCCATACCGTCGAGGTCGCCGTCAAGGGCATCAAGGTCCGCAACACCCCCGAGCTCACCGACGAGCTCGTCAAGTCCGATTTTGGTTTCGATAGCATCGACGCCATGCGCGACGCCATCAAGATCGAGATCGAGCAGGACAAGGCTTCCCGCCTCCCGGCCGAGAAGGAGAACCGTTGCGTCTCCGCTCTCGCCGAGCGCCTGCAGCTCGACGAGATGGACGCCGACTACGAGCAGTCCGTCTTTGAGGAGCTTGGCCAGAACTTCCTGTCCAACCTCGCTGCCCGTGGCATGACGCTGGACACCTGGCTGCCCGCTTCCGGCCTGACCATGGAGCAGTTCATCGGCGACCTGCACAAGCAGGCCAACGACGTCGCCCGCGAGTCCCTGGCTCTCGACGCCCTCGCCCGCGAGCTCAAGATCGAGGTCACCGAGGACGACATCAACGCCGAGTTCGAGAAGGCCGGCGTCAAGGACGTCGAGGCTTCCAAGGCCGAGTTCATCGCCGATGGCCGCATGCCTGCCGTCCGCGAGTCCATCCGTCGCTCCAAGGCCGTCGACCACCTGGTCGAGAACGCCAAGGTGACCGAGGTCGACGAGACCGCCAAGGACGCCGAGTAATTCTCGCCACATTGCCCACGAGCGCATGCGTGTGCCCGTGATGGGGTAAAGTTATACACCGGTTATCCGGTTGCTTCGTACGGTGCCAGCCAATGCATAGCATGCGGGCACCGTACGTTTATCTAGAACCAATTTGGTCCGCAAGAGAGAAATGGAGATGCGTATGATCGCTAAGTTCGATTCCGCCCTCGTGCCATACGTTATCGAGCAGACACCGCGCGGCGAGCGCAGCTACGATATCTATTCGCGCCTGCTCAACGACCGCATCATCTTCTTGGGCGAGGAGATCAACTCCGTCAGCGCCAACCTGGTTGTTGCCCAGCTGCTGCATCTTGAGAGCCAGGATGCCGAGAAGGATATCTCGCTCTACATTAATTCGCCCGGTGGCGAGGTCTACTCCGGTCTGGCGATTCTTGACACCATGAACTTTATCAAGCCGCAGGTCTCTACCATCTGCGTCGGTATGGCCGCGTCTATGGCCGCCGTGCTGCTTTCGGCCGGCGCCAAGGGCAAGCGCTTCTGCCTGCCGCACTCCAAGGTCATGATTCACCAGCCCAGCGGCGGTGCTCAGGGTCAGCAGACCGAGATTGAGATCGTGGCCGAGGAGATCAAGAAGACCCGCCGCGAGCTCAACCAGATTCTGTCCGACGCCTCGGGCCAGCCTATCGAGAAGGTCCAGGCCGATACCGAGCGCGACAACTACCTGACCGCTGCCGAGGCCCTCGATTACGGCCTGATCGACCGTATCGTCACCTCGCGCGATCTCGCCGCGAAGGACGCCTAGGATGGCCGGTAACATGCAGGACAACTTTGACGAGAACGGCAACCCCATCCGCTGCTCCTTCTGCGGAAAAGAGCAGGGGCAGGTTCGCCGCCTTGTTAAGGGTCCGACCAACATCTTTATCTGCGATGAGTGCGTCGCCGCCTGCTCCGAGATCCTTGAGGAGTCGCTGGCTTCGGACTTTATGGACGCTGCCCGCAACGGCAAGCTGCCGGGCTTCCTCAACGATCACGGCCAGCCTGCGTCCCAGCCTGCCATGGATCCCGAGGCCGAGGGCTTTGAGCTCGAGGACGACGCCCGCCAGGTCATTACGCACGTGCCGACGCCGCACGAGATCTATGACGAGCTTTCGGCCTATGTCATGGGCCAGGAGGACGCCAAGCGCGCCATGTCGGTTGCCGTGTACAACCATTACCGCCGCGTGATCGAGGGCGGTGCCGCGCTTTCGGCCTTTGACGACGGTTTGGACTCGCAGCTTGACGATGATATGGACGAGGTGGAGCTCGCTAAGTCCAACATTTTGCTGCTCGGTCCCACCGGTACCGGTAAGACCCTGCTCGCCCAGACGCTCGCGCGCATCCTCGAGGTGCCGTTTGCCATCGCCGACGCCACCGCGCTCACCGAGGCCGGTTACGTGGGCGAGGATGTGGAGAACATCCTGCTCAAGCTCATCAACGCCGCCGATGGCGATATTGAGCGCGCACAGGTTGGCATCATCTACGTGGACGAGATTGACAAGATCGCCCGCAAGGCCGAGAACCTCTCCATCACCCGCGACGTTTCGGGCGAGGGCGTTCAGCAAGCGCTGCTTAAGATCCTTGAGGGCACGGTGGCAAGCGTTCCGCCCACCGGCGGCCGCAAGCATCCCCAGCAGGAGCTGCTGCAGATTGACACGACCAACATCCTGTTTATCTGCGGCGGTGCCTTTGTCGGTCTGGACAAGATTATCGCCGATCGCGTGGGCAACAAGGGCGTGGGCTTTAACTCCGAGATCGCCGGTCCCACCTCGGTCGACGAGAACGACCTGCTGCGCCAGGTGCTCCCGCAGGACCTCAACGCCTTTGGCATGATCCCCGAGTTTGTGGGACGTACGCCCGTCGTCACCCAGACGCAGGCGCTCGACGAGGACGACCTGGTGTCGATCCTGACCGAGCCCAAGAACGCCGTGGTGCGTCAGTACCGCAAGATGTTCCAGCTCGAGGACGTTGAGCTTGAGTTTGAGGACGCTGCCCTGCACGAGATCGCCCGCATGGCGCTCGCCCGCAAGACCGGCGCCCGCGGCCTGCGCTCTATCTGCGAGGACGTGCTGCAGCAGACGATGTTCGACCTGCCCAGTGAGGAGGGCGTCACCAAGGTCATCGTGACCGAAGCCTCCGTAAAGGGCGAAGAACAACCCCAACGCATCTACGGCTAAACCAGCCTAAAACGTGTTTGCAAATAGCCTCTGACCACCCGTGGTCGGAGGCTATTTTATATATGCGCAATAACCCCAACTACCTGTGCTATTCTGTGTGTTTGTTTAAGCCTCGGCGAAGTCATATCAGACTGAAGTAATCGATACCTAAGGGGAGGAATGTAGGCCCGATTTTCGTAGATTCCGCACGAGCCGAAGACCACTTAATGTGGTCTTCGAGCGAGCCTAGGACTTGACCGAGCGAAAATCGGGCCTACATTCCTCCCCGACGGGCAAGGGAGAGATATATGGAAGAGATGCCCAAGAACTACGAACCGTCGACCAACGAGCCGGCGATCCTGCAGAAGTGGCTCGACGGCGGCTACTACAAGCGCCGCGAGGGCGTGGGCGACTGCACCGTCACCATTCCGCCTCCCAATGTGACCGGCAAGCTCCACATGGGTCACGCCACCGATGACTCCATCCAGGATGCCATCGTCCGTATGGCCCGCATGCGCGGCAAGTCCACGCGCTGGGTGCTGGGCACCGACCACGCCGGTATCGCCACGCAGACCAAGGTCGACAAGAAGCTCAAGAGCGAGGGCATCAGCCGCCTGGAGATTGGCCGCGACAAGTTTGTCGACGCCTGCTGGGACTGGACCCACGAGTACGGCGGCATCATCGTCGAGCAGATCAAGCGCATGGGCTGCTCCGTCGACTTCGACAACGAGCGCTTCACCATGGACGAGGACTATGTCCAGGCCGTGCGCAAGGTCTTCTGCGACTGGTACCACGACGGCCTGATCTATCGCGGCAAGCGCATCGTCAACTGGTGCCCCAACTGCACCACCGCCATCTCGGACGACGAGGCCGAGTACAAGGACGAGAAGGGCCGCCTGTGGCACCTGCGCTACCCGTTGACCGAGCCGGTCAACGGCCAGGACTACATCGTCGTCGCCACCACGCGCCCCGAGACCATGCTCGGCGACACGGGCGTTGCCGTTTCCCCGAAGGATCCCGAGAAGGCCGCCTTTGTGGGCAAGACCGTCAAGCTCCCCATCGTCGACCGTGAGATTCCCATCTTTGAGGATTGGCATGTCGACGCCAACTTTGGCTCCGGCTTCGTTAAGGTCACCCCGGCACACGACCCCAACGACTACGCCATGGGTCAGGCCCATGACCTGCCGCAGATCAACATCTTCGACGAGCATGCGGTGGTCGTCGAGGGCTACGGTGAGTTTACCGGCATGAACCGCGACGAGTGCCGCGAGGCCGTCGTCAAGTGGTTCGACGAGCACGGTCTGCTCGACCACGTCGAAGAGCTCGACCACTCCGTCATGCACTGCTACCGTTGCGATTCCGCCCTGGAGCCGTGGCTGTCCGAGCAGTGGTTTGTGGCCGTCGACAAGCTCAAGGGGCCGGCGCTCGACGCCGTTAACTCCGGCAAGGTCACCTTCCACCCCGCGCGCTGGACGCAGACCTACACCACCTGGATGGAGAACCTCAAGGACTGGTGCATCAGCCGCCAGCTGTGGTGGGGCCACCGCATTCCCGTGTTCTACTGCGAGGACTGTGGCTGGGAGGACGCCCTGACCGAGGACACCGACGTGTGCCCCAAGTGCGGCGGCCATCACGTGCACCAGGACGAGAACGTGCTGGACACCTGGTTCAGCTCGCAGCTGTGGACCTTTGCCACGCAGGGCTGGCCGCAAAAGCCGGAGCTGCTCGAGGGCCATCACCCCACGACGGCGCTCGTCACCGCACGAGACATCATTGCGCTGTGGGTCGCCCGCATGGTCATGAGTTCGCTGTACTTCCTGGACGAGGTGCCGTTTAAGGACGTCGTCATCTACCCGACGATTCTGGCCAAGGACGGCAGCCGCATGTCTAAGTCCAAGGGCAACGGCGTTGACCCCATGGACCTCATCGGTATGTACGGCGCCGACGCCATGCGCTTCAACCTGCTGACGCTGTGCACCAACAACCAGGACGTCAAGTTCGACGCAAACATCGACAAGAAGACCAAGAAGCTCATCGACAGCCCGCGTACCGACCAAGCCAAGAGCTTTGTGACCAAGATCTGGAACGCCAGCCGCTTCCTGCTCATGAACATGGAGGGCTACACGCCCGGCGAGCCCGTTGTGGAGACGCCGGCCGACGCCTGGATGTTCAGCCGCCTGGCCAAGGCCGTGAAGATGGTTACCGAGGGCATCGAGAACTACACCTTTGGCGACATGGCCCGCGGCGTGCAGCAGTTCTTCTGGAACGAGGTCTGCGACTGGTACGTCGAGGTTACCAAGGCCCGCCTGAAGGGCGAGGGCCGTCTGCAGGCTCAGCGCAACCTGATTTTTGTGCTCGACACCTCCATTCGCCTGATGCACCCGCTTATGCCGTTTGTCACCGAGGAGATTTGGGACAACATGCCGGCGAGCGTGCTCGACCTGGACGCCGAGGGCAACGTGAACCGCGCCGAGGCGCTCATGATCGCCAAGTGGCCCGAGCCCGCCGACTACGCCAAGTACGTCGACGAGCCCGCCGAGCGCGCGTTTGAGCTGTGCCGTGCCGTCGTGTCTGCCGCCCGTGCCACCCGTTCGCGTTATCGCTTAAGCCCCAAGGCGGAGCTCGACGTTGTCGTGCGCGCCGGCGCCGAGGATATCGAGAAGCTCGAGAGCCTGCGCTCCACGATTGAGCCGCTGGCGAACACCGCTTCGCTGGTTATGGGTACCGACGTTGAGAAGCCGGCTGCGAGCATTGCCGTGGTCGACAGCGGCGTCGAGGTCTTTGTGGTGCTCGAGGGCAAGGTTGACCTTTCGGCCGAGAAGGCGCGCTTGGAGAAAGAGATTGCCGCGGCCCAGAAGGAGCTTGCCGGCTGCGAGAAGACGCTCGCCAACGAGGGCTTTGTGGCCAAGGCCGCGCCCGCGGTGGTCCAGAAGAAGAGGGACCGTGCAGCTGAGCTCAGGGAGATCCTGGCGGCTTTGACTGCTCAGGTTGCTGACTTCTCGTAAGGTTTACTCGGGGGCGCGTCCCGATGCTTTGCTCTCCGCTGCGGACAGTCCTGCGCAAGACGGACAGCACATTAAGTGCTGTCCTTTGCGTGCGGAACTTGCGGCGAGCAAAGCATCGGGCCGCTCCTAGTTCGTTTACGTGGTTGTTTGCATCTGGCGTGTTAGGGCCACTGGGTTGTGGCCTTGATCTTGCTGCAATCGGGTAAAGGCTGATATTGTCAACGTGAGGGGCTCATTCATTTTGGTGGGCCTCTTTTTCTGTTATGGGGGACTTTGGGTTATGGCTAAGCGTTCGGGGTCGTATGTCGTTCCTTTCTCGTTTGAGTTGCTTTCGTTTGGTGAGGCTGTGGGGCTTGCTGCCGATACGGGACGGATTTCTGGGGATGCTGGGCCTCTGCTTGAGACGGTTGTCGATATGCTCGATGAGCTGGGACGTCCGGACGAGTATTTCGATTGCATTCAGGTTGCCGGCACCAATGGCAAGACTTCGACTACGCGTTTTTCGGCTGCCATCCTTCGTGGTGAGGGGCTAAAGACCGCGCTGTATACATCGCCGCAGCTTGTGCGCTATCCCGAGCGCATGGAGGTCGATGGGCGCGTTGTGAGCGATGAGGCGTTTGCCCGTGGCGTTTCTGCCGCCGTCGAGGCGGGGCATCGCGTGAATGCTCGTCGTGTGGCGGCGGGGGAGCGCGCGTACACCATTACGCCGTTTGACCTGCTGACGGCTGCCGCACTGGTGGTGTTTGCCGAGGCCGCAGTAGATGTTGCTGTGCTCGAGGTTGGCATGGGCGGCCGTTGGGACGCGACGAGTGCGACCGATCCCGTCGCCGTTGCCATCACCGGCATCGGGCTCGACCACACGCGCATTTTGGGCGATACGCTCGAGGCCATTGCGGGGGAGAAGGCTGCGGTTATTAAGCCTGGGCGCCTGGTTGTTTTGGGCGAGGGTACGCATGAGGCGAGCGTTCAGCGTGTGATGGATGCGCGTTGTCGCGAGTGCGGCGTTGTGCCGCTCGTGGTGAGCCATGCCACGACTAAGGTGCCGGCGCATGTTGGCGACACGGTTGAGTTTAGCTGTACCACGCCGCGCGCGATCTATACGTCGAGCATGGTCAAGCCGGCCTACCAGCCGCAGAATGCCGCATGCGCGATTATGCTCTGCGAGGGTTATCTGGGTCGCGAGCTCGATCATGACAAGCTCGATGCGTCGCTTATGGGCTGCCCCACGCCGGGTCGCTTTGATGTGTTGGGAACTGATCCGCTCAAGCTGATCGACGCCTGCCACAACCCCCAGAGCTGCGAGAACTTTGTGAGCGCGCTGGACGAGATCGATCCGTGCGTGGGGAACCGCCCCACGCTGCTGTGTGCCGCGCTGGCCGATAAGGACGTGGCGGGTATCGTTGACGTGCTGATTCCGGCCTTCCCGCGCGTGATTGTGACCCAGACCGATTCCGACCGTGCACTGCCGGCGGAGGAGCTTGCTGCCCTTGTGGACGCTGACAAGCTTGCGGGCGTGTACCCCAGCGTGTCCGAGGCCCTCGCAGCCCTTGATGCCGCGGGCGAGCCCTTCGTAGCTGCCGGCACCATCACCCTAGCCGGCGAAGTAGCCGGCCTCTTGCGCTAACCCATCCCCTCAGCAGTTGCGGTGAAATACGGACTGTTTTACAAGCCAGAAGCCTCAAACAGTCCGTATATCACCGCAACTCAAAAGCAGTCAATTTGGGACGGGGTTTTGGCTGCCCTGTGCCCCGAGTTGACTCGCTTGCCACGAAATGGGCCTATCTACTACGTTTAATCGACTGCCCTCGACCACTCCGAGACTTGCGAGATTAAAACCGCAGGTAGATGTCTTGCCGATTTTCAAAAAAGACCCGCATGGTCGACCCATGCGGGTTAAACGTAGTAAATAGGCCGTTTTTGTGGCGGCATTAATGTAATGCGGCAAAGGGACTGGCCCTTTGCCGCATTGCCTAGTCTAGGTGGACTGGGTCGTGGGGGTAGGCGTTGAGAATCTCGACGCCGGACTCGGTAACCAGGGCTAGGTCCTCGATGCGGACGCCGGTGCGGTCGGGGAGGTAGATGCCCGGCTCGATGGAGAACGTCATGCCCGGCTCTATGACCTGTTCGTTGACGAGCGAAACGTCGCCCGGCTCGTGGTCCTGCAGGCCGATCGAGTGTCCCAGGCGGTGCGAAAAGTACTTGCCGTAGCCAGCTTGCTCAATCACGTCGCGCGCGGCGCGGTCCAGGTCGCACATGCGCACGCCCGGTGCGATAAGCGCCTCGGCGGCCTCGTTGGCGCGGCGCACGATGTCGTAGATGCGCGCCGTCTCCTCGTCCGGCTCGCCCCAAAAGAATGTGCGCGTCATATCCGAGCAGTAGTTGCGGCGGCGTCCACCAATATCGAACAGCACCACGTCGCCGCGCTTGAGAACGGTGTCGTCGGGCTCGTGGTGCGGATCGCCGGCGTTGGCGCCAAAGCTTACGATCGGCGGAAAGCTAAAGCCCTCGCAGTCGTGCTTGCGATACAGGCCGAGCATCTGGTCGGCGATCTCGCGCTCCGTCACGCCCTCGTGGACAAGCTTGATTGCGTCGGCCATCACGGCGTCGTTAGCGGCTGAGGACACGCGCATGAGCTCCTGCTCGGCTTCGTCCTTGTGGGTGCGCGCAGCGGTGACGGCAAAGTCGCCCAGGAAAAACTTGCTGGCGGCATGGCGTTCCATGAGCGGCATCAAAAAGCCGGAGCGCATGACAGTGTCGATGCCGAGCGGTTTGGTCGGATCGACCTCGCGAGCGATGGCATCGGCCACGACGTCGGTATCGGTGTGGTAGGCCACGCGGGCATTGTCGTACTCGGGCAGCTGATGCAGTGCGTTGACCAAGATCACGGGCTCGGCATCGCGTGCGAGCAGCACACCGCAAAAACGCTCGAACATATCGGCGTAAAAGCCGGTTAGGTAATAAATCGACCACGGGTCGTTCACGAGCAGCTGCGCGCCGGGGTGCTGAGCCTCGAGCGCATCGAGCACGCGCGCCACACGCTGGTCATCGACATGTGCCATACATCGTCCTTTCGCTAGGTTGCCACCATGGTATCCCCAATGCCAGGGTAGTCAATTTGGGACGGGGCTTTTTTAGCTGCGTCAAACATGCGGGCTGATAGGTAAAAGTAGTCAATATGGTCCCGTCCCAAATGGGCTGCTTTTAAAACTATGGCGGATTACGGGGCTGGACCTGTATTACTTGACAATGGGAAAAATCGCAAAATTAAAACCGCAGGTAGAGGGCTTATCAAAAATCGAAAATTGCCGGTATGGATGGGGGTCTCCGAATCAGCCCCGTAATCCGGCATAGTTTTGAAATGCCACTAAAGTAGGCACAGGCTAAATACCGATTCCAATGATAGTTGCGGTGGAATAGTTCCTGGATACCGGGGTTTTGGCGGAAATCAGGAACTATTTCACCGCAATTGAGGAGGGGCGGGGTGGATGGCGGGGTAGCTAAAAGAGCCCCGTCCCAAATGAGCTGCTTAGGCTGGGTCGATGTCCATGCTGGCGATGAGGTCGGTACCGGTGTCTAGGAAGTTGGGGAGGACTACATCGCCCATGCGGATGGGGGCTTTGACCACTAGGCCGCGGATGAGGTCCATCGCCTGGGCGTGGAGTTCAAGCGGGATGGCTTCGGCCGTGCGCACGGGCAGCAGCACTTCGTCGCCGCCGGATACCGCCACCGTGGTGGTGAGCATGCGCATGGGGCAGGTGAGCTCCTGATGTGCAAACTTATCACCGCGCGGGCAGCTGTTGCCGGTTGCGGAGCGCACCTCTACCACGGCGCCGTCTGCGCTGCGCTCGACCTCCACGGTCAGGAGGCACTCGGATGGGCAGGTGGTGCAGTTGAACTGCAGCGTCTCAGTCGCATTCGTGTTCATGACGTTATACCTCCTCGACGGGATCGACGGACAGGACTATCTCGTTGGCGCCCAGGTCAAGCGCTTGCTGAATTACCTTTGCCGGTAGTGGGAAGCTCTCCATTACGCTCGGTTTAAACGGGCGGACCTTGCCTGCAAACAGCTCCTCGTCGCCTGCCAGAATGCGCACGCGGGCGGCGTCGACGGGTCGGCGCACGCGGAAGTTAAGTTTAGTGAGCCCGACGGTCGTAATGCGCCCCGGCAGCGCGTAGCCCGCAATTCCGGCGGGGGAGACCGTGAGCTCGCAGCCCGCGTCCGCAGCGCCCGCATCGGCCCCAGCACCACAGCCCAGCGCGTACGCCGCCGCGGCTGCGCCGGCGCGTTCGGACTCGGTCGTCACGTTGTCGGCCAGGTCGTGCACGTGCAACACGTTGCCGCAGGCAAATATGCCCGGCACGCCCGTCTGCAGACTCTGGTCCACCACGGCGCCGCGCGTACGTGGGTCCAGCTCCACGCCCGCGGCAACCGAAAGCTCGTTCTCGGGTATTAATCCCACCGAAAGCAGCAGTGTGTCGCACGGAACAACGCGTTCGGTCCCCGGAATGGGCGCCAGGTGCTCGTCGACCTGGCTCACTTCGACGGCCTCCACGCGGTCGCGCCCGATCACGCGCGTGACCGTGGTAGACAGATGCAGCGGAATGCCAAAGTCGTCCAGGCAGTTCTTCACATTGCGGCGCAGGCCGTTGGCGTACGGCATGAGCTCGTACACGCCCTCGACCGAAATCCCTTCGAGCGTGCAGCGACGCGCCATGATGAGCCCGATGTCGCCCGAGCCCAAAATGACGGCACGCGAGCCGGGTTTGAGGTTTTCGATATTGATGTATCGCTGCGCCAAGCCGGCCGTAAACACGCCGGCGGGTCGGCTGCCGGGAATCTTGATCTCGCTGCGGGTGCGCTCGCGGCAACCCATGGCAAGGACGACCGCGCGTCCGGTGAGCTGCAACATGCCGGTGGGGCTCATGAGCGTGACGGTGTGGACCGCGGCATCTTCCGTGGACGCGCCCGAATCAATTCCAAGCACCATGCTGTCCAAGAACAGCGCAATGTTGGTCGCGCGAACCTGGTCGATAAAGCGCTGAGCATACTCGGGGCCGGTGAGCTCCTGCTTAAAGTGCGAGAGGCCAAAACCGGGGTGGATGCACTGGCGCAGGATGCCGCCCAAGTGCTGCTCGCGCTCCACGATGGCCACGCACGCGCCGGCCTTATGCGCGGAAAGCGCGGCCGCCATGCCGGCAGGTCCGCCGCCGATAACGACCACGTCGAAGGCCTGCGTCGGCACGGCGTCCGCGGCGCCGTCGGTCGCGCTCGCTGCATTCACTTCAAAGCTTGCCATCCTAGCGCACCCCCTTCAGCGGTCCCTCAACCAGCCAAGATCCGGCGTCCTCCAACAGTACCTCGCTGGGCTCGCAGCCCAGCTCGCGCGTTAGGATCGCCACCACGCGGCTCTGGCAAAAACCGCTCTGGCACCGACCCATGCCGGCACGGCAGCGGCGCTTGACGCCCTCGACCGAAACCGCGCCCGGGCGGCGTCGGATCGCGGCCACGATCTCGGCCTCGGGCACCGTCTCGCAGCGGCAGACGATCTGCCCCCACGCGGGGTCGGACTCAATGAGCTCTTCCTTGCGCGCAAGCGGCACACGGTCAAAGTCGTCCGGCGCGCGGCGAATCGGGTTCCAATCGGCCCGTTCGCGCAAAGCAACGCCCGCCTCGCGCATCACGCGCTCCATGCGCTCGGCAATTGCCGGTGCGCTCGCCACGCCCGGCGACTGAATACCCGTGGCTTGGAATAGTCCCGATACCACGGCCGACTGTCCAATAAAGAAGTCGTTCGTTCCCTTAATGACCGGACGACCGCCGGCAAACGCGCGCACCACGCGACGCGTGTCCAGGTCGGGCACCAGCTTGCGCGCGCCGCTCAGCAGCGCGTCGATATCGGTCGCGTAGGTCTGCGTGTCGCCGGGCTCGCGCTCGGCGGCCGTCGCTGTAATCACGGTGTTGCCATGCACGGTGCCTGTGACGATAACGCCTTTGGAAACCGGCGTGGGCACCGGGTAGAGCGGCATGAGCGCGCGCGGCTCCTTGTCTAGCACCACGATGTTACCCTGGCGCCAAACCATCCGGAACTCCTCGGCGCCTGCCATATGCGAGATTTCCGCGGCACCGTTGCCTGCGGCGTTAATCAGGTAACGGCAGCGCACGTCTCCGACGGGCGTCACCAGCGTAAAGTGCGCGGCTCCGTCATCCGAGCTGGCAACTTCAATGGCTTTCACCGGCGCTGACCGCATAAACGTCACGCCGTTGGTAGCGGCGTTTTCCAGCGCGGCGATGGCCACTTCAAACGGGTCGACGTAACCGGTCGAGGGACACCATAGCGCGCACGTCGCCTCGGCACTCGCGCGCGGCTCCAGCTCGTGGATGCGTTCGGGACCGATAATCGACAGCTCGGGCACGCCGTTGGCAAGGCCATTCTGGCGCAGCTTCTCCAGGTGCGCGCGGTCTTCATCGTTGAAGCCCAGCACCATCGACCCGGTGCGGCGGAACAAAAAGCCTAGCTCCTGGGCCCACGTGCCATATAGCTCGCAACCACGGGCGTTGACCTGCGCCTTTACCGTGCCCGGAGCCGGATCGTAGCCGGCGTGCACCAGGCCGCCGTTGGCCTTCGACGCGCCCAGGGCGATGTCGTTGGCCGCCTCGACCACGCAAATGGACAGGTCATAGCGCGCGAGCTGCCGCGCGATGGCGCACCCGGTAATGCCCGCGCCCACAATCGCGATATCAAACGTTTCCGTCACAGTGCCTCCCAGACGAGTTGACAGGCTGTCAATATGACTATCCTACGGTCTGCACACCCCCAGTGCGGCGGCAATGCGGCGAACAGCCCCGTCGCGTCCGCAAACGGCAGGCGAGGGGAGACTCAGGATCATCGGTGACCTCGTCTGCCGCCCCTGGCGTCAGAGGTTTGTCTCGCTCTGTAACAGTAAGCAGAAGAACTGGGTTCCAGATGTTACAGATCGAGACGTTTGCCAGACGGCCCCTCCGTTTGTCTTGATCTGTAACGGTAAGAGGGGAAAATCGGTCCTATGTGTTACAGATTGAGATTTAAAGTCAGGGAGAGATTCTTCTGTCTCGACCTGTAGCATCTAGGGACCGTTTTGGGGTCTAGATGTTACAGATTTAGATGAACCTATCAGACGGTTTCGAATGTCTAAATCCGTAACAGTTAGACCTGTTTTTGCCGAGTTGTTGTCACAAATTGAGATTTAAGTCGGGGAGAGAATGGTTTGTCTAAATCTGTAACATCTGGGGTTGTTTTTGCCGAGTAACTGTTACAGATTGAGACATTCGGTTCGGACGTTTTCCTTTGTCTCAATCTGTAACAGTTAGCTGATGATTTGGGTTGTAGATGTTACAGATCGAGACAAACCTTCCGACGGATTTTGAATGTCTCGATCTGTAACAGTAAGAGGGGTTTTGGGGCCCAAGATGTTACAGATCGAGATTGAAGTCGGGGAGGGATCCCTGTGTCTCGATCTGTAACAGCAAGATGGGAAATTTGTTCCCAGTTGTTACAGATTGAGACGTTTGCTCGGCGGCCCTCCCGTTCGTCTCGATCTGTAACATCTAGACCCGGATTTCGCCTCTACCTGTTACAGATTGAGATGTTTGTGTCTGTGGCGGCCGCCGGGCCCCACCAGGGTCCCGCTTGAACGACCCCCGTGTTAAACTAATCTGGACTGTAAATATTCCGAAAGGTACACCCCAATGTCCAAGTATATCTCCGAGCTCATGTCGCCGCAGCTTATGGGCGTCATCTATGCCTTTGTTGGCTTTATCATCGCCCTGTACGTGCTGTCGGTCGTCTATGTGTTCATCGACGCTCGCCGCCGCGGCGCCAGCGCCTACGTGGCATGGGGCATCATCGCCCTTATCCCGTTTGTGGGCCTCATCGCCTACCTGGTCCTGCGCCCGCACTCCTACGCGGCCGACCGCGAGGAGCAGGAGCTGGACATGGCCCTGCGCGAGCGCCAGCTTGCCCAGTACGGCACCTGCCCGCAGTGCGGCGCCCCCATCGAGAAGGACTTTGTCGTGTGCCCGGTGTGCGATACCCAGGTTCGCAACGTGTGCCCCAGCTGCCATCGCCCGCTCGACGCGCACTGGAAGGTCTGCCCCTACTGCCGAACTCGCATCCAGTAACGCATCCATCGCCGGGCCGGTCGTAAGCCACGGGCGCCGCACGCGCCGCAAGCACGCGCACCCCGCCCCCACACGATGAAGCATGCGTAGAAAATCGCCCGCCGTGCCATTAAGGTGCGGCGGGCGCTTGTATACCAAGGCAACCTGCCTATAATGATGCAAGTCAAAAATGCCGAGCGCATCGCACGCACTTGCACCAGGCATCCGAGAGGAGATAACATACCCATGAAGGCACTCTACAATGACGGTTCGGTGGCCGAGCTCCCGCAGGACGAGGTCACGCACGTCATCCGCCACTCCGCCGCGCACATTATGGCGCAGGCCATCAAGCGCCTGTACCCCGAGGCCGACTTTGCCTACGGCCCCGCGACCGACAACGGCTTCTACTACGACGTCGACCTGCCCGAGGGCGTCAAGATCAGCGAGGACGACTTCCCCGCGATTGAGGCCGAGATGAAGAAGATCGTCAAGGAGAACCTCAAGTTCTCCGTGTACGAGAAGCCCCGCGCCGAGGCCATCGCCCTTATGGAGGAGCGCGGCGAGAAGTACAAGGTCGAGCACATCGGCGACCTGGACGACGACGCTCGCATCACCTTCTATCAGCAGGGCGACTACATTGACATGTGCGTCGGCCCCCACATCTGCTACACCAAGGCGCTGAAGGCCTTTAAGCTCACCGGCGTCTCGGGCGCTTACTGGAAGGGCGACAAGGACAACAAGATGCTCACCCGCATCAACGGTGTCGCCTTTGCCACCAAGGAAGAGCTCGATGAGCACATGCACATGCTGGAGGAGGCCAAGAAGCGCGACCACCGCAAGATCGGCCGCGAGATGGACCTCTTTATGATGCGCGACGAGGCCCCCGGCTTCCCGTTCTTCCTGCCCAACGGCATGATCCTTAAGAACACGCTGCTGGACTACTGGCGCGAGATCCACCACAAGGCCGGCTACGTGGAGATCTCCACGCCGCTCATCATGAACAAGCAGCTGTGGAAGACCTCGGGCCACTGGGACCACTACAAGGACAACATGTACTCCACCGTCATCGACGACGAAGAGTACTGCATTAAGCCCATGAACTGCCCGGGCGGCGTGCTGGTGTACGCCTCCAAGCCGCACTCCTACCGCGAGCTGCCCATTCGCGCCGGCGAGATTGGCCTGGTGCACCGCCACGAGCTGCGCGGCGCCCTGCACGGCTTGTTCCGCGTGCGCTGCTTTAACCAGGACGACGCCCATCTGTTTGTGCGTCCCGACCAGCTGACCGACGAGATCGTGGGCGTGGTTAACCTCATCGACTCCGTGTACCAAAAGTTTGGCTTTAAGTACCACGTTGAGCTTTCCACCCGCCCCGAGGACTCCATGGGTTCGGACGAGGACTGGGCTCGCGCCGAGGAGGGCCTGCGCACCGCTCTGGAGAAGCTGGGCATGGACTACGAGGTCAACGAGGGCGACGGCGCCTTCTATGGCCCCAAGATCGACTTCCACCTGGAGGACTCGCTCGGTCGTACCTGGCAGTGCGGTACCGTCCAGCTCGACTTCCAGATGCCGCTCAACTTTGACCTGGAGTACGTGGACGCCGACGGCACCAAGAAGCGCCCCATCATGCTGCACCGCGTGTGCTTTGGCTCCATTGAGCGCTTTATCGGTATTCTGATTGAGCACTTTGCGGGCAAGTTCCCCACCTGGCTGGCTCCCGTGCAGGTCAAGGCGCTTCCGGTTTCCGAGAAGAGTCGCGACTACGCCCACGAGGTGTGCGCCAAGCTGGAGCAGGCCGGTATTCGCGTGGTCTGCGACGACCGCGACGAGAAGATCGGCTACAAGATCCGCGAGGCCCGCAGCATCGACCGCGTGCCCTATATGCTCATCCTGGGCGAGAAGGAGGTCGAGGCCGGCAACATTTCCGTCCGCGATCGCTCCAACGAGACCGTTCAGATGAGCGTTGACGAGTTTGTTGCGAAGGTGACCGAGGAGATTAAGACCCGCGCCTAAGGCAAGCTTCACAACAATTAACAAAGGCGACCGTCCACACAGGGCGGTCGCCTTTTTTCTTACCAAAAAAAGAAAAGCCGCTGGTTGAGCGGCTTTTTTTGTTGCACAAAAAGGTACAGGTTTTTGTAGAGGGGTATGGAGACGTGCCTACTTGCAGTACATTTTGCGTAATCTGGGCAAACGCTGATTAATTGCCCGTATAATGTCGTTTGAGAAAGATACAAAAACCTGTACTTTTGCGACTGCGCCTGCTGCGAGCGAGAAGCCTGTTCTAAACGCCCCTGCATTTGCGTACATCGCAAAGCCAAAAAGAGGGGGCGAGAACATGGAGCAGATGGCACGGCGCCAAGAGCAGCTGCCGGGCGCATTCAACGGTGCCACCACCAACCGCCTGCATGGCCGCGTCCGCTGGTATCTGGTCCACACCCCCAACGGTAAAGAGCGTGAGACCTGCGAAAAGGTCCGCTGCATTATCCCGCACGAGTTGATGCAGGACGCATTTGTAATGCAAAAGGAGTTCTGGTTTAAGCGGGATGGCGCTTGGTCGCTCCAAACCAAACCCATGTACAAGGAATATTTCTTCGTCGCCACGCACGATGCCGCTGCGCTCGATAGGGCTTTGGCCCAGTTGAGTTTTGGCTGTCGCATCGCCGGCAGTAGGGAGCGGGCGTACATGCCCATGCCGGACGATGCGCAGGATTGGTACCGCAGCGTGCTCGATGGCGACGGCGTGGTGCGTAACAGCATTGCGCGTATAGAAGACGGAGTGCTGCATATAGAGCAGGGGCCCTTGGTGGGGCAAGAGGCCCGAGTTAAAAAGATCGACCGTCATAAGCGCTGGTGCTTGGTGGACGTAGGCGAAGGCGACTCCGCATTTAGGGAGCTGCTTGCGCTCGACGTGCCCAGCAAAACGTAAGGGAGACGTTGCGCCGGCAAATTATTTGGTTTTTGGATTCATAGATGGGGGGGGGGGTTCCTGGGGACAGGAACGTGAGTTTGACTGTGGCTGCTAAAGAAGTAACTGAGAGCTGTGCACCAATGGGGGATGCACTGGTTTTCGATCAGATAAAGCCGAGCGGCACGCTTGGGTATCGCTTCATTAAGAGGCTGTTTGACCTTGTGTTCAGTCTTTTGATGAGTGTTCTGCTGCTTATTCCTATTGCTGTGGTGTGTGCACTCATTAGCCTTGAATCGCCTGGTAACCCTATGTATACACAAGAGCGCGTTGGCAAGGGTGGAAAGACAATCAAGATCTTCAAGCTTCGCAGCATGGTTACAGATGCTGGCGATGTTCATAAGTACTTGAGCCCCGAGCAGCTGCATCAGTGGGAAGTCGAGCGTAAGGTCGACGATGATCCCCGTATTACCAAGGTCGGTCAATTCATCCGTAAGTGCTCAATTGACGAGATGCCGCAGTTCCTGAACGTGCTGAACGGTGACCTTTCCGTCATCGGACCGCGTCCCATTACAAGAGACGAACTTGAGCAGCACTTTTCGGACGAGGAAAAGGCTGAGTTGCTTTCTGTCCAGCCCGGCATCACGGGTTTATGGCAGGCAACCGACCGCAATGCTGCGACGTTCGAGAGCGGTCTGCGTCAAAAAATTGAACTTCATTACGTGCGCAACCGCTGCTTTCGCATGGATTGGAAGTGCTTTACTGGCACCTTTGGCGCCATGTTCGGCAAGAAGAGGACGGGGCGATAGATGACCACTTCAGTCGCCACGACCGCTTATAGCGTATTAATGAGTATTTACAAAAAAGAAAACCCTACGTTTCTACGTCAGGCCCTCGACAGTATGCTCGCCCAGACCGTGCCTCCGACCGAGATTGTGATGGTTAAGGACGGTCCCTTGACCACTGAACTCGAGTCGGTACTTTTCGAATATAACTCGCAGTGGCCCGATCTGTTCAAATTTGTCTCCTATAGCGAGAACCATGGACTAGGATATGCTCTCCATAAGGGCGTGCTCTCCTGTTCTAATGAAATTGTTGCGCGTATGGACACCGATGACGTGGCGCGTCATGACCGTATGGAGAAGCAGCTTGCCGCTATTGAAAGTGGGCTCGATATGGTTGGTAGCGATGTCGTCGAGTTTATTGACTCTCCTGAGACGCCAATCGCTTCAACGAATTTGCCCAAGGGACTAGACAATATTCTCGCTTGCTCCAAGCGTCGAAATCCTTTCCGCCACCCACCTATGACGTTTAAAAAATCTAAGGTGCTGGAGGCTGGGAATTACAGCTCTGAATATCTTTATTTCGAAGATTGGGATTTATTTAACAGGATGCTAGCCAGTGGCTGCCGTGCAGATAACTTACCTGAACCACTTGTGGCGATGCGCGTGAGCTCCGATTTCTATGCTCGCAGAGGCGGCCCTTCGTATCTACCGCATATTTGGAAGTTCAAGTTTGCCCAATTGCGTACTGGCTGGTTTAGCCCTGTTGATTTTATTGCCTCATTTGTTCCGCATGCCGTTGTTTGCGCCATGCCTAACGGACTTCGCTCATTTGTTTATAAGAAATTACTCAGAAAGTAGGTTTGTGCATGTCTCGAAAAGTCGGAGTTATAACACTCCATAACTCGCCGAACTATGGTTCCTGCCTGCAGACCTATGCAACTCAGGTTGTTTTGGCTCGTGTGGGAGCGGATGCCGAAATAATTGATTACTACCGTAAGGATGCAATTCCCGAAAACGAAGTGGATCGTGCGCTTAACGGTCAGCTCGTAAAGAAGATGCCTATATTTAAGGTCCCTGGCGTCAAGCAGATTGCAAAAATACCTGTTTCTCGTATGGTTGCAAGGAGACGCGCCCCCCTTGATGAGTTTAGACATTCCAAGCTTGCGCTGACTGAGCGTTCGTACTATTCCGCAGATGAGTTGGACGCGAATCCTCCGGTAGCAGATATTTACTGCACTGGTAGCGATCAGGTTTGGAATAGCATTTGGAATAACGGTTTTGACCGTGCTTTCTATCTCTCCTTTGCTCCCGAGGGGAAAAAGAAGATTGCCTATGCTGCGAGTATCGGCAAGGCCACGCTCGAGGATTGGGAAGCTGAGCCGATGAGAAAGGCTCTCTCCTCTTACTCTTGTATCTCTGTACGCGAGCAAGAGGCGGCTGACCTTCTTGATTCTATCGGTGTCCATGGGGCTATGCCCGTTATCGATCCCACGCTCATGTTGAATCGTGATGATTGGGAAGCAATTGCAGATGGTTGGATTTCTCCGGAACCCTATGTTCTGGTCTATCAGCTCAACCGTAATGCCGAGTTCGATTCTTATGTACAAAGGGTCGCCAAGAAGACTGGTCTCAAGGTTATGCGAATTGCATACGGTGTGCATGAGAAGCGTTCTGGCGAGAATGCTGTTATCTGTCCTTCCGTGGGAAGGTTCCTTTCTCTGTTCCTTGGGGCCGAAATTGTCATTACGGACTCGTTCCATGGAACTGCCTATTCCGTAAATCTTGGAAAGAAGTTTGTCGCCATCAGCCCTGGTCGTTTTAACGGAAGAATTTCAAACCTATTAAATATGACTAATCTTGACAATCATTTGTTGGATGACTTTGGAAATCTGACTATTTCTGAACTTGATTACGACTCCAATTCGGTTCAGGCACAGCTTAATCTCAAACGAAATGAAGCCTTTTCTTTTATTGAAAAAGCCTTGGATATTTAGGAAATATGATGGGAAATATTTCGGTTTCTGCTTTAAAGGATCATTTGCCTGATCCTGTCATGGGGGTTGCGAGGGCCATTTTTAATGGCTATCCAAGTTTGCTCGCCGCTTCAATGCGGCAGGCGGCACGGTTCGGGAAGTCTTATTCTCGAAACAAGATCAAATATGCAGAGCAAGCAGAAGCTCATATAATTTATTGTACCCATCAGCTTGAAAAAGGGTTGAGCCACGAGGACTTTCGTGCTGGATTTGGAGTGAAGGTCCTCGCCGAACTCTCTCGCTACATGCATGTCTTTGAAGATATGGGTGGAAGTACGGATAGCCTGGCCTATCAATCCGCCTTGGGTGCGCTAATCGAATATCGTGACAGACATGAGAATAGTTCTGAATATACGCATATGTTTATGCAAGCAATTGGCGACCAATTGTTTTCTAAACTGGATTCAAAGCCTTTATATCCCGGTGGAAGCTGCAAAATCGCTCATGATTTTGCTGTGGCAGGCATTATTCCAGGTTCTGTTGACGAGCTATTAAGTAACCGTCATTCTGTTAGAGAGTATTCTGATACACCCGTTTCGTTGACAAAGGTCATTAATGCTATCGAGACGGCCACCAAAGCTCCGTCTGCATGCAATCGACAACCAACAAGAGTTCGGATTATCAATAACCAGGAACTCATCCATGAGACATTAGGAATTACAAGTGGATTCAGAGGCTACGCGATGCCTCCAATGCTCGTCGTGTTGACGGTTGATAATCGGGTTTACTTTGGACCGCAAGAACGTAACGAGGGCTTTGTTGATGGCGGCATTTTTGCAATGGCGTTATTGCTGGCACTTGAAGAGCAGGGTTTGGCTTCTTGTCCGCTCAATACAATGCTAAGACGAGGTCCTGAAAAAGCGATTCGCGGTCTATTGAAACTACCCTATTGGGAGGAATTGGTCATGCTGATTTCCATAGGGAATTATTCAAAGAATGCCCAATCATGCGTTTCTGCTCGTTTTCATGCCGACGCAATTGTTGCGGTGGTTGACTAGCTTGATTACCTCATCTCCAATTCATGTTCTCCAAGTGGTTCCCTCATTAAGTCGTTCTGCCGGTGTTTCTCAATTTGTTCATAACATGTCTTTGGGCATTGATGAGCATCGAGTTGTATTTGATTATCTACACCATGCAACATTGAATGGTAAACCCTTGCGTGACTGCACTTATGATCAGGAGCTTATTGCGCACGGTTCTCGTGTCTATACGGTGTCTTTCGCTTCTGCGGGGCTTGGCCAGTTCATTAAAGAAGTCGAAGAGTTTTTCGTTAAGCATGGACGCGAGTACGATATCGTGCATTGTCATATGCCCAACTCGGCTTTTTGCGTTCTCAGGGAGGCTAAGCGTGCCGGCATCGAACATCGTGTCCTACATAGTCATCTGAATAGTTCATCTGACAACGTTCTTCATCGTGTTCGAAATGCTCCGTTGATTGCGTGGGGCAAGAGGTATGCAACTGATGGGGTGGCGTGCTCTGATGAAGCTGGTAGATACCTGTTTGGAAATAAGCCGTTTGCTGTAATGAAAAATGGAATCGTACTCAGCAATTATGCATATGACGATAGCTCCAATGCTTCCCTGCGTGCTGAACTCTGCATTGGCAATAGTGACCCCGTTATTGGAAGTGTCGGTCGTTTTGTCAAGCAAAAGAACTTTGAATTTGGCGTCAAGGTGTTCGCAGAGCTGAAGCGCAGTATTCCTAATGTTAAGTGGGTGATTTTGGGCGCTGGAGATGGCATGGACAGAGTTAGGGCCATTGCTAAGGAGCTTGGTGTAAACGAATCCGTCGTCATGCCCGGCGTGCGCGTTGACGTCGCTCGTTTTTACTCGCTGTTCGACGTCTTCTTTATGCCTTCGCTATATGAGGGGCTTCCTGTCTCTGCTGTTGAAGCTCAAGCCTCTGGGCTTCGTTGTGTTTTTTCGACTGGCGTTCCTGAGGAAAGTGACATAACGGGCGTGAGTAGATTTGTCGGTTTAAATGAGCCATATGCTGTATGGGCCTCTGCACTTGCTGATGCTATGTCGGTTGGTCGTGATAGCGGAGCTGTTGAGAAATTAACCTCCGCTGGCTATTCGGCAGCGGCTAATGCAAAGAAATTGATGGAGTTCTACGAGGGGCTTGTTGCTCAGCGTTAGATGCGTTTTTCGATGCAACGGGTGTGGTTTTGGTTGAAGGACGTAGACATGAATAAAGACTATTTTGGAATTGCTGAACGGGTAATCAGAGAGAAAACTAACAGTCGTTTTTCTAAGGGTAGGCAAAATCATCTGACACGAAGCGATTTTTCTATTATTTCCAATAATTGTTGGGCCGGAACGGTCTATCGGTATTTCGGCTTACCGTATCAATCGCCTACAGCAGGGCTGTATTTTTTTGGAACTGAATACGTAAAGTTCGCGGGAGATTTAAGGCACTATCTGAATACGCCCATAGAATTCATCGATTCTTGTGATTCGGCTCATTACGAGACTTTGAAATCTCGCAATGAGCTGAGTAAGCCTGTTGGAATTATCGATGACGTTGAGATTGTATTTCTACATTATCCAACGCCTGAGGAGGCTAGAGCTAAATGGGAGCGACGGGTTGAAAGGGTGAACTGGGACAATCTGTTTATTAAATTCAGCCAGATGAATGATTGTCGCGAAGAAGATCTTAGGGCGTTTGATTCTTTGGAGCACACGAACAAGATTTGCTTTACGGCGATGCGACGCCCCGATATTGCATGCTCGGTTTATCATCCCGCCTCTGTTCGGGGGGGGGGGAAATAACAAATGATACGGATCGCTTTACACAAGGATTCAATTTAGTCGATTGGTTGAACTCGGAACCTGCAAAGTATTGCTGATGAAGGTAATTCTCTTATTGAGATGCATTGAGGGAAATGGATGTATAGAGTAGTTATTAAAAACAATGTAGATATGTCGCAGCCCGCACCTAAGGAGTAGGGTGACTATCTAAATGTTGGTATATTTGCAGCTTATTGTCTTTGCGGTAGTTTTTGGTTTTGTATTACGGCCTGAACGTTCCGCTTCCTTTAAAAAGACCTATCTTTTAGTCACTTTTTCAGCAATTTTCTTTGTTGCTTCAGTGCGATCAAGTTCAGTTGGTATTGATACTGAAATGCACTGTAGAGCGTTTTTAAGTGCCTCTCGTTTGCCGTTCTCTTCTCTTGTTGAGATGACAGACAGATTTGAGTACGGTTTCCTATTATTTTGCAAGGTTCTTTCACTCATCAGCGGTGATTTTCAGATTCTTCTCGTAGCATCAAGTGCGGTTATATGTCTCTGCACTGCATTATTTATTTTTAAGCTCGCTGATGAGCCTATTTTGCCCACTGTGCTATTTTTGTGCCTGCTGTTTCCGAGTTATCTGAACATCATGCGCGAGGCAATTGCTATTGCAATCGGTATGCTTGCAATAATTGTACTTAGGGATCGTAAGGTTCCTGTATTTATTCTACTCGTGTTCCTTGCCGCCTCATTCCATAGGTCCGCTCTCGTGCTGTTTGCTCTCATCCCTCTCAGCAAGGTTGAAATTAACTTAATGAGCATGACAGTTCTTATAATTGGAGCTATATTCAGCTTTCTATTTGTCAATCCACTCCTTAACGCGGTCGCGGCAGTCCTGGGCAAAAATAGTTTTTATGATGCGGACTTTATGGGGTCAAACTATTTTGGCGCTCTAATTTCACTTCTATTTAATGCCCTGCTCGTCGGCATATTTTTTAATTATCTAAAAGTTGCTGACCGCGCTGAGGGCGTGGCTCAAGGTAAGTCCGTCAGCCTTGCCTTGCGCTGGGGTGAACTGCTCTGGCTTGTCTTTTCCGCCGTCGGTATGAAAGTACAAATTGTTGCTCGATTCGGATACTATTTCGCGCCTCTTGTTCTTGTTGCTTTGCCTCTCGTTTTAAAGGCAGCTAATGACGGAGAAACGCGTTTCGTTCGGTTCTCATTGATTGCGATTTCTGTTATGTATTTCGTTGTTGTTCAATTATTTAGGCCTGAATGGTATGGAATCGTTCCTTATACGGCTGACTTGTCGCGGTTTATGTCTCTGTTTTACTGAGCCCTAAGTATTTAATTGTGCCGTGTGAACTCATTTTTCGTGATCCCGTCGATTCACTCTTGTAATTAATCGTTTACCACAGTAAATAAGTTCTTAGTTAGGATGTAATATGAATAATAAGCTGAAAATGGCTATTAAGTCCGTCCCCTTTGTTTCCGGTATCGCAAAAGGTGTAAATCGCACTGTGGGGATTACGGTGCGTACTGCTATGCATTATCCTGCGATGCGCAAGCTGAACAATGAGCTCGTTGATTCAATGGCTAGACTAGATAAGACTAGCGGCATGCGTATCTGGTATTTTGGGGTGCCCACTCACCCGAATTTGGGAGATCAAGCTCAAAAATTTGTTATTGAAAAATGGCTCCAAAATAATTATTCGGAAGCTGAAATTATTAAAATTCCAAGTAAGGCATTTAACGCCGGTACCAGCAGGATTGTCCGCATGATTCAGAATCTAATTCGCCCTAATGATCTGATTGTCATGCAGAGTGGTCATACGATGGACGGACTCCACGACGATGAGACGCCGCATAGGCTTGCTTCAACTTGTTTTCCCGATAACAGAATTGTTTTTTTCCCGACTTCAATTCGTTTTAACAGCAAACGTGGTAAAGAATTGGACCGTAAGGCAATAGGGTCACACGTTAATACTTTGTTTTTGGCTAGGGATGCCGTCTCTGCACAGATTGCTCGAGATTTGTATCCTCGACTTGATGTCCGTCTTTATCCTGACGTTGTGACCTCATTGATTGGGAAATATTCCTTTGATAACCAGCGCGAAGGTGTATTGCTTTGCGCTCGAAACGATGGCGAGAAGCTGTACTCTTATACGGCCATCGATAAGCTTGCTTCTGCTCTTTCCGGTCTTTGTGATGTTTCTCGGACTGACACCACCGTTAAATGGGATGGTATCGATCTGGACTCTCATGATGCTTGGACCGGAATCGAGGGCGTCATCGAATCTTATTCGCAAAAGTGCGTTATTGTTACCGATCGTTATCATGGCACGATATTTGCCCGTATTGCCGGAACGCCCGTTGTGGTTCTTAAGACCAATGATCACAAGGTTGTCTCAGGTGCCAAATGGTTTACAGATGCAGGGGATGAGGGGATTGTTGTTGCTGACAATCTTGAGGAGGTCCCAGGGCTTGTGTCCGCTTTCATGAAGCGCTTCCCGGATGGCGTTTCCGCTCCTGCTTTCGCTGCCGATTATTATGATGGTCTGAAATCCGTTATTGAGGAAATGTAATAAATGAAGAAAAGCTATAAGGCACTTGTAAGCGATGCTGCAGTTTTTGCTGCCGGCAACATGCTTACGAAATTGATACAGTTCCTATTGCTTCCGATGTATACCGCACTGCTTACTACTGAGCAATACGGTATTGGTGAGCTTGTAAACAATACTGCCGAATTGCTTTATCCCCTTTGCTGCCTCGGTGTCTATGAGGGCGTGTTTCGTTTCTCAATCGACCGGGACTCCGATAATAAGGCCGTATTCTCTACGGGTATCAGTATCGCTCTTTTCCTTTTGCCAGTTGTGGCAGCTGCGGGAATTTTCGGCTATTCATTTACTGGCTTTGATTACACATGGCAATTGGTCATTCTCTGCTTTATTACTTCCTTTAAAGTGATTTGCCTTCAATTTTCCAAGGGTATCGGTAAGACTCGACTTTATGCCTCATCGGGGGTTTTGGGTGCACTAACGTTGTTCTGTGCCGGTTACCTTTTCCTCGGCGTCTTTGGCATGGGCGTAAATGGCTACCTGCTGGCGCTGATTCTGTCGCAGGGCATTCAACTTTTACTTGTCTTTTTTGGGGCCAAAGTCTGGCGCTTTGCCAGTATGGGTGCATTTTCAAAACCACTGGCTCGAGACCTGCTGCGTTATAGCCTCCCAATGATTCCTAACGCCCTGGCTTGGTGGTTTGTTAATCTCTCCGGTCGTTATATCGTTATGTTCTCGCAAGGCGTCGATGTCGCAGGACTATACACAGCCGCTTCTAAGTTGCCTGCGGTGATGAATATGGTTGTTACCATTTTCCAGCAGTCGTGGCAAATTTTCTCAGCACGCGAATACGATGCAAGTGATTCTAGGAGTTCCTTCGGAACAGTTTTTAAGGTCTTTACTGCATTCCTTTTGTGTGCTGGTTCATTGGTTATTGCGCTGACCGTTCCACTTTCGCGCATTATGCTTAGCGGTGATTTTTTTGCCGCTTACGTCTTCGTTCCTTTTCTAATGCTCAGTTCTGTCATTAGTGGATATTCGACTTATTTCGGCACTCTATACAACGCGGCTAAGAGCAACGGCATGATATTTGTGACAACTATGGTTGGCGCTTTTGTTAATGTGGTGCTTGGCGCTTTGCTCTCTTTTGCGATCGGGGCATGGGGGCCCATCATTGCTGGTGTTGTTGCCTATGTTTTGATTTCACTCATGAGGGCTTATGACACAAAGAGACTAATTAACATTGATGTTGACATCCCATATCAGATCATTGGACTCGGGCTGCTGCTTGTTGAATGTGTCCTCATTTCATTTGGTTTTGCATTCGCAACTCTGGTTTCTGTCGTCTGCTCCCTCCTCTTCATGCTGTTCACGCTATATAGGTATCGCAGGATAGCTAAAACTCTCTTGAAATCATTGAAAGTAGGACATTAACGTGTGTAATGTAGAGACAATTGGTTTACCAGCTTCAGATAATTGCCTTGGTTGCTCGGCATGCGTGGCAGCGTGCGCTAGGGGAGCCTTGAATCTCGAACAGGATGAGCGCGGCTTCTATCGGCCGGCGGTTGATGATGGGCTATGCGTTGGTTGCGGCGCTTGCTCTAGGGCATGTCCCGTTGTTGGTTCGCCAACCTCACGACACAGGCCTTTAAAGACGATGGCTGCCTGGGACAAGGATCGGGGCCGTCGTTTGGCCGCAACATCTGGCGGTATGTTTATGCTTCTTGCTGATGCCTTTGTGCGTCAAGGCGGCTGGGTGTGCGGTGCGGTCATGAATGAAGATATGATTGTTGAGCACATTGTCTCTAACGATATTGATGTCATCGCCAAGATGCGCGGTTCGAAGTATGTTCAGAGTCGTATTGATGCGGCCCTGTCAGACTGTCTTGATTTGCTTAAACGCGGTGAGAGGGTTCTGTTTTCCGGAACTTCCTGCCAGGTCGATGCGATGCGCAGATTGGCGCGCGGCCGACTTTCCGCGAATCTTATGACGGTAGATGTTCTTTGCCATGGCGCTCCGTCTCCCAGGGTTTGGGGCGACTATGTTTCTTATCGTGAGAGGGAGGCTGGAAGTAAGGCTGTTTCTGCGCGATTTAGGAAGAAAGATCCTTCGTGGACAGTATTCAGCCTTGAAATGCTGTTTGAAAACGGGGATAGACGTTCTTGGTGCACTGTGGACGACTATTATCTCCGAGCTTTCCTCGGTGATTACATTACGCAAAATGCTTGCCATTCGTGTCCCTATACGGGGACTGACCGATTGAGCGATATCACGCTCGCAGATTTCTGGGGCTACGTTTCGGAGTCGCGCGCTGATAGAAATACCGAAGACGGTATTAGCCTTGTTCTTGTTAATTCTGATGCTGGAATGGGTTTGCTTAAATCCGTTGACGGTGTCCACTTGATTGACAAAGAGCTTGGCGAGGCGGTTAAGGGCAATCCCCCTTTGAGGACGGTGTTTCCCGCAAATGGCAGGTCCGATGAGTTTTGGGCCGATTATGAGAAAGGCGGTTTCGATTCTGTTCTTGACGAGTATTTGGGACCGCGTGCTTCTAGTAAAAAGCATCAGCTTAGTCTCTGGTTCAATGATCATGCCTATTTCTTCCCGGGTCCGCTGCGCCGCGCATTGGTAAGCGCGAGGGGTGGAAAATAGCCAGGTGGCTATTTGCTTATGGGACATGTATCGTGTCGGTTTGAGGGGTATTGGCGAAGGCCGGTGCCCCTTTTTAGTCGCGATGGCTCTAAAAGTCTTTGGCTTTCCGCTATACGGATCCTGCTATTTAAAAGTCGTCAAACGGTATACCTGCATTGTTTGCGCATGAAATGATGCCGTCAAGATTCTTTCGCAAATTGATTTAGCCGTCTTCGGCCCCGCCCTCTTCTAGCCCTCCGCCTTTTCCTTCAGCTCGTCCATCTCCTCCAGTTTGGACATGTCCAGGTACCTTCTCTTGCCCCACTCGTGCTCCACTATGTACTTCAGCCTCGCAGTGACCAGCATGAGGACCGAGTTGCCGTCCGGGAAGGTTCCGACGACCCTCGTCCTCCTCCTGATCTCGCGATTGATGCGCTCGATCCCGTTGTTCGTCCTGATCCGGCGCCAGTGATCGGGCGGGAATTCCGTGTAGGCCAGCGTCTCGGCGAACCCGTCGCGCACCGTCCTCGCGGCCGTCCCGCGGAGCTTCTGCACGCTGAGCTCGATTTCCCCGACGCCCGTGATGAGCCTTCTCGCGTAGTGGCCGCTGCGGTAGTTCTCCCGGCCCGCCGTCCTCTTGTAGCGTTCGGCTCTGACAAGCCCGGACGCCTCTTCGTCGAGTAGTGCGTCGAGCGGCCCCTCGTCGACCGATATGATGTTCGCAGACACGGTCCGCGGTCTCTTTGTCGGTAATTTCCTGTTTGGTTGCTGAAAATCATATGTCAGGGCGCGCGCCGTGTTCCGCTATTCGGTTGTCAATTTGCGAAAGAAATTTTGCGTCACCGCTGTGTTCCAAACAGTTCGATCATCAGGCTACCGTTTGGCGGAAAATAATAGACTGATGCGCTCTTCTAAAGTGTCGGGGAGTAATATTGTTCCAGGCGTTCACTGCCTGGTGCATGACGTTAACATCCACTTGTTGACCATTGAATTTAGTCGACTGATTATTGGGGGTTGTCGTGTCGCTAAACAATAGAGCTCTACAAAATACCGGAAGTAATAAGTTGGTTGTCGGCTCGTCCGATTGATTGCACAGATCGGCACACTGTTATCTTTTGAAATGGTGCCCCGGCATGCTTGTGCCTTTGAGAGACGCGTTACTCATATTGTTTGTTTTGCGTTAGGGGAGACAATGGCTGATAAAGATTCCATTTCTAAAGAGTCTCGATTTTATGCTAAACATCCGGTCATTTTCGGTATCCTGTTTGCAATAATTCCGTGCCTCCTGACAGCGTATCTTGGCGACTTGCATGGTCAGTCTGAGATAGTTGATGAGTTGTCCAAGCGCTTCGATTCCGTGGAAGAAAGCATGAGCCTTAATGATGCGCTCGAAAGCGCGTATAAAGATTATGCGAGTGTCGAGGCTGAACTAAATGCTCTTAAGGATGAGGAAGCGGGTAAACAGGTTCTTGCGAACGCTCGTGCTGCCTGGGATTCTGGTAAACATGAGGAAGCTTTGACTTCGCTGCAAAAGGCTTCTAAGAAATCTGGAGACTGTGCTGTTGCTTTTGCTGACTACTCTTCCGCTTACACCGATGAGGTTTTAGCCAAGGCTGACGAGCTGGTCTCATCAAAAAAAGTATGATGAAGCGAAGAGCGTTTTGAAAGCTGCTTCGAAGATTGTGAAAGATCCGGCAAGAATCAATGATCTCCTGGATGAACTTGATGGTGTTTCCGAAGTGGCGTTGACCTCTCTTACGGTTGCTTCTTCCGATCGTTTTGAGTTGATTGAAGGTTCCCAGAAAGACACTGCCGGGAATAGTTATTCATCCGACGATACTTGGGTTGGTCGCCCTCTTAGTGCCGATTTCCTTCGATCATATCATTTTATATCGGTAAGAAGTACCGTTCGTTGAATGGCAAAATTGCTGTTGAATACGTAGAGGACACGAGCATCTTGAAGGACTATGAGGCGAGACTTGAACTAAGGGGCTCTGTCGATGGGTCCGATTCAAAAGTAATTTGGCAAAAGGACCACATTACGATGAATACCGCACCTACTGACATTCCGTCGAATGAAATTGATCTATCTGATTTCGATTGGCTTGAGTTCAGGGTTTACTCCACTAAGGGATATACCGGTAATGGTATTCCGGTTTTGCTTAGTAACGTCAAGCTGATTAAAGAGTGAGTGGCCACTTGAACTGGCATTGCGTATTTGTTTATTTGAGTGACGTACCATATCGAGAAACGGCATCTTTAACATTGCTTGTGGGCACTGGGGCTAGCATGGGTTCCGGTGCCCATTCGTTTTTCTAGCTTCATGAGTCTATATCGACCTGGGCTTTACTTCAGTTTGTCGAATAATCGGAGTTGGCCTTGCCATTATTGCTTACCGCTTAAAGAAATCAACTACAAAAATCAGTTCTGCAATAACTAGCGATAGTAATATTTGAGATGACGTTCAGTGTCTGGAACATGGCGCCAATTGGAAACTTTTGCTGCTATCTGGATCCCGGATGGGGCCTCGGGGGCGTTTGGCTAACTGCGGGAGCGAGCCATCAGCTCAATGTGGTCGGCTGAGATCGGAAATCAATCTACAAAGTGCGTTAACATCTTTAGTGCGCACATTCAGATGAACCATAGTTTTACGCATTTCGATAATTGTGTAACTGTTTAGAAGAATTCAAAACTAATTG
Organism: Coriobacteriaceae bacterium; assembly: GCA_025757745.1. NCBI lineage: Bacteria > Bacillati > Actinomycetota > Coriobacteriia > Coriobacteriales > Coriobacteriaceae > Coriobacteriaceae bacterium. The sequence goes on from CP107217.1 coordinate 1,089,035, forward strand.
CCTATTTGGTACTTACGGGAATGAGTGGAATGCAGGCGTGAGCGCTTATTACCTGATGAGGGGAGACGCAATGAATGACTTACAAAATAACGATATCAAAGCTAATGCCCAGGCGGGCGCTGTAAATATTTCGACAAATGACGTGTCCTTTCAACCAACTGTTAACCTAGGCATTAATGGACGCGGTGATATTGCGTCGTTCCCTGCGCGATTTATTCGTAGCGCACGTAAGGCTCTTTACCCCATAGGGGCCGCTCGTGACGAGGCGGAGATACGGAATATCGAAGCGAGCTCTATAGCGGATGTTGCTGCAATCTATAAACGGGCGTTTCCGACTTTTACTGATGGTCAGCTATATTTAATGGCCCATGGTTATAACGCAAGCGCTTCTCAGGCAGATAATTTGCTAAATGTTCTTGAGCGCGCGGGAAGAATGTCAGATTCGAATAGAGTTGATGAACTATCGGAGTCCTGCATTGATCTTGATATTCATGGAGCTCAGACAGCGTATGACGATGATCTGAGGGAGATGTGGGCGAAATTGATTTCGCAGGAAGTATCATCAGGTCGCGCGCGCTCTAAAAGAACGAAGAAAATACTCGAACAAATGGATTCGGAAGAAGCAAATCAGCTGTTTTCAATTCTTCGGTGCTGTCTATGGGCGAAAGTGGGGCCCAATTCGGTACTTACTCCAATCCCGGTTCTCCTTAAAACCTCAGAAGATGATTCTTGGACATACAATGGGGGCACAATTTCATTTGAATCTGTCGTCGCCATGGATTCGCTGGGACTACTTTCGTCTAATGACTGGATAACGTTCACGCTTGAGCCTAAAGGCGGTTTGAATCTATTTTCTTCATCGTCTCATGTACTTCTTATAAATAATAAGGATGAGAAAATCAAAATTAATCTCGGCTATGCCAAATTTTTGAAACCGGGGATAGAGCTCATTGAGATTCTTGACGTGCCGATGGACGATCGGCTCATGTCCGTAATGGATGCAGTTCTGGAGACTGACGTTATTTATAAACCTTTAGACTAACTCAAGTAGATGCGCTGGTAGCTCTCGCAGGTGCCCTGGTGGCGCTTGAGGCCGCTTTCGGCCGAGCACCAGTTGAGGTTGTTGTCGTACTCCGGCTGGTCGAGCGTCCAGTCGTGGAGCCACAGCGCCATGTCGTATTCCGAGCCGTTTGTCTCTTGCCTGCACAGGTCCACGGTGTTGTTGACGATCTGCGTGACGCTTGGGTGGGCGGCGTCGTTTACGGTCACCTCCGCCGTGGTGCGCAGGTAGTAGATCCCCTTGTCGTTTTGGGAGTCGTTTCTGTCGTTGTCCATAAAGTAGAAGTGGATGCGGTACGTGCCCGATGCCGTGAAGTCAAAGGTAAAGTCGTGGCCCGCGGTGCCCAGGCTGCAGTAGCTGTCCCATGCCGGGCGCGACGGGTCGCAGACGCTTTCCTGGCTGCCGTCGTCCCAATAGGTGGGCACGTCCATGCGCGCCTTGGCCTGGGACGATCTGTTGGTCTGGGTTACGTGGGAGGTCGTCGCGGTGCCCGCCGGGGCGTCGTTCCACGAGACGGTGAAGGTGACGCCGTTTTGGATTGCGGTAGCGGAGTGGGCGTAGCCGGTTTCTGCCGCGGCGGAGATGGCCTCGGGCGTGCCGTTGGTTTGGGCGCGGAGGGATGGGGTGGGGGCTGTGGTGGCCGTGTTGGTTGCGGCGGCGGTGGCGTCAGCGCTTTCCGCATTGACGGCGTTGGTGCCGGTTGATGTTGTGGTGCTGTCCTCTTCGGTATCTGCTGTCGTATTTGTGTTGGTGCCGTCTTCAGCCTTGCCTGTGTCGATGCTCGTGGCGTCGGCTTGCGCCTGCTGCTCGGTTGTCGCTCGAGGCTGAATGGCTTCCGCAATGGCTGCCATGGGCATCGTCGCGCTGACCATAGACGTGCACGCGATCGCGCAGAGCAGGTAGTAAAGGGGTCGTTTCATAGCGGAGCCTCTCGGTGAGCAGCCAATAGGGTCCGAAGGCAGCTCCAGGCCAGCACTCCGCACATATTTTCTTGGGGTTAATTTTACGGGAACGCCAGTCAACATCAGCGAGCTTTCTGGGGAATGTTGGGGAGGGGTTGGTTGCCCGGTGACGTTGTGGATCGCGTTGGGTTGACTATGCCTGATGCGGCCACTCTAGCATGAGGCCGTCTCGCGCTTCTTCGAGACTCGCCACCGAGACCTTCCAGGTAAAGTCCGCGAGGCTGCTGCTTAGGTCAAGCTCTCCATGGTCGTATTCTTCAAATTTGCAGCCTGGGTGATACTCGTTTGGTAAAAGGCGACATTCGACCGGTCGCGACCCGATGATTCGATACTCCCTCTGGTATGCGTACTTGGGCGTTTTGATAACGAGATTGTGCGGGATGCCCTCAAAGATCTCGCGGATTAGTTTTGGCCCGGGGATGCCGTAGGAGATGGGACCGTGGGCGTAGATGTTTTCGTCGTCGGTGGTGTGTCTGTCGGCGAGGCGCGTGAAGCTGTCGTACTGCACGATGCCGATCCACCCGTCTGCGCACCCGAACTCCTGGATCATGCGTATCGGGATTTTCACGGCGTTGTCGACGATATCGTTCTCGCGGACCGTGTACATGCAGTAGATGGGGAGGCAAGTATATCCGTAGAGACACACCCCAGGAGCCATGGACGCCTCGAGCGGATCGCCCTGCTCGCCAGGCAGGCCATGGTAGTAGCCGGCCGCGTTCATGTAGAGACGACCGGTAATCAAGTTGTCTATGTAGGCTTCCTTGGGTGCGAACTTGAGTAGGTATGCGATGCCGTCTTTGAGCATAGCGGATCCTTTCTTGGGTGGAGGTGCCCCGGGCCGCCTTGTGCGCCCCGGTTTCTCATTGCCAAGATAAGGGATATTCTCAGAACCTTCGTGCCGGATTGACGTGGACCTGCGCCGCTTGGGTGTGCTGGCTCATTAGGACGTTAACGCTTGCGCAGCAAAGAGCTTCGGGTGCTATATTCCGACCCGCTACGAAATGGTCTGCTAGTAGATTGGTTATAGTGGCACGCCTCAGCTTGACTGTGCGATGTTCACTTCCTTGTTTGCTTCACGAGCAATACGATGCTGGTCTTCATATTCGAATTCAAGAGATACGCATGTCGATGCATCGAGGTCGAAAACGTAATTGTATCCAGGGACCGAGACGATAACAGATGCGAAGTGGCATGAGTGATCACTGGACTCTTTTTTCATGTTGGAGAGCGCTTCGCGAAGCATTTCCTCGTCAGCAAGAATATTGGACCTGACAAACAACTCGTTTCTCCTAACGGTTTCGTAGTCACCAGAGTCGAGTCTGTCCAGCTTTTTGCGAAGAGCCTCAATAACCGGCTCGAACGAATCAGAACCATTTGGGCCATACAGGACTTTTTTTTCGAAATGCGCTCCACATTGCTCAATAAGTTCGACTCGACGTTTTTCCTGAGAAGAATCATTCTCGTATAGGAGTTTGGAATAGAGGGATTCTGCCTTTCTGCTGTCTTGTGATTGGGAAGCTGTTACCTCTATGCCCAGGGACTGTTCCCGATCGATCAGATCCGGTTTGTCGCTGTAAGCCAAATTGCCGTATTTGTCGCTATCGATAAATTGCAGAACATGTCTCGCATAACACTCCCAGATATCAATCTTGGTCCTGCCAAGGATGGGCATGACGTAGCTTTCGCTATCAATGGGGCTATGCATATGGCTCACTTCTGGTACTCGAATCTCGGGGTTAATGCCTGCCATATTTTGCGATATTTTTTGTCCTCGCGGCGTCCTATCCTTTTAGAAAAAACTGACTGTTTGGAGGATAGCGATGGAAACAACCACTGAAGAGTTTGAAGAAAGGCGCAGGCTCTTACTGCAAGTAGCTGAGGCTTATGCAAATCTTTTATATACGTATAAGACGCAGCTCGTTGCGGCTGACAACGCCAACGGACTCAACAACCGTTTATCCGTAATGCAGACTGTTTTGACATCGGTTTCCGCTTGTGGCTTTGTAAGTATCTGGCTATCTGGAATGAAAATTGCGGCGCTGGTTGCCGCCGGCCTATCTGTGATCAGTCTAGCAATAATAATTTATCTTAAAGGGGCAAACTTGAGCGAGAGGGCGAATTGTCATGGCGCTACCGCAGATGCAATTTGGGTGATTCTTCAGGGGTATCTATCACTTCTTGCCGACAGCCGCTCATTTGATTTGGCGGAAATCAGGTCTCGTCGTGATTCTCTTCAAAAGGAAGTTTCTTCAATTTACACAAAAAGCCCTATGACAAATCCCAAAGCTTATTCAAAGGCCCGTGAAAGCATTAAGGCGGGCGACTGTGGGTTTTCTCCGATGGAGATAGAACAAATACTCCCTGTCGGATTGAGGGATTTGGTTAGATAACTGAAGGGAGCAACATGGACGAAAAACGTTCTTTTGAGAACTTCTTCGATTCAATTTCGTTGGATTCATTGAGTGAGTATCAATCGTCGATTGAGTCATTGACGAAATTATTGAACAAAAAATACTACGATTCGGATTCTGTCGATGACCATTGTCTTGTGGTTGGATCAGTTGGTCGGCAAACCGCTGTTTCGGAAACTAGCGATCTCGACCTTTTGTTTGTACTGCCACAGGAAGTCTATACGAGATTCAATGCCTATGACTCTAATGGGCAATCAGCGCTTCTCCAAGAAGTCAAAAAAACCATTAAAAGCCGTTACCCCAAGACTGACATAAAAGGTGACGGACAGGCTGTAGTGATTAATTTCACAGACAGGTTTTATTCGATTGATTTGGTTCCTGCTTTTGAGCAGGATGACGGTTCGTTTAAATTTCCCGATTCGAATGATGGAGGATCTTGGAAAAAGACGGATCCTATTCCTGAGCAAGATGCCTGTTCTGTTCTATTTGAAAGGACCGATGGAGATGGCAAAAGGCTCTGCAATGCTCTAAGGGTTTGGAAAAATACTCTTGGATTTCATTTTAAGGGCCTGCTCATCGATACTCTTGTTAATAGTTTTTATAACCAGAAAGACCGTTCCAGCGACCCGTATGACCTCTTGTCCGACCTCTTTAAATATTTGTCCGAGCAAGATCGCGAACAATCTTTTTGGCATGCTCTGGGCAGCAACCAACAGGTTACGAATGATGACAATGGGGCGTTTGTACCAAAAGCCAAGAAAGCTCATGGAAAACTAATCGATGCCACTAGCTCTGATGAAAAAGAGCAAGTTCTCATTGATTTATTTGGAAAGCCGTTTTCCGAAGCTGTTGTCGATGGATCTTCCGATAGTGAAGAAGCCCAATTTGCTTCCAAGTATGGAGTGGCCATTGATGAGCGATTTGTCGAGGATCAATTTAAGGTTGATATTCGTCGTTCGATGGAAATCGATTGCCAAGTTATACAGCATGGATTTAGGCCCTCATTACTTAGGGATATGTTGGCTGGACATTGTCCTTTACTACGAAAGCGCTCGCTTCATTTCTTTGTTGTCAATGCTGCTTCTTTTAGGGATTGCGCTTTTTACTGGAAAGTTCGCAACCGCGGTGAAGCGGCATTTCAGAGAAACTGCATCCGAGGCGAAATTCAACGTGGTAATAAAGATGGCTTCCATGACGAGAGGACTGATTTTGTTGGCCCACATTATGTCGAGTGCTATGCGGTTAGGAACGGCGTTTGTATAGCACGATCTAGAATTGAAGTCCCTATCAGCTAGCTTAAAGTACGAATTACGTTCTTTGATCTGGTTTGATTATCGCCCAGCTGGGTCGATAAGCGTCGCTGTAAGATGTTCTCAGTGATATAGCCGTCGTGGACTCTACGTGAGGCGATGACAAAGAAGGGTCGTTGTTCGGTTTTCCGGCAACGGCCCTTTGACGTTTTTGCGACAACTGGATGTTGTCGTGGGCTATCCGCAATCACTTTGCGCCATTTTACGGGGACTATTGTGGAACGAGATTACTTAATGCTAACCGCGTTTTTTGCGATGTTCTGTAATTTGAGGAAAGGCAGCGCTACGGTTTGCGTCCAATGACGGTTTCTGTGACCGGTTCGATATGTGCCATCGAGCTTGGATGGCTTTCTGGAGAGTACTGTTATTGGTCCGATTACAAAACGGTAGTATCCTGCCTGCTTGAAAATGATGCCAAAGGCGTCAAGCTGGTTAGCAAAAATGATGCGAGTAAAACCCAGATAACCGAGATGACCTTGAAGCTTAAGGAACAAGGCGTTTCCGTTCTTGAGCTCAAGTATGTGCCCGGCGCTTCGGCGACCATCGTGTGCAACGGTGATTCCTCAAAGATTTCGAGTACTGTCGGTAGTGATTGGACGGTTGTTGGCTAGGGAATTTAACTCCGATTTTTACAAATATTGGTATTGCTTTTGTAGACAGGGCGCATAAATGTGATGTTCACTTGATGGTGGAACTTGGCGCAACGTTGCGGCTCTGCTGATGTTTGATTCGGGCTTGGTTTAGGACTGTCGTTATTTGTGGTGACGACAAATATAGCCAAGAGCGAGCGCATATGCCTGCCGTGGGATTTAAAGACGGCCAATATCCAGCCTAAGACACAAATTGATGGTAAAGTTACTTGCGACAAGGTCGCAGCTAGTCATTGATTGCCCCGACTGGAGCGAGTCCTCTGTTAAAGATGGACTGAGACGTTTTCACCAATTTGGGTCCGTGCATATGGTCATTCCATAGCCACGGACCCGAATCCGCGCCTACGGAATGACCATATGCACGGACTGTGCGGCCTTGTCCTTATTGGAATCGAGGTGCAATGCTCTGCGACTGTATCAGTAAAACTGATTTGAATATCCTGAGAAATCATCTGAGGGTTTATCGTGACGTTAATAAACTGCCCTTGTTTATCTTTCCCTGCGGCGGTGATCAGAGTCTGCATTCCTCTCGACGATTCTTTAGAGCTTATGTGTCCAACAATCACACCGAGGCTTTAAAAAACGTTTTTTGTCTTACCGCCGAAGACGTAGCGGAGGAAATGGACGGTTCGAGACTTAATTTACTTCAGCAAGAGGCCATGCTTGCCGACATATCTGACTGGATATTGATTTTTGCAGAGAGCTGTGGATCTTTTTGCGAGTTGGGCGCTTTCTCCGCTTTGCCTCATGCTGCTTGGATTACCTCTGTTGCTGTTGGAAAGCAATATAAGGGCTCTCGGAGCTTCTTGATTGATGGGCCAGTGGAAGAAATAGCCACGGGCGACTCCTCGCTTAACAAAGTCTTTTACTTAGACTTAAATAACCCAATGTCTTCGCCTGACTTGTGCCGCTTTGTTTCTGAACTAAGACCCCTTATTGGTGTTAATGCTACTAAGCGGGGCAAGGCTAGCCAAAAGGCCGCTAGAAAGATGATCAATCTAGACGAGTCCAAGATTAACGTGGGCTCGCTCGTCCATGAGTTACTTGATTTGCTTCAATTATTGGGCCCCATGTCGGAGACCGATTTACGAACGATATACTGTGCGGCCAAAGGCTTCCGTGCTAGTAAGCTCAAAATATTCTCGCCCATTTTAAATGCAGACATGAAAAATGCCGGCGTTCCGATATCTTGGTCGGATGTTTGCTGCATGATGAGAGCTACCGGTCTTGTTTCTAAAGTGAGATGCAATAGGGGTCCGGATTATCTGATTAAAAGCACGATACACCTTGATTCCTATTTCATGTTTAAGAGATACGAAGACCGAGATTTCTTAAATATGAGGGCGCGGGTAATCCTTCGTAAGAGATCAATGGGGTATGGAGGCGTTGCCGGTGTCTATTGCGGATAGAATTTGCTTCGACCTTGGAATGACAAATCGTCAGCTATTGGGCCTTGTAAGCTCAACGACAGATAGGTATCACTGTTTTTCTGCCGGTGGGAGAAAGATTGTTGCGCCTCGGCCAGATTTGAAGCTCGTCCAATGTTGGATTTCGGATTATATAAATACGGAGTTTGATATAGATCTTCCTTACGCTACAGCCTACGAAAAGGGCTCAAGTGTCTGCCGTAATGCCGGGCTCCATGCTAAGAGTAGTCATTTTCTTCTGCTTGATATTCGTCATTTCTTTGAGTCCTGCACTCAGCAAATGGTTAGGAATTTGTTTTCAGGGGGAACGTATCGGTCGACGAACACTGAATCTCGCTCGCGTCTTACTGCAGACGATGTCGATCTTCTTGTAACTCTATCTTGCTATCGGGGCTCTCTTGCAACGGGCTCTCCGTGCTCGCCTTTTATCGCCAATCGCATAATGGCTTCGTTTGACCATGAGATTGCAGCTAGACTAGGCGATAGATTCGTCTACTCGCGATACTCTGACGACATCTGCATTTCATCAACTGAATGGATAGACTCCGCGGAGATTTCAGCCATTGTCGATGACCGCCTAAAGCAAAAGGGTTTTGATCTGAATAAGGACAAAACTCGTTGTTTTGGGCGAGGGCACCTTCGTAAAATCACGGGCATCTATCTTGACTGCAATGGCGTCCTTCGACTGGGGCCCCAAAGAAAAGCAGAGCTAAAGTGCTCGTTATACCAGGTGCTTATGCGCGAGTGCGATCGTAATTACGCCCATCGCGTTTTAGGCCACTTGAGCTTTTGCAAACAGGTTGAACCGGATTATTGCAATGCGCTTTTAGCCAAGTACGCGAGCTATGGTAAGGCTGTTTCTTGCGGAGGAGTTATGCCAGCGTTAGTAGAGCTCGCCTATGGGTGATTGGCGGGCGACTTGCTGGCGGCATGTGACGGTTGTGTTGGCTTGCTTTTTGAACCATTCTCGAATTGGTTGCATATTCTATTAAATTTTGGACAGTTAATACTTCGAGGGAGTCGAAGCGCTTTGAGTATTTACTGCTTGAGCACCGCTGAATATCGCGAATCAATGCCGCCGATATTGCGCTTTGGCACCGGGCCCGACACTGGTCCCGGTGCTTTTTTACTACCGTTTTCTTGCTAACGTCCGGTCCTGCTGCGCTGCCGCATGTTGACTTCGCTCATTGTTAGTACAGGTCGTATCATGCGCGTCTTTGTCCGTGATGGTTGTTTCTTCTCGGATGAAGTGGTCGAACGATCGGATTTTAAGCTAATGAACTGGGGCTATTTAATAAAATCCTTCCTCCTGATGCGACCAAGGTGGCGGTCCAGTTCGTATAAAGCGTCAATGTAAAGCTCGGCAGAATTGCGTATGTCTCGCATGTCGAGGCAGCATCTTTCAAAGTGCAGCTTGCCTTTTTGTTCTGTGGCGCTGCGGATATTGCGACATGTCATCAATGCGATGTCATTATCGCCCACGCAGCTGATTCTTGAAAATCCTTTTGGTGTGATGCGATAAATAACTGCCTTAGGAAAGGAATCAAGTAGGCTTTTCCCTCTTATATCAATGCAGATTCTCCCTTCTGGTCCAAAACCATAATCCTGATGTCTAGTTGAATTGAGGGGGTGGGCAATAACTACCGAACGAACAACTTGGAGATACTTGCTCGCGTCGTCGAGTTCGCTTTGTTTAGAGAACTCAAAATCGTTTTTGATCTCTTTTCTCAGACAGTTCTCTTAAATTTGCCAGAACGCATCTTTTATCCATGTAGCAAGTGCCACAAGATAAACGGTGTCCTTTGGGTTGGGCAAGAAGCCCCCGCCGATAGTGGAATTGAAATCTTGAATGCTGTATTTAGCCTTAAGGATGAGATCGGACATTAATTCAAAATGATCGGAGTCCTTCCAGGGCCATTTCTTCCATATGCCGCCTCCGTGTTCACCTAAATCATCGGTGGTCTTTATTTTTTCGATTGCTTGCATGTCTCTCCTGTCTATTCGATTTGCTGCAGCGCTCCTTTTATTGTCTTGATATCAACATGGTTCCCATTAATGGCTAAAATCTGCCTGCTACCCAAAGAATGAGTCCAAAGGTTGATTTGGAGGATTAGCGGCATAGGATTGATGGACCCCGAGCTTTCCCTTAAAGTAAGCCTTGTGATGAGGCCTTGCGACGGTATGTCCGGCTTGGTCCGTGGTAACCGCCGAAAGGCGGTTTTCGTGTTTAAGGGGCTGTTTACCGAGGGCATTTGTCCGTATCCGCTTCTGGGCAGTGGGCTTTTATCGCGAATTTCGGAAGTGCGGGGAAAATCGAAACTTGCCGCGCACACTCCGATTTTTGCCAACAAAATCGCAGGCCGCAAGAGTCCAAACCTGGGGCCTAGTCGACAGGTCCCATTTTTTACCGCACTTCCGAGTTCACCTGTCGATAATGTGCGGCGGCCTCTGGAACCTCCGAGAGCGTCGGCCTTTTAGCATAAAGCGCATCGCCCCCCCGGGGGGCTTCTGGGGCGCGGCTCTTCTGGTTAAACTACTCAATTCTTAATGCTCACCGTGCTTAATTCTCGATGACCATTCGGACTATTTTTAAGTGGGCATCAACAGGTTGAGTCGGGGAGGGGGGAGCTGAGGTGGATGAGGCGTATTTGTCCTGGCGTTATGTTCCGCACTTATTTGACCATGCGCGATACGGTAGCTTCAGCTTGCGGCTGTTTTGCGCTTCTTCGAGATCCCACACCGTACCTTCCAGGTCCGATTTATGTCCGCGCCAGTAGTTATGCTTTAAGCAAAGCGGCACGAGTGAACTTGCTGCAAGCCTCATGCTGTGAGCGCGTTAAGCAATCGGTCGTGAAGGTGAGGTGAGTATGAAAGGTAGAAACCAGCACGTTACGAAGCGGGCGGATGGCAAATGGCAGGTTAAGGGCGAGGGAGCGCGTCGCGCTTCCTTTGTTACGACGACCCAGGGCGAAGCTATAAAGCGCGGTCGTCAAATTAGTTCTAATCAGCACTCTGAGCTAATCACCCATCGTCCCGATGGCAGAATCCGCGCAAAGGATTCCCATGGGCACGATCCCTTCCCGCCGAGAGGATAGGGGCTTGACGCCATTGCGGCTGCGGGCATGGATTAGCGTGTCCGCAGCCGCAAACGCCTGCCGGAAGTATACGGCAAATTCTGGAACCCCCGAGCACAACGGCTTTTCCGCATAAAGGATCCGCAGGCAGAAGCATTGCGGCATTCCGGAGTGCTCGGCATGCTAGGGATTTGCCGCATACTTCCGAGTTTTGGCCTTGTACCCTTTGTTCTAGATGCTGCAAACACTTGATTGATGCTATTTAAGGTCTATAATCAAATAAAAACTCTGAAATATCTTTTCAAAACAATGAAAGGAATTTTGAGGACGATGCTTTGCCAGTTTACCTTCAGGAACTATAGATCCTATCGCGACGAAACTGAGCTTTCCATGCAGGCAACATCGATGAGGGAGTTCGAGCGCTCCCTTATAGAGTGCCCTGACGGGCAGAGCTTCCTTCCGGTGGCTGCGGTTTACGGGCCTAACGCTGGCGGCAAGTCTAACCTGCTCGAGGCTCTTGACTATATTCGTTCGGCGGTGGCAAGGCCGATCAGATTGTTGTCTGCCAGCACTGATGCGCCAGAAGGTAACCGATCTTCAATACCCCGTTGCTCTGCGTTCGAGTTCGATGACGTGTCGGCTGCTAAGCCCACCGAGTTCGAGCTCTACTATCGCGCGGGTGAGCATGAGTACCGCTATGTCCTGTCCGTGCATGCGGACGAGATCGTGTCCGAGGGACTGTGGCGGCGCAAATTGGGAGCTTCGCGTACGGCAATGTTGTTCGAGCGCGAGGGTGCTGAGGTCGAGCTCGGTCCCACGCTGCGCAAACTTGTTACGGCTGCGAGATTCAACCCGAGTCTGCCGTACCTGTCGTTCCTCTGTATCAACTTTGACGCGCCGGTGATCAAGGAGGCTGCCAGCTGGTTTCTTGATGGCGTGTTCCTGAACTACAACAGCTCTTACCTGGAGCGGATGCTCGAGCAATTGCTGGACGAGGCGGAGTCGCCCGAGGTCACGCGCTTTCTGCGCGCCGTCGACGTACGCATCGATGGCTTTAGGGTGGAGAAGGCCCCGGAATGGCGCGGCCAGCGCGTCTTTGTGAGGCACGAGGTGGACGGCAAGGGCTATGAGCTGCGCCTTTCTGAGGAGTCAGCCGGCACACAGAAGCTCATGGGGCTAGCTGCATATCTGATGGCTGCGCTCGAGCGCGGCACTACCGTTGTGGTCGACGAACTTGACGCCAAGCTTCATCCGAAGCTCCTGCGCTACGTGATTCTGTTGTTTAAGGATCCCGAGGTCAACAAGAGCGGCGCGCAGCTCATCTTCTCGTCCCAGGACGTGTCCACAATGCGAAACGACGTGTTCCGCCGCGACGAGATATGGTTCGCCGCACGCGGCGAGGGGGAGGCGAGCCAGCTATGGTCGCTCGCCGACATCCACGAGTCAAATGGCAACCTGGTCAGCAAGAACGCGGCATTCGACAAGCAGTACCTGTCTGGCCGCTATGGTGCCGACCCGTATCTCACGCGCATTGAGGAGTGGGATTAGTATGGCCGCGAAAAAGTCGAGGGACTGGCGCAGCGGCAAGCGCGAGGGACGCTCTCGCATGGTACAGATGACGCGCCATCTCGTGGTGACCGAGGGCAAGGAGACTGAGCCTCGCTACTTCGAGGGCGTGCGCGCCGCGTTGGGCGCAGCAAACGAGCGGAAGGTTGCCGTAGTCGTTAAGGGGACTGGCAAACATACTCTCGACCTGCTCGACTTCGCCGTCGAACACTGCCTCTATGCGCCCGAGACGTTCGACCACGTGTGGCTCGTGTATGACAAGGATGACTTCCCTGCGTCCGACTTCGACGCGATGGAACGTAAGTGCAACGAGCTCTCTGATGGTTCGAGGACCTTCCACGCGTTGTGGTCCAACCCCTGTTTCGAGCTGTGGCCGCTTTTGCACTTTCGCTACACGACCGCGCATATGTCCGCGTCCGACTGCCAGCATGCCCTCGCGCAGGAGATGTCGAAGAATTTGGGCATCGAGTACCGCAAGAACCTTGACGGGATGTTTGGGGCAGTGGATGATAGGCGAGGCGAAGCATTGCAGCGTGCTGGGCGCCTCGTCGCGTACCATAGGGAGCTGGGTAACATTAAGCCATCTGCGCAAAACCCTTCAACTAAGGTTGGCGAGATATTTGATGTGATTGGGCCGTATCTGGTTTGACGGTCAAGTTCGATCGGGCTTGATGGGACTGGAGATTCATGAAAGATGTTGTTTCGGGCTGCCTGCCGTCTTTAACTGGATTGACCTTTTGGGACCCGATAGGATACTAGGCCGAATCTAGCGGTATTGACGCAGTCAACCTACGGGCCTGCGTCCTGCGGGGGCGGCTTTTCTTTTGAATTACCGCCCCTTTTCATCATTTGTATGGATGTAAGATTCGGCCTGTCAAAATTTACATCTCAATAAAGAAAAGGCGAAATTGCGTGCGATTTTCTGCTCGTATGTAACTTTGCTGACGTGTTGTTGCTCAGTCTCCATTCGCTGTGGTTGCCGGTAAGGGATTGACCGGAATTGGGCTTTTCCTTACAGATCCAATTGTGATGAGGCCTTGCGACGGTATGTCCGGCTTGGTCCGTGGAAATCGCCGAACACAACCAGATTTTTCCCAACAAAACCGCTGGTAGAAGCGTTGTCGCTGTCCAGTGTGGTCTGCATGTCTAGATTTTGCCGCATGCTTCAGATTTGAGCGGCTCTCGCAGTAGGTTTTCACGGTTCGGATGGGCTCTGGTTACATGACGTTTCCCGTAGTGAAATAATTGATGCAGGTCTCCTATCTCTTGCCGTAATATAATTACGGCAAGAGATAGGAGACTCTCATGCTTAAGCGTTTTACTGTTGATGGCTATAGGAATTTTTCGACTCCGGTTTCATTTAATTTCGCAGCTTCTCGTGATTACCAGTTTGCAGAAAATAACATTAAAAACGGAACCGTGAAAACTGCACTTTTGATCGGCAGAAATGCGTCTGGTAAATCGAATTTCGGTTCAGCTTTATTCGACATTACACTCGGCTTTCCAAAGGCATTCGATTATTCTGACCAGGATGATCGTCTGTTTTTGAGTGCTGACTGCGGGCGAGGTACGGCACAGTTCACCTATGTCTTTGAATTTGACGGTCGCGAAATCAATTACTGCTATGAGAAGACTTCTCCGACTACTTGGCTTCACGAGACCCTATTGATTGATGGGGAACGAATTTTCGAATTCAATAATGCAAGCGGCGTTTTCGAAGAGAACCATCTTGAACGAATCGGTGCTGCTGGGATCAATTTTGAATTCTCCGATACCTCGTTGAGCCTTCTTTCATACATAACGAGCAGTCTTCCAACTAATGTTTTAGGCGTCTTGGCGGAGTTGCGCCGATTTGTCTCGCGCATGAGACTGATTCGCATGGACAGTTTTCGATTGAAAGGGTTTGAAACAAGAAAGGTAATCGACAAGATCATACGCGAGAACAAGGTCGCGGAATTCGAGTCATTTATTCGCAATTTTGGAGTCGATGAGTCCCTGATCGTTATTAAAGAGTCCGACGGCTTACCTGTTCTGTATTTCAATCATCCCATGCGTTGCATCCCGTTTGTCGAGGCATGTTCTAGCGGTACAAGAACTTTGGTTAAGTTGTTCTCTGAGCTTGAGCTTAACGAGTCGGCCAGCTTTTTGTTCATAGATGAGTTTGACGCTTTTTGTCACTTTGAGATGGCAGAGAGCCTTTTGAAGCTCTTTGCTTCCAAGGCATCGTGTCAGATACTGTGCTCGACCCACAATACCTCGCTTGTTAAGAATGGCGTAATGAGGCCTGACTGCGTTTATCAAATCTCAGCAAAAGGGGGCATTCGAACTTTGGCCGATTCCACCGATCGCGAGTTGAGGCTTGGCAACAACATTGAAAAGCTTCTCCGAGCCGGAGAGTTTGATTAGCCATGAACAATGTGTCCGAAAAGAACGTCCTGCTCATTGTCGAAGGTGCTAAACGCGAACCTCAGCTGATGGAGCGCATGTTTGAATCTTTTGGCCTCGCAGATGATCATCAAATTGTCCCTGTCGAGATTAATGTCCATGACTTTCTAGACAAACTCTTTCAAGAATACGGTTGCGATTTTGAGGCTGTTGATCTTAGGTCCTTTGTTGCCGAGCTTCTTCCGGATAAAGATGATGCGACAGAGCTTCTCGAATCCAGTTTTACTGACACCTTGCTCATATTTGACTTAGATCCTCAGGACAATCGGCACGATTTTAAGCGGCTTGAGCTAATGCAAGACTATTACTGCGATAGTACTGATATGGGTCAACTATATCTAAGCTATCCATCGGTTGAAGCATATCGTGATTTTGATCCCTCGAAGTTTTTCTCTCTGGATGATGCCTTTGTTCCTTCAGATGTGATTTATGGCCAGCGATCTTACAAGGACTGGGTTGCCAGGAGGGGAGATTCGCTTGCGGATATTGGGCGTATTGATGGCTATACATTTGCTTGCATTATTGCCGTTCATGCCCTTAGGTCGCTATGGTTAACTAATGAACAGGCGACGCAAAATGCAAACGAGTGTATGGCTGACTTAGCTGCGACTGTGGCGGACATCAATCATTCTGAACTTTTGCTCAACGAGATTGATCGTCTGAACAATGATTCATTTTGCGCATGCTGCACCTGTCTATTCTTTATTGTGAATTGGCCTAAGCGACTTAACGACGTTTTGAATAAGGCGATTAAGAGGGGTTTGGGTATTCGTTTGTTCTAAATCTATAACGGCAGCGACAAGATGATTAAGCTTGAGCGCAAAAAGAAGTACGGCAGCTGGATCTACAAGGAGGACGCGCCACTTACACGCGGTGAGTTTGAGCAGATTCTGGCTGGCGATTACGACTTTTTGCTGAGGAGCCCCTATCCGCTCTGTCGCGAGTTCTACATCGAGTGCATCTGCAACATGATGCGCCCGTGGGCCATCGTGGACTATGAGCGTGAGCCGTGGGTGATGGACGAAGGTACCGTGCGCATTACGTTTGACATGAACATGCACGCGGCGGTGGGAAGCTTTGACATTTTTGATGCAACGCTGTCCGCATTGCTCGTACTGGAGCCCGGCAAACTGGTGATGGAGGTCAAGTTTACCGAGTTTTGCCACAGCTGGTGCGTGATACGGTGCCGCCGAGTGTGGGTTTGGTCAGGTCGACCCTGCCAAGATTGGTCTGTCGATGTTCGTGGCGCTCGCCATGGGCATCCGGATCTATTACGTTTACAAGCGCTTTTTTACCGGCGTGGTGTATTCGCGCAGTTTTGCCGTGACGCTTGTGGGTATGTGCGTGCTCACGTGTATGGTGACGCTCGCGATCTCGACGAACGTGGTCATCTCGCTCGGTATGGTCGGTGCTCTGTCTATCGTCCGCTACCGTACGGCGGTCAAGGATCCGCTCGACCTGCTGTATCTGTTTTGGGCCATTACCACGGGCATTACGGCGGGTGCCGGCATGTATGCGCTCGTGGAGCTCGCAGCGGTGGTCATCATGGCGATGATTGCCGACTTTGCGAGCCACCAGGACAAGGCGCGCGTGTACATGATGGTCATTCACTACACGGGCCAGACCACCAGCGACGATATCGTGCGTGCGTTTGTGCGTACCAAGTTTACCGTCAAGTCCAAGACCATGCACGGCGACAAGGTCGAGATGGCTGTCGAGGTGTTCTCGGACGGTGTGGATATGCCCTATGCCGATGCCATCCGCGCGCTCGACGGCGTGGAAGATCTAACGCTCCTCCAGTACAACGGCGAGTACCATGGGTATAGCCCTAGCGAGCAGATTGCACAAAGAGGGGCGCTCCTGGTCGAGCATACGTCAGCGAGCGGGCGGCTGCCGTGGCGAGGTGCCGCGAAAGAGGAGCGACGCGTACTTCATGTACGCGAGCGACGGTTTGAGCGGCAGATCGCCCGGCAGATGTCCGCGCAGCGTCGAGCAGTCCGGCGTTCGTTAGAACGCCGGAACGAACAGGTATCATGGTGAAAGCGATTTCAATGACAGGGGTACTCGTGGTAAAGATGAAAGATGTGGCCGAGTTGGCGGGCGTTTCGAGCGCCGCCGTCTCGCGCTACCTCAACGGTGGATATATCTCGGCGGACAAGGCCGAGCGCATTAAGCAGGCGATTGAGCTGACCGGATACGTGCGGTCCAGCCAGGCTCGCGCGCTGCGCACCGGCTCCACCAAGCTCATCGGCGTCATCGTGCCCAAGATCAACTCGGAATCCGTGAGCCGCATTACCGCCGGCATCGGCCAGGTGCTCGGTCGTCGTGGCTACCAGATGCTGCTTGCCAATACTGACAATGCCCCCGATCGCGAGCTCGAATACCTCGATTTATTCCAAAACCACCCAGTCGATGGCATTGTGCTGGTGGCAACTATGATTACCGACGAGCACCGTCGGGCGATTGAGTCGTGCCGCGTGCCCATCGTGCTGATCGGCCAGAATGTTGAGGGCGCGGCGTGCGTCTATCACGACGATTACGAGGCCGCCTTTGAGCTGGGCCATGCGCTTGGGGGTCGCGTGGACGGCAAGATTGCCTATATTGGAGTTACCGAGGAGGATCGCGCGGCCGGTTATGACCGCCGTCGCGGTTTTGAGGCCGGCTTGCGCGCCGCGGGCAACCCGCTCGATGCCGCCTTGATTCGCCTGGGCTCGTTTACGCTCGATTCGGGCTATGGTGCGGCGCGTGAGCTGCTTTCCGTCGCTCCCGATGTTTCATTTATCGCCTGCGCGACCGACACCATGGCGGCGGGCGCGCTGCGTGCCATCGATGAGGTTCGCGGCATGGGCGAGGGCATACACCGCGTGAGTGGTTTTGGCGACAATGCGTTTTTGCGCGCGCTGACGGGCGGCATTCCCACCGTGCATTATGGCTACCTGACCAGTGGCGTCGAGGCGACCAATATGTTGCTCAACACGCTCGATGGCGTGGAGGGGGAGAGCGGTCTCAAGACACTCAAGCTCGGTCATCAGCTTATGAATGTCTAGGTCTTGGGCATGTCTGTCTGCCTCTGAGCCCTTATGTTTGTCTCAAAACTACCATTCACCGGCTTTTTCCTACTGTTCACCCTACTATGAAAACGATTGCAGACATATGAAACTGAAATCGATTACAGTGTAAGTGTCAAAGATGGCCGGGTGTAAATGCGCCCGTTGGAGGAAAGGGAAGTCATGGACTACCGCAAATCAGCCCAAGAGGTGCTCGACAACATCGGTGGCGCCGACAACGTTGTTTCGGCCGCGCACTGCGCCACTCGCCTGCGCCTGGTGATTGCCGATAACACTAAGGTTAACAAGGAGGCCCTCGAGAACGTCGACGGCGCCAAGGGCGTCTTTGAGGCCCAGGGCCAGCTCCAGATTATTTTTGGCACCGGCACCGTCAACAAGGTCTACGAGGAGTTCATCGCGCTCAGCGGCGTCGAGGCTGCAACCAAGGCCGAGGTCAAGGAGGCCGCGGCTCAGCAGCAGAACATCTTTATGCGTGCCATTAAGGTGCTCGGCGATGTCTTTGTCCCCATCATCCCCGCCATCGTGGCTTCGGGCCTGCTGCTGGGCATTATGAGCGCCCTCAACTTTATGGCCTCCAACGGCTTTATCGCGCTCGATACCAATAACTTTATCTACAAGATTGCCGACCTGGTCTCGGGCACGTCCTTTGGCATTCTGCAGATCCTGATCGGCTACTCCGCCGCCAAGGCCTTTGGCGCCAACCCGTATCTGGGCGCTGTCGTCGGCGGTGCGTTCATCAACTCCTCGCTGCAGAGCGCTTACACGGTTGCCTCCGAGGGCGTTCAGACCATGGTCACCGTCATTCCCGGCGTGTACAGCTTTGAGTGGGTCGGCTATCAGGGCCATGTGATCCCCATCGTCATCGCCTGCGCCATTCTGGCCTTCCTCGAGAAGCGCCTGCACAAGATCGTTCCCGAGATGTTCGACCTCTTTGTGACCCCGCTTGTCTCCGTGTTCGTGACCGTGCTCGTGACGCTCGTTGCCGTCGGTCCCATCTTCGTGTGGGCCGAGAACGCCATCCTCGGTCTGATCCAGGCCCTGCTGACCCTGCCCTTCGGCATCGGTTCCTTTATCGTCGGCCTGTTCTATGCTCCCACGGTCGTTACCGGTATCCACCAGATGTACACCGCCATCGACCTGGGCCAACTCGCCCAGTACGGCGTGACCTACTGGCTGCCCATCGCCAGCGCTGCCAACATCGCCCAGGGTGGTGCCGCGCTCGCCGTTGCCTTTAAGACCCGCGATGCCAAGATTAAGGGCCTGGCGCTTCCTTCGGCTCTGTCCGCCTTCATGGGCATTACCGAGCCTGCTATCTTCGGTGTGAACCTACGCTTCTTTAAGCCCTTCATCGCCGGCTGCATCGGCGGCGGTTGCGGTGCCCTGGTCTGCGCGCTCACCTCGCTTGCTGCTTCCGGCACCGGCGTTACCGGTATCTTCGGTATCCTGCTGTGCCTGGCCCAGCCCGTGCAGTACGCGATCATGTTTGCGGTCGCCGCGCTGGTTTCCTTTGGCGTCTCGTTTGTTCTGTACAAGGACGAGCCTAAGGCTTCCGAGCAGGCCTAAGAGCTTTTGATTGAGGGAATGCCCGCGGGCTGTATGCTCGCGGGTGTTTCCCGCATCTGGCGCCTTGTAACTTTCGATCCGTTAGGACTTTGATATGTCTAATGC
This sequence comes from Coriobacteriaceae bacterium, assembly GCA_025757745.1. Taxonomy (NCBI): domain Bacteria; kingdom Bacillati; phylum Actinomycetota; class Coriobacteriia; order Coriobacteriales; family Coriobacteriaceae; species Coriobacteriaceae bacterium. The sequence goes on from CP107217.1 coordinate 1,108,676, forward strand.
ACTTGGTCGCGACCTTGCAAAGCTGGTCGCCGCTGTTGACGCCGCCGCCTCTGAGTGCGGTCATGGCGCGTATGGCCAGCGCTTCCACATTATGCCGCCGGCGGGTTGGCTCAACGACCCCAACGGTCTTTGCCAGGCGGGCGGCGTGTTCCATGCCTATTTTCAGTATGCGCCGTTTGATGTCGAGGGTGGCGTTAAGGTCTGGGGCCATGCGACGAGCCGCGACCTTATGAAGTGGGAATATGTTGGAGCGCCGTTGCTTCCCGACGAGCCGTTCGACTGTCATGGCGTGTATTCGGGCTCCGCGCTTGCCGAGGACGGTCGCATTCGCGTGCTGTACACAGGCAACGTGAAGCTATCCGATGCGGACGGGACGTACGACTACGTCAATACCGGCCGCCGCGCCGATACTGTTTATGTCGAGAGCGTTGATGGCCTTGCCGGTCGGGAGTTCAGCCAAAAGCGCGTGGTGCTGGCGTCCGATGATTATCCCGAGGATTTGACCTGCCATGTGCGCGATCCCAAGGTATGGCGTGACGCGGACGGGCGTTATCACATGGTGCTGGGCGCCCGTCGTCGCGTGGATGGGCCGCATGTCGAGAGCCGTTTTTGTGCGATGCACGGCGAGGGTGCCGGGCGCGATGTGGGCGAGATCCTGGTGTATGGCTCGGCCGATATGCTGAGCTGGGAGCTCGAGACCCGTGTGTCTACGCCCGAGCGTTTTGGCTTTATGTGGGAGTGCCCGGGGTATCTTGAGCTTAAGGCCGATGACGGTGTGCCGGTGAAGTTCCTGTCCTTCTCTCCTCAGGGGCTCGAGGGCGGTCGTTGGGACCGCGGCAACGTATACGCTGCTGGCTACATGCCTGTAACGGGCGACATTACCGGTGGTGACGGTACCTATGAGCCGGGCGAATTCCGCCTGTGGGACGCCGGTTTTGACTTCTATGCGCCGCAGGAGTTCACGGCCGAGGACGGTCGCCATATTCTAATCGGCTGGATGGGTATGCCCGATGAGCCGACCTATGGCAACGCACCCACCGTGGCGTGTGGCTGGCAGCACTGCATGACGGTGCCGCGTGAGCTTACAGCCGGCGCCGGCGGCGTGGTGCTGCAGCAGCCGGTGCGCGAGATCGAGCGCCATTATGCCTCGGTGCGTGTGGGGGAGGGCTCGTTGGAGGTTGCCGGCGAAACCTGCTTTGACGTTGTTGTCGACGGTGTCGACGGCGCATTTACCGCGACCGTTGATGGCGAGCTGAAGCTGGCGTTTGTGCCCGCCAACGGCGAGCTACCCGCGCGCTTTGAGATGCGATTTGCCGATGAGGATCGCGCTTCTGCCGGCTGCGGTCGTACCGTGCGCTGGGAGCCCGTCGACGAGGTTCGTAACGTGCGCATTGTCGGCGATGTTTCGTCGGTCGAGGTGTTTGTGAACGATGGCGCGCTCGTGTTCTCGACGCGCATCTATCCCGAGGCCTATGGCGTGACCGTTGACGCTCCGGGCGCGAACGTGACCTATCACACGCTCAACATCTAGGCGATTGGTCGTCTATCGGCGCTATACTGCAGCCGTTGCCCACGATGCGGGGAACATCCGCATCGTGGGTTTTTGCTTATGAAGGGACGGTGTCGTGTGGATGTACAGCAGCTAGAAGAGGCCTGGGCTGCAAGGGCCGGCGCGCGTGAGGCGTGGTTGCTTGCGGCCTCGCATGTGCCGGCGGCGCTGTCGCAATTGGGTATTGTGCGTCCCGGTGACCGTCTGGTGGCCTTTGCGGATGACTTTGCCGATGCGTTTGCGCACGGCTTTGAAGGCTGTGATGTTGTGCTCGTGGACCCGCCGTCGGTTGCGGCGTTTACTGCCGCGTCCGAGGATTTTGATGCTTCGTTTGATGCCGAGGGACCGCATCTGTGGTGGTTCGTCAACTCTATCGGCGGGTTTGGTCTTCGTGTGCCCGAACTTCGTGCTCTGGGCCGCGCGGCTCGTGAGGCCCACGCGCTGCTGGTTGTGGACAACACCGTGGCGTCGGCTTTTGGCTGCAATCCGCTGCGGCTGGGTGCCGTGCTGTCACTTGAGGCGCTCGACCGTGTGTGCGCTGGTAAGGCTCCGCGCAAGTTGGTCGCCGCTTCGGTGGCGCGCTCGCAGCTCAAGCGCCATCGTATGGATGCCGCGGCTGAGTGCGCGCATGCCCTGCTTGAGGGCCGTGGCTTGGTTAAGCTTGATTTGCTTGCTGACGAGGCCGGTGTGCTGGAGTGCGGGCTGGACTCGCTCGATACCCGCATGCAGGCGCATTTCGACCGCGCCCGTGCGCTGGCCGAGTACTTGGCTGCGAATGAGATGGTGCGCAACGTGCGCTATCCCGGGCTGAGCTCGCATCCCGACCATGCGGTTGCAACGGGAATCCTCGAGCACGGCTTTGGTCCGGCAGTTGAATTTGACCTTATCGAGCGTAGCGCGGGCGAGCTGTTCGACGCTTTGCCGGGGGAGTTTCGCACATCGCCCGCCGGCGGCGCAACGACGCGCCTTTCGGCCCCACGCGGCAGGCAGGGGAGCACCATCCGCCTCTTCGCCGGTACCGACGATCCCTTGATCGTGGCCGCCACCCTAGATAATGCCCTCCGCAACTAGCTAAATCATCCTCAACTCCATAAGTTGCGGTGAAATATGGATTGATTTACGGCTTTAACCGCATAAACAGTCCCTATTTCACCGCAACTTAGGAGAAGGGGTTGTGTAGCTAAAAGCCCCAAATTGGCTACTCTTTGATGCTGGCGATGAGGTCGTTGGCTTTGGTGGCGATGACGTTGTTGATGTCGGCCTGCAGCTCCTCGTAGACCGCTATGGCTCGCTCGCCGGCGGGGGTGAGGGTGGATCCGCGGGCGCCGTCGCGCTCGATGAGCTTGCAGCCCAGCTGACCTTCGGCCTCGTTTACGATGCGCCAGGCCTTGGAATACGCCATGCCCATGCTCTTGGCGGCACGGTTGAGCGAGTGCTCGCGGGCGATGCCTTGCAGCAGCAAGACGCAGCCGTGGCCGAACACGCCCGGCAGATCATTGTCGCACGCTTGAATGACCAGCTTTGCCGTCGTCTTGTACTCCATGTGCTCCACGTCTCCCCGCTAAAGTGTTTGCTGGGTAAACGCAAAGCCTGCGTCAAACCCTCATGTGCTCTTCTTAAATCATGCATTGTAGCAGTCAAAGTGCGTTAAGATACTTCCCCAGTATTGGGCGCCCAAGGTTGGGCTGGGTCCTACGAGGCCTGCAGCCGACCGGTCGCATGGAAAAAGGAGAAACATGGCTACGTTCTTTCCCGGTGAGTCCCACACGTTTTCGGAGTATCTGCTGGTCCCTGGTTACTCGTCCTCGCAGTGCATCCCCAACAACGTCTCTCTTAAGACGCCGCTGACCCGCTTTAAGCGCGGTGAGAAGCCGGCAATCACCCTGAACATCCCCATGGTTTCCGCCATCATGCAGTCCGTCTCGGGCGTCGACATGGGTGTCGCGCTCGCTACCGAGGGTGGCCTGTCCTTCATTTACGGTTCCCAGAGCGCCGAGTCCGAGGCCGCTATGGTCAAGGCCGTCAAGGATCACAAGGCTGGTTTTGTTCAGTCCGATTCCACGCTGACCCCCGACATGACCATGGAGCAGGTCATCGAGCTCAAGGAGAAGACCGGTCATTCCACCATGCCGGTCACTGACGACGGCACTCCCAAGGGTAAGCTCCTGGGCATCGTCACCAGCCGTGACTATCGCCCCAGTCGCGATGACCACCAGACGAAGGTCTCCGAGTTCATGACCCCGCGTGAGCAGCTCATCGTGGGCGACAAGAACATCAGCCTCAAGGTTGCCAACGACGTCATCTGGGACAACAAGCTCAACGCTCTGCCCATCGTCGACGACAACGATCACCTCATGGGCATCGTCTTCCGCAAGGACTACGACAGCCACAAGACCAACCCCAACGAGCTGCTCGATAACGACAAGCGCTACATGGTCGGCGCCGGTATCAACACCCGCGACTATGCCGAGCGCGTTCCGCTGCTCATCGAGGCCGGCGCCGATGTTCTGTGCATCGATTCTTCCGAGGGCTTCAGCGAGTGGCAGAAGCGCACCATCGAGTGGATCCGCGCCAACTACGGCGAGGACGTCAAGGTCGGTGCCGGTAACGTCGTCGACGCCGAGGGCTTCCGCTTTTTGGCCGACTGCGGTGCCGACTTCATCAAGGTCGGTATCGGCGGTGGCTCCATCTGCATTACCCGCGAAACCAAGGGCATCGGCCGTGGCCAGGCCACCGCGCTGATCGACGTCTGCCGCGCTCGCGACGAGTACTACGAGGAGACCGGCGTCTACGTGCCCGTGTGCTCCGACGGCGGCATCGTCTACGACTACCACATGACGCTCGCCCTTGCCATGGGTGCCGACTTTATGATGCTGGGTCGCTACTTCGCCCGCTTCGACGAGAGCCCGACCGAGCGCGTCAATGTGAACGGCCAGTATATGAAGGAGTACTGGGGCGAGGGTTCCGCGCGTGCCCGCAACTGGCAGCGCTACGACCTGGGTGGCGCCGCGAAGCTCAGCTTCGTCGAGGGTGTCGACTCCTACGTTCCCTACGCCGGCTCCCTCAAGGACGGCGTGGGCGGCACGCTCTACAAGGTCAAGTCCACGATGTGCAACTGCGGTGCCCTCTCGATCCCCGAGCTCCAGGAAAAGGCACGCCTGACCCTGGTGAGCTCGACCTCGATCGTCGAAGGCGGCGCCCACGATGTTGTCGTGAAGGATTCTCAGCAGAGCGTTTCCTATCGATAAGCGGCTTTCCCAAGCACCGCACCTTGCCGTTCAAACCGTCGCTCGCGTACCAAAGTACGCGTCGCTCCTCTTTCACGGCAATCTGCGGCACTTGGAAAACCCGACCATATTTGGGCGGGTAACAATTAGCGGTTGATTCACAACCACGTTATTTAGATAAAGCGAGATGCCTGCAAGTCGCAGGCATCTCGCTTGTCGTATTTGCTATCATCAGTCAAGTTAACCTTAGGGTCGGTCGGCTTGGCTTTGTTCGCTACAAGTTCCGCACGCAAAGAAGAGCACTTAATGTGCTCTTCGTCTTGCGCAGGACTGTCCGCAGTAGCGAATAAAGCCAAGCCGACCGACCCCAGCTAAGATTAAAGGAGCTGATATGTGCGATTGCACAGATCATAAGGATGAGATCCCTGCCTACGACGCGCAGGCCATTGAGTCCAAGTGGATGAAGGCCTGGGAGGACTCCAACCTCTTTGCCGTCGACACCGACGACAGCAAGCCCAAGAAGTATGTGCTCGAGATGTTCCCGTATCCGTCGGGCGATCTGCACATGGGCCATGCGCGCAACTATACCATCGGCGATGCCATGGCCCGTCAGGCCCGCATGCGCGGCTACGACGTGCTGCATCCCATCGGCTTTGACGCCTTTGGCCTGCCCGCCGAGAACGCCGCCATCAAGCACAATACGCAGGCTGCCGCCTGGACGTATAAGAATATGGACCAGGCGCTCGCCACGATGAAGCGCATGGGCTTCTCCTACGATCTGGATCGCATGGTCAAGACCTGCAGCCCCGACTACTACCGCTGGGGTCAGTGGATCTTTGAGAAGCTGTGGGAAAAGGGCCTGGTCTATCGCAAGAAGAACCCGGTCAACTGGTGCCCTAACTGCAAGACCGTTCTGGCCAACGAGCAGGTCACCGAGGGCAAGTGCTGGCGCTGCGGCACCGAGCCCGAGAAGCGCGACCTGGAGCAGTGGTACTTCAAGATCACCGAGTACTCCCAGGAGCTGCTCGATGACCTGGAGAAGCTCCCCGGCTGGCCCGAGCGCGTCAAGCAGATGCAGGCCAACTGGATCGGCCGTTCCGAGGGCGCCGAGGTCGACTTTACCCTGTGCGACCAGGATGGCGAGCCCATCGAGGGCGACGAGGGCAAGATCACCGTCTTCACCACGCGTGCCGATACCCTCTTTGGCGTCTCCTTCTTTGTCCTGGCTCCCGAGTACGCCCGTCTGCACGAGCTCGTCGAGGGCACGGAGTATGAGGAGGCCGTCACCAAGATCGTCGAGGACTCCAAGCATATCTCTGCCGTGGAGCGTGCCCAGGGCACCCTCGAGAAGCACGGTGCCTTTACGGGCCGCTACGTGGTGAACCCCGTCAACGGCGAAAAGGTCCCCGTTTGGGTTGCCGATTATGTCGTTGCCGACTACGGCACCGGCGCCGTCATGGCCGTTCCCTGCGGCGACCAGCGCGACTTTGAGTTTGCCCGCAAGTACGACCTGCCGATCGTGCCGATCATCCTGGACGATGACGATCGCGCTGCCGTCGAGGCCAGCGGCGAGACCATCGATACCTTCCATGCCGAGACCGTCGACTGGGATTGCGCCCACGCTGCCGAGGGCACGCTCGTCCAGTCCGGCAAGTACACCGGCATGCGCGGCGGTAAGCACTCCGAGGGCGAGGCTGCCATCGTGGCCGACCTCGAGACCATGGGCTGCGGCCGTCGCAAGGTCGAGTTCCGCCTGCGCGACTGGCTCATTAGCCGCCAGCGCTATTGGGGCAACCCTATCCCGGCCATCCACTGCGAGCACTGCGGCATCGTGCCCGTGCCCGAGGATCAGCTGCCGGTGACGTTGCCCGAGAACCTGGACCTGGGCGCTGGCGAGACCCTCGCCGAGTGCAAGGATTTCTACGAGACCACCTGCCCGGTCTGCGGTCGCCCGGCCAAGCGCGAGACCGATACCATGGACACCTTCACCTGCTCCAGCTGGTATTACCTGCGCTATACCGATCCGCACAACACCGAGCTGCCCTTCTCCCGCGAGGCGGCCGACCGTTGGATGCCCGTCGATAACTACATTGGCGGCATCGAGCACGCCATTTTGCACCTGCTCTACAGCCGCTTCTTTACCAAGGCGCTGCGCGACCTGGGACTGCTGAGCGTGGACGAGCCCTTCACCAACCTGCTGTGCCAGGGCATGGTCAAGGACGAGAACGGCGACACCATGTCCAAGTCCAAGGGCAACGTCGTGCCCCCGAGCTCGGTTATCGAGCCCTACGGCGCCGACACCATGCGTCTGGCGATCCTGTTTATCGCCCCGCCCGAGAAGGACTTCGACTGGGATCCCAAGGCTGTCGAGGGCGCCAACCGCTTTATCAAGCGCGCCTGGCGTATCGTGTGGCAGCTCGTCCAGTCGGGTGACGCCAACGTGGCCTTCGACAAGTCCGTGCTCGACGAGGTCGCGATGAAGCTCTACCGCGAGCGTCACCGCACCATCGCCAAGTGCACCGAGGACTTCGACCGCGGCCAGTTCAACACCGCGATCTCGGCCGTCATGGAGCTCGTCAACGCGGCGAGCGCTTACCTCAACGCCACCGAGGGTGCTGACCGCGACAAGGCTCTGTGCTACGGCGTGGCCAAGGACATTGTGAGCGTCCTGGCGCCCATCTGCCCGTTCTGGGCCGACGAGCTGTGGCATGAGGCACTCGGCTGCGAGGACAACGCCTACACCGCCGCCTGGCCCGAGTTCGACCTGGCCGAGTCCATCGAGGACACGGTGCAGATCGTCGTCCAGGTGCTCGGCAAGGTCCGTGGCCGCATCGACGTGGCCCGCGATGCCTCCAACGAGGAAATGCAGGCTGCCGCCGAGGCTGCCGTCGCCAAGTGGCTCGAGGGCAAGACGGTCGTCAAGGCCATCTGCGTGCCCGGCAAGCTGGTCAACCTGGTGGTCAAGTAAGCGCTGCGAGCATAGCTGACGCATAAAAGACGAGGGACGATCCAGCTGGGTCGTCTCTTGTTTTGCACTGTGTGTTCCTTTTGGCTGGCGTCTAGCGCTACCCTCTACGGAATGTGTACCAAGTCCCTAAAGTAGACGTTGCCGGTTTGCTCCTCAAACATCCAGATATTGAGGTAGATGTCGTTGAGGTCGTTGTTCACGTCAAAATTTGGGTCGTCGAAGGTGCCTACAAAGGTGAGCATTGCGGTCGTTTCTTCGCCTGCGGCGACGGGCTGGCGCATGCGCACGTCGCGGACGACACCGTTGACGTAGGCATAAGCATCAACATCGCCAAACATCATGTCGACATCGGTGTTGTTTGTCACTGCAAAGACCAACACGGCGTCACCGTAGCCATCCGTGTCCTTGCCCACGCAGGTAACTTGGACGTTCTCGTCTGCCTCAAGGTCGATGGGGAACTGTTCTTGAGGGTCGGGACCTAAGCCCTGGGGGTCGACTATATCTTCGTCTATTTTGTCGAAGCGCTCAGAAGGCGTCGTCTTCTCGATGGCTTTTGTGCTGCCGAGATCCGGCTCACATGGTCCGGTTTTACCATCGATGTTGCTGCAGCCCGCCAGAGCGAACGAGCAGGCTGCAATGGCGAGCGCGATCGTGCAGAAGGTGCCTAGGCGTTTCATGGTGTCTCCTTGCCGTAGAGGATCCGGAAGGTTGTGCGGTCAATGCGTGAGTACGGCTTATCTGTTCCAGAATGTCCCTTACGTGCAGTCTGGCCGATGTGCGACCAAGGATGGAATGCTCATAGGGCCCGATTTGGCCGGTGCGCTGGGACGCATGGCCCGTTTTGGGGCTTTTGGGTGGGCGACGCGCAGGAGTCCTCGCCTAATTGTCCTATTCTTGTGGAGAAGCTGTGGGCGCGCTGACCTGCGAATTTCTTTGACGCTTGCACGTTTTCGCAGGTATTGGTATAGTTTGCTTGCAAATGAAGTAGTAATTGAAAGAAGTGGGGTTTCGGCCCCGCTTCTTTTTTGTATGGATGGAGGTGCCGCAATGGTCAAGACCAAGACCGAGCAGGCGATCATCGACGCGCTCGAGGCCGTCGCTCCCCAGCACGATGTCGATATTGTCGACGTTGAGCTCGTGGGCGCCACCAAGGCCCCCTGCGTGCGTGTGCGTATCGAGGGTTCCGAGGGTCAGAGCCTGTCGCTCAACGACGTCACGGCCAATACCAAGTGGGTCGGCGACGTGATCGAGGAGCTCGACCCGATTTCTTCGAGCTACACGCTCGAGGTGTCGAGCCCGGGTATGGCGCGCCCGCTGCGCCGCCCGCGCGACTTTGCCCGTTTTGTGGGCGAGGACTGTGAGCTCACCTCCACCGCTACCGAGGGCCGTCGCAAGTACTCCGGCAAGATCGCCGCCGCGACCGAGACGGACGTGACCCTCGAGCTCGAGGACGGCGAGTCCGTCACCCTCGATTTCTGTGATGTTAAAAAGTGCAAGTTGAAGCCCACCTATGACTTCAAGCCCGCGAAGGAAGGAAAGTAAGATGGCAGCATCCGACATGATGTCCGCCCTGATGGAGCTTTGCCAGGACAAGCACATCGACCAGCTCTACCTGATCGACCGCCTGGAGCAGTCGCTCGCCAAGAGCTACGCCGAGATCCTGCATCTTGAGTGGGGCGCCAAGGTGACCATCGACCGCACCACCGGCAAGATTTACGTCTACCGCCTGGAGCCGATCGACGATTCCATGGACGAGGAGGGCAACTTCACCGAGTTCGAGGAGATCGACGTCACCCCTAAGAACACGAGCCGCATCGCCGCCCAGCACGCCAAGGCCGAGATTAACGCCATCGTGCGCAACTCCGCCCGCGAGCAGATCTACGAGGAGTTCTCCGGTCGTATCGGTGACCTCATCAGCGGTACCGTGCTGCAGTCCACGCCCGACTTCACGATCGTAAAGATCCGCGATGGCGTCGAGGCCGAGCTGCCGCATTTTGACCAGCGCCGTTACGAGAACGAGCGCAACGAGCGTCCGATGGGCGAGCGCTATCTGCACAACCAGCACATCAAGGCCGTGATCATCGACGTCCGCGATCCCAACTCCAACCTGCAGCCGGTTCGCGGCGAGCACAGCCGTCCGCCGATCGTCATCTCCCGCACCCACCCCGAGCTCATGCGTCGTCTGTTTGAGCAGGAGGTGCCCGAGATCTATGAGGGCACCGTCCAGATTAAGTCGATTGCCCGCGAGCCCGGCCAGCGCTCCAAGGTCGCCGTCCACTCGCTCGACGACCGCCTGGATCCCGTGGGCGCCTGCGTCGGCCCCAAGGGCAGCCGCGTTCGCGCCGTCGTGGGCGAGCTCCGCGGCGAGCGCGTCGACGTCATCCTGTGGGATGCCGATCCGGCCGTCTACGTCGCCAACGCCCTGTCGCCCGCCAAGGTCACCCGCGTCCTCATCGACGAGGAGAAGGCCTACGCCGGCGTCATCGTGCCCGACGACCAGCTTTCGCTCGCAATCGGCAAGGAGGGCCAGAACGCCCGCCTCGCCGCTCGCCTGACCGGCTGGCACATCGACATCAAGTCCGAGACCCTTGCCGCCGACATCCTCAAGAACGTCCCCGTTCACGAGGAGCCCGCCGCCGACCTGATCGGTGACGAGGACGACGACGTCCGTCGCTGCGAGTACGTGTCCGAGGACGGCATTCAGTGCCGCAACCAGGCCCGCCCCGGCTCCCGTTTCTGCGGTGTCCACGACACCGACGCCTTCGATGATGCGGAGGACCTGATCTAGCGCGCGGTCGCGCCGGGCGGGTCCCGGCGCATCTCCCACGCTCGTTCAGTCTCTAGGCACCCAAGGTGCCAGAAAGGGTAGGTGAAGTCATATGGCAAAAGTCCGTGTGTCCACCCTGGCCAAAGAGTTCGGCATGACCTCCAAGGAACTGATGGGTCATCTCACCGAAATGAAGATTCCCGCTAAGTCCGCTTCCTCCGCTCTGGAGGACGCTTATGTCGCCATGGTCCGCAAGCAGCTCGCCTCGGTGATCGAGGCTCGCGCCAAGGAAGTCGAGGCCGCCAAGCAGGCCGAGGAGGAGGCAGCCGCCGCCGAGGAGGCAGCGCGCGCTGCCGAGGCCGAGCGTGAGCGCATCGCCGCCGAGAAGGCACGCGAGGAGGAGCGCCGCCAGTTCGCCGCCGCCCAGGCTGCCGAGGAGGCCGCCCGCGCCGAGGCCGAGGCCAAGAAGAAGGCCGAGCAGGAGCGCCTTGCCCGCGAGAAGGAGGAGGCTGCCCGCGAGGCCCAGCGCCGCGCCGTCCCCGCTTCCGACTCCGGTTCGCGCTTCCGTTCGCTGCTCGACCAGATCGCCGCACAGGAGACCGTGCTCAAGGAGAAGAAGGACGCCGAGGAGAAGGCCAAGGCCGAGCGCGCCTCCGAGCGCGGCAACCGTCGTGGCGGCAACAACGACCGTCGCGGTGGCCGTCGTAACGATCGCAACGCCTCCGACAGCAACTCCGAGCGTAACGCCTCCGAGAGCCGTCCGCACAGCCATCGCACCAACGCCAGCAACAACGTCGCTGCCGGTATGGACTTCCCCAACCCCGATAAGCAGGGCAAGGGTAAGAAGCGCAAGGGCGGTCACGGCAACGATGAGGACCACTACAGCCGCATGGCTCGTGAGGCCGAGGAGTACAGTCGCGAGAAGGTGCTCGAGGAGGCTCGTGCCGCCGTCGAGGAGGCCTCTCGCGAGTCCACTGGTCGCCGCAAAAAGCGCAAAGAGAAGCGCGAGCGCGAGGCCGCAAAGGCTCAGGAGGAGCGCAAGATTGAGGAGGCGCTGGCCCAGGGCGTGAACCCCGAGGAGCTCGACGCCATCAAGGTCTCCCAGGGCGTTACCGTCCAGGAGCTCGCCGAGGCGCTCGACGTTCCGGCCAACGACATCATCAAGCGCCTGTTCCTGCTGGGCTCGCCGCTTACCATGACGCAGTCCATGTCCGACGACCTCGTCGAGCTCGTTGCCGACGACCTGGGTCGCCAGATCAAGATCATCACCCCCGAGGAGGAGAACACCTTCTCGTTCTATGACGATCCCGCCGACCTTAAGCCGCGCGCCCCGGTCGTCACCGTCATGGGCCACGTCGACCACGGCAAGACGAGCCTGCTCGACGCCATCCGCCACACCGGTGTCGCTGCCGGCGAGGCGGGCGGCATCACTCAGGCCATCGGCGCTTCGCAGGTCATGATCAACGACCGCAAGATCACCTTCATCGATACCCCGGGCCACGCCACCTTTACGGCTATGCGTGCCCGCGGCGCCAAGGTGACCGACATCGTCATCCTAATCGTGGCTGCCGACGACGGCGTCATGCCTCAGACCATCGAGTCGATCAACCACGCCAAGGCCGCCGGCGTACCCATCGTCGTCGCCGTCAACAAGATTGATAAGCCGGGCGCCAACCCCGACCGCGTGCGCCAGGAGCTCACCGAGTACGGCATCATCCCCGAGGAGTGGGGCGGACAGAACATGTTCGTCAACATCTCGGCCAAGCAGAAGATCGGTATCGACGACCTGCTCGAGACCGTGCTGCTCCAGGCCGACGTGCTCGAGCTCAAGGCCAACCCCGACACCTTTGCCTCCGGTAACGTCCTCGAGGCTAAGCTCGACAAGGGCCGCGGTTCGGTTGCCACGGTTCTCGTGACACGCGGTACCCTGCACGTGGGCGATACGCTGGTCGCCGGCCTTACCTACGGCCGCGTCCGCGCCATGCTCGACCCCAAGGGCAATGCCGTCACCGAGGCCGGCCCCTCCGACGCCGTCGAGATCCTGGGCCTGCAGTCCGTGCCCAACGCCGGTGACGAGTTCCGCGTGTTCGAGGATGAGCGCGAGGCTCGCGCCCTGGCGGATGAGCGTTCGCTCAAGGCCCGTATCGAGGAGCAGAGCCGCGTGAAGCACGTCACGCTCGAGAACCTCTTCGAGACCATCGCCGATGCCGAGGTCAAGGAGCTCAACCTGATCATCAAGGCCGACGTCCAGGGTTCCATCGAGGCCCTTCAGGACTCGCTCGACAAGATGGATCAGTCCGAGGTCCGCATCAACACGATCCACTCCGCCGTCGGTGCCATCAACGAGACCGACGTCGTCCTGGCCGACGCCTCCAACGCCATCATCATCGGCTTTGGCGTGCGTCCCGACGGCAAGGCCCGCTCCGCAGCCGAGCGCGAGGGCGTCGAGATTCGTTGCTACGACGTTATCTATAAGTGCCTCGAGGAGCTCGACGCTGCCCGCATCGGCATGCTCAAGCCCACCGAGGTCGAGGTCTCCACGGGTACCGCGACCGTCCTGGACACCTTCAAGGTGCCCAAAGTCGGCATCGCCGCCGGTGTCCGCGTCGAGGAGGGCGAGATCGCCGCGACCGATTCCGTGCGCCTGGTGCGTGACGGCATTGTGGTCTTCAACGGCAAGATTGCCTCGATGCGCCACTACAAGGACGAGGCCAAGAGCCTCAAGAGCGGTTCCGAGGGCGGCATTGGCCTGGAGAACTTCCAGGACATCAAGCCCGGCGATCAGATCGAGGGTTACCGCATCGACCAGGTTGCCCGTACCGAGTAGGGGGTAGCGCTATGAAGCAAACGCAGGCAACCCGCCGTTTGGGCGAGCAGCTTCGCGAGAAGCTTGGTTATATCCTGCTCTTTGAGGTTTCCGATCCGCGTCTCGACCTGGTCACCCTGACTGCGGTCGAGGTCGCGGTGGACCGTTCGTTCGCACGCGTGTACGTGTCGTGCGATGCGAGCCGCTACGATGAGGTCATGGAGGCGCTTGCCAGCGCCAAGGGCCGTATTCGCAGCCTGTTGGCTCGCTCGCTCGATTGGCGCGTCACGCCCGAGCTCGATTTTCGCATCGATCGCTCGACCGATGAGGCCGAGCGCATCACGCGTGCGCTGGAAAACGTTCCGGCCACGCTTGCGATCGAAAAGGACGAGGACGGCTACCCCATAGCGGATGCCGCCCAGGAGGCAGCTTTAGATGACTAATTCCGCCGATCTCGCCTCGTGCGAGTCTGCAGATATTAAACGACGCATCCTCGAGCTCATCGAGGGTGCGTCCTCCATTGCGATCTCGGGTCACACCTCTCCCGACGGCGATGCCCTGGGCTCCGTGTTGGGCCTGGGCCTTTCGCTTATGAAGGTGTTCCCCGACAAGGACATCGCCCTGCTGCTGGCAGACGACGATCCCGTTCCGCGCATCTACCGTTTTATGGAGGGCGCCGATCTGCTGGTGCCGGCATCTGCCTACACCGGCAACCCGGACCTGTTCATTTCGGTAGACGTGCCGGTCGTCGAGCGCCTCAATAATTCCGCCGAGGTGTTGCGTCGTTCGGCTCACGTGGCGTGCTTTGACCATCACCCGGCACGCGAGGAGTTTGCCGAGGTCAGCCTTAGGTGTGTCAATGCCGCTGCTTGCGCCATGATCATCGACCGCTTTTTGGCCGATTGCGGTATTACCGCAAGCGACAGCATCGCCACCTGCCTGCTGTGCGGTCTGGTCACCGACACCGGTCGTTTTCAGTATCAGAACGCCGATGCTGCAGCGTTTCATGCCGCCTCGCGTCTGGTGGCGCACGGTGCCGATCCGGCGCGCGTCGCGCTCGAGGTCTACCAGAGCATGCGTGTCGAGTTCTTGCACCTCAAGTCCATCGTCATGGGTCGCATCAAGACGGTCGCGCGCGGGCGCGTGGCATATAGCTACGCGTACGAGAGTGACCTCAAGGAATGCGGCGTCACCTCGGATGAGTGCGACGGCCTGGTCGATGTGGTGCGCTCGGTGATGGGCGTCGAGGTCTGCCTGTTCCTTAAGGGCATCGAGGGCGATACTAAGGTGCGCGGCAACCTGCGCTCCAAGGGCGATCTTGATGTTTCCGAGATTGCGGCCAACTTTGGCGGAGGTGGGCACCACGCTGCCGCCGGCTTTACCAACGCCGGAACGATTTCCGAGACGCTCACCGCGGCACTTCCCATGCTGGCCGAGCTGGTAGGGGAGGATCCCGCTTCGGTGACCGTCGAGCTCTAACTTTTTGGATGGTACATGGCTCGTCGTACACCTTCTCAACTCAATATGCTGCTCGCCGTCGATAAGCCGGTGGGCTGCACGTCCCACGACGTGGTTTCGCAATGCCGACGCGCCCTCCATGAGCGGCGCGTCGGTCATGCCGGAACGCTCGACCCCATGGCATCGGGTGTCATGGTGGTGGGCGTAGGCCAGGCAACGCGTCTGCTGGGCATGCTCACGCTCGATACCAAAAGCTACGTCGCCGACATTTCGTTTGGCGTCGAGACCAATACCGATGATGCGGAGGGCGAGGCCGTCCGCACAGTGCCCATTGCCGCCGACTTGCGCGATCCGGCCTATGCCCGCGAGCGCCTGTGCGCCATGCTGGGCCCTCAGATGCAGGTGCCGCCGGCGTTTTCGGCCATTTCGGTCAACGGCGTGCGCGCCTATAAGTCTGCGCGCGAGGGCAATGCCGTGTCGCTGCCCCCGCGTCCGGTCGAGGTGTACTCCGCTAACCTGATTGCCGTGAGCGGCGAGGGCGAAGCGTGCGTTTGGACCGTGGCGTTTTCGGTGAGTAAGGGCACCTATATCCGTGCGCTCGCTCGCGACCTGGGTCGTGCCTGCGACAACGCGGCGCATATTTCTGCATTGCGCCGTACGGCCTCCGGTGTTGTTTCCATCGGTGCCTGTCATGCGGTCGAGGAACTTTCTGCCGAGTCCGCTGCCGGCTTTGCCCTGGATCCCATTGCGGCACTGGGCGCCACGCGCGTCGACTTGCCGGGTGATCTTGCCGACGATCTGCTGTGCGGACGTCGTATTCCTATTGAGCGCGCGCTTGCGAGCTTCGATGCGTCGAAGGCGCCGTTTGCGCTGGTGCTCGATGGCGGGCTCAAGGCGCTTGCCCGTATCGAGGGCGGCCGCTTTGTTATGGAGCATGTCTTTCCGCAGGCGATCGGCGGTGTTCGATGATGCTGGCCTCCCACGAGCTCGCGCGTATTTTTTTCGCGGGCGAGTCGGATGAGGCCCGCATCGTCGCCGCCGATGCATTTGATGATTGCGCGTGCCTGGGTGCCGCGTCGATCGCCATCGGCGTGTTCGACGGCGTGCATCGGGGGCATCGCGAATTGATCGACGCGGTCGTTCGCGATGCGCGTGACCATGGCTGCAAGGCGGTCGTGGTCACCTTCGATCCCGACCCGGACGTGGTGGTGAGCCCTACGCCCGCGCAAAAATTGATGACGACGGCTGACCGTCTGCATGCCCTGGCTCTCACCGGGGTCGATGCGGTCGTGGCCGTTCCCTTTACGCCCGCGGTGGCGGCACTCGACCACGTAGGCTTTCTTAAGCTGCTGTCGCGCGTCGTCGATATCCGCTCGATTCGCGTGGGTAGCGACTTTAGGTTGGGCCGCGGCGGTGCCTCGGGCGTTGCCGAGATGCAGGCATGGGGAGCCGAGCGCGGCGTTGACGTCTATGGCCACGAGCTGCTGTGCGTCGATGGGCAGACGATCTGCGCCACCCGTATTCGCCAGGAGCTGCGCCGGGGTCATGTTGAGCTTGCCGCCGAGCTGCTCGGCCGCCCGTATATGCTGCGAGGTATTGTTGCCGGCGGTCGTCACCAGGGCTCCGACATGGGTTTTCCCACGGCAAATATTCAGGTGCCCGAGGGCATTCAGGTGCCTGCCGATGGCGTCTACGAGGGCTTGGTGCTGGTCGACGATACCGTATGGCCTGCCGCCGTCAACGTGGGCCTGCCGCCGACGTATGCCGACGATGCCGCCTCGGCTCATCTCGAGGCCAACTTGATCGGGTATGCAGGCGACCTGTACGGCGCCTCGGTTTCGCTGGCGTTTACACGTTGGCTGCGCCCGTCGCGCGTGTTCGATTCGCTGGACGAGCTTATCGCGACCGTCGAGGGTAATATTGACGATATCCGTCATCATTTGGGTGAGCAGGGGGTGAGCATCCGTGATTAGCGATGAGGAAAAAGACCAGGTGCGCGCTGCGTCCGACCTGGTTGCCATCGTGCAGGAAACGGTTGAGCTCAAGCCCCGCGGCCATGAGTTTTGGGGTTGCTGCCCCTTTCATGGCGAAAAGACCCCGTCGTTTCACATTATCCCCGCCACGCAGGTGTGGCACTGCTTTGGCTGTGGCGAGGGCGGCGACGTCTTCACCTACATCATGAAGCGCGAGAACCTGAGCTTCCCTGAGTCGATTCGCTACCTGGCCGACCGTGCCGGCATTGAGCTGCACGATACCGGCGCCTATCGCGAGCGCGGCACCAAGCGTGCCCGCATCTACGACCTGTGCGCCGAGACCGCCCAGTTCTACCACACCATGCTCATGCGCGGTAAGGACAGCCGTCCGCGCGAGTATTTCGCCAGCCGCGGTATGGGCGGCGACGTCTGCCGCCGCTACTGCCTGGGTTTTGCGCCGGGTCGCAACGCGCTGGTGTCGCATCTGTCGCAGGCAGACTTTACCCCGCAGGAAATGATCGATGCCAACGTGGCCGTGAGCCGTGGGCGTGGGCAGCTTGCCGACCGTTTTTACGACCGCGTGATGTTTCCCATCTTTGATGAGCAGGGTCATAACATCGCCTTTGGCGGGCGCATTATGGGCGACGGCCAGCCTAAGTACCTCAACACCGCCGAGACGAGCGTGTTCCATAAAAAGCGAAACCTCTACGGCTTTAACTGGGCTAAGGAGTTTATCGTCGCGCAGGATACCGCCATCGTGGTGGAGGGATATACCGACTGTATCGCCTGCTGGGAGGCGGGGATCAAAAACGTCGTCGCCACGCTGGGTACGGCGTTGACGGAACATCATGTAAAGACGCTCACCCGTTTTGCCAAGCGCATTGTATATATGTTCGATGGCGACGCTGCCGGTCAAAAGGCCGCGCGCCGCGCGATTCAGTTTATCGAGCAGGATTCGATGGACCTGCGCTGCGTGGTGCTTCCCGACGGCAACGACCCCATGGAGTTCATCACCGCGCATGGTGGCGAGGCGTTGCAGGCGCGTATCGACGCCGCCGAGCCCCTCATGGACTTTGTGTACCGCTCACTGCAGGAGTCGAGCGACATTTCCACGCCGGGCGGTCGTGCCAAGGCGCTCGAGGATGCGCTGACGCTCATCTATCCGCTGCGCAATAGCTACATGATCGATACGTACTTTATCCAGATTGCCGACCTGCTGGGGTTGGACTTGGAGACGGTGCGTTCGAGCTCGGGCCGTGTGTTTCGCGATGTTGCCAAGCGCGAGGACGCCGAGCGTCGTCGCGAGCAGAACTACGAGCGCCAGCGGGCGCAAACCGAGCGTGCAGGCAGCGCGGGCGTTCGGGCATCAGGTTCGCAGGGGGTGTCTCGCGGTGTCTGGGCGTCGGGGGTGACGCCGCCGGTGTCCGCACCGGTCGAGGAAGAGCCGTATGACTATGTGCCGCTTGAGGCCTACGGGGCCGCGCCGGCCGAGGTCGTCGACGATATGCCGCCTATCGATGTGCCGGCTGGTATGGATGGCGCGGCGCCGGCCGCCGATGCTTCTGGCGCGTCCGCGCCGACGATGCCAATCGTGCTGACCGACCTGGAGCGAAAGTCTTTGGCGGGGGAGCGCGAGCTGCTGACGATGCTCACGAGCTATCCCGACCTGTTCCGCACGTATGCCGACCGCATCTGCTCGATCGAGTGGGTAGATCCGCGCCACGAGTCCATCGCATGGGCCGTGCTCGCGACGCCGCCGGGCACCGACCCCACGGCGTGTATGGATGCGGCGCGCGCGGTGTGTCCCGAGGCAGCGTCGCTTGTCAGCGCCGGACGCATTTCGTCGACGAGTAAGCATCCCACCGAGACGAACATCGTGTTTATGCTTGATACCCTTGAGCTCTACACCATCAAGCGCCGCATGCGCGCCGCGCAGGCAAAGCTTCGTCAGGACCGGTCGCTCGACGATGAGGCGCGCCGTGTGCTGACGATGCAGGCGATGCAAGATTCTCAGCGCCAGCGCGAGCTCCAAAAGTCGATCGGCGGCGTGGCTGACCCGTTCCGTTTGATCGGTTTGGAGACAACGGGTGCCGATCAGGCCTAGATGTTGTGGTCAACCAGCGTATTTGCGCCTATATCCAGTCTGATTTTTGGGTATAGACGTCAATGTGTGTGCTAAAGTAATGAGTCCTGTGGACTATGAAGGGAGAATCTGTGCCAAAAAAGAGTGAGAGCACGGGTACTGGGCTGGAATCCTACGTTGCAAAGCTCATGGGCAACGGCTCAAACAGGACTTCGGTAACCGAGGACGAGATTCAGGTCGCCCTGAAGGATATCGATGTGTCTGACGAGCAGCTCAACGCGGTGTATTCCGCGCTGCGCAACAGCGGCATCCAGATTATCTCCGCGAGCGGAAACGACGACGCCCCCATGGACGTCGACGATGACGATAACGATAGCGATACCGATG
This sequence comes from Coriobacteriaceae bacterium, assembly GCA_025757745.1. Classification (NCBI taxonomy): domain Bacteria; kingdom Bacillati; phylum Actinomycetota; class Coriobacteriia; order Coriobacteriales; family Coriobacteriaceae; species Coriobacteriaceae bacterium. The sequence continues at coordinate 1,127,894 of CP107217.1, forward strand.
ATTTCGATGACGACGAGCACGATTCCGGCTCGCTCGACGATCACGAGCTTAAGATGGCCCGTCAGGCCGACGCCGAGATGGGTTCTTCCAAGAGCAAGAAGAAGCGCACCGTGCGAACGTCCCGTTCGCGTTCGCGCGTGCGCGGCATCGATGCCTCCACGGTGATGCTGACCGGCGACCCGGTTCGTATGTACCTTAAGGAGATCGGTAAGGTCGACCTGCTGACCGCTTCCGAAGAGGTCGATCTGGCCATGAAGATCGAGGCCGGCCTTGACGCCACCGAGAAGCTCGAGGCTGCCGAGGCGGGCGAGATCGAGCTCACCCGCGTCGAGATGCGTCGCCTGACCCGTATCGAGAACGTGGGTCTCGAGGCCAAGCAGGCGCTCATCAGCGCCAACCTGCGCCTGGTCGTCTCCATCGCCAAGCGCTATGTCGGTCGCGGCATGCTGTTCCTGGACCTGATCCAGGAGGGCAACCTCGGTCTGATTCGCGCCGTCGAGAAGTTCGACTACCAGAAGGGCTTTAAGTTCTCCACGTACGCCACATGGTGGATCCGTCAGGCCATCACGCGTGCTATCGCCGACCAGGCCCGTACCATCCGTATTCCCGTGCACATGGTCGAGACCATCAACAAGCTCGTCCGCGTGCAGCGCCAGCTTCTTCAGGACCTGGGTCGCGACCCGACCCCCGAGGAGATCGGTGCCGAGATGGACATGAGTGCCGACCGCGTCCGCGAGATCCAGAAGATCTCGCAGGAGCCCGTGTCGCTCGAGACCCCCATCGGCGAGGAAGAGGATTCCCAGCTGGGCGACTTCATCGAGGACTCCCAGGCTATCGTTCCGCCCGATGCCGCCAGCTTCTCCATGCTGCAGGAGCAGCTCACCCAGGTGCTCGACTCGCTTGCCGATCGTGAGCGCAAGGTTATCGAGCTACGTTTTGGCCTTGTCGACGGACATCCCCGTACGCTCGAGGAAGTCGGCCGCGAGTTTGGCGTCACGCGCGAGCGCATCCGCCAGATCGAGTCCAAGACTCTGGCCAAGCTCCGCCATCCCAGCCGTTCCAGCAAGCTTAAGGACTACATCGAGTCTTAACCTCGCAAGCAAGAAGCGCCCTCAAGCACATCCGCTTGGGGGCGCTTTCATGTAGTCATTGGGGACGTCCCCAATGACTAGGTCGGAAAAATTCTCAAAAAAGTTCTTGCCCTAAGCTGATTCGTCCGTATAATAAACTTCGTTGCTTGAGAGCACGCACCTATTCCTCGGTAGCTCAATGGTAGAGCACGCGGCTGTTAACCGCGCTGTTGTAGGTTCGAGTCCTACCCGGGGAGCCAGATTTTTCAGCCCATTCCGTTGGGCTTTTAAATTCCTCGGTAGCTCAATGGTAGAGCACGCGGCTGTTAACCGCGCTGTTGTAGGTTCGAGTCCTACCCGGGGAGCCAGGTTGTAAAACCCGTCGCTTATGCGGCGGGTTTTTTCATGCCGCGATCTCCTAGCGCGAACGTTGCCATATCAACATTTCGTGTCGAGGATGTAATCCCGCGGCCCACCACCTCAACACGGCGCGGTCGTTGTAGAATATTGCAATGATTGCTCCCACGAGATGGTGCCGCGAGCACCAGATAAGGAGATTCTTGTGTCTGAGACCATTAACGGCAGCCTGAGCGTCTCGAACGACGTTATTGCCGATATTGCCGGTTATGCCGCGATGACGTGCTACGGCGTCGTCGGTATGGCCGAACAGCTCCAGGGCGCCGAGAGCGTGCGCCTGCTTGCCGGTCAGCGCCTCCGCAAGGGCGTGCTTGTCTCCGCCGACGAGAACGGCCTTACGGTCGATCTTCACGTCGTGCTCGAGAGCGGCGTCAACATGAAGTCCGTCTGCCACAATCTTTCGAGCTCCGTTGCCTTCACCCTGCAGGAGATCGCCCAGATCGATCCCGCCAGCCTTAAGATCGGCATCCACATCGACGCGCTCAAGAGCCGTCTGAACTAGCATCCGAAAACGGAGATTCAAATACCCATGATTGCAAAGACCATTCGCACCTGTTTTCCGATCGCTGCGGCTGCCGTTTCCGACAAGGCCGAGGAGATCAACAAGCTCAACGTCTTCCCCGTACCCGACGGCGACACCGGCACCAACATGTCGCTCACGCTCGCCTCGGTGACCAAGGAGCTTTCCGCCCTTCCCGCCGATGCCGATATGGAGGCCATCGCCGGCGCCATCACCCACGGCTCCCTGATGGGCGCCCGCGGCAACTCCGGCGTCATCACCTCGCAGATCCTGCGCGGTGTTGCCGAGGGTCTCGTTTCTGCCGATGAGCCCATCACGTCCGCCAACATCGCCTTCGCTTTCCGCCGCGCCGTCAAGGTCGCCTTCCAGGCCGTCCGCAAGCCCATCGAGGGCACGATTCTCACGGTCCTGCGCGATGTCTCGACCAAGGCCGACGAGTGCGAAAAGAAGAAGTTCTCGGCCGAGGACGCGCTCGACGCCATCGTCGTCGAGGCCTACCAGTCCGTCGCCCGCACGCCCGACCTGCTGCCCGTTCTGAAGGAGAACGGCGTGGTCGACTCCGGCGCCTTTGGCTTTGCCATCTTCCTGGAGAACTTTGTCGCCGCCGCGCTTGGCCGCAGCACCGTTGTCGAGGATTTCTCCGCCACGTTTGATTCCGCTGGCTCTGCCCGCGACGCGGCCCTCGGTCGCGTTGAGATTGAGGCCAACGACGATTGGGAGGGCTCGGAGTTCCGCTACTGCAACGAGTTCCTCTTTAAGGCCGACGCCCCGTTTGACGAGGACGAGTGCCTTAAGTTCCTGGGCTCCATGGGCGACTGCGAGCTGCTCGTGGGTGCCTACCCCGACTACAAGATCCACGTGCACTCCAACACCCCCAACCTGGTGCTCGAGCACATGCTGCAGCTTGGTCAGATCTACGAGGTCTTTATCCACAACATGGAGATGGAGGCCCACGACCGTACCGCCAAGATTCACGAGGACCAGGAAAAGGCCGCCGAGCCCGCCAAGGCGCTGGGCTTTGTCGCTGTTGCCGCCGGCTCCGGTGAGGCCGATATCCTCAAGTCCCTCGGCGTCGACGTGATCGTCTCGGGTGGCCAGACCATGAACCCCTCGACCGCCGACCTGCTGGGCGCGGTGGACCAGGTCAACGCGACCTCGGTCATTATCCTGCCCAATAACGGCAACATCCGCATGGCTGCCGAGGCCGCCGCTTCTGCTTGCACCGACAAGAAGGTCGCCGTCGTTCCCACCAAGACCGTCCCGCAGGCGTTCTCCGCACTGTTCGCGGTCCTGCCCGATTCCGAGCTCGAGGACGCCGTTGCCGCTATGGTCGACGCCATCAGCGAAGTTCGCGATGGCGAGGTTACCCGTGCCGTGCGCGATTCCAGTGCCTCTGACGGCTCTCCGATTCACTCCGGTGACGTCATGGGTATCATTGCCGGTTCCATCGACGTGGTCGGCTCCGATGTTAAGCAGGTCACGCTCGACTGCATCAACCGCATGCAGGAGGAAGAGGAGGGCGATGCGCTGACGATTCTGGCCGGCGAGGAGCTGTCCGATGAGGCCTTCCAGGAGATCGTCGACGCCATCGAGGAGGCTCAGCCCGACTTGGAGATCGACGCTCATCGTGGCGAGCAGCCGCTCTATCCCGTGATCTTCTCGATCGAGTAGGCATCTGCCCATGTCCGAGCTGTGCTCCGTGCCGCGCGTCTCGGAGCGCTTTGCCCAGAGCAATGCGCTCGACGAGGATATCGCGCGACTCAAATATGTTTCGGGTAAACGTGAGGAGGCCCTTCGCCGTCTGGGAATTCGGACGGTGGGGGACCTCCTTCTCCATATCCCTCACCGATATCTCGACTTTACGCGCTCCTGGTCCATTGAGATGGCGCCCATCGGTACCGTGTGCACGATTGTCGCCACGGTCGATCGTATCGTTCAAAAGCAGCCCCGTCCGCGTATGCAGGTGACCGAGGTCTCGCTGGTGGACGAGACGGGGGTGCTGCAAGTCGCCTTTTTCCGTCAGCCCTGGATTGCCCAGCAATTTAAGCAGGGCGACCGCCTGGCCGTGATGGGTAAGGTCGAGTTTGCCTACGGCTTTAAGCAGATGGCCTCTCCGCATTTCGAAAAGCTCGAGGAAGGACGTGCCGCGGGTACTATCCTGCCGGTCCATTACGTGAGCGATGGCGTGAGCCAGGCATGGATGCGCCGCATCGTTAGCGGTGCGCTCGAGGTTGTCGGCAATCCCTTCGACCCGATTCCCGCCCGCTTACGCGCCAAGCGCCGCCTGATGAGCAATGCCCGCGCGCTGCGCTCAATTCACTTTCCCTCGAGCATGGCCGAGCGCGATATCGCGCGCCGCCGCCTTGCCTATGAGGAGTGCCTCTGCCTTCAGCTGGCGCTGCGCCTGCGCAACGACGGCGGCTTGGTCGAAGTCGCTCCCTACGCCCATACCGCGGGCGAGCACCTGGCGGCGCTCAGGGAAGCCCTACCGTTTTCGCTGAGCGACGAGCAGGAGGGCGCGTTCCAAGACATCCTGAACGATATGCGTGATGGCGGGCGCGTGATGAACCGCCTGCTTCTGGGCGACGTCGGTACCGGCAAGACGGCCGTCGCCGCCTGCGCGCTGGCTGTCGCGGCCGATTCGGGCACCCAGTCCTGCGTTATGGCGCCAACGGGCGTGCTGGCGCGCCAATATGCCGATAAGACCGGTCCCTTGCTCTCGCAGGCTGGTATGTCCTGGGCGCTCCTGACGGGTGCCACGCCGGCGGCCGAGCGCGAGCAGATCCATGCGCAGTTGGAATCGGGCGAGCTTGACGTCCTCTTTGGCACTCACGCGGTCCTTTCGGATGACGTGGCGTTTAAGCATCTTTCGCTTGTCGTCATCGACGAGCAGCACCGCTTTGGTGTGGGTCAGCGCAATGCCCTGCGTGCCAAGGGCCCGGGTGCCGATCTGCTTGTTATGACGGCGACACCGATTCCGCGCACGTTGGCGCTCTCGGTCTACGGCGACCTGGACACGAGCATCATCCGCCATCGGCCTGTTCCGGGGGCGGGCGTTACGACGCGCGTGCTCACCGAGTCGAGCCGCGACCTTGCCTACGGCGCCATTCGCGAGGCGCGCGAAAAGGGCCAGCAGGCCTACGTGATTTGCCCGCTCGTGGAGCCGAGTGACTCGGCCGATGAGCTGGAAGACGTGCCCGGTATCGCCCGCGACGACGAGGGCCGCGTGACCGTCCCCGTGCCGCTGCACGATACGGCAACCGAGCTCGAACGACTGCGTCTGGCCCTGCCGGGACTTACCATCGAGCGCCTTCACGGCCGCATGCCGGCGGGGGAGAAGGACCGGGTCATCGATGCCTTTAAGCGTGGCGAGATTGATGTGCTCGTCTCGACCACGGTGGTCGAGGTGGGCGTCGACGTGCCCAACGCCACCGTCATGGTCATCGAGAACGGCGAGCGCTTTGGATTGGCGGCCCTGCACCAACTGCGCGGTCGCGTGGGCCGTGGCAGCGTGTCGGGCACCTGCCTGGTCATGACGCACTCCAAGGGCAATGGCGGCGCATCGGCGGCGCAAGACCGTCTCCAGTCGCTCGAAAAGACCTCGGACGGCTTTACGCTCGCCCAGATGGACCTGCGCCTGCGCCACGAGGGCGAAATCCTGGGCTACCGTCAGCACGGCGGCGTGACCTTGCGCTTTGTGGACCTGGACGCCGACGAGGATCTTATCGAATGGGCCCATTTGGACGCGGTCGAGCTCTTGCGGTATGCTTGCAACCTTGACTCCGTGGCGACACGCCCCTTGCGCGACGCGGTCGCCACACGCTATCGACATATCTTTAAGGAGGTCAGCGGAGGATGAGAATCATCGGCGGTGAATGGCGCGGCCGCAAGATCGAAGAGCCGCGTGGGCGCGATGTCACCCGTCCCACGACCGATCGCGTGCGCGAGGCATGTGCTTCCATGGTCATGTCGGCGTTCGACTTCGATTTGGACGAGGTCCGCGTGCTGGATGCCTTTGGCGGCTCCGGCGCCCTGGGAATCGAGATGCTCTCGCGTGGCGCCCGCTCGCTCACCACGTTCGAGATCGATCGCAATGCCGCTCGTCTGATCACCAAGAATATCGAGTCGCTGTGCCGCGACCGCTCGCGCTGGCGCGTCGTTACCGGCGATGTGCTGGCGAGCGCTTCGCGCGGCCGCGTGCCAGGTGGTCCTTTTGATCTGGTCCTGCTCGATCCACCGTATGCCTTTGGCGCCGAGCCGGTCGAGGAGCTGCTGCAAAATTTTTCCCAGCAGGGACTGCTGACGCCCGGGGCCTTTGCCCTGTTTGAGCATGCCGCAACCGATGCGGGCGCTCATCCAGCTGGTTTTGAGACTGTACGAGAGAAGCGCTACGGCATTACCTCGGTTGACTTGCTGCACTGGGTGACCGAGGACGAGAGCGACCATGCTGACGAGAACGAAAATGACGAGGATGCGCCTTCGGAGGACACCCATGAATGACACCATCAACCGCGTGATCGTCCCGGGCACCTTCGATCCCATCACCTTTGGCCATATTGACGTGATCCGCCGAGCCCGCCGCATCTTTCCCAGCGTGATCGTCGCCGTGGCCGAATCGCAGGGTAAAAACGGCGTGGGCACCACCTTTATGCTCGACGAGCGCGTGGCGCTGGCCCGCGAGGCCCTCGGCGATTTGGACGGCGTCGAGGTGCTGCCCTTCACCGGCCTGCTGGTCGACTTTGCACGTGAGCAGGGGGCAGGTGCCGTCGTTAAGGGTCTGCGCGCCATGACCGACTTTGAATACGAGCTGCAGCAGGCCGACCTCAACTATCGCCTGGATTGCGAGCTGGAGTCCATCTTTGTCATGAGTGCTCCGCAGTACGGGTACATCTCGAGCTCGGTGGTGCGCCAGATCGCTTCGCTTGGCAGCGATGTATCGACGTTTGTGCCGCCCAACGTGGTCGCAGCGCTCAAACATCGCTTTTCGTGACGTTTTTTATTGCCTGGTGGCATGTGGTAAACTAACACGATGATATGTTACCTATGAAAGGAGACCGGATGCCGGGCGAGAATTTTCCTGGCGACAGGATCGTGAGTCTTGTCGACGAGCTCGAGGGGCTCATCGAAGAGGCTAAGACGCCGTTCGGCAAGAACGCCCAGATGAAGGTTATCGACGCCGACGTCTTCTTTAACATCCTCGATGAGATCCGCATGAGCTATCCCGAGGAGTGGCAGAAGTCCCGCCGTATCCTCAAAGAGCGCGAGGAGCTTATGGCCTCCGCCGCCGCTCAGGCCGATTCCATCATTGCCGATGCTCAGCAGCAGGCGCTCACCATTGCCGGTGAGCAGGAAATTGTCCGCTTGGCACAGCAGCAGGCCGACGACATCCGCGACCGTGCCCAGCAGTACGAGCGCGAGACGCGCTATGCCGCCGAGGATTACGCCGAGCAGGTCTTTACGCACCTCGAGGAGAACCTTAAGAGCCTGACCGGCACCGTCACCCGTTGCCGTCAGCAGCTCAACGAGGGCGCCGCTCAGCAGAACGGTCAGTGGTAATGGCTGACTTCCCGAGCGTAACCGTCGATCTTTCCGAGCAGCTCGAGTTTCCCGGAGACTCATACCCGCTGACCGGCAAGGTCGATGTCGCCACCTACACGGTGGGCGAGAAGGAGTACCAGCTGCAGGACGGCATTGCCTACGACGTGGTCTTTACCAACGCCGGTACCGGTGTTCTGCTTTCGGGCATGGTCCGCGCTCACGCCACCGGCGAGTGCGATCGCTGCCTGGAGCCCGCCTCGTTTGATATCGCAGGCGAGATCGAGGAGTTCTACCTCTTTGAGGAGCCCGAGGACCCCGAGGCCTACGAAGACGGCTACGAGTTGCTGGGCGAGGATCGCATCGTCGATCTGGGTGAGCCCATCAACGACGCGGTCGTCATGGACACGCCGTTCGTTGTCCTGTGCAAGCCCGATTGCCGCGGCCTTTGCCCCACCTGCGGCATCAATCTCAACGTCGAGCAATGCGATTGCGCCGCCAAGGCGGAGGCCGAATGGGCCGCTGCCACGGAAAATCCATTTGCAGCATTGAAGAATCTCAAGCTTGACGAGTAAAACTGTGGTAGTATCGCTACTTGCGCGTAATCGCCACACTGGATAGTTCATAAGGAAGGTCACTATGCCCGTACCTAAACAAAAGCAGGGTCGTATCCGCACCCATACCCGTCGTTCCGCCAACATGAAGATCTCGGCTGCGGCTCAGTCCACGTGCCCCCGTTGCGGCGCTGTTAAGCTCCCGCACCACGTGTGCCCCAGCTGCGGTTTCTACAAGGACCGCGAGGTTATCGTTACCGAGTAACTGTATACTCTGGATACGATGCCGTTCCAACTGGAACCACAATGGCCGGCTCAATGAGTCGGCCATTTTTGTATAAGGAGCATATGAAATGAGTAACGTTCGCGTTTGTGTAGACGTTGTGGGCGGAGACGAGAGGCCCCAGGTTGTCCTCGACGGTATCGAGGCTGCGCTCGAGGCAGATTCCGAGATCGAGATTTTGGCCGTCGGTCCCGCCGAAATCGTCAACCCCTTTGCCGCAGCGCATGCCCGCGTGGAGGCTCTGGAGGCCCCCGATGTCATCAGCATGGAGGACGATCCCATCCGCGCCGTGATGACTAAGCGCAAGTCCTCGATCGTGCTTGCATGCCGTGCCATTAAGAAGGGCAATGCGGACGCGTTTTTCTCGGCCGGCTCGACCGGTGCCATGACCGCTGCCGCCACGGCCTACGTTACGCCGTTTAGGTATTTGGCAGAGGGTAAGAAGCAGCCGGTCCGTCCGTGCCTGACCAACGCACTGCCCAATCGCGCCGGCGGTCTGACGGTGCTGTGCGATATGGGCGCCAATCCCGATGTCACGGTGGACGACATGGTGCGTTTCGCCCAGATGGGCTCTGCCTATGCCCGCGTGGTTTTGGGCATTGAGCATCCCCGCGTGGGCCTGCTTGCCAACGGCACCGAGGACGAGAAGGGCTCCAACTTTACCAAGTCGTGCTTCCCGGCCATGAAGACCGCGGTTCCCGGCTTTGTGGGCAACTGTGAGGGTACCGACCTTACGTCGGGCAATTTTGACGTCGTGGTCGCCGACGGCATGTCGGGCAACATCGCGCTCAAGGCCACCGAGGGCGCTGCCAAGTTTTTGCTGCAGGAGCTCAAGGGTGCCTTTATGTCCTCGCTCGGCACCAAGATCGCCGCGCTGCTCATCAAAAAGCAGATGCGCGAGATTAAGGCCAAGCTTTCGGGCGACGCCAAGGGCGGCGCGATCCTGCTGGGCCTGCGCGGTGTCGTGTTGATCGGCCACGGCGCCACGTCGGTCGAGGCCGTCAAGAACGGTACGCTTGCCGCGGCCCAGGCCGTACGTGCCGGGCTTGTCCAGGACGTTGCCAATTCCATGGACGGTATCGTTTTGTAAGAGCCCCGTTACGTGGCTCAACCTGTACCGTGTGGGGTAGAATCGGAGCCGTATTGCAACGCGGCTCCGATTGCCGTGTTGTGTTGTGTTCCATGACATACGAGAGGAAGCGCTATGGACCGCTCCGAAATCTTCGATAAGATCGCCGAAATTGCCGCTGACGTGCTGGGCGTCGATGTCGCCGACATTAGCGACGAGACCACTTTTGACGATCTCGATGCCGATTCGCTCGAGCGTCTGCAGTTGGTGACGGCCATCGAGGACGAGTTCGACCTCGAAATCGATGACGAGACCCTGCTGTCGCTCAACTCTGTCGCCGACGCCGTCGACGCGATCGAAAACGCCAAGGAGGCCTAAGTCTTGGCTTTGTCTGAACGACTCACGCGTGCCCAGGAGATCCTGGGCCATGAGTTCAATAATAAGGTGCTGCTGCGCGCGGCGCTCACGCATCCCTCGGCCGTCGAGGGTCAGCCGGTCTCTGCCAGCTATGAGCGCCTTGAGTTTTTGGGCGATTCCATTTTGGGCGCCGTGGTGGCCCGTTCGCTCTTTGAGTCCTATCCCGAGTTTGACGAGGGTAAGCTCACGCGCCTGAAGGTGTCCCTTGTCTCGGGCGCTACGCTGTCCGAGGTGTCGCACGAACTGGGTATCGACGACATCATCATCTTTGGTGCCTCCGAGACCGGTACCGGCGCCCGCGGCCTGCATTCGGCGCTCGAGAACGTCTACGAGTCGCTCGTGGGTGCGTTGTATCTGGATGCCGGTTGGGATGCGGCGGCGGAGTTCATCCACCGTACGCTCAAGCCGCACCTGGCCTCCGAGCGTGCCGAGCACCCCGCGAACCCCAAGTCGTTCTTGCAGGAGTGCGTGCAGGCAGACGGCCACGAGCCTCCCGCGTATAAGCTGGTCGGCTCCGAGGGCCCCGCGCATGCGCCCACCTTTACCGCTGTGGTGCTCATCGACGGTATTCGTCAAGGCCGCGGCACTGGTTCCTCCAAGAAGGAGGCCGAGGGAGCCGCTGCGCTCGAGGCGCTCGACCGCATGGGCTACACCACCAACGGCGTGATTCTCAACAAGAAGCCTGTTTAAGCGAGGAACCGTGTATCTCAAGTCCCTCACGCTCAAAGGGTTCAAGTCGTTTGCCGACCGCGCCCATATGTCATTTGAGCCTGGCCTGACCGTCATCGTCGGTCCCAACGGCTCGGGAAAATCGAACATCTCCGACTCGATTCTGTGGGTCCTGGGCGAGCAGAGCGCCAAGCAGCTGCGCGGCCAGGCCATGGAGGATGTCATCTTCTCGGGCTCGTCGGCGCGCAAGCCGGTGGGTGTGGCCGAGGTTACGCTGGTGCTCGACAACTCGGACCATATGCTTCCCGTCGACTTTGAAGAGGTGGCTATCACCCGCCGCATGTATCGCTCGGGCGAGAGTGAGTACCTCATCAACTCGAGCCCGTGCCGCCTGATGGACATTCAGGACATCCTGCACGATTCGGGCCTGGGCAAGGATACGCATTCCATCATCAGCCAGGGCAAGCTCGATGCCATTTTGCAGAGCCGCCCCGAGGAGCGCCGCGCTCTTATTGAGGAGGCTGCCGGCATCTCCAAGCACAAGCGCCGTAAGGAGCGTGCGCTCAAAAAGATCAAGTCGATGGACGAGCACCTGACCCGTGCCCGCGACATCAATAAGGAGATCGCCCGCCAGCTGCGGCCGCTGGAGCGTCAGGTCGATCGCGCGCGCAAGTACAAAGAGCTGTCCTCGCGCGCGAACGAGCTTACGCAGATGCTGGCCGTCGACGAGCTTCGTTCGCTGCAGTCGCAGTGGAACGACTTGGAGAGCCGCTCTAAGGAGGGCGCCGCCGAGCTGGAGCTCGCGCAGTACCGCCTGGGTGAGAAAGAGCGCGAGCTCGAGAAGCTCCAGGTTATGCTCGAGGAAAAGGGCCTGTTTGTGGGCGATCTGGGCGAGCAGCGCCGCCATATGCAAGACGTGGTCGGCCGCATCAATTCCGATATGCGCCTGCTCGAGGAAAAGGGCCACAACATGGTGTCGCGCCTGTCCGACATGCGCGGCCAGATCTCGAGCTCCGAGCATCAGCGTCGTCGCGTTGTCGAGGAGCTCGAGGATGCACGTGCCCAGCTTGAGGAGGTGACCGGTGCGCACATGCAGGCCCAGTCCGACGTTGACGCCGCCGGTCCTGCTGCCGCCCAGCTCCACGAGCGTCGCGTTGCGCTTGACAATCAGATTTCGCAGCTCACGCGCGAGCAGCGCGATGTGCAGCGTGTGGCCGACAACGCCGCGCTCGAGCTTGCCAAGGTGAAGGACTCGCTGAGCAACGCCGAGGTCGAGGACAACATGTACGCCTCGCGCCTGGAGCAGATCGACGAGCAGCTCGAGGAGGTCACGGCCTCGCTCGAGAGCCGTCGCGACCGCGCTGAGGAGCTCGAAGGCGCGCTCGATCAGGCCCGTCAAGCCCAGGTCGATGCGCGTGAGGCCACCGAGGTCGCTCGTGCGGCGTTGAAGGACTTGCGTAATCGCGAGAGCGAGGCGCGCAACAAACTGTCCGAGGTTCGCTCTGAGCTCGCGAGCCAAAAGAAGCTCGATGCCCGCATGGCAGACAGCTCGCCGCTGGTGAGCCGTCTGATGGGTGCGCTGGGCGATGATGTCTCGGGTCGTCTGGGCGACGTGCTCGAGGCTCCTCGTGAGCTCGAGGGCCTGGTCGAGCAGCTGCTTTCTGGCGATATCGATGCTCTTTTGTTTGATGATGCCGCTACGCTTGAGCGCGCCGGTCGTGCGGCTCTGGACCAAAAGAAGGCCTCGGGCGAGGCGCTGCTGATGGCGCGCGGCGTGAGCGGCGGTGCTGCTGCTAAGGGTGCTGCCGGTTCGCGTCTGGTCGATCGTCTGTCCGTGCGCTCCGGTTATGGCCCGGTTGTCGAGGCCCTGCTCGGCGGCTATTACGTGGTCGATGACTTGGCCGCCGCGCTGGCGGCACCAGTCGTTGACGGTGTGACCTACGTGACTCCCGATGGCGCCCGCGTGAGCTGTGGCGGCCTGGTGCGCGTGGGGCTCGATGCCGGCGAGGCTTCGGGTGCCTTGGAGCGCAAGCGTCGCATTCGCGAGTTAGAGGGCCTGGAGCCCGATCTGGCTGCCGTGTTTGAGCATGTGTCAGACCAGGTCGTCGAGGCCAATGCGGCCGTCGAGGAGGCGCGTGCCGCCGAGGGCGATGCCGCCGGCGAGATCGCCCGTCTTGAGGGCGAGCGCCGCTCGCTGCTTTCCGAGATCGGCCGCTTGGAGCAAAGCGCCAACAATGCCGAGGTCGAGCGCGTGCGCATCTCGAAGCGCCGCGAGCAGGCCGCCGAGGCCGTCCGCGCTGCGCGTCCGCGCGTTGACGAGCTCACCCGTTCGCGCGACGAGGCCCGTGCGCAGGCAAGCGACCTTGGTCTTCAGATTGCCGAAGCCAACGATGAGCTCGATCGCGTGCGCCGTGACGATTCTGAGGCAGCCGGTAAGCTCGCCGATGCCAAGGTCCGCCTGGCTCAGACGAGCGAGCGCCTGCGTTCGCTGAAGGGCCGCGTGCCCGATCTTGAGCATCGTCTGGAGGGCATCGACCGCCGTATCCGCGGAACACGCCAGGCCTCGCGCTCGCTCGAGTTGCTGCGCCTGCGCGTCGACCCCATGCACGAGCGCTATTCGGCCCTGCTGGAGCGCGCGTCGGATTGGGCCGCGCGCCTGCGTGACCAGGCTTCGCTCGAGGAGGCGGACTCGGCCTCGCTCAAGAAGACCATCGAGGACGCCAAGGCCGAGGTCTCCCGCGCCAAGGAGCGGGTCGATGCCGCCACGGCGACGCAAAACGAGTTCAAGGTCGCACGCGGCAAACTCGAGGTGCAGGTAGAGGCGGCCATCAAGGCCATTACCGCCGATGGCACCACGGTGCTCGAGGAAGCTCTCATGCTTCCTGCGCCCACCGACCGCGACGCCGCCGAGCGCGAGCTCAACCAGCTCGTGCGTCAGATCAACAACCTGGGCCCTGTGAACCAGGTTGCGATGGAGGAGTACGAGCAGCTCAAGCGCCGCGCCGATTATATCGAGGAGCAGCTGGCCGATCTGGAGAGCGCGCGCAAGGCGCTCACCAAGATTACCGTGGCCATTGACCGTAAGATGCGTAAAGCCTTCCTGGTGACCTTTGAGAAGGTCGATGCGAACTTCCGCGAGATCTTCGCCATGCTGTTCCCGGGTGGCCAGGCGCATCTGGAGATGACCGACCCCGAGCATCCTGCCGAGACGGGCATCGAGGTCGTGGCGCAGCCGCGCGGCAAGCGCATCACCAAGATGATGCTCATGTCGGGCGGCGAGAAGAGCCTGACGGCGCTCGCCTTGCTCTTTGCCGTGTATCGCACGCGTACGGTGCCGTTCTATGTGCTGGACGAGGTCGAGGCGGCGCTCGATGACGCCAACCTGTCCAAGCTCATCGGCGCGCTCGATGTTTTGCGTTCCGATACGCAGCTCTTGGTTATCTCGCATCAGCGCCGTACTATGGAGGACGCTGACGTCCTCTACGGCGTCTCGATGCAAGCCGACGGCGTCAGCCGCGTCGTCTCGCAAAAACTCGATCGCGAAACCGGAAAGGTCGTGAATGCATAATGGGATTCTTCGATGCTCTCTCGCGCGGACTTGAGCGCAGCCGCGAGGCCCTCAACGAGGTCTTTTATTTTGGCGGCGAGGTCGACGAGGATTTTTGGGAGGACCTAGAGGACACTCTCGTCATGGGTGACATGGGTGCCGAGGTCGCGATTAAGGTGTCCGATGACCTGCGCGATGCCGCGGCCAAGAAGAACCTCAAGACCGCCCCGCAACTCCGTCGCGCCCTGGCCGAGCAGCTCGAGCAACATTTTGTGCCCGCCGAGCGAGATCCGTTCGCCGACACGCCGAGCTGCGTGCTGTTTGTGGGCATTAACGGTGCCGGCAAGACCACCACGGTCGGCAAGATCGCGAGCGCCATGGCTGCCCGCGGCAAGAATGTCGTGATTGGCTCGGCCGATACCTTCCGCGCCGCCGCCATCGAGCAGCTCGATGTGTGGGGCCAGCGCGCCGGCGTCCCCGTCATCAAGCGCGACCGCGGCTCCGACCCGGCGAGCGTTTGCTACGACGTGCTCGACGAGGCCGACAAGCGCGGCAGCGACCTGGTGCTTATCGACACCGCCGGCCGTCTGCACACGAGCCCCGAGCTCATGCGCGAGCTTGCCAAGGTGGTCAACGTGACGCGTAAGCGCGCCGCCAATATGGCCGCCGGCCCCATGCCCGTCTCGGTCGTCCTCGTAATCGATGCCGCGACGGGCCAAAACGGCCTGAACCAGGCGCTCGAGTTTAACGAGGCGTTGGGTCTGGACGGTATTATCATGACAAAGCTGGACGGCACGGCTAAGGGTGGCATCGCCATGGCCGTGGCCGAGAAGCTCAAGCTCCCAATCCTGCGCATTGGCGTGGGCGAGCAGGTCGATGACCTGCAGGAGTTCAATGCCAAAGATTTCTGCCGCGCCCTGGTGGGCGAGTCCAATTAAGGAGTGACTAGTGTTTGATTCTCTGAGCGATCGCCTCAACGACACATTTGACCGCCTGCGCGGCAAGGGTAAATTGACCGAGGCCGATATTACCTCGGCCATGCGCGACATTCGCATGGCGCTGCTCGAGGCCGACGTCAACTTCAAGGTCGTCAAGGAGTTCGTCGCCAAGACCAAGGAGCGCTGCATGACCGCCGAGGTCATGGAGTCGCTGTCGCCGGCGCAAAACGTCGTCAAGATTGTGCTCGACGAGCTCACCGAGATGCTCGGTTCCACCGAGAGCAAGCTCGTCTTTAGCAACCGCATTCCCAATGTCATCATGCTCGTCGGCCTGCAGGGCTCCGGTAAGACTACGGCTGCCGTAAAGCTGGCCTACCTGCTCAAGAAGCAGGGCCGCTCGCCGCTGCTCGCCGCGTGCGATGTCTACCGTCCCGCCGCTGCCGACCAGCTGGCCACGCTCGGCGGAGAGATCGGCGTGCCGGTCTTCCGCGGTGACGGCGAGCACCCGGTCGATATCGCCAAGGGCGCCATTCAGGAGGCCGTCGACCACCTGCGTGACGTGGTCATCGTCGATACCGCCGGTCGTTTGCAGATCGACGAGCAGATGATGCAGGAAGCCGTGGACATCAAGAAGGCCGTCAAGCCCGATCAGGTGCTGATGGTCGTCGATGCCATGACCGGCCAGGATATCGTCAACGTCGTCTCGACCTTTGCCGAGCGGACCGACTTTGACGGCGTGATTATCTCCAAGCTCGACGGCGATGCCCGTGGTGGCGGCGCGCTTTCTGTGCGCCAGGTGACCGGTAAGCCCATTAAGTTCGTGAGCATGGGCGAGAAGCCCGATTCGCTGGAGCCGTTCTACCCCGACCGCATGGCCAAGCGCATCTTGGGCATGGGCGATGTTGTCGGCATCATCGAGAAGGCCCAGGAGGCGGCCGACGCCGAGCAGCTCGAGGCTGCCGAGCGTATGCTGCGCGAGGGCTTTACCATGAACGACATGCTCGACCAGATGAAGGCCGTCAAGAAGATGGGCGGCATGAAGGGCATTCTGGGTATGCTTCCCGGCGGTCAGCGCGCGCTCAACCAGATGGGCGGCAACCTGGACGAGGGCATCTTCGATAAGAACGAGGCCATCATCATGTCGATGACCAAGGAGGAGCGCCTGCGTCCCTCCATCATCAACGGCCAGCGCCGCGCGCGTATCGCCAAGGGCGCCGGTGTGACCCCCACCGAGGTCAATAGCCTTATGAAGCAGTGGGGCGAGATGAACAAGATGATGGGCCGCATGCGCACGATGGCCAATCAGGCACAGGCCGGCGGCAAGAAGGGCAAAAAGGGCAAGAAGGGCAAAAAGATGCGCATGCCCAATATCCCTGGGCTGGACGCTATGGGTCTGGGCGGTATGGGCGGCCTGGGTACGGGCGGTCCCAAGTCCGATATGGAGCTGCTGCGCCAGATGGAAGCGCAGATGCGCAATAAGAAATAGGGCTGTAATTCCAGCTTGATATGGCAAAGGCCACTCGGAAGTTACCGGGTGGCCTTTGTTGTTGGCTTTGATAGTTGGGCTGCGTTCAGTGTCGCGCCCCGAGCTCGCGGTGCCGTGCCGTTAGTGGCAGCCGCAGCCCTCGTGGCCCTCGTGCTCGTGATGGCCGTGGCAACTGCAGGACTCGCCATGTTCGTGGGCGTGGTCGTGGTCATGGCCGTGGCAGTCGCAGGTGGCCTCGCCGGTCTGCGCGAGCGTACCGGCAATGAGGGCTTCGACGCAAGCGTCGCAGTTGCCCTGGGCTCCTGCATAGACCGTGATGCCGGCCTGGGCGAGCGCGTTGATGGCGCCGCCGCCGATGCCGCCGCAGATGAGCGTGTCAACGCCACCGTTGGCAAGCAGGCCCGCCAAGGCGCCGTGGCCGGTGCCACCGGTGTTTACGACCTGCTCGTTGAGCACCTTGCCATCCTGGATGTCGTAGATCTTGAACTGTTCGCTGCGGCCAAAGTGCATAAAGATATTGCCGTCGTCGTACGTCGTTGCCACCCTCATGGTGTCGACCTCCTTTGCTGGCCATGCGGCCGTCGTCGTGGTGATGGGGGAATACGCGATGTTGCCGCCTTCGATGACAATCGCCCGTCCATTGACCAGCGCGTTTGCCACCTTGCGATGTGCGCGGCTGCAGATGGCCGCCACGGTGGCGCGAGCGATACCCATTTGTTGGGCGACTGCCTCCTGATTGAGTCCTTCCAGGTCGCACAGTCGCAGGACCTCGAGTTCGTCGACCGTCATGTCGATGGCATCTCCGCTGGCAAGGCCGTCGGGGGTAAAACCGCGATATTCGGGGATGATCCCAACGCGGCGCAATTTTTCTCGTCTTCCTGCCATTCACTCTCCTTATCTGACATATGTCAACAATAGAATATCGAACGTGCGGATATGCGCAAGGAATTTCTGGCATATGTCAGAAAATGAGGGCTTATGTTTGGGCTGTGGGGTCGCGTGCGCCTAGGCTACAATGAATTTCGCTTATAGGCGACTGACAGGAGGGTCAATGAGCAAGGCTGATCAACAGTTTGTAACCATGTGCCGCGATATCTTGGACCATGGCACCACCACCGAGGGCCAAAAGGTCCGACCGGTGTGGGAGGACGGCACCCCTGCCTATACCATTAAAAACTTTGGCGTTACGGCTCGCTACGACCTGCGTGAGGAGTTTCCCGCGCTCACACTGCGTCGCACGGCGCTTAAGTCTGCCATGGACGAGATCTTGTGGATCTATCAAAAGAAGTCAAATAACGTCCGCGACCTCAACAGCCATATTTGGGATGAGTGGGCCGACGAGACTGGCTCCATCGGCAAGGCCTACGGGTACCAGATTGGGCAGAAAAGCCATTATGCCGAGGGTGACTTTGACCAGATGGACCGCGTGCTGTACGACCTTAAGAACACGCCGTACAGCCGCCGCATCATGACCAACACGTACGTGTTTAGCGACCTGTCCGAAATGCACCTGTATCCGTGCGCGTACAGCGTGACCTATAACGTCACGCAGCGCCCGCAGGACGATAAACCCACACTCAACATGATTCTCAACCAGCGCAGCCAGGACATTTTAGCCGCCAACAACTGGAATGTGTGCCAGTACGCCATTTTGCTGATGATGGTCGCGCAGTCGGTCGATATGATTCCCGGTGAGCTGCTGCATGTGATTGCCGATGCCCACATTTACGACCGTCATGTCGATATTGTCCGTGAACTTATCGAGCGTCCGCAGTTTGCGGCGCCCAAGGTAACGCTTAACCCCGACGTGCACGATTTCTATGCGTTTACGACCGATGACCTCATCGTCGAGGGCTACGAGCACGGCCCGCAGGTCAAGAACATTCCCATTGCGGTGTAGGTGGCGCTCATGACGTGTAAGCTTTCTGCCATCGTCGCCGTGTGTGACGACTGGGGCATTGGATGTGAGGGCGACATGGTGGTTTCCAATCGCGCCGACATGCGCCATTTTGTGGCCTGCACCAAGGGTTGCCCGGTCATTATGGGGCGCAAGACGCTACTGAGTTTTCCTGGTGGGCGTCCGCTCAAAAACCGCCGCAATATCGTGCTCACCCGCGACGAGAGCTTTGCTCCCGAGGGCGTCGACGTGGTGCATAGCATCGACGAGGCGCTCGCTGCGGTTGCCGATGAGCCCGTTGCGTGGGTGATCGGCGGCGGCGATGTCTATCGGCAATTTTTGCCGTACTGCGTGGAGGCCGAGGTCACGCATAACCACTGCGTCCATCCCGTGGACACGTATTTTCCCAATTTGGATGCCGATCCTGCATGGGAAGTTTCGCGGGCTGGCGGGGTTGCCACGATTGCCGCGGGTGAGGGCGACGAAGGTGTCGATTATGAGTTCGTGACGTATCGTCGCGTTGGGGCGTAAATCGCCTGGCGCGAACGGTATCATCGGGTTGATTGAATGCATGGGGCGGCGCTTAGCGTCGCCTCGTTTGGTATAGATGTGCTGTAAAGAAGGGTGCGGGCAGGCTGCTATGACTGATGCCGTTGAGGTTCTGCGAATTGATTCGCTCGAGGACGAGCGGCTCGATGCCTACGTGCGACTGACCGAGCGCGAGCTGCGCTGCGTGCTGGAGCCGCAAAAGGGCATCTTTATCGCCGAGAGTGCCAAGGTTATTGAGCGCGCGGTGCGTGCCAGATACGAGCCGGTGAGCTTTCTTTTGGGCGAACGCTGGCTCGACCAGATGACGCCGCTGTTTGAGCGCCTGGTTGTGCGCGAGGGCGCAGGTCCGGTTCCTGTGTTCGTGGCTTCCATGGAACTCATGGAGCAGCTGACGGGCTTTAACGTGACGCGCGGTGCGCTCGCGGCGTTTCGTCGCCCGCGACAGATTCCGGTTGATGAGTTCTTGGGTGGCGTCGTCGAGGCGGCGGGGGAGCGCCCGGTGCGCGTGTGCGTGCTCGAGGGTATTGTCGACCACACGAACGTGGGTGCGATTTTCCGCTCGGCCGCCGCGCTCAATGTCGACGGTATTTTGGTCAGTCCGACGTGCTGCGACCCGCTGTACCGTCGCTCGGCCCGCGTGAGCATGGGCACGGTGTTTCAGGTGCCGTGGACGCGTATTGGCAGCGAGGCTCGTGTGTGGCCGCACGATGGCCTGGCGGCACTGCACGAAGCCGGTTTTTCGTGCGCTGCGATGGCGCTGACGGACGACTCCGTTTCGCTGGACGATCCCGCGCTCCAGGAGATTGACCGCCTGGCAATCTTTATGGGCACCGAGGGTGCTGGCCTGGGCGCCAAGACCATCGCGGGCTGCGACCGGGCCGTGCGCATTCCGATGGCGCACGGGGTCGATTCGCTCAACGTGGCCGCGGCGAGTGCCGTCGCCTTTTGGCAGCTGTGCCCGCATGTGAGCAATGAGTATCACTACCAGCCGAGTTTGTATCACTAGCCGGGTGTGATATCCGAGTCGTGCCACGGGGGTGTTTCTATTATCTTCGCTTGGTGCTAGGCTGGTCATGAGTGTAACTTTTATCAGCTGGTTTGTCGGTTGACGTACGCTAGTGGGGAGGGCGTGTGGCTAAGAAATCTACGGCTATCGATGTAACGCAGGGCGTTATTTGGCATCAGCTGCTGTCGCTGTGCGTCCCCATCTTCTTTAGTTCGTTCTTTCAGCAGGCATACACGCTTATTGGTACCTATATCGTCGGTCAGTTTGGCGGCAAGCTCGCGCTGGGTGGCATTCAAGCCACGATGGTGCTCACCGAGCTCTGCATTGGCTTTTGCGTTGGCGTCGGCGCCGGCTGCGCGGTCATTACCGGTCAGTATTTTGGCCAGCACGATGATGAGCGATTGAGTCGTTCGGTCCATACGGCCATGACGCTCGCGCTGGTGGGCGGTATCGTTTTCTCGATTCTTGGCATAGTGTTCGTTGAGCCCATGCTGGTACTTATGAACACGCCGCATGAACTATTGGCCGAGGGCGTGGCCTATGCTCGTTGCTATTTTGCCGCCATGGTTGCGGCACTGCTGCTCAATATGGGAACGGCACTGCTGCGCGCCGTGGGCGACACACGCGGTCCTGCTGTGATCATCGCTTCCGGCTGCCTTGTTAATGCGGCGCTGGACGTCATCTTCGTTGCCGTGCTTCATATGGAGGCTCTGGGCTGCGGCATCGCGGTGGCGCTGACCATTTGCTCCAACGCCACGATGATCGTGATTCGCATGATGCACGCACCGGGTGCGTGGCGGCTTTCATTGTCCAAACTTGGCATTGATCCTGGCATTTGTAAGAGCATGATCTCGTGTGGTCTGCCGCTTGGCTTTCAGTCTGCTGCGTATTCGATTTCCAACGTTTTGATTCAGGTGTCGGTCAACTCGTTTGGCGCCGATGTCACTACGGCGTGGGGTCTTTCGGGCCGCTTAGATGGCATTGTCTGGATGGTTACCGAGGCGCTCGGCGTGTCGATCACCACGTTCTCGGCACAGAACTTTGGCGCGCGCAACTACGAGCGCATGCGCAAGGGCTACCATACGTCGCTCGTGCTGTCGTTTATGCTCATTGGTGGCCTGTCAGCCGTGCTGCTGGTGTTCTCGGGTCCGTTGTCGCGTCTGTTTGTCGACGATGCTTCGATTTCGGCGTACACCACGACGATTCTTCATTTCATCGCGCCGTTCTACGCGATTTTCTCGATTATCGAAAACGCGTCGGGCTCCATTCGCGGTGCCGGCGTGAGCTTGCAGCCCATGCTACTCACGATTTTTGGCACCGTCGTGCTCAGGGTGATCTGGGTGTTTGCGATCATGCCGTTTGATCCGTCTCTTGAGCACCTGCTGCTGGTTTACCCCGTAACTTGGCTCATCACGGCCACGATGTTTACCATCTACCACCACAGCGGCAACTGGCTCGGCCGCGCCACCGCCTAATGATCCGTAGGGGACGGAGGAAAACGGATCCTGGGCCCGGCGATAAGGCGAATTGATCCGTTTTCCTCCGTCCCCTTTGGATCATTAGTATTCGATGCCTTGGCGGGCTAGGAGGCCTTCGTCGAAGTAGTGTTTGATGGGGCGCATTTCGGTGACCAGGTCGGCAAGATCGGCCAGTGGCAGCAGACCTCGGCCGGTGAGCACGAGCTCCGTGGTGGCGGGCTTTATCGCGATCAACGCTTCGACATCCTTGCGCGTCACGAAGCCGCGGCGCATGGCTTCTCCTAGCTCATCCAGGATGAGCACGTCGACCTGCGAGATCTGTTCGCGTGCAAGTTCCATGATCTGCTCGGCGCAAGCCTCGGGTGTGTCGCGATCGGCCTGTATAATGCGCAGTCCCAGGCGCGGCGCGGCATCGTGTTCGGCGCAGTGCAGCTTCTTGGCAAACTGCAGCATGAGCACGTCGAGCCCATAACCCGTGGCGCGCATCGCCAGTCCCAGCGCAGCCGTGGTTTTGCCCTTGCCGTCGCCCGTATAGATTTGAACCTTGCCGACTTCCAGTGATGCCATCTCTGTCCTTTCGTGCCCGGCGTCGGTTTATCGCCGTCCGGGTTGGGTATTCTAGATAGCATTATCAACCCCAGTAGATGGAGTTCAAGCAGATGGAGATGGATGACAACAAACGTAGACGGAATATGATCCTCTACGTGCTCATCGCCTTCGTCGTCTACCTCGTGCTCTCGACCGTTCTGTTCCCCAACATCGGTCACACGCAGCAGATTACGAAGACCGATTACTCGACGTTTGTCAAAGCGCTCGATAAGAAGAGTGTCGACAAGGTCGAGTACAATACCGACGATTACACCATTTATTACACCAAGAAGGGCGAGGACGAGAACATCGCCTACAAGACGACCGGTGTGCCGAATGACGCGGGCTTTACCGATCGTGTGCTTGAATCCGGTGCGTCCCTGGAGTCGGTCGTTCCCGATAAAAACTCGGGTCTGATGACCTACTACCTGCTTACGCTTATTCTTCCCATGGCCATCTTCTTCCTGATCGGTTGGTGGCTCAACCGCCGTATGAAGAAGGCTATGGGCGATGACGGCCCGTCGATGAACTTTGGCGGCGGTGGCTTTGGCGGCGGTGGACTGGGTAAGTCCGGCGCTCGCGTTATCGCCTCCAAGGATGTGGGCGTGACCTTTAAGGATGTCGCTGGCCAGGAAGAGGCCAAGGAATCCCTCAAGGAGGTCGTCGACTTTCTGGAGAAGCCGCAGCGCTACGAGGAAATTGGAGCCAAGCTGCCGCGCGGTGCTCTCCTTGTTGGCCCTCCGGGTACCGGTAAAACCCTGCTCGCCAAGGCTGTTGCCGGCGAGGCGGGCGTGCCGTTCTTTAGCATTTCGGGTTCTGAGTTCGTCGAGATGTTCGTCGGCCGTGGCGCCGCCAAGGTCCGCGATCTGTTTAAGCAGGCCAAGGAAAAGGCCCCGTGCATCGTCTTTATCGACGAGATCGATACCATCGGCAAAAAGCGCGATGGCGGCGGCTTTAGCGGCAACGACGAGCGCGAGCAGACGCTCAACCAGCTGCTGACCGAGATGGACGGCTTCGATAACCACAAGGGTATCGTCGTCCTCGCTGCCACCAATCGTCCCGACAGCCTCGATCCCGCCCTGCTGCGCCCCGGTCGTTTTGATCGCCGCATCCCCGTTGAGCTGCCCGATCTGACCGGCCGCAAGAACATTCTTGAGCTGCATGCCAAGAGCGTGAAGACGGAGCCGCCGATTGACCTGACCGCGATTGCCCGCGCCACGCCCGGCGCCTCGGGTGCCGACCTGGCCAACATTATCAATGAGGGCGCCCTGCGCGCGGTCCGCGAAGGTCGCAAGCGAGCGACCCAGGACGACTTTGAGGAGTCGGTGGAGGTCGTCATTGCCGGTCAGCAGCGTAAGTCCACGGTGCTGTCCGACCACGAGAAGCAGGTCGTTTCCTACCACGAGATCGGCCATGCTATCGTCGCAGCCCGCCAGAAGGGCTCTGCGCCGGTCACCAAGATCACCATCGTGCCGCGCACGAGCGGTGCTCTGGGCTACACCATGCAGGTCGAGGAGGATGAGCGCTTCCTGACCACGCGCCAGGAGGTGCTGGACAAGCTCGCTGTCTACTGCGGCGGACGCGCCGCCGAGGAGCTCATCTTTGGCGAGATGACGACCGGCGCAGCCAACGATATCGAGCAAGCAACCAAGCTCGCCCGCAACATGGTGACGCGCTTTGGTATGTCCGATGAGTTTGGCATGATGGCGCTCGGTACTGTCCAAAATGCGTACCTCAACCAGGATACGTCGCTCACCTGCGCCCCCGGTACGGCCGAGCGCGTGGACGCAATTGTCGCCAAGCTGATCGAGGATGCGCACGACCGCGCCCTGCAGATCCTGAAGGAGAACAAGTTTAAGCTCCATGAGCTGGCTCGTTATCTGTACAAGAAGGAGACGATCACGGGCGAGGAGTTTATGAATCTCCTCACGCGCGAGAATCCGCTGATGCCTAAGCAGCAGTAGCGTTGCATTCGGGTCAGTAAATATCGACGCCCCATTTGAGTGCCTATCTCAAATGGGGCGTTTTGCTTGGGAGGGATATGTATGAAGATCGTGGTGAGTGCCTGTTTGATGGGCGAGAGCTGCAAGTATAACGGCCTCGATAATTACCACCGCGCGTTGGTCGAGGCTTGCGAGCGTACGGGGACCGAGGTACTCTTGGTGTGCCCTGAGGTCTTTGGCGGCCTGCCCACGCCGCGCAAGCCGTCCGAGATTGTGAACGGCGAGGTCCGTACCTGCGAGGGTACCTCAGTCGATCGCGAGTTTCGCCAGGGTGCTCAGCGCGCGCTTGATATGTGCGAGCAGGCGGGCGGCCCGGAAGAGATCGCCGCGTGCATCCTGCAGGACCGCAGCCCCTCGTGCGGGGCGGGCCGTATCTACGACGGCACCTTTAGTGGCACGCTCACTGCGGGCAACGGTGTTTTCGTCGACCTTCTACTCCGCCACGGTTACCGTGTGATTCCGGCTAGCGAGTTCGATCCCAGCATGTTGGAACATTGTCCACAGCACTCGAACCCAACACTTCCTCACGGGTGACCGTTTTGGCATCATCCGTGAAGTTGATATTGAGTACGACCAGGTCATCAAAGACGTAGACCGAGTTGACAGGCGCCGTACCCAGGCAGTCCCTCCCCGCGGCCCTCGCGCAGGAACGCGTACAAGGCCCTCCCGTCTCTTGCGCCCCTCCTGCCCCAAACCCTGCTAGGAGCGAGTGCAGCAAACTGGAAGTTTAAATTAGTCTTTGCAAATAACCTTTGAACCTTCACCATCAATTACAATTCCCTGACGATTGTTAATTGGGCATAGATTCAAATCCGAAAACTCAGTTATTATTTTCTCGGTAACTTTCTTAAATGGTGCTGTAAGAAAATGCGGAAGAACATAGAAATCAATCAAATTAAGCCCTGCATCATCTTCTTGTGAGTAGTCCTCCGGCTTTTCATCCATTTGCTCGATATATTGGATGCTTGGAGCGCATACAATCGCACCTGCCGATTCACCAATCATCAGTTTTCCCTTTGCCAATTCTTTCTTCAGCAGCTCATCCGTTCCCGTTTTACGGAGCTGGTCTATAAGGAAAAAAGAATTTCCGCCGGTAAAATAGATCACATCCGCATCTTCAAAAAGAGACTGTATCGTTGAATAAGCCTCCGTTGAAATATCAATTTCAGTTACGATTGCTCCCAACTTTTTGAATAATTTTCGAGCCGAGCCGACATAACCGGTGTAGCCTTCACGCAGCGAAGCTGTTGGAATAAATGCGACTTTTTTATTTTCAATTTCTTCCTTTATCAGACTTCCTACACTTGAAAAGTGCGAACATAAAAACATTTTCATCAATATTCTCCTTTATATATAAATTCTTATTTGTTGAACTAAGCCGTGTATACCATACTCACCAATGAAAGAAAGCCCTGATATAGCGTAATTTGCTGTTTTCCTGCGTACGTGCGTACACACTCCACAGGAATTCTAAGGGCCCTGCCCCCTTAGCACACGGACTTTGGAACAAAGTCTAGTGTGTTACGCCTTGCCAGAGGCGTACAGGCTCCCGGTACGCACGTACGCAGCAATTGCCATCAATGCGCCATATAAGTGGCGATCAAGTTCGCATAAAGCGACCTTGGTTCCGCAAAACAAAAGGCAGGATACCATCACCACGATGGTAATCTGCCTCTGTTCGTTTCTGTTTACCGTTCCGAGTGGTCCTTCCGCAGAATTACCGATAAACAAAAAACGTACCCGGACCCTTTCTCGTATAGAATCGGGTTTGAGTGCGAACTGAATGTTGGAGCAATAAAAAACCACCACAAAGGTGCCTGTCCCCTTTGTGGTGGTTTTGGGTTAGAGCTAGAGGGTGTGGCCGTAAGCGTCGGCGGCCTTGATGGCGGCGGCGAACTTCTCGTCGGTGAAGGGCTCAGGGTTGCCCTGCTTCCACTCGTTGGTGGCATGCGCGTACTCGCACAGGGCTGGGATATCGGACTCGGAAAGCCCGACCTGCTCAAGCGTCACGGGCAGCCCCATCTGCTTGTTAAAGGCAGCGTAGCGCTCAAGGTTCTCGGTGTCTCCCGTATAGGCAAACAGCGCCAGCACGCCCAGGCTCACGACCTCGCCATGCAGGTAGGAGCCCTCGCGCGGAATGCTGCACGTGGCGTTGTAGAACGCATGCGCCACGCTCGAGTTGTAGTAGTAATCGTTTTGGTTGGTCAGGTTGGAGACATAGCCCGTGTTGACCACGATATCGAGCGCGATCTGCTTGACGGCCTCGCTCGACAGGTTCTGCCGCACGTCCTCAAGACCCTGGACACCATAGGTAAACAGCGGCTCGGAGCAGGTGTGGGCGAGTGCCAGGCCAAGCCCGGCGGTGTGCTCCAGGTTGCCGGCGCTCGTGGCGTACTCGACCTCGGGCTGCTTAGACAGGGCATCGCCCACGCCGGCCCAGAAGTATTCTGCCGGTGCCTCGGCGATGATCTTGGGGTTGATGAAGATGTGAGCGGGGCGGTTGGGGTACGAATAGCCCTCGAGCGAGCCGTCGTCGTTGTAGACAACGGCAATGGCGGTCGCGGCGGAGCAGTTGGAACAGATCGTCGGGACCGTGAAGACGATCTTCTTGAGCTCGATGGCCGCCGTCTTCACGGTATCGAGCGCCTTGCCGCCGCCACAGGCAATGAGCACGTCGGCTTCCTGGCAGGCAGGGGAGTTCACGACCTTGGCGATATTGGCACGCGTACTGTTGGTACCGTAGACGCGCGTCTCCAGAATCTCGACGTCGGTACCTGCCAGCGCAGCTTCGATACCGGGAAGTGCTGCGGCCAGTGCCCGCTTGCCACCGATGATCGCGACCTTTGTCGTGCCGTACTCCGCCAGTGCGGCGGGCAGCTCGTCAAAGCAATCCTCGCCAACGGTGTAGTCGCTCATTCCAATCGTGCGCATAGCAACCTTCTTTCGTTCGATAGAGTGCTTTCAGGTATTTTGCTCCTAGAGCAGGGCTGTAATAGCGAGAAATTTCGAACGTATAAAACCAGTGTTGAGGGTTTTTCGCCGGCGCGGAACGTGCTAGCATACACCGCATAAGCGTTGATGGGGACGAGTAGTCGGCCGTCCGCATGCTACAGAGAGCGGGGAGCGCTGAGAGCCCGTGCATGCGACCGATGAAAATCACCCCGGAGCTGCGGTCCCAACGGACGAGCCGCATAGGCACGTCTTAGTAGACATCGCCGAGATGGTCGTCGATACAGGCCAGCCGAGTAACGGATGCGAGCGCGCGAATACGCGGGCGAGGGCATCTAAGCTGGGTGGTTAAGCGAAGAGCTTTTGCGGGCGCACAGCCCGTTTTGTGGCGCTTCGTCCCAGCTTGCAGGGACGGGCGCTTTTTTGGTGCCCAGAGGGCGTGCGCGCCCACGACATGAAAGGGGTACCGTGGCAAACGAGTACAAGCAGACGATGAATCTGCCCAAGACCGGTTTTCCCATGCGTGCCGGTCTTTCCAAGTCCGAGCCCAAGCGACTCAAGGACTGGCAGGACAACAAGGTCTACGAGCAGGTTCTGAAGAAGAACGAGGGTCACAAGAAGTTCGTGCTGCACGACGGCCCTCCGTACGCCAACGGTCCGATCCACATCGGCCACGCCATGAACAAGATCTCCAAGGACATGATCAACCGTTACTGGATGATGCAGGGCTATGAGGTTCCCTATGTCCCCGGTTGGGACTGCCACGGCCAGCCGATCGAGCATAAGGTCGAGGAGAAGCTCGGCACCGAGAAGTTCAACCAGACCCCCACGGCCAAGATCCGTGAGCTCTGCAACGAGTTCGCTGTCGAGAACATCGAGCTTCAGAAGGCCGGTTTCCGTCGTCTGGGCGTGCTCGGCGACTGGGACAACCCCTATCTGACGCTCTATCACCAGCATGATGCCGCCGACATCGAGGTCTTCAAGGCCATGTTCGATAAGGGCATGATCTATCGCGGTCACAAGCCGGTTCACTGGTGCAAGCACTGCCACACCGCGCTGGCCGAGGCCGAGATCGAGTACTCCGACGAGACGAGCCCCTCCATCTTCGTGCGCTTTGAGATGACCTCCAAGCCCGACGGCCTCGAGAACTTCGACGGCCCGGTCGACTTTATCATCTGGACGACCACGCCGTGGACCATCCCCTCTGACCAGGCCGTTTCCCTTAAGCCCGGCGCCGCCTATGTCGCCGTTGAGCACGATGGCCGTGCCGAGGTCATGCTCGAGGACCTGGCTCCCAAGTGCTGCGAGGAGTTTGGCTGGGAGTACACCCCGGTTATGGTCGCCGGCAAGCCCTATGTGGTTCCCGCTGAGACCTTCCACCACATCCACTACAAGCAGCCGATCTTTGACGGTGTTGAGGGCGTGGCGCTGCTGGCCGATTACGTCGGTGTCGACGACGGTACCGGTATCGTCCACAACTCGCCTGGCCACGGCGTCGACGACTACTTCGCCTGCCTCAAGGAGGGCATCACCGACATCTGCATGCCGGTCGATGACGACGGCAAGTTCTACACCGGCGAGGAGTTTGGCACCGGTGGTCCCTTCAGCGGCATGGATACCGATGAGGCCAACCCGCATATCATCGAGTTCCTGCGCGAGCGCGGCACCCTGGTTCTCGAGAAAAAGATCACGCACAGCTATCCGCACTGCTGGCGCTGCAAGCACCCGGTGCTCTTCCGTGCTACTGACCAGTGGTTCGTCTCGATGGACAAGACCGGTTTGCGCGAGCAGGCTGGCAAAGAGGTCCGCGAGAACGTCAAGTGGTATCCGGCCCACGCGGTCAACCGCATCGGTGCCATGGTCGAGCAGCGTCCCGACTGGTGCATCAGCCGTCAGCGCAACTGGGGCGTGCCTATCCCCAGCTACACCTGCGCCGACTGCGGCGAGAAGGTCATGAACGACGCCACACTCGATGCCGTCATCAAGCTCTTCCATGAGAAGGGCTCCGACGCCTGGTTCACCGACGCTCCCGAGAGCTACCTGGGCGAGGCCTGTGTTTGCCCCAAGTGCGGCGGTCATCACCTCAAGGCCGATAAGGACATCCTCGACGTGTGGTGGGACTCCGGCGTGTCTTGGAAGGCCGTCTGCGAGTATCGCCCCGAGCTTGAGTACCCGGCGGACGTGTACCTCGAGGGTTCCGACCAGCACCGCGGTTGGTTCCAGAGCTCGCTGCTCACCTCGGTGGGCGCCAACGGCCACGCTCCGTACAAGGCGGTCGTCTCGCAGGGCTTCACCCTCG
Organism: Coriobacteriaceae bacterium; assembly: GCA_025757745.1. Lineage (NCBI taxonomy): Bacteria > Bacillati > Actinomycetota > Coriobacteriia > Coriobacteriales > Coriobacteriaceae > Coriobacteriaceae bacterium. The sequence continues at coordinate 1,157,168 of CP107217.1, forward strand.
ACGGCCAGGGCCGTAAGATGTCCAAGTCGCTCGGCAACGTCATCGACCCCAACAAGGTCTGTGACGAGATGGGCGCCGACATCATCCGTCTGTGGGTCGCCTCCGTCGACACCAGTTCAGACGTTTCCATCGACCACGAGATTCTCGCTCGTACGTCCGATGCCTACCGTCGTTTCCGCAACACGCTGCGCTTCCTGCTCTCCGAGCTTGAGGGTCAGTTTGAGCCCGAGACTGACGGCGTCGCCTTTGCCGACCTGCTGCCGCTCGACAAGCTCATGGTTGCTCGTCTGACCCAGGTCCAGGCCGAGGTCGACGACGCTTACTCTTGCTACGAGTTCCCGCGCGCCTACCGTGCGCTCTACGACTTTGTTGTTACCGAGCTTTCCAACGTGTACCTCGACGCTCTGAAGGACCGTCTGTACTGCGACAAGCCCGGCTCGCTCGAGCGCCGCAGCGCCCAGACCGTGCTCGCCGAGCTCTTCTCGATGCTCATGCGCGACCTGCAGCCGATCCTGTCCTACACGGTCGACGAGGCCATGGCCTATGCGCCCGCCGGCTGCGTCGATCACCAGAAGTACGCCGCGCTGCTTGATTGGTACAAGTCGCCTATCACGGTCGACGAGGCCAATGAGTTTGAGGGCGTGCTCGAGGCTTCGCTCGAGCTCCGTAGCGCCGTGACCAAGGCCCTTGAGGATGCCCGTTCCGCTGGCACCTTCACCAAGAGCCAGCAGGTCCGCGTCAAGGCGGTCGTTCCCGCCGAGATGTACGCGCTGCTGACCGGTGACAAAGCCGTCGACCTGGCCGAGTTCTACATCGTCTCCGATGTTGAGCTGACCCAGGGCGAGGAGCTTTCCGTTGCTATTGAGGCTGCCGAGGGCGAGTGCTGCGACCGTTGCTGGAACTATCGCACCACCGTCGGCGAGTACAACGGCCACGCGCATATTTGCAAGCGCTGCGCTGATGCTTTGTAGGTTACGGCGTTCGTAGAACGCCGTAACCTACCGACGCTGTGCGGGCCGCATTTGGACAATCTGACGTTCAATTTCAAGGGCGCGACCGAAAGGTCAGCGCCCTTTCATTTCACGTCACCTTGTCTCAAATGCGACCCGCTCGCTCATTTATGCTCTACCTGCGGTGTTTCCGTTCTTGGGAGATTTGTCGCTTCTTGCTTGCGTCAATGTATGATTATCTACTGCGTTAAACGGAATTCGATTATCTGAGGGTTGGGGATTGATTTGGGTCGTACTGGGGATATGACGCCGCCTTTGCGTTGGCGGCTAGGTGTTGCTGGTGGGGTAGCGCTCGTTGTGTTGCTTGTTGACCAGCTGACCAAGCTTGCGGTTCGTTCCGTGGGCGATGCCCTGCATATGACCGTTATCCCCGGTGTGATCGATTTTCTGTTTGTCCGCAATATCGGAGCTGCCTTTAGTATGGGTGAGGGGCATGGCATCGCGTTTGCCGTGCTGGCGTTGGCGGTCATTATCGCTATTGCCGTGTACCTCGTTCGTGCGCCCCAGCTCGCCCATCTTGAGGTTGTAGGCATGGCTATGGTTGCGGGCGGCGCCATCGGTAACGCGATCGACCGCCTCGCCTTTGGCTTCGTGACCGATTTCATTGCCACCACGTTCATCGACTTTCCTGTCTTTAACGTGGCCGATATCGGCATTACGGTCGGTGTTGTGTTGGCGCTTATCGGTTACATGTTCTTGAGTCCTGCCGCTCGCGAGGTCGATGCGACCGCCGAGCTCAACGCCCGTGACGAGGCCCGCGCCAAACGCAAAGCCAAGCAGCGTGGGGAGCGTGCCCGCAAGATTCGCGAAAGGAATGAGCGCTAATGGCCGACATCCATATTCTCGTTGCCGACGATTCCGCTGGTCAGCGTCTCGACGTCTATCTGGGCGCCAACGATGGCTGTCCCACGCGCTCTGCCTGCGCACATCTGATCGAGGGCGGTGCCGTTGCCGTCAACGGCGAGACCTGCCTATCAAAAAAGTATGCTGTGCGCTCCGGTGACCGCATCTCGGTCGACCTGCCCGAGCCGCATGATCCCACCGATGTGATTCCCGAGGCCATCCCGCTCGACATTCGTTACGAGGACGACTACCTCATCGTGCTCTCCAAACAGCGCGGCCTGGTGTGCCATCCCGCCCACGGCCACGAGAGCGGCACCCTTGCGAACGCTCTGGTTTACCACTGCGGCATCGATCATCTGGGTACCGTGCAGGGTGAGGATCGCCCCGGCATCGTGCATCGCCTGGATCGCGATACCTCGGGCCTTATGCTCGCGGCAAAAGACGACGATACCCAGCGCGCGCTTCAAAATCTTATCCGCACGCGCACGCTCGACCGTCGCTATATCACGCTCGTTCACGGTCACATCGCCATGGACGAGGGCACTATCAACACCGGTATCGCCCGATCGACGCGCGACCGCGTGAAGATGGCGGTTTCCGATGACCCCTTTGCGCGCCAGGCCATCACGACCTTCAAGGTGCTCGAGCGCTTTGATTCCACGCGTTTCGACGACGGCTACACGCTTGTCGAGTGCCACCTGTTTACCGGCCGCACGCATCAGATTCGCGTGCATATGCGCCATATCAACCATGCTTGCGTGGGCGATCCGCTCTACGGCAAGTGCGATACGCGTGCCGATCAGGGCTTGACCAGGCAGTTCCTGCATTCTTGGCGCGTGGCATTCGACCATCCCGTGACGGGGGAGCGTATCGAGTGCCGTGACGAGCTGCCGTGGGACCTTGCGGCGGTTCTGGATGATCTGGCTCCACGTTCGCTCGGCCGCACTGCCGCCGGTGACGAAATTGTCCCGCAGCTCGGTCTGCTCGAAGCCTAGCCAGTATTAGGTGGTTTCTTGAACTCGGTAAGCCTGCGGTAAGATATACGGTTGTTTACGTAACGCGTTGCTGGGAGCCCGCATGCTCGCCTTTTTACAAACCAACACACCCATCGTGATCTTCAACCAGATTGTCGTCACGCTGCTCACGGTCTGCTTTCTGTACCAGGTGGTCTTCTTTGTCATTGGCGCTCTTCGTGGCGAGGTCGCGCCCCCTAAGGCCAATAAACTGCATCGTTATGCCTTCTTTATCGCGGCGCATAACGAGGAGGCCGTAATCGCCAACCTCGTTCGCTCCATCAAGGATCAGGATTATCCGTCCGAGCTTATCGAGGTCTTTGTGGTCGCCGACGCCTGCACCGACAACACGGCACAGCTTGCGCGTGAGGCGGGCGCCATTGTCTATGAGCGCAACGACCTGGCCCGTAAGGGTAAGAGCTGGGTCATGGACTTTGGTTTCGACCGTATCCTTAACGAGTATCCCGATACGTTTGAAGGCTACTTTATCTTCGATGCCGATAACGTCATCTCCCGCGATTACGTGTCCAAGATGAACGATGCCTTTGACCAGGGCTTCCATGTGGTCACGAGCTATCGCAATTCCAAGAACTTCGGCAGCTCGTGGATCTCGGCGGCTAATGCCACGTGGTACCTGCGCGAGGCGCGCTTTCTCAACAACGCGCGCAACATCTGCAAGACGTCTTGCGCCGTCTCGGGTTCGGGCTACCTCATCTCCGCCAGTGTTATCGAGGGCATGCACGGCTGGCAGTTCCACACGCTGACCGAGGATATTCAGTTCACCACGTTCTGCGCCATTCACGGCATTCGCATTGGCTATGCACCGGCGGAGTTCTTTGACGAACAGCCCGTGACGTTTAAGGCTTCCTGGAAGCAGCGTATGCGCTGGACCAAGGGCTTCTACCAGGTGTTCTTTACGTATGGAAAGCACCTGGTCAAATCGACCTTTCGCTACCATCGCTTTGCCGCCTACGACATGTTTATGACGATCGCCCCGGGTATGTTGCTATCGCTGATCTCGATGCTCGCCAATGCCACGTTCCTGATTGTGGGCGGTCTTTCGCACGGCTTCCTGGCCACCGAGGTTGAGATGCAGGCGTGCGCCGCTTCTCTCATTATGACCTTCGCCATGATGTATCAGACGTTCTTTATCCTGGCGCTGCTCACGACCATCTTTGAGTACAAGCACATTCACTGCGCGCAAAAGTGGCGTCTGGTGACCAACCTGTTTACCTTCCCGATCTTTATGTTCAGCTATATCCCCATTACGGTGGCAGCACTGTTCTTGAAGGTCGACTGGGTGCCGACGCAGCACGCCGTGAGCGTTACCCTCGACGAGGTCATGCAAGGCGCCAAATAACCACGATCAAAACCACCACAAAGGGGACAGGCACTTTTGTGGTGGTTTTTGCGTTTGAGCTGCTGCCCAAGGAGGTGTTAGATGGTCTATATTCCGTTTTGGATTTGCATCTTTGCCGGCGCGGCGATTGATGCCCGCGAGCGACGGTTTCCCAATCAGCTTGCCGGCGCGTGTGCGGTGGCGGCGTTTGCAGGCGTTTGGCTCGACAAGGGCGTTAACACGGCGCTTGACCATGCCGGTCTTGCTGCCATCGCCTACCTTGCCCTTATGCTTACTGAGTCGCTTTGGCGTCGTGTTCGCCACGCTCCCGGCATTGGTATGGGGGACGCCAAGGCGCTCTTTGCCCTTTGTACCTTCGATCTCTTGGGTGGTATCGTCGCGTTTGCGGCTGCGCTCCTGGCCCTTGCCGCCGCCTGTCTCATCATAAAATCACGCTCCTTGCCATTGCTGCCGTTTTTAGTGCCGATATTTGCCATAATCGAGGTCGTGGGTAGTACGCTGTAACCGTTTGCGCGCCCTTTTTAAGGAGCATGCCATGGCAACCAATCAACAGACAGCCGCCATTAAGGCGCGTATGGATCGCATTCCCGCGGCGTTGTCGCCCGAGTTGGTCGGGCGTATCGCCGCCGACCGCGCCTCGGGTGTCGTTAATCCCTATCGATGTGGTGACGACCAGGTCATTCGACGCTTCGATCGAGCCGCAGATGTGGGCACGCTCATGCGTCCGGCATTTATGCGCGATACCGAAAAGATTTTGCATCTGCCCGCATACACCCGTTATGCAGGCAAAACGCAGGTCTTTAGTTTTCGCAGCAACGACGACCTGTCGCGTCGCGGCCTGCACGTGCAGCTTGTTTCGCGCATCGCGCGCGATATCGGACGTGCCCTGGGGCTCAACTGCGATCTGATCGAGGCGATTGGCTTAGGCCACGACTTGGGCCACACGCCCTTTGGCCATGCCGGTGAGCGATTCCTCAACGATATCTATCACGAGCGCACGGGTCGTTATTTTTTCCATAACGTGCAGTCGGTCCGCGTGCTCGACGCGCTGTACGGCCGCAACGTGTCGCTCCAGACGCTCGACGGCGTGCTATGCCACAACGGTGAGTACGAACAGCGTGTGTTTGAGCTTTCGGACATGAGCTCCTTTGACCAGTTCGACCTTACGGTTGAGGATTGCATTGCCACAGGTTACAGCGCAATTGAGCACCTGCGCCCCATGACGCTCGAGGGCTGCGTGGTTCGCATCTCGGATATCCTTGCCTACGTGGGGCGCGATCGCCAAGACGCCATTTCGGCGGGTCTGCTGTCACCCGACGCCTTTGACGATGACCTGGGCGGGGCATACAACAGCTGGATCCTTACGCATGCCTCCATCGATATCGTCGAGCACAGCTATGGTAAGCCACGCATCGAGATGAGCGAGGACCTGTTTGAGGAGATCCGCCGAGCCAAGCGCGAGAACTACGAGAAGATCTATAGCAAGGGCGGCATTGAAGGCGACTCCGAAGCGGAGCTGCGCGAGGCCTTCGAAAAGCTCTACGACCGTTGCCTGCAGGATATAAACGAAGGCGACGAGTCTTCGTATATCTTTAAGCACCACATTTCTCGCATTGAGCGGCAGCTTTTCTACTACGATCGCACCTATGCCTGGCAGGACGACAAGGATCAAGCGGTGGTGGATTACATCGCGAGCATGACGGACGGCTATTTCTGCGAGCTTACGAGCAAGCTGTTCCCGGGATTGAAGTTTCCGCACCGTACCTATATTAACGAACGGTAGTTCGTATTTATTCGGTATACTGTTGGTGGAAAACGTTTTTGATTGACGCACGGGATGGCTATGGACGACCTTTTTTCTGCTTCGACGCGCGAGCGTTCCTTTCAGAATGCGCCGCTTGCGGTGCGCATGCGGCCCAATTCGCTCGACGAGTATGTGGGCCAGCAAAAGGCCGTCGGTAAGGGTTCGTGGTTGCGTGCCGCGATTGAGCACGACGTGCTGTCGAGTGTGATTTTGTATGGGCCGGCCGGTACGGGCAAGACGACGCTGGCACATATTATCGCCAACCATACTAAGAGCGAGTTTGTCGAGGTCAGCGCTGTGACGGGCACCGTAAAGGATCTTCGTCGCGTGATCGACGAGGCTAAGACGCGCCTGAATACGTACGACCGCCGCACCATTCTTTTTATCGATGAGATTCATCGCTTTTCCAAGTCGCAGCAGGATGCCCTGCTGCATGCAGTTGAGAACCGTACCGTCATTATGATTGGCGCCACGACGGAGAATCCGTACTTCGAGGTCAACTCGGCATTGCTCTCGCGCGGTCGCGTGGTGGAACTTGAGCATCTTAAAGACGAGGATATCGCCACGCTTATTGAGCGTGCGCTCGAGGCGCCGCAGGGTTTGAACGGTAAGTTCTCGGCCGATGAGGATACGGTTAAGACCATTTGCACACTGGCAGCGGGTGACGCTCGATCGGCGCTCACGACGCTTGAGCTTGCGAGCGAGATTGCCGTCACGCGCCCCGATACCGAGGGAACGCCCGCGCCGGCGGCGGGGGAGCGCTATCCCATCACTGTTGACGACGTGAAGATTGCCAATCCGCGCCGTGGCTTTTCGTACGACAAAAACGGTGACATGCACTACGACATCATCAGTGCGTTTATTAAGTCTATGCGCGGTAGCGACCCCGATGCCACGATTTATTGGCTCGCGCGCATGATTGACGCGGGGGAGGATCCTAAGTTTATCGCTCGTCGTATTATGATTCAGGCTTCTGAGGATGTTGGCAACGCCGACCCACAGGCGCTTTTGGTGGCACATGCCGCGTTTAAGTCTGCCGAGGTCATTGGCTATCCCGAGTGCCGTATTAATCTGGCTCAGGCTGCTCTCTATGTGTGCTTGGCGCCTAAATCGAACGCGTGCGAGGCTTCGATCGATGCGGCGTTGGCCGATATTCATTCAAGTGGGCTCCGCGAGGTGCCGAGTTATCTGCGCGATCGTCATCGCCCGGGCAGCGACGAATACGGTGTGTATAAGTATCCGCATGATTATCCCGAAGGCTGGGTCGATCAGCGTTATTTGCCCGAGGGGCTGGAGCGCGGTGCGTTTTGGCAGCCTGCGGGCCGTGGCTGGGAAGAGTGGCGCGTAGAGCAAAGCGAGCGCGACCGTAGCGGCAGAGCGCCCAAGTAGGTCCTTGGGACCTCGCACATTCCCTTTGGGTATCTTTCCCCTTCTTTGGGGTACCATGAACAGCGTCTGTATTTCGATTCCTTCGGGAGGCTTGTATGAGTCCCATTCAAATCGCCCTGCTGCTGCTCGCCGTTGCCGGTGTGTGGGCTGTTATCGAGCTCGCGCTCACGCTGCGAAAGACCCGCACCGTCGTTGATTCGCTCGATAAGACCGTGAGCGACCTTAACAACACCATCGCCGAGGCACAGCCGGTGGTAGCAAAGCTCGATGGCGCTGTCGATGAGCTCACCCCCGCGTTGGCTCAGGTTGAGCCGCTCCTCAAGTCGAGCAAGACCGCCGTCGACGCCCTTACCTCCAATCTCGTAGAGGTCGAAGCTGTGGTTCGCGACATTTCCGAGGTTACGGGCAGCGTGGCCGAGGCCAGCAATGCCGTATCGAGCGTGACTGATTCTGCTGCTGGTGCCGTGCAGAAACTCTTTAACAAGGTGAAGGCTCCCGCGGCCGACGCCGAGCGCACGCTTTCCGCTGCCGCCGAAGCCGAGCAGCCGACCGAGCGTGTCCTGATTGACGAAGCCGGGGACGATGCCGCTGCTGGTGACGATGATGCACAGAAGCCTGCTGCTAAAGCAGCCCAGTATTACACCTACACGCCCGCCGAGACCTCCGAGGAGTCCTGCGATGAGTAGCGAAGCAACTTGCCCCATCACGCTGACTGTTGCCGGGGATCCGCGTCTGGCACGCCTCGTACGTATGACGGCCGCCAACGTTGGTGCGCTGTGCTCCATGTCCGTCGATCGCATCGAGGACATTCGTATGGCTGCCGAGGAAGCCTTTATCTTTGGCTGCACGGCCGTTGATTCCGATGACATTTTGATCAAATTCGACGTCGACGAATCGCATGTGGGCATGACCTTTACCTTTGGCGATCAGGCGACTGTCGATGAGGATGACCAGGCTGCCGTGTATGCCGAGCTCATTCTGGCGAGCGTGTGCGATTCCTACGAAAAGACTGCGGCGCCCCTGACGCTTTCCCTCGACCTCAAGGCGGATATCTAATATGACCGAACGTTCCCGGAGCGGTAAGACCGCTTGGGACAAGGAGAAAACCCGCGAGCTGTTTCGTCGCTACAAAGAGACCGGTGATCCGGACGCACGTGAGCAGCTCGTCATGTCCCATATGAACCTGGTAAGGTTTCTTGCCAACAAATTTAAGAACCGCGGCGAGCCGCTCGACGACCTCATGCAGGTCGGCTATCTGGGTTTGCTCAAGGCTATCGACCGCTTTGATCCCGAGCGCGGACTCGAGTTCACGACGTTTGCCACGCCTACCATCCTGGGCGAGATTAAGCGTCACTTCCGTGATAAGGGCTGGAGCGTGCGCGTGCCGCGCCGTTTGCAGGAGCTTTCTGCCAAGGTTAACCAAGCTACCGACAAGCTCACTAACGAGCTGCAGCGCTCGCCTAAGGTTGAAGAAATCGCTGAGTACCTGGGTGTGACCGTCGACGAGGTGCTGGAGGCCATGGAATCGTCTTCGGCCTATACCTCGGTGCCCATCGAGGCTCCTGGCGCGTCCGATTCCGATGATGCCCCCTCGATTCTCGACCGCTATGCCGATGGCGACAACGAGCTCGATTTTACCGATGACCGCCTGGTGATCGAGGAAGCCATCCGTGATTTCTCGCCGCGCGAGCGCGAGGTTATCGAGCTGCGTTTTGTGAAGGGCATGACCCAGATCGAGATCGCAAAGAAGCTGGGAATCTCGCAGGTGCAGGTCTCGCGCCTGCTGCGCCGTACCCTTAAGAAGATTCAAGATAAGATTGACCCCGACGGAGTGATGGTTCGTTCATGAGTGAGCACCCCCAACAAACCGACCGCACGCTGCGCGATACCCGTATTCTGACGCTTCGCATTTGGGCTGTCGTCGGCTGCATTGTCATCGCCGCCGTCATCTTTAACCTTATGGGTATCCTGGCGCCGGTTATCGAGTTTCTCGCTGTCGGTTCCATCATCGCTTTTGTGATGTCGCCGATCACCAACTGGCTCGAGCATCACGGCGTCAACCGTGGCATTGGTTCGCTTATCGCGCTTATCGTCGTCGTCGCGGCGCTCGTTGGTGTCGTCTGTATCCTGTCGCCTATTTTGCTCGGTCAGATTATGGAAGTCCTGAGCCGTCTGCCTGAGCAGCTTCGCGTTGCGGGTGGCGATCTCAACGAGATGATTTCGCACGCCAAGACGCTCAACAACACGCCGCTCAAGGAGTATTTGGACGATAATCTGTCCTCGCTGGTTACTGTGGCGTCCAAGTACGTCTCGCAAATCGCTGCCGAACTCGGTCGCGGTGTGTTCCCGCTCATTACCAACACGGCCTCGCAGCTGTTCGTCATCTTCCTGGGTTTGGTGCTTGCCTATTGGTTGGCCTGCGATTACCCCCGCATGCACCACGAGGTCTGCACCATCATTGGCCAGGAAAAGGAGACCTCGTACCGCTTTATGGTCGCGATTCTTTCGCGCTCGGTCGGCGGTTATATGCGCGGCATGGTCGTGACGTCCATCTGCGGTGGCATCCTCGCCTTTATCGGCTTTACGCTCATCGGCCATCCCTACGCGGCGCTCATGGCCATTTTTACCGGCATCATGCATTTGGTCCCGGTTGTTGGCCCCTGGGTAAGCGCGGCGATCGCCACGGTGCTCGGCTTTATGTTCAGCCCCATGCTTGCGTTGTGGACGCTCGTTGTGACCATGGTGGCTCAAAACGTCACCGATAACGTCATTTCCCCCAAGGTCATGCAGAGTTCGGTGCAGGTGCATCCCGTCATGAGCCTGACGGCGCTCGTTATTGGTTCGGCACTCATGGGTCCCATCGGCATGGTCATCGCTATTCCGCTATGCGCGGCCCTCAAGGGCATTTTCGTCTACTACTTTGAGAACGAGACCGGCCGCCAGCTCGTGGCATACGATGGCGCCGTGTTTAAGGGCACGCCGTATCGCGATACCGAGGGTAACCCGGTCGCCGCCTATGACGCGCTTGGAGACGATACATTCATTTACGAGTCCGAGCTCATCGGCAACGAGACTGCGCCCGAGGCCCAGGCCATGCCCAAGCCCGAGCTCGAGAATCCCTGGATTAAGCTCTCGGGCCTGCAGCCCGATGCGACGGGTTTCTTCAAGAACCCCTTCGCCAAGGACGACGATTCCAGCATGGACGATACCAAAACCGGCATCGACGGCTCTATGGACGATTCGGATTCTAAATAAGTCCTATTAACGTTTCTTGAAGTTGTAAATGACAAGAAACACGAGCAAAGCGACTGATAAGGGGCCGGCTACATAGAAAAAAAGAACGTCAATTGCGCGTAGAGTGTAATAAGCCTTATCGCCGGACATTACTGCATACAATGCGTAGCCAAATGCTGGTTGGCTTGCGTACCAGCAGAAGAAGGCCAAAAGCGCTAAAAGTGCTACTACCAGAAGTGCATTCAGGAAAAATCGTTTGCTTTTCATCGATCGCTCCTTCCAGGTGACTCTTATATGTAATTCTACAGCAGCCTGTTTCAAAGGACCGTTCAGTCCTAAATAACGTGCACTTTCGCTGGAGGGTCGCTGTTTGGCGACCCTCTTTTTTGCACGGGGGCGGTTGGATGGTAATATCGTTACGTTAGAACTGTTTCGATGTGAAATCGAGGAGATTCCCTCTATGAGTGCTGACTACCCGTCAATGACTACGGCCGAGATCCGCTCCAAGTTCCTCAACTTCTTTGAGGAGCGCGGTCTTAAGCTCTATCCTTCTTCGTCCCTTGTTCCCGACGACCCCTCGCTGCTGCTTGCCAACGCCGGCATGAACCAGTTTAAGGAGTACTACCAGGGCAAGAAGACCATGAAGGAGATCGGCGCGATCTCCTGCCAGAAGTGTGTCCGCACCAACGACATCGACTGCATCGGCGAGGACGGCCGTCACCTGTCGTTCTTCGAGATGCTCGGTGACTTCTCCTTTGGCGGCGTCTCCAAGCAGCAGGCTTGCGCTTGGGCCTTCGAGCTCATCACCAAGGAGTTCAAGCTGCCGCTCGATCGCCTGTACTTTACCGTCTTTACCGAGGACGACGAGACCCACGACGTGTGGCGTTCTCTGGGCGTTGCCGAGGACCACATCTCCCGCCTGGGCGAGGACGACAACTTCTGGGCCGCCGGCCCTACCGGCCCCTGCGGCCCCTGCTCCGAGATCTACTTTGACATGGGCGAGGAGGTCGGCTGCGGCAGCCCCGACTGCAAGCCCGGCTGCGACTGCGACCGCTTCCTGGAGTTCTGGAACCTCGTGTTTACCCAGTACGACCGCCAGGAGGACGGCTCCATGCCGGAGCTGCCGCACCGTAACCTCGATACGGGCATGGGCCTGGAGCGCATGGCCGCCATCATGCAGCACAAGACCGCTAATTACGACGGCGATCTGATGCAGCATCTCATCAAGCTGGGCGAGAAGATCAGCGGCAAGACCTATGACGCCGACGATTACTCCGGCGCCAGCCGCTCCCTGCGCATCATCGCCGACCACTCCCGTGCCGTCGACTTTATGATCTCTGACGGCATCCTTCCCGGCAACGAGGGTCGCGAGTACGTCCTTCGCCGTCTGCTCCGTCGCGCCGTGTTCCACGGTCGCCTGCTGGGCATCGAGGGCGCCTTCCTGACCAAGTTCATCGACGAGGTCAACGCCCAGATGGGCGAGGCCTATCCCGAGCTGCTTAAGAACGTCGCGCTCGTCAAGGGTATTGTCGCCTCCGAGGAGGAGCGCTTCTCCACGACGCTCGACAACGGCCGCGTCTACCTGGACGAGGCCCTGTCCGCGCTCGCCGAGGGCGCTGTGCTCCCGGGCGATGTCGCCTTTAAGCTGCACGACACCTTTGGTTTCCCCATCGACCTGACCGTCGAGATCGCCGGCACCGCTGGCCATGACGTCGACATGGACGGCTTCACCGCCTGCATGGAGGACCAGAAGGCCCGCGCTCGCGCCAACGCCAAGGGCGACGCCTGGGGCAGCTTCAACGACGTGTGGGTCGAGCTTTCCGACAAGATCGCTGCGACCGAGTTCGATGGCTATGACAACGATGTGATCGAGGGCGCCAAGGTTGTCGCCATCGTTCTCAACGGCGAGTCCGTCGAGTCCGCTGCCGCGGGCGAGGATGTCGAGGTTGTGCTCGACCGCACCCCGTTCTACGCCGAGATGGGCGGCCAGCAGGGCGACGCCGGCGAGCTTTCCGCCGAGGGCGTTGCACTGACCGTTTCCGATACCAAGAACCACAACGGCCTGTATGCCCACGTCGCCTACGTCGCCGAGGGCACGCTGACCGTTGGCGCTTCCGTGATCGCCACGCTCGACGCCGAGCGCCGTGGCTTCCTGCGCCGCAACCACACCGCTACCCACCTGCTCGACGCCGCGCTTAAGCACGTTCTGGGCGAGCATGTCTCCCAGGCCGGCTCGCTGGTGACGCCCGAGCACCTGCGCTTTGACTTCACGCACTTCGAGGCCCTGTCCTCCGAGCAGCTCAAAGCTGTCGAGGACCTGGTCAACCAGCAGATCTTCGCATCCAAGCCGGTCGTGACCTGCGTTATGGGCATCGATGAGGCCAAGGCCGCCGGTGCTGTCGCCCTCTTTGGCGAGAAGTACGGTGACGTCGTCCGCGTCGTTTCCGTGGGTGCCGAGGACCAGCCGTTCTCTCGCGAGTTCTGCGGTGGTACGCATGCTGCCAACACCGCCGAGATCGGTCTGTTCAAGATCATTTCCGAGTCCTCTACGGGCTCCAACGTTCGCCGTATCGAGGCTGTGACCTCTAAGGGCGCCCTCGACTACATGGCCGACCGTCTGGCGCTCGTCGACGCCGCCGCCGCTGCGCTCAAGTGCCGCGTCGACGAGGTTCCCGCCCGCGTGGAGAACCTGCAGGCCGAGCTGCGCGAGACGTCCAATAAGCTCAAGAAGGCGCTCACCGGTGGCTCCTCCGATGCGATCTCCAGCGCCATCGACGGCGCTGTCGAGCTGAACGGCTACAAGCTCGTCGTGGCTGAGCTGCAGGGCCTTGAGGCTGCCGACCTGCGCAACGTCTGGGATACCGTGCACCAGAAGGTCGCCGGGCCCGTCGCCTGCGTCGTCGCCAGCGTGACCGAGAAGGGCACCCCAGCGCTGCTCGCCGCCGGCTCCGATGACGCCGTCAAGGCCGGTTTCCATGCCGGCAACGTGATCAAGCAGATCGCGGGCCTGGTCGACGGTCGCGGTGGCGGCCGTCCCAACATGGCCCAGGCCGGCGGTAAGAACGCCGCGGGTATCGCCGATGCCCTCGCGGCCGCCAAGACCGCGCTCGGCGCCTAAGTAGTCACCGTGGTCGCGCTCGCGCTGGACATAGGGGAGACCAGGATCGGCATTGCCGTCTCGAGCCGTGATGGCAAGATGGCAATGCCCGTCAAGGTGCTCCCGGCCGTCGAGGTCACCGGCATGGCCAAGACGTTTCGTTACCTGGTCGAGGACTATGAGCCCGACATCCTGGTAAGCGGACGTCCCCTGACCATGGCCGGCGAGCCCGGCCCCCAGGCCGAGCGTGTTGCCGCCGTGGCGCAAAAGATTGCCGACGAGCTCGATCTTCCGCTGGAGTTTGAGGACGAGCGCCTGTCTTCGCAAGAGGCCAAGCGTATCCTGCGGGAGCAGGGACTCAATGAAAAGCAGATGAGGGGCAAGATCGACATGATCGCCGCCAGCCTGTTCTTGCAGACATGGCTCGATCGCAAAAACGAGGAGGTTTCGCATGTCTAGCGCTTTCGATCCGCGCCAGCCGAATCGTACACGACAGTCTGCGCCACGCCCTGTATCGTCCGGTCAGCGTCCGATGCAACCGACTCAGCGCGCGGCCCAACCCGCCGCACGTTCGCCGCAGCCCTCTTCTTGCCCCACTCAGCCCACTCAGCGTCCAGGCCAGCAACCTGTTCGTCGTCCTGCTCAGCAGTCTGCTGCCCATACAGCCCAGCCCGCGGGCGGTTCCCGCTTTAAGCAGCAGGCTCCTGCCCAGCGCACGAAGGGACAGGCACCGCAATCACGCTCCCACGCACATCATGCTCATGGCTCGCACGGCGTTGCTCCGGCCACGCGCTCGAGCTATAACACGCGCTCTCGCCGTGGTGCCCAAAAGAAAAGCTCCCCGGTGCCTATGATTATCGGTGGCGTCGTCGCCGTGCTTGCGCTTGTCGCGATCGTTTTCTTTGTCGTGCCAGCTGTCAAGGGCTTTTTTGCCGGTGAGGATGCGAAAGTCACCGCTGGCCAGCAGGTTACCGTTACGATTCCCGAGGGCGCCTCGGGCGACACGATCGCCACGATTCTCTCCGAGAACCATATTGTCGAGAATCCCAAGGATTACTACGCGGCGGTCAAAAAGCTCAACGCCGACATGTCGCTCAAGCCCGGCACCTACTCGTTCACGACGCTCATGGACGCGACCAAGGTCGTTCAGCAGCTCATGGAGGGCCCCAATGCGGGCTCCGATGCACTGACTATCCCAGAGGGCCTGACGGTTGACCAGGTCGCCGATCGCGTGGCCCAGGCGTACGACAGTATCTCAAAAGAGGACTTCCTCAACCAGGCGAAGGCCAGCAATTATGTGAACGACTATCCGTTCCTAAAAGGCGCTGCAAACGATTCGCTCGAGGGCTTCCTATTCCCCAAGACCTATTCGTTGGGTAAGGACCCGTCTGCCGATGATGTGATTCGCGCCATGCTCGATCAATTCAACACCGAGTACAAGTCGCTCGATTTTGCCGGTTGCGAGGCCAAAATCAAGGAGCGCTACGGCGTGGAGATGTCTGATTACGACATCATCAATCTCGCTTCCATCGTTGAGCGCGAAGGCCTCAACGCCGAGCAGCGCGCGCATGTCGCCTCGGTGTTCTACAACCGTCTTGCCGGCAAGCTCGATGGTCTGCGCTACCTCAATAGCGATGCGACCATGATGTATGTCACCGGCGGCGAGGTTACCGCCGACGACCTGCAGAGCGATAGCCCGTATAACACCTATAAGCACGAGGGCCTGCCGCCCACGCCCATCTGCTCTCCGTCACTCGAGGCGCTCAAGGCAACCCTTGAGCCCACCGACTCCGATGATCTGTATTTTTACATTACGCAGGACGAGGAGTATTTCTCTCAGACCTACGAAGAGCACCAACAGTCTTGGAATTAAACATGAGGATTTTCAGCCCCAAACGATATGTTGCCTCGGTCGACCGCATCGACCTTGATACCCTGTGGGCCGACGGCAAGCGCGCCATTTTGCTCGACCGCGATAACACCCTGGTGCCGCGTGATACCGAGCAGGTTCCCGCTGCCGTCTCGGCCTGGCTCGACGCCGCTCGTGCCAAGGGCTTTAAGCTGTGCATGGTGTCGAACAACTGGCATCGCGACCAGGTCATGAGCTCAGCACGCGAGCTGGGGCTCGAGGCCATCAGCCATGCCATGAAGCCTGCACCGTTTGCTCTCAAGGCCGGTCTTAAGCGCTTGGGCGCCACGGCCGATGAGGCTGTGCTGATCGGTGACCAGCTGTACACGGACGTGTGGAGCGGTAACTTTGCCGGCGTCGACACGATCTTGGTAAAGCCACAGGCAACTCAGGACCTGTGGTATACGCAGATCTTCCGTATCTTTGAGCGCCGTGCCCTGCGCGACCTTCCCTGCGAGGAATAGGTTTCGTCATGTCCCAGCACACCAAGCACGGCTGCGACCATATCTTCTTTATCGGGTTTTTGGGTGCGGGCAAATCGACGCTTGCACGCAACGTGGGCACGATGTTCAAGCGTCGGTTTATTGATACCGACCGCCTTGTCGTGCGCCGTTGCGGCAAATCGGTAACCGAGATTTTTGAAACCGAGGGCGAGGAGCGCTTTCGCGAGCTCGAGACTTCGGCGCTCCGTTCGCTCCAAAGCGAGCGCAGCCTGTTGGTTTCGTGCGGTGGCGGCATTGTCGAGACGCCGGTCAATATCGAGCTCATGCACCAGATGGGTACCTGTGTGTACCTCGAGGGCGATTTTGAGGATTCGATGCGCCAGATCCGCCGCTCCGACACGCGTCCCGATTTCCGCTCGCCCGAGCACGCGGCGCTGCTCTTTGAGCATCGCCGTCCGTTGTATCGTCAAGCTGCCGATCTTACCCTTGATATTCGCCACAAGTCCTTCGAGGACGTTTCCTACCTTTGTGCCGAGATGCTTTTGGAGCGTGGACTGCTATGATTCGCCGTCAACTTATCAATTTCCAAAACCGCAGTGTCGATGTCCGCGTCGGATTGGGCGCGTTCGAGGAGCTGTCGCGCATGTTTGCCTCGGCTGTGGGCAAACCCAAGCGGGCGATGGTGGTTTGGAACAGCGCCACATCCGAGCGTTTTGGCGAGGTTGTCGAGCATGCGCTGGTCGACGCCGGTTTTGCCGTGTCGCCGCTTGTCCTCGAGGTTTCGCCTGCCGGTGCTACGCTGGCCGATGCCGATACCGTTTTTGGCGCCCTGTCGGCTAACGGCATTACCTGCGACGATCTCGTTGTCGCTGTCGGCGACACGGCGACCTGCTCGGTCGTTTGCTGGTGTGCCAATCAGTGGTGCGGTCGCACCGAGTGCGCCTTGCTGCCGACGACGTTCGACGCCATGCTCACGGTCGCGACGACTATGAAGCCACTCGTCGCCTCGTCGGCGAATGCGCTTCCCGCTATCGCGTTCCGTCCCGAGCCGGGCTTGGTCGTGTGTGACCTCGAACTTGTTCGCGAAGCGGACCCCGAGGACCTCAAGCTCGGTTATGCGGTACTTGTTGGCACCATGCTTTCGAGCAGCAAGTCCCGTTGGAATCAGTTTACTGAGACCGTCCCCGAGATTCTTGTCGGCGAGGAGGTCGCGCTCGTCAATGCCGTTCAGTGGTCCCAGACTGCGCGCAAAGACGTGCTCATGGCCACGAACCCGAGCGCTCGCCATGCGCTCGATTTTGGCAAGACGGGGGAGCGTACCCTGCGCGCCTGCTTGGGCGATGCCGCTTCGCAGGTCCCTGCCTACCAGCTGTTGTCCGAAGGTATGCGCTTTGAGGCGCGCCTAGCACATGATGCCTGCGACTTCGATATCGATTACGTCTTTGAGGTCGATGACTGCCTGGAGGACTTTGGTATCGAGGAGTTTGCCTTCGATCTGGAGCCCGGCGCATATATCGAGGAGTTCCGCAGGCAGCAGTTTATCCGCTCGAACCGCAGTATGTTGCCGCTGCCCGCGGCACTTGGCGCCATTCGTCTCACGAGCGTTGAGGACGAGGTTCTTGAGCGCCATGCTCACGCCTACTTGGCTTCTCGCAAAGAACTTCTCTAAGTTTTATTGACATCCATCGTCTTTCGTATCATGTTGAGGTGCGGGTTTTCAATCGGTTGCGGATCGCGTGCGAATCCGTCTTTCGATTGGGACCCGTCCCGCTTTTATGAGGACAACAAGAAAGGAATCTGCATGTCTGAGTTTGCTGCCGGTCCTGCCGGTCGTATCGAACGCGTCCGTGCCCTGATGGCCGAGCGCGGCTACGACGCCATCGTCGTGCGCGACGAGGCCAATCTCCGTTGGCTCACGGGCGTGAAGGGCGTCTTCGACTATACCTTCGAGTTTCCGCACGCCGCGTTTATTACGGCCGATCAGTGCCTGTTCCACACCGACTCGCGCTATCTCAACAGTTTTGAGGAGAACACGCCCGCCGGCAGCCCCTGGGTCTACGACATGGACGAGGGCACCATCCCCGGCTGGGTCGCCGGCAAGATTGCGGTCAACAAATGCCGCGTCTGCGCCGTCGAGGATGACATGCAGATTAACTTCTACCAGGGTATTCAGCGTGGTCTGGAGGACCGCTCCGTTGCCTGCATGCTGCCGCTGATGCATGACGACATCCGCAAGATGCGTGCCATCAAGGATGCAGAGGAGATCGAGCTCATGCGCCACGCGCAGTCGATCACCGATGCTGCCTTCCAGCACATGCTCGGCTTTATTAAGCCCGGCATGACCGAGAAACAGGTCCGCAACGAGCTCGAGAACTTTATGTTCGCCAACGGCGCCGACAGCCTGGCCTTTGGCTCCATCGTCGCGAGCGGTCCCAACACCGCCAATCCGCATGCCGTCCCGAGCGACCGCGTGATCGAGAAGGGCGACTTTGTCCTCATGGATTACGGTGCGGGCTACTGCGACTACCGCTCCGACATGACGCGCACTGTCGTGATGGGCGAGCCCACCCAGGAGCAGCTCGACCTGTACGCGCTCGTGCGCCGCACCCATGAGGAGTGCGTCGCCGCCATCCATCCGGGCGTCGAGGGCAACGACATTTTCAAGCTTTCCAAGAAGATCATCGGCGATGCCGGCTATGGCGATTACTACAACCATGGTCTGGGCCACGGCGTGGGCATCGACATCCACGAGCTGCCTAACTTCAACCGTAGCAAGAATATCATCGAGGTCGGCTCGGTTATCACCATGGAGCCCGGCGTGTACCTGCCCGGCGTGGGCGGCGTGCGCCTGGAGGACTACGGCGTCGTCACCGAGAACGGCTATGAGCCCTTCACCAAGACCCCGCACGACCTGCATATTATCGATTGCTAAACCATCCATTTGGGTTTTTGGAGGCGGGGCGTCCGGATCGATTCGGGCGTCCCGCGTTCTCTTTTTATGCGCTCGCCGCAGCCGCCGTCTGCAAGTGTATAATTTCGCTCGTATGTAATTTGGACGTTTGTGCGTCTAGCCAATAACAAGAAAGGTCGCTATGCCTACTATCTCTACCGCCGACTTCAAGAACGGCCTCGGTCTCCGCATTAAGGACAAGGTCTACACCATCGTCGAGTTCCAGCACGTCAAGCCGGGCAAGGGCGGCGCTTTCGTGCGCTACAAGACCCGCGACATCAAGAGCGGCCGCGTCGTCGAGAACACCTGCAACGCCGGCACCAAGTTCGAGAGCGTCATGCTCACCACCCGTGAGTTCCAGTACCTCTACAACGACGGCGCCGACTACATCTTCATGGATAACGAGTCCTACGAGCAGGTTCCCGTTCCCGAGGATATGGTGGGCGAGAACGCCAAGTGGCTGCGCGAGAATGACACCTGCCAGCTGCTCTTCGCCGACGACGAGCTCATGGGCGTGACCCCGCCGATGTTCATCGAGACCACCATCGTCCAGACCGACCCGGGCTTCAAGGGCGATACCGTCCAGGGTTCCACCAAGCCGGCCACCATCGACACCGGCGCTGTCATCCAGGTCCCCATGTACCTCAACGAGGGCGAGGTCATTAAGGTTGACACCCGCGACGGCAAGTTCGTCTCCCGCGTCTAGCAACCAACTCTTCTAGGAGGACTCATGCCCCAGGAAATCAAGATTGACGGCATCGGCATTTCGCCCGATGTTCTGACCGCCATCGTCTCGCGCGCCGTCACGGATGTCGAGGGCATCGCCTCCGTGGGCGTCAAGGACCTTGCCACCAACCTTGTCTCCATGATGCTTTCGTCCAAGGCCCCGGCTTCTGAGCCGGCGGTCGAGGCCGAGGTCATCGGCGACAAGCTCGCGCTTACCGTGCGCGTCGTGGTGTTCTTTGGCTATCCGTTCAAGAAACTCGCCGAGGCCGTTCGCGCCGCCGTGGTTGCCGCCATCGACGCCCAGGTGGGCGTCGAGGTCGAGCGCGTTGACGTTTGCATCGACGGCCTCGTTTTCCCCAAGGAGTAACCTTTGAGCCTTAAGGTTTATCGCGGGCGTACGCTTGCCCGCAGTCAGGCGCTGCAGCTGCTGTTCCAGGCCGAGGCCACGGACAGCCCGCTTGAGCGCGTCCTCGAGGGCGATTTCCTGATCTCGAAGGGTCCCCTCGACCCCTATGCGCTGGATCTGTGCCGCGGTGCCTACGAGCACATCGACCGCATCGACTGCGCCCTGCGCTCTGTCGCCAAGAACTGGGATCTTATGCGCATGCCCGGTGCCGACCGCAATCTGCTGCGCATCGCTGTCTATGAAATGCGCTTCCTCACCGACGAGGAGGTTTCGGACGCCATCGTGATTAACGAGGCCGTCGAGCTTGCCAAGGCCTATGGCACCGACCAGTCTGCGTCGTTTGTCAACGGCGTGCTGGGCAAGATCGCTCGTAGCGAGGAGCTGCCGGGCGAGGATTTGTATCAGGAGCTGCTGGCCGAGGACCGTGCCCGCGAGGAGGCCCAGGCTGCTGAGGCTGCCGCCAAGGTTGCCGCCGCTCAGGCTGCGGCCGGCGTTCTCGACGAGGATGCCGAGGCCGCCGAGGCCGAGACCGGTACCGTCGAGGAGTAGCCATGCCAGAGGGTTCCGTCCGCAACTTCGACGAGATCTCGGACCGCTTGGACCAGATTATTGCGACCGTTCGCTCCAAGGATACGTCCCTGGAGCGTTCGCTCGATCTGTTTGATGAGGCGATTGAGCTGGGCTCCCGTGCGGTCGATATGGTCGACAAGTTTGAGCTGACGCCTCGTGAGGCCGATAAGCTCGAGCAGGAATACGATGAGGATGCGGCAAACGAATCCCACGATAGCCAGGCCGCGTCCCCGGATACGAATGGTTGATGGCATTCATGAAACGTGTGCGTCTCGATGACGAACTGATTTCACAGGGCATCTGCGCCGATCGAGCGGATGCCCTTCGCACTCTTATGGCCGGCTTGGTCTCGAGTGGCGGCGAGCGTTTGACCTCGCCGGGCCTTAAGGTGACGCCCGGTCTGCCCCTGCACGTGAAGGGCCGTATTCCCTACGTGGGGCGCGGCGGGCTCAAGCTCGAGGGAGCGCTCAATGCGTTTGGGATTGATCCGACGGACCTTGCTTGCCTCGATGTGGGCTGTTCTACGGGTGGCTTTACCGATTGCCTGCTCAAGCGCGGCGCCGCTACGGTCGTTTCGGTCGATGTGGGTCGCGCCCAGTTTGATTGGTCGCTGCGCCAAGACGATCGCGTGACGCTCCATGAACGCACTAACGTCACGCAGCTGCCCGAGCTTGGCTACGGCAGCGCTATCGACTTGGCCGTGTGCGATGTGTCGTTTACGAGCATAGCGAATATCATCGATGCCGTGCTGGCGTGCCTGAAGCCTTCGGGTTCGTTCTGCACACTCGTAAAACCCCAGTTTGAGGCACCGGCTGCGCTGGTGGGCGAGGGCGGTATTGTGACAGACCCCGCTGTCCGCTGCGATACACTCGTGGCAGCGATTGAGCTTTTTGCCGCCAAGAGCCTGTTCCCGCTCGACGTGTGCGTGTCGCCCATCCATGGCGCCAAGGGCAACGTTGAGTTTTTCCTGTACGGCACGAGGTTTGCCCCCGGCGAGCGCACCGACGATGAGCTGCAATCCCAGGTATCGGTTTTGAGCGAGAAAGCTGCAACGCTATGAAGGTCTTTCTGGTTCCCAATTTCTACAAACAAGAAGCGGTCGAGAGCGGCCTGATGCTTGAGCTTTGGCTTTCGCGCCAGGGCTACGAGGTCGCATGGGCTGCCGACCAGCGCTCCAAGATCCA
The DNA here is from genome assembly GCA_025757745.1 of Coriobacteriaceae bacterium. Lineage (NCBI taxonomy): Bacteria > Bacillati > Actinomycetota > Coriobacteriia > Coriobacteriales > Coriobacteriaceae > Coriobacteriaceae bacterium. Next base: position 1,179,106 of record CP107217.1, read on the forward strand.
GAGTGCGCCCGATGTTGACGATGCCGACCTGGTCATTACGCTCGGCGGCGACGGTACGCTGCTGCGTGCCGCCCGTATTCTTAACTACCGTGAGATTCCCATTTTGGGTCTTTCTTATGGTCATTTGGGGTTTTTGACGGCCGCGAGCCCCGAGGAGCGCGACATTTTGCAGGTCGTGAGCGATGCCCTGTCCGGTGAGCTCCATGTGAGCCGTCGCGCCACCATCGCCGCCGATATCGTTTCGGTGCGCGAAGACGGTACGAAGGATGCCGTGCGCACGTTCGCTCTCAACGACATGGCGCTTACGCGCGGGCCCCTGTCCGATATGGTCGAGTTCGACATCACGGTGTCCGGCCATCATATCGACCGCCTGCGCGGTGACGGTGTCGTCGTTTCGACGGCGACCGGCTCCACCGGCTACGCGCTATCCGCTGGCGGCCCCATCGTCAGTCCCGATTACACGGGCATGGTCTGCGTGCCCATCGCTCCACATACCATTCAGGCTCGCGCCTTTTTGACCTCGCCGAGCGATGTCGTCGAGATCTTTATGTCCGATGATCGTCCGAGCGTGCCGGCGATTGCCATCGATGGACAGTTTATTACCTGCGATGGCACGGTCGAGAGCGTGGCTGTGCGTCGCGGTCCCGGAGATGTGCTGCTGCTGGATTACGGCCCCGAGAGCTTCTATAACTCGGTGAGCCGCGTGTTCTACGGAGTGCGTCATGATCGATGAACTGCAGGTTTCCAACATTGCACTCATTCGCGAGGCGACGTTGGTTCCGAGTGCAGGCCTAACAGTTCTGACCGGAGAAACCGGCGCCGGTAAGACCGCGCTGCTCTCGGCGCTCAAGCTCATTTTGGGTGAGCGCGCGGATTCGTCGACGGTGCGCGAGGGCGAGGCGGTTGCCAGCGTCGAGGCGCGCCTGTTTGACGGCCCGCACGACACGGAGGGCTTCACCGTGCAGCGCAGCCTTTCTGCCGAGGGCCGCAGCCGTGTAAAAATTGACGGCCGCATCGCCAGCGTGCGCGAACTTTCGGATCGCGTCGGCGTGATGATGGATCTTTGCGGTCAGCACGAGCACCAGCGCCTGCTCGAGCCGGCGCATCATGTTGCCATGGTCGATGCCTGGGCAGGACGCCCGGCACTTGAGGCGCTCGAGCACTACCGTGCTTGCTTTAAGGCATCGCGCGCGGCCGCCAAGGAGGTCCGTCGCGTCGAAGAGACCTCGCGTGCGCAGGGGAGTCGCGTTGAGGAGGCGCGCTTCGCCCTGGAGCGCATCGCCGAGGTCGACCCCAAGCCGGGTGAGTATGAGGAGCTCGAGGAGCTGCTGCCGCGTTCCGAGCATGCCGAGGTGCTCGTCGCCACGGCCAATGATGCCCATGCTTCGCTTGCAGCCGAAGGGGGAGCGCTCGATGCCGTGAACAGCGCCGTAGCAGATCTTTCCCGTATGGCGACCGTCGATCGCAAGCTGGGCGATATCGCCGATGCGCTTTCGGATGCTTGCATCTCTCTTGAGGATTGTGCCAATGAGTTGCGCGCCTATCGCGATGGGGTTGCGTTTGACCCTCGTGAGCTTGCTCGCATGCGCGAGCGCTATTCCGATCTTAAGGGGCTTCTGAGACAGTGGGGTCCCACCATGGACGATGTCTTTGCCATGCGTGATCGCTCACAAGAGCTGCTTTCCCTGGTCGATGATGGCGATGAGCAGATCAAGAAGGCACGCGAGGCACTCGGGAGCGCCGAACGCGAGCTTTTTGCTGCTGCCAAGGCGCTTAAACGCGCGCGGAATACGGCAGCCCCGCGCTTTTGCCACGAGGTCGGCCGTCAGATGGCGCGCCTGGAGATGGGCAGCGCCGAGCTCGTTTGGGAGTCGCGCGATCTTCCGCGTGCCGAATGGACGCCGGCGGGGCCTTCGAGCTATGAGCTTTTATATCGCAGCGGTGCCGGATTGACGCCGCGCCCCCTGCGCCGCATTGCGTCGGGCGGCGAGCTGAGCCGCGTCATGCTGGCGAGCAAGGCCGTCCTCGGCAACGCAGATGGCGTGGATACGCTGGTGTTCGACGAGGTCGATGCAGGTGTCGGCGGCTCTACCGCACGTGCCCTCGCGAGCGTGCTGGCAGATCTCGCCGCTACGCATCAGGTGATTGTCGTAACCCACCTGGCGCAGGTCGCCGTCATGGCCGATAAGCACTACGTGGTAAGTAAAGAGCCCGGCGACGTTCCCCAGACGCATCTGGATGAGGTGGCCGGGGACGCCCGCATCGCAGAGATCGCCCGCATGCTGAGCGGCGATCAATCGGAGGCAAGCCTGGCACACGCCATGCAGATGCTGGAAGAGGCTCGAGGCTAGAACGAGCCGACAGTGTTGGCGGGGACAAAATATCAGCAATTGTTGCACCGCCACTTGCTTGTCTGGCCCGACCGTCAAAAACTATGCCGGTTTACTACGATGAATCGGCGTAGCTCGAGCACAGCTAAAATTGTAAAAAGAAAACCGCAGGTAGAACCCCTGCGGTTTTCTTTTAAAACACGATGTGGTCGCGTATTCCGATTTCATCGTAGTAAACCGGCATAGTTTTATCGGAACGGTACATAACGACCCCTGATAAAACCTACTCCACGACCTTATCCGGCTGGATGAGCTCCTCGTAGTAGCTGATATGCTCGCGGGCGTCTTCAATCTCGGGCAGCAGGAAGTTATAGATAACCTCGATGATCATCGTGGCGCTCATCTTGGAGAACGCAAAGTCACCCGTGGTGAGCAGCGCCTCGTGGTTCACGGTATTAAAGGTGTAGTCGGCCAGGCGAGCAAGCGGAGACTTGCTGTCGCTGCTAATGACGACTACGGTAGCTCCGCAGTCGCGAGCCGCCTTTGCCATGCGATTGAGTCGACGCGACTTGCCGGAGTTCGAGATCAGCACGATGACATCGCCCGGGCGCAATGTGAGCGCAAAGCCAATCGAGGTCTCGCTGATAGTGCTTGCCATGCAGCGAAGGCCCAGCTGAGAGAACTTAAACGTCGCGTCGAGCGCGACGGCATTGGTGTTGCCTACGGCTGCAAACTCGATAGCCCCTGCGTTCTTAAACGCGCGCACGACGGCTGCCAGTGTGTCGTGATCAATGCCATCGATGGTCGCATTGAGCTCGCTGACCTTGGCGGCGAGGATATTCTTGAGGCTCTGTTCCATATTGTCGAGCGATACCTCGTCGGTGAGTCCTTCATTGCGCTGGCTCTCCAGATCGCGCGCCAGCGAAAACTGGAAACTGCGAAAGCTGCCAAAACCCAGTTTGCGGCAGAAGCGCGAGACGGTTGCCTCGGAGGTTGCGGCGGCGCGCGAGAGCTGGGCGGCTGTCAGACGCGGTGCCTCGGACTGGTGCTCTAGGATATAGTCGACAATGCGCTGCTCGGACTCGCTGTATCCCTTGTGCGTACTAATAAGGGAGAGTGCGCTCTTGCTGCTATCGGACATGGGATGGCTCCTGGCTGGCATAAAAATCGGACTTGTTTCGTAATGTCGTAGTATAAGGGCATTTTCAATTACAAGATACACCTTGCCGTTTCAATAGTTGATGGTAAACTTTCATCGACCGTTTACGGTAATGAAAGAACCTTTCACCGGAGAAATGAGCTGTATTACTTCTCGTACAAGCGGTGGCTTGGTATCTTTCAGATGTGGAAAAGCGCGCAAGGACGCGCGTGTAGGGGAGCGCCTGCGGGCGCAAAACTTAAAAAGGAGGGACACATGGCTAAGTTTGACATCATCGCCGCCACCGGTTGCCCGACCGGCATCGCGCACACCTTCATGGCGAAGGAGGCGCTGGAGAAGGCAGCTGCCGAGCGCGGTCTGACCATTAAGGTCGAGACCCATGGCCAGGTCGGTGTCGAGAACGAGCTCACCAAGGGCGAGATCGCTGGCGCCAAGGCCGTCGTTGTCGCAGCTGATAAGGATGTCCAGGCGGAGCGTTTCGCCGGTAAGCCCATGGTTTCCGTTGGTGTTTCCAAGGCCCTGTCCGTCGAGGCTGCCGGCAAGCTGATCGACCGCGCACTCGCCGCCAAGGGCGACGACACGGTTGCGGCTGCTGCCGATGTCGAGGATGAGGTCGAGGAGAAGGAGTCCATCGGCCACATCATCTATAAGCACCTCATGAACGGCGTCAGCCACATGCTGGTCTTCGTCGTTGCCGGTGGTGTTCTGACCGCCGTTTCGTTCCTGTGGGGCATCACGTCCTTCGATTCGACGGCGGCCGACTACAACAGCTTCGCCGCTATGCTCAAGATTATCGGCGGCATCGCCATGAACCTCATGGTTCCCGTGCTTTCCGCCTACATCGCCGAGTCCATCGGCAAGCGCCCGGCACTCGTCCCCGGCTTCGTCGCCGGTATGATCGCCATCCAGGGTCTGCCTGTCGTCGAGGGACCCGACGGTACCATGCTCATTGACGCCGGCGGCACCGGTGTGGGCTTCGGCTTCCTGGGCGGCATCGTCGGCGGCTTCCTCGCTGGCTATGTCATCTTGCTGCTCGAGAAGGTCTTTGCCGGTCTGCCCAAGAACCTGGACGGTCTCAAGGCTATCTTCCTGTACCCGCTGTTCTCCACGCTGATTGTCGGTCTCGTGATGCTCGGCATCTCCGGCCCCATGGCTGCCATTAACACCGCCATGATGGACTTCCTCAAGGGTCTGTCTGCCTCCGGCGCTGTTGTCCTGGGTCTTGCTATCGGCTGCATGTGCGCCTTTGACATGGGCGGCCCGGTTAACAAGGCTGCTTACGTCACCGGTACCGCCATGCTCACCGAGGCCCTGGCAGCTGGTGTTGGCACCGACACCTACAACTTCGGCACCAACTTCATGGCTGCCGTCTCCGCCGCTTGCATCGTTCCGCCGCTGATCACCACCTTCGCCGTCATCGTCGGCAAGAAGTACTTCAGCCAGGAGGATCATGACGCCGGTGTCGTCAACCTCATCCTTGGTTGCACCCACATCACCGAGGGCGCCATTCCGTTCATGACCAAGAACATCTGGCCCGTCATGCCCATCATGATGCTCGGTTCCTCCATCGCCTCGATCCTGACCATTATGTTCAACGTCCACGATCCGGCGCCCCACGGTGGCTTCCTGGTCCTGCCCGTTGTCGAGAACGGTCCGCTGTGGGTCCTCGCGATCCTCATCGGCGCCGTGGTCGGTGGCATCCTGTTCGTCGCCTTCAAGAAGTATGACTTCGAGAAGAACCAGAAGTCCGCTCCTGCCGCTCCCGCCAAGTCGGTTGAGGCCCCCAAGGCCGCTGCCGTCGAGGCCCCCAAGGCCGAGGCTGCCGACTTCGTGAAGGTCGAGAACGTCTTTGTCGCCGAGGACTTCGCTTCTCGTGACGAGGCTCTGAGCTTTGTCTCCAACCAGGCCGTCAAGGCCGGTATCGCCGGCGACGCCGACGCCGTGATGAACGCCTTCCTGGCCCGCGAGGCCGAGGGTACTACGGGCATGATGGAGGGCTTTGCCATCCCGCATGCCAAGTCCGATGCCATTTCCGAGGCCGCCGTCATCGTCGTCAAGGACGAGTCCGGCGTAACCGGTTGGGACACCATGGATGGCGCTCCCGTCAACGTGGCTATCGCCCTGCTTATTCCCGGTGCCCAGGCCGGCACCACGCACCTCAAGATCCTGTCCAAGGTCGCCGAGGCGCTTATGGACGAGGGCTTCCGTGCCACCGTCAAGGGTTCCACCGACGCCGCCGAGATCGCCAAGACGATCAACGCCCGTCTGGTCTAATCTCGCATCTCGCGAATAACATCGCCCCTTGTATATAAGGCGGGGACTCCACCAGGAGTCCCCGCCTTTTTCTACCCTTCCCACAAGTTGCGGTGAAATAGGGACTGTTTAAACGATTCAACCCCAAATTCAATCCATATTATCACCGCAAGTTAGAAGAAGGGGATAGCGCGGCCTGTCTATCGGATCGTCCGTGCGGATAAATATTCAGCCAGAATTCCGTTCTCACGATATTACTCTGGACCGACCAAGTTTCCGCAGCTTGCCTGCCGGGCGGGGCGGTTAAGTTTGTCGCGAGTTCCGCACGCAAAGGAAAGCACTTAATGTGCTTTCCGTCATGCGCAGGACTGTAGAGCAGCAAACTTAACCGCCTCGCCCGGCAGGCAAGCGGCCAGCAACGACATCCGTCCAATAATTCGTGCGAAACACAATGAAAAACAGTTTGATGTGAGTTAATATAAACAACGTCGTGAATATGGCTCCTGTCGCATGGCTGACAGGGGTTAAACACAAAAAGGAGTCAATTATGGTTTCTGAGAAGGCTACCCTCGTTAATCCTCAGGGTCTTCACATGCGTCCGGCTGGCCTCTTCGCCTCCACCATGGGCAAGTACGCCTGCGACGTGACGGTCGTCACCCCCGAGAAGGAGGTCAACGGCAAGTCCCCGATGGCCCTCATGGCTGCTGGTATCCCCTGCGGCACCGAGGTCGAGGTCAAGTGCGACGGCGCTGACGAGGCCGAGGCTCTGGCTGCTGCCATCGAGCTTATCAAGAGCGGTCTTGGCGAGTAGAACTCAAACGGGTCGCATGTTGAACAACTAAGTTCATATTTGGGGGCGCAGTGACCTGTTTTAAGGTAACTGCGCTCTTTTGTCATGGATATGGCAAAACGCTTTATCACATGACACGGAGAGAGGAATGGGAATGTATCAGGGAGTCAACGCTTCCGAGGGCATCGGTATCGGCACCGTTATGGTCGCCGTCGATCCCGACTTGACGTTTGAGCCGCACCAGGTTGCTGATTCGGCAGCAGAGAAGGAGCGCTATCAGTCCGCTCTTTCGGTCTTCTGCGAGAAGACCCAGGCTCAGGCCGACCACATGAAGGAGACGGTGGGCGAGGCCGAGGCCGAGATCATGAGCGGACACATCGTCCTGGCTCAGGACCCGGGCATGACCGACGCCATCAACGCCGCCATTGACGGCGGCACCTGCGCCGAGCAGGCGCTCATGGACACCTCGACCATGTTCGAGAACATGTTCCTGTCCATGGACGACGAGATGTTCCGTCTGCGCGCGGCCGATATCGCCGACATCCGCACCGGTATTCTGGCCGAGCTGCTGGGCAAGGAGGTCGTCGACCTTTCCGTCCTGCCCGAGAACACCGTCGTTGTCGTGCACGACCTTACGCCGTCCATGACCGCCACGATCGATAAGGCCCACGTTGCCGGTATCGTCACCGAGACCGGTGGCCGTACGTCGCACTCCGCGATTATCGCGCGCGCCCTCGAGATCCCGGCTGTCCTTTCGGTTTCCAACAGCTGCACCGCACTGCGCAACGGCATGACCGTTGTCGTCGACGGTGGCAAGGGCATCGTCGAGGCCGATCCCGACGAGGAGACGCTCGCCGCCTACACCGCCAAGGCCGAGGCCTTCGCTGCCGAGAAGGCAGCCCTCGAGGCCTTCCGCGGCAAGCCTTCTGTGACTGCCGATGGCATCAAGAAGATCATTGCCTGCAACATCGGTAACCCCGATGACGTGCCCAACGCGCTCGATCACGACGCCGAGGCTATCGGTCTGTTCCGCTCCGAGTTCCTGTTCATGGACTCTGCTGAGCTTCCTTCCGAGGAGGAGCAGTTCAACGCCTATCGCAAGGTTGCCAGTGCGCTCAAGGGCGCTCCCGTCATCATCCGCACGCTCGATGTGGGTGGCGACAAGGAGATTCCGTATCTGCACATGGTCAAGGAAGACAACCCCTTCATGGGCTTCCGCGCCGTGCGTTACTGCCTGGCAAATCCCGATCAGTACAAGGTCCAGCTCCGCGCCCTGCTGCGCGCCAGCGCCTTCGGTGACGTCAAGATCATGATCCCGCTCGTCACCTGCGTCGAGGAGGTCATGGCTGTCAAGGAGCTCGTCGAGCAGTGCAAGGCCGAGCTGACCGAAGAGGGTCGCAAGTTCAACGAGAACATCGAGGTCGGCATCATGGTCGAGACGCCCGCCGCTTCGCTGCTCGCTGACCGTCTTGCCGAGGTCGCCGACTTCTTCTCCATCGGCACCAACGACCTGATCGGCTACACCATGTGCGCCGACCGTGGCAACGACACCATCTCCAACCTGTACCAGGTGTACTATCCCGCCGTGCTCCGCTCGCTCAAGAACATCATCGAGAGCGGCGTGAAGGCCGGCATCATGGTCGGTATGTGCGGCGAGGCCGCTGCCGATCCGCTGCTCGAGCCGTTGCTGATCAGCTGGGGCCTGGAGGAGTTCTCGATGAGCGCTCCGTCGATCCTGCGCGCCCGCAAGACCATCAGCCAGTGGACCAAGGCCGAGTGCGACGAGCTCGCCGAGAAGGCACTCGCCTGCAACACTGCCGCCGAGGTCAAGGCGCTGCTCGAGTCCGCAGCTCGCTAATTTGGTATCAGAGGTAACCGCGTGGTTGGAATGGGCCGGCCACGCGGCCCTCACATATACAGGGGGTACTGTAAATGTTCTACACGCTAACCGCTAACCCGGCTGTCGACATGACGGTTTCGAGCTCTCCGCTCGAGCCCGACGAGAACGTCCGCACCGGCTCGGCCAGCTACACGGCCAACGGCAAGGGCCTCGACGTGTCCTTCGCCTTTAAGAAGATGGGCGTCGACACCGTCGCGCTCGGCTTCTTCGCTGGCTTCACGGGCAAGTTTATCGTCGAGGAGGTCATGAACCTGGGTTGCCTGTGTCGCCCGGTCTGGACCGATGGCATCACGCGTATCAACACCTACGTCAACGATGGCCAGCACGAGTACGGCATCCTGAACCCCGGCGCCCCGATTACGCCGGAGCATCAGAAGGAGCTCTACAACATCCTGGACACCGCGGGCGATCTTGAGTGTCTGATCGTCTCCGGTTCCGTGCCTCCCAAAGCTACGCCCGACTTCCTGGCTCAGGTCATGGAGCACGCTCAGGCCCGTGGCGCAGACGTCGTCCTTGACCTGTCCTCCGACAAGCTCAAGGAGCTCGCTCACAAGAAGCCGCTGCTCATTAAGCCGAACCATCACGAGATGAAGGCCATCTTCGGCGTGCCTGTCGACACCGACGACGAGGTCCGCGTTGCCATGAAGCTCGCCCACGACGCCGGCGTTCAGAACGTGCTGCTCACCCGTGGTAGCCGCGGCGACGCTTACTTCTCCAACGGCGAGGACATCTGGTACGCCAAGCGTGAGTTCAACATCAAGCTGGTCTCTTCTGTCTGCGCCGGCGACTGCACCCTCGCTGCGTTCCTGCACAAGTGGTACAGGGATCGCGACAACGTCGAGGAGGCCATGAAGCTCGCTATGGCTACCGGCGCTAACGTTGCCGAGTCCGTCGGCATCGGCGACTTCGGTCACGTCGATGAGTACAGCAAGCGCGTTGCTGTCCGCAAGCTCGACCGCAAGTAAGCGAAACTCATTATTTTCGCGTGTACGGCGCTCCGGTTTTGGCCGGGGCGCCATTTTTGTATATTGTGGGCGAGCGACAGGACAAGGACCCTGTTTCTTTTGCCCGTCATCCCGCCGCCCTGCACGCGTTCTACACCGTTCGCCGAGTCGCTATGGTCTTTTCCCGAAGCGTGGAATATACTTTCACTAACACGTTGCCTTGTGAAAGGAACTTACATGATTTACACGCTCACTGCAAATCCCGCCATTGACTACAACATTGCCTGTGACGGTCTTTCCGCCAACACCGTCACCCGCACTCGCAACGCGGTCTATACGCCCAACGGCAAGGGTCTTAACGTCTCGTTCACCCTCGATCACTACGGCGTCGACACCACGATCCTGGGCTTTTTTGCCGGTTTCTCGGGCGAGTTTATCGTCAAGGGCGCCGAGGCCCTGGGCGTGCCCGTCAAGCCCGTGTGGACCGATGGCATCACGCGCGTCAATGTCTTCCTCAACGCCGGTCCCGACACCGAGTACAACATGGTCAATGCAGGCGCTGCCATCAATGCTGCCAACGAGCAGGAAATGTTTGAGCTCATTGATTCGCTCGACGACATGACCTGCCTGGTCATTAGCGGCTCGCTGCCCCCCAACACCTCCGAGGGTTTCCTGGCCGAGGTACTTCGCCGTGTTAAGGCAAAAGGTGCCGAGTTCGTGCTCGATATCTCGAGCCATCAGCTGGCCGACCTCATTGCCATGGAGCCGTTGCTCATTAAGCCCAACGACGATGAACTGCTCGACATCTTTGGCATTAAGGTGAGCGGTGGCGACGACGAGTCCGTCAAGGGTGCGATGGCCGAGCTCCACGCCAAGGGAGCTAAGAACGTGCTGTTGACCCTGGGTGGCGCTGGCGCGTACTTCTCCAACGGAGAGCACATCTGGTTTGCCAACCGCACCTTTGAGGTCAAGCTGCTGTCGACGGTCTGCGCCGGCGACTCCTCACTTGCCGCCTTCCTGTCCGTGTGGCACGACGCTCCCGAGCGTGTTGAGGATGCCCTGCGCCTCTCGATGGCCACCGGCGCCAACGTGGTGGAGTGCCCCGGTCTGGGCGATTTTGCCAAGGTGGACGAATATAAGAAGCACATTGAGGTTCGCCAGGTCTGCTAGCCGCATCGATATGTCGTTGTCGAACACCCGCTTTGGATCTCCGAGGCGGGTGTTTTTTTTGCGTTCTGGCCGCATGTGGCGCTTACTGTCCCGTTCGTTCGAATCGACGATACGATTGCATGTGCGCGCATGCTCGTTTCTTGCTAGACTTCTTGAGAACCATCGATTAACGTTTGCAGGCGCAGGAGGCCATAGCTATGTGCAATGTTTCGCTCAACGGTACGCAGCCGACCAATGCCTCCATCCGTGTCCTGCGTGCGCTCGAGGCAGCCGGTCTTGAGGCTTGGTATGTTGGCGGTTGGGTGCGTGATGCCCTGATGGGGCGCCCCAGCCACGATGTTGATATGTGCTGCAGCGGCTTGTGGCAGGAGTCCAAGGCGGCGCTCGAGTCGCCTGACATTGCTGTGGTTGAGTCGGGCATTAAATTTGGCGGCATCACGGCCATTTGCGATGGCGAGCGCATTGAGGTCACGACGTATCGCTTGGACGGTTTTTACACCGATGGCCGCCATCCCCAGAGTGTGGAGCGTGCGGCTTCGCTTGAGGACGATCTGGCGCGCCGTGACTTTACCGTTAATGCCATGGCTTGGCATCCCGATCGTGGTCTTGTCGACCGCTACGATGGCCAAGGCGACCTTGAGCGTAAACTTATCCGTGCCGTCGGAGATCCCAAGCGTCGCTTTAACGAGGACGCGCTTCGCATGCTGCGCGCGGTGCGTTTTGCCTGCCGTCTGGATTTTATGATCGAGTCTAAGACCAAACAGGCGCTTGCCGAGTGCTCGCCGCTGCTCGATGCCGTGGCTCGCGAGCGCGTGGGCATTGAGCTCGAAGGCATTCTTTCGACCGGTCATGGGGGAGACGCGATGCTGCGCTACCCCGAGCTTATTTGTGCCGCCGTGCCCGAACTTTCGCCTGCTCGTGGGTTTGACCAGCGCAGCGTCTACCATGCCTTTAATGTCTATGAGCATATTGCTCGCGTGTTGACGGTGGCGGGGGAGCTGGCGCTGTGTGACGGCGTGGAGCCTTCGCCGAGCTTAATGTGGGCAGCGTTTTTGCACGACGTCTCCAAGCCCGACTGCTTTACGGTCGACCATGCGGGCAGCGGCCACTTTTACGGCCATCCCGAGCTTGGCGCCAAGAAGGCGCGCACCATTATGGATCGCCTGGCGCTTTCGCACGATTTGGTTCGCGACGTTTGCCTGCTTATCAAGTATCACGATAAGCCGTTGCGCCCTGAGCGTTCCTGTTTGCTCAATATGATGCGCTTGCTTTCGGGCGAGGGCGTCGACACGCAGCGCCTGATTGACGAGCTTATGGACCTTAAACGTGCCGATACGCTCGGTAAGGCGCCGTCGTGCTTCTATTACGTCGAGACGATCGAGGAGATGCGCTCACTCGCCCACGGACTGCTTGAGGCGGGGGAGCCCTATACGCTCAAGATGCTTGCCATCAACGGCGGCGACTTGATCCGCGCTGGCGTCAAGCCCGGGCCGGAGTTGGGGCAGCTGCTCAACGCCGCCCTCGACGCTGTGATCGAGGACAATGTTCCAAACGAGCGCGAAGCCATCCTGGCCCACCTCAACCTAGGATGATTTTTCTGGGACGGGGCTTAAAAAATCATAGGCTGTGGCTTTTAACTGCGCTTTCCATAACCTCCCGACAAAATTTGGGCAATTTGGAATTTCTTCTTGCGCTCGCGTTTTTTGTCCCGTAATATATCCTCGCAGCACGGCAGTGCAGATGTCATGTGGCCCGTTCGTCTAGCGGTTTAGGACGCCGCCCTCTCAAGGCGGAGATCACCAGTTCGAATCTGGTACGGGCTACCACTTCTTTTCTGCTGAGGCTTATGGCCCGTTCGTCTAGCGGTTTAGGACGCCGCCCTCTCAAGGCGGAGATCACCAGTTCGAATCTGGTACGGGCTACCATGTTTTAGATACCCGGTCTTTCGTATGAAGGCCGGGTTTTTTAATGCATGCGGGCTGGTCTGTTAATCCCATTTGCCTCATGGCTTTACGTTTTGCTCATCTCCCATACGGGTACAATAGGCCAGATACTTTGACGGTCAGAAGGAGCCTCATGACGGAGTCCTCTCAGCATGCGCCTAAGCCTCAGGTTGAGGTTTCTGGCGGCGATGACAACAAGAGCGCGCGTCGCGGCGCTATCTTCATCGGCGTTGTGCTAATCGGCTACATCGTCTATCTGGTCGTGACCGGGCAGATGGGGCAGTTTTGGGCCGCTATGTCCAGCGTTCAGATGCCCTGGCTCTTTGCTGCATGCTTTTGTATGTTTCTGTATCTTGTTTTTGGCATCGTGGCGTACGCAATTGCCGTTTGGCTCGACCCCGATTCGCCCGTCGGCATCCGCGACCTCATTTCGGTCGAGGCGAGCGGAATCTTCTTTGGCAACTTGACGCCCATGATGATGGGCTCTACGCCTGCCCAGATTTACCGCCTGACCAAAGCCGGCCAAAACGTGGGCGAGGCAGGTGCCACGCAGTTCACGCGCTTTATCGTGTACCAGTTTGGCCTGGTGGCATGGGGCGCCATTCTGCTGCTTGCCCGCATGCCGTTTTTCGCCGAGCGCTATGGCGACATGACGCTGCTGTGCGTCTTTAGTTTTGGCGGCCATTGCTGTATCCTGCTCGGCATCTTTGCCGTGGCGTTGATGCCCAAGACCGTCACGCGCGTCGCCCATTGCATCATCAATTGGCTCGAGCGAATGGGCGTCTCGGCTACAAAGATCGAGGGCTGGCGCACCTTTGTCGATGGCGAGATCTACTCGTTCTCCGAGAAATTCAAACTCTCTGCCGGTCATTTTTCGTCCATGCTGCTCACGGTCGTCATCACTATGCTGCAGCTTGCGTTTTTCTACCTGGTTCCGTACTTTTTGATGCTCTCCTTTGGCCACCACGAAGTTGACTTTTTCTCGGTCATGGCCGCGAGCGCCTTTGTCCAGCTGCTGAGCTCCGCCGTTCCGCTGCCCGGCGGCACTGGTGGCGCCGAGGGTGGCTTCGCACTTTTCTTGGGTCACTTTTTTGGCACGGCCTCTACTGCCGGCTATCTACTGTGGCGTCTGATCACCTTTATCGCGCCGACCATTTTGGCTGCCCCACTGCTGGGCCTTAAGAGTGCTCACAACGAGAGTATCCATGCGCGCTGGGATCGTGTGATGCGAAAGCTTGGACGCACGCCTCAGACGCCCTCTGCGCCCGTTAAGGCGCATCCTGCGTACCAGGTTACCGTGGACCCCAATCAGCGTGCTCAAAAGGCTGCTGTGGCCTCTAAGCCGGCTCGCAAGACCTACGTTCGTCAGACTGGCGACGGTATCCGCGTTTCCCCGTCGGCGCTCAATAAAAAGAAGCGGTCCTAGGGCCCGGTCGGCGAGTCGTGCGTTCTTGATGACGCTCGTCATTGCGATGTGAGTTGTAGGATAATCCTCTTACGTTGATTATCTCCCACATGTAGAGGACTTACAGGTGGGCTGTTGACATGAAGGGGACACGTCTATGGCTACCACCAAACCGCGCCTTGACCGTCGTATCGTCCGTAGTCGCAATGCGATTCTTTCGGCGTTTGAGCGACTGCTCATGGAAAAGCCTCTGGCCGATATTACGGTGAGCGCCATCGCGCGTGAGGCAAATGTCGACCGTAAGACCTTCTACGTGCACTTTGGCACGGTCGACGGCTTGCTCGACGCCATTGCCGTCGATGTGGTAGAGATGATTGTGGATTCGGTCGAGAAGACGCTTTCCTCCATGGGTGGCGACACCAACGAGCGCGCACTTGGCGCTGCGGCGTCCTTTTTCAAGACCGTTAACGAGGCACTGTGCAACAACCTGGTGCTCAATCGCCAGTTGATTGAAAACATTCCGCTCGACGACTTTATGGCTCGTCTGCGTGTGCCGCTCGAGCACGAGATCGCTGAGCGCGATCTGCTGCCCGAGGGTCTAAAGGATGAGATGTTCGATTACTACCTGGCGTTTTTGCTGTCCGGCATTATCGGCATCTATCGCACGTGGGCGTTGTCGGACGGCTCGGTTCCCATCGAGCGCGTCTCGGCGGTCGCCAACGACCTAACTCTCAACGGCCTATCCAGCCTGGAATCTCGTTTCGAATAGCACTAGCGCCTTATCCTCCCTGAGTTGCGGTGAAATAAGGACTGAATTGGTCTTCTAGCGGCCTAAAGGGGGTGCGGACGATTTCTTGGACCGCGCCTAGGCGTATCCAAGCTTCCTGCGGTACTCCATCGGGCTCAGCCACTCGAGGGACTTCTTGATGCGCCCGTCCCGATAGTACACGAGGTAGGCCTCGAGCCTCCCCATGAACTCCTCGGCCGTCACGCCCTCCCAGTCCCTGTAGCGGAAGAACTCGTTCTTGAGGCGCCCGAAGAAGCCCTCGCAGGCCGAGTTGTCCGGGCTGCATCCCTTCGCGGACATGCTCCTGACCAGGCCGTTCTCCTCGCAGATCCCGATCCACTCCGGCCAGCGGTAGTGGCCGCCCCGGTCCGAGTGGATCGTCGTGCGCGCGCCCGCCGGCCTCGCCGCGCAGGCCTTGAGCAGGCTCGAGTTCGCGAGGCGCTTGTCGGGGTGCAGCCCGATCGACCAGGCGACGGGCATCCCGTCGAAGCAGTCGATGACCGGGCTCAGGTAGACCTTCTCGCCGCCCGGGAGCCTGAACTCGGTGATGTCGGTGAGCCACAGCCGGTTGGGCTCGTCGGCGTGGAAATTCCTGTTCACGAGGTTCTCCGGCGCCTTGGAGACCTCGCCGGCGTAGGAGCTGTAGCCCCGGGCGCGCCTCCTGTTGTAGACGACCTCGAGGCCCTCCTCGCGCATCACGCGGGCCACGCGCTTCTCGCTGGCGCGGACGCCCTCGCGGCGCAGGCGCGCCCAGACGGTGCGGTACCCCCAGCACCCCGAGCCCTCGCGGAAGATGCGCACCACGCGGTCGCGTATGTCGGCGTCGCGGTCGCGCGGCGCGGCGACGCGGGGCCTCCAGTACTCATAGGAGCTCTTCGATATCCTCAAGAAACCTGTGATCGAGCGGAGGGGCAGGGCGGTCGCCCGCCTCAATCTCTCGCCGAGCTCGCACTTGCTCCTGTTCGAGATCGAAGCCGGGTCCCACCCTTCCGCTTTTAGGTCGGCCAACACCGCCCTGAGCAGCAGGTTCTCTATCTGGTCCTCGTTGAGCCCGGCGAGCGGGCCGGTCGCGGGCGGGGCGTAGATCGACTTGTCGGGGCCCAAGCTGGCCTCCTTCCGTGGCGGTTCCCTCGCCACGATTCTACAGCCCCCGCCGGTGTAGCTGCGCGGGAGGTGGCCCGTCGCCCACTTCTTGGCCGCGCTCACCGTGACCCCCGCGAACTCCGCGGCGGCGGTGGGCCCCATGCCGTCCTCCGTCGCCAGGAGGAAGAGCTCGACCTTCTCCCTGCTGTACATGCGAACCTCCAGTCCGGACCGCCCCGCGGTCCAACTTTCTGTCCGCACCCCCAAACAGTCCCTATTTCACCGCAACTTAGGGTTGAGGTTCTACTGGTAGCGCAGGCACTCCACGGGGTCGAGTTTCGCGGCGCGGCGGGCGGGGTAGAAGCCAAAGATCACGCCGATGCCGACCGATACGGCAAACGCGAGCAGCACAGTTGTAATGGAGAAGCTCGGCGTAATCGTCCCGGTGGCTCCGAACTCGCTCATAATGCCCGAGTTGGCGGCAAAGAACGTGAGCCCCCAGGCCAGCAGATAGCCAATCACGACACCTAAAATGCCGCCGGTGATGCACAGCGCCGAGGATTCGGCCAAAAACTGGGCGGTGATGTCACGTCGGCTTGCGCCCAGAGCGCGGCGAATGCCAATTTCGCGGATGCGCTCGGTCACGTTGGTGAGCATCATGTTCATGATGCCGATACCGCCCACAAGCAGCGATATGCCGGCAACCGCGCCCATGATGAGCGAGAAGGCGCCCATAAAGGAGTTGAGGGCATCGATAGCGCTCTTCATGGAGCTTGCCGACACGCTTTCATAATCGTCGTCCTCCGAGATACCCTTCATGCTGCGAACTTTGGATTCGATCGTCTTGCAGAGCTCGTCCATATCGGTGCCCTCGGCGGCGAGTGCCGTCACGCTGGGAAACGACGGATTGTCATCGCCGTAGAGCTCGGAGATCGTTGCTCGTGGCATGTACAGGCTCAGCGAACCCATGGAGTCGTTGCCGCCGTCGATGACGCCAATGATCTGTACGTCTCCGCTCGAAACCTTGATGGTCTTGCCAATCGCGTCCTGTTCGTTGCCGTACAGTTGATCGGCGCCGCCGCGGCCAATGAGCGCCACGTGCGCGCCGGATTTGGACTCGATGTCGCTATAGGTGCGACCGGCGACGATCTTGCTGGCGCCCACGGCGTCGAGCATGTCGCTATCGACGCCCTGTGCCATGACGGTATAGCTCTTATCTCCAACTCTGTACTCGGAATAGGCGCTGTCGACGATGCCGATCTGCTCAATTTGCGGCACCATTTTTCGTAGCTTTTCAACATCCGAATCGGTGAGCTCTTGGGACGAGTAGATCTGCACCATGCGGGCCGCGTTGAGGCCCAAGCTGTTGACCAGGCTGTTTTGGATGCCGCCGATGAGCGAGGTCATGGCTATGACCGAGGCGATGCCAATGACGATACCTAGGATAGTGAGCAGGCTACGTCCCTTGTTGGCCTCGAGCGAGTGCAGGGCTTCTTGGACAAGATCGCGGGTGCTCATGCCTTCGCTCCTTTCGACGGTGTAGAAGGTACATCAATCGCGGGTAGGTTGCTGATGGCGCCGCGTAGCGTATTCGGCGCATGCGCGATATATGCGCCGTCATGGATTCGCCCGTCGCGAATGGTCACGGCACGGTCGGCCTCGGCGGCAATGCCCGGGTCGTGCGTGATGAGTACGATGGTCTTGCCGCGCTCCTGGAGCTTGTGGAAGGTTTCCATGACGAGCGCCCCGGTTGCCGAGTCCAGGTTTCCCGTGGGCTCGTCGGCCAGGATGATGGGCGGATCGTTGACGAGGGCGCGCGCGATGGCGACGCGCTGCATCTGTCCACCCGAGAGTTCCGATATGCGGTGGTCCCAATGGTCGACCGGTAGCGTGACGGCTTGCAGTGCGTGCACGGCGCGCATCTCGCGCTGGTTGCGCGGCACATTGGTGTAGGACAGCGGCAGCATGACGTTTTCGATAACCGACAGACGCGGCAGCAGGTTGAAACTCTGAAAGACAAAGCCGATGCTCAGCGCACGCACCTCGGTGAGCTCATCATCGTCGAGTTCGGCGACATTGAGGCCCTGCAGGTAATAGTCGCCCGCCGTCGGTTTGTCCAAGCAACCCAGGATGTTCATGAGCGTCGACTTGCCCGAGCCCGAGGGGCCGGTGATGGCGACGAACTCACCGGGGTCCACCGCCAGGCTCACATTGTGCAGGATGTGAGCGCAACCGGCCTCGCTCTCAAAGATGCGGTGCACGTTGCGGATGTCGATGACGGGGCGCATTACATGCCCTCATCGGCAGGCATACTGTCGCCGCCGTCTGCCGTCATGCCCGCGCCGGTATCCACCACGATGGTGTCTCCATCGCGCAGCTTGGTAACCGGCACGTCGGGGTTGATCTCGTTGCCTTGCTCGTCGCGCTTGACCTGCGTCTTGCCGACCACAGCTTCGTTGTCGTTTTGCGTCACGACAGTTACCTTCACGCGGCGCGTTTCCTTGCCTTCGTCATCGGTGGCCAGATTGACGTAATAGTGCTCGCCATCCTCGGTCATGAGCGCCATGGTGGGCACCATGACTACGTCGTCAAGCTGCTCGGTCACCACCGAGACCTCGGCAGTCATACCGGGCTTAAGGCGGCTGTCGGGTGCTTCGATGAGGATGTCGACGTTAAAGGTTACGCTTCCGCCACCACCGTTGGCTGCGTCGGAGTTTGCAACCGATGCGATAGCCGTGACGGTGCCCTGGCTCACGATATCGGGAAACGCGGGATAGGTAACGTTGGCGCTCTGGCCCACGGCGATCTTGGCGATGTCCTTTTCGCCCACCTGAACCGTCACCTTCATCTTAGAGAGGTCGGCGATTTGCATGCACTGCTTGCCGCCGCTCGTGTCACCTTCGCCCATGACCATGCCTCCGGTCACCGTGGCGCCCACTTTGGCGTTGAGTTCGACGATGCTACCCGAGCTGGGGGCCTTTACGGTGCGTTCGGTCGCCTTGGCGTTTGCCTGGTCCAGGGTTGCCTGGGCCGAGGCGAGATTGCGCTGAGCGCTCGAGACGGCGCTGGCGTTGGCGGTTGCATCCGTCGGGGTGGTCACTCCGTCGGCATCCAGCGTCGGTGCTGCCTGTGCGGCAGCAAGTGTCGCCTGTGCGTTTTTCAGGTCTTCCTGGGCGGCCGCGACCGCGCGCTGCGCCTCGGCAACGGCATTATCGAGCTCATCGTTTTTAATGGTCATGAGCACGTCGCCCTCGTTGACGCTCTGACCGGCTTGCACGTTGATCGATGCTACCGTGCCGTCAACAGAAGGGGAGACCACTGAGGCAGAAATTGGCTTGAGCTGTCCTTTTGCCTCGACAGTCGTGGTAAAGGTGCCTTCCATGACCATGTCGGTAACAGGTTCACCTGCAGATTGCGGCTGCGAATTGAGGACAACGCTCACAATAATGGCAATTAGGACAATGCCGCCCACGATGCCGGCAGCGATGCCGCGGCGGACGAGCTTTTTGCGGCGCCGCTCCGCGCGCTTGGCCTTGAGCTTTGCGTAAGCCTCATCGTCGGATATTCCGGCGTTACCTTGCTCGTCGTCGTTTTGCTGTGCCGTGGGGGCGCTTGTGATGAGCGGTAGAGTTTCAGTTGCGCCTTCCGGCACGCGCCCGGTATCGTCGGGACCCGGGGTGATGGTGGGGACATTCGACATAGCGTCTCCTTTATAGAACTTACCGCGATAAGTATATGCGCCCACCGGTTGGGGCGGGCGCACAGGCGCGATTCTTTCAGCATCGAAAGGTAGGTGACGCTGAGCTTTGTTGTGACACGCGTGATGTGCTAGGAATGCACGACCACGCACAGACCGACTTTGATGCAGTCGTGGAGCGCCTTGGCATCGGCCAGGCGCAGATTGATGCAGCCGTGGCTACCGCACCATTTGTACGATTCGGCACTATCGAAACTCGAATCGTTTTGCCAGGTAGCGTCGTGGAAGCCAACCATGTTGCCCTCAAACGGCATCCAGTAGCTCACCGGGCTCTCGTATTTGGGCTTACCGGTCTTGGGGTCCTTGGCGCCGATAAGCTTGGTGGCGCCGTCGTTGCTGTTGATCTGCCACACGCCCTCGGGGGTGGCGTCTTCGCCCGGTTTGCCGGAAATAAAGTTGGCCTCCCAAACGATATTGCCGCTCTCGTCGTAGTAGCGCGCGTGCTGCTCGGACAGGTCGACGTCGATATACGCCTTCCAATCGGGCTCGCCCTTGGCGGTAAAGGTGTCGGCCTTCTGGGAGTAATTGATCTCAATCTCGCCGGTCTGCTTGTTGTTTATAGCATCCTCGACCTGCTTGGCAAGCGTGCTGCTATCGATAGACCAACCAAAGTCACCGCCTTCGACGGCACATTGCTTGCCATCGGCGCGCGTCCACCAACGAGTGGAGCCCACGGTGTTAAAGCCATTGGCGAGGTCTGCTGCCCAGTTGCTGATCTGGGAGGTGTCAAGTGTGGGGTTCGCGGGGTCGGCAAAACTGATCCACTGCAGCACCGAGCTGCCGTCGACCTTGCCGGCATCGTTGCCGTTGAGCTTAAGGGTCACGTTAACGCCCAGGAAGTTGTTGGCGGCATCGCATGCGGCCTGGATCTGGTCGTTGGTGAGTGTGCCGTTGAGCGGCTCGTAGGCATCGTTTCCGAGCTTCGTAAGATCGACGGTCTCGGACAGCGACGCGAGCTCGATCTCCGCATACTTAATGACATGCTCGCGGTTGAGCTTTTCGTTGGAGCGGGCCTTCTCGATCGTGAACTTGCCCGCCTTCTCGTCGTAGGAGCTCGATGCCTCAAAGGTACCCGTGCGGCCCTCGTTGAATGCGTCGATGGCGGCACCCAGATCCTCCTCGAACTGCTTTTGGTCAAAGGCGTCCGAGAGCATGGACAGGTCGACGTCCTGTTCCAGGTCGATGGTACCGTTTTTGGTCGCGCTAACGTTCTTGCCGCCGAGCGAGGCAATCAGGCGCGAAGGCCACAGCAGCGGCTCGTTGCTGCCGATAATCTCGTGGGCAGCTGCCTCGCCGTCGACGATGGGCTCGTCGGATTCGGGCTGATAGGTCCAGCTAAAGTCTTCACCCGAAACGGTGAGCTTGTAGTGCTTC